>NZ_JBWKLQ010000014.1:0-144253 GCF_056429965.1 Streptomyces sp. NPDC046122 | reverse complement strand
TTTGGGGGCTCCGCGTGGGGGGGGGGGGGGGGGGGGGTTGGCGAAAGGGGGTGGTCGTCGGGGGAGAACCCCCCCCCAACCCCACCGGCCGTACTGGCCATTCAGTTGTCGTTCTGCTGCGGTGCCGCCGGTCCGGACTGAGTGGGCGGGCCCACCCTACGGGCCGGATCAGCGCAACGTACCGGCGCTCGCCGCGTGCCCTGCCGCCCGGCCTTCCGGACCGTCGGGCCCGGGTTCAGGTCCGTCCGGCGATGCGGCGATCCAGGCGCTCAGTTGTTCCGGCGTGGTCGCCGGATCCGCGACCAGGGTGGCGAGAGTGTCCTCGCGGAAGGTCGCGGTGCTCACGGCCGGACACCGGTGGCAGGCGGACACCCCTGCCTGCTGCCACCACTGGCACCGTCCGCGGAGGTGGCACCGTGGGACCGACCGCTCCTCGCGAGCCGAGGGCAGCGTCTGCACCCGCTCGACGAGCGTGCAGTCGTTGCCCCGCCGGTGCGCGCAGGCGGACACGCAGTGCGAGGCGAACCTCAGCACGCGGGTCGGTTCGATGCCCGCCGGGACCACGCCCAGCACCTCGGCGGCCGCGATCGGCCGGTCCAGGTACACGACCTGCCCGTCCTCACCGGACCGCACGCCGAGAACCTGCGACTCCGGCCGGTTCGCGGCCCCGCTCGGACACCAGGTGACCGGACCCTGGTCCGGACCCTTCTCGGAACCGTCGCGCCGCGCGACTCCCACGGTGCCCACCGCCGTCAGCTCTCGACCGACTCGGCGACCTTCTGGCCGACCGGGTCACCGAGCGTGCCCGCCAGGGTCGCCTCAAGGGCCACCGCCTTCGCCACTTGGGCGTGCAGTTCCTGTACGGAGCCGATCCGCTCGGCCGGGGCGGCGCTCGCGGGCGCCGCCGCCCCGACAGCTATCCCGACGGCGATCGCCGCCGCCGCGCCGCCTGCTGCCAGCCGGTTCTTCTTCATGGGCACTCCCGGTGCGAAGAGGCGCAGCCGCGGCCACTCCGCCGCTGTCCGCCGGAGACCGACGGTAGGACTCCGGCCCTTGGCGGGGCGGCAGTCACAAGCGGCAGTTCCACGTCCCACGAGCACGGCGCCGACACGGCGGCCCCGCCCGGGTGTCCCGGGCCGTCAGGCGCCCTCCGGCACCTGCCCCGCACCCGCCGGCGGTGGGTGCTCCTCCACGGGCGCCCAGCCTGAGTACGTACGGCCGAACGAACTGAGTACGTCGTCCGATGACCCGCCACTCCCCCGCCGCTGGAATGGGAACCATGATTCCTGACGCGTCCCGGCGCATGAGCATGCAGCACGTCACCCGCACCGGCACGGCCCTCGCCGCGACCCTGCTGCCCCTGGCGGTCGGCGTACTGCTGGCCAAGACGATGGCCGGCGACCCCTTGGCGCCGGTGAACGCGCTGATGACCAGCGGTGGGCATCGTGCACGCGTCTCCCCCTCGGAATGGAGGAGATGCGGCAGGACCGCGCTGTCCACGTGGAAGTCCGGGGCGAAGACCACCGGCAGTCCGGGCCGAGCCGGACGGCTTACGCCACTTGCCGTCAGGTGGGGAGGACGCCCGGGAACAGGCGGTTCGGCACGGCGGGGTGTGTGGTGGCCGGCCAGCAATGGCCCCGCATCGCCGCCGGGGGCATCCCGCCCAAGGGACTCGGTGCAGCCTGACATGGTGGCCGGCGCAGCCCCTGGTCGGTGAGGGCTACGCGGGGTGACCGTCGTCGTCCGTGCGGTCGGCCTGAGTCGAGAACTTGGAGAGGAACACGTCGAACCGGCCGTCGGGCCGCCGGGTCGTCGTCGCCCCGTCCTGCCAGATGCCGTTCTCGTCCCACCACTGGCTGCCGTGCGGGTCGCCCTGGTTCTGATGGATGTTGTGCATGCCGAGGCCTTGGCCGAACGGCTCCCCGAAGATCAAGACCGTCCGCCCGGCGACGAGGATGGGTTCGAGAGCCCGCGCTGCGTCCAGGTTGGTCCCGGCCGTCCACGGCCGGGGCGGATTCAGTCTGTCGAGCATCGCTTGCAGCCAGCCGGGCGGCCGTCGAACGAAGACGCAGCCCGGGCGGTTCACCAAGGCGGGGTGCCGGATGTAATCGAGAGCACCGGAACCGGAATTGCGGACCAGGTCCCGGTAGCCCGGCGCCATGGCGGCCACTGGACCGAGCGCCGACGCGTCCACGGTGAAGACCTTCCACTGGACGCCGGTGGCGGACTGCTTGCTGTCCACGTCGACGGCGCAACGGTATCGCCCAGCCGGCGCGTCGACTTCCAGGTTGACGTGGAACCAACGGCCCTGGGTGTCGGGTCTGTCGCGGAAATGACGGTGCAGCGTTCCGGCCAGCACACCGTAGTCGTCAAGCGGCATACGGTGCAGTCAATCACCGGCCGCTGCGGGAGGAACGAGGCTCGCGCAGGGAACGGTCCCTGACACTCGCATGCCGCTGTCGCCGTCGTACCGCTGCGGTCCTCGTGCCGCTGCGGTCCTCGTGCCGCTGCGGTCCTCGTGCGGCACGGAGACAGGAGTCACCGGAGTACGCAGGCGGCCGGCGCCGCACTGGTCGCGGACCCGGTCTCCGGTCGCCGGCCGACGTTCCGCTCGTACGCCGCCTGCGTCGGGCGCCAGCCCCGGACCTGGCGTGATCCGCTCGGACCGTCTGGTGTCAGAGGCGTGTGGGACAGTCTGCACATGCTTGAGATCACGGTGAAGACGGAGAACTGGGAACGGCACGTCCGCGTGTCCGTCGGGGAGCTGGCGGGGCTGGTCCGGCGCATCGGCGGTGACGGCGACCGCTTCCTCGTGGTGCAGCGGATACCCGACCTGCCCGACTTTTTCACCCAGGTGTGGCACGAGGCCGGTGGGGCCTACACGCTGGAGCACCGCGACGGCGCCGCCGACCGGCACTTCCAGGCGATGGTCGACAGCCCGGAGGCCGTGATCGCGGCCATGACCGGCTGGGCACGTCAGGAGGCCGGCTGGGAGGCCGGTGCGGACTGGGCTCCGCTGGACATGGGACCCACCCCCGAGGTGCCGCCGCTCGACATCGGCGAAGACCGGCGCGAGGAGTTGGAGCAGCGCGTCCGCGAGGTGCTGGTCGGCGGCTACGCCTCGCGCGCCGAACTGGCGGAGGTCGCTGAGGAGTACCTGGTCACGGAGAACCACCGCCCCGTTTCCCGCAAGCAGGCGGAGGCGCTGGCCGACCGGATGTGGCTGGAACGCGTCGCGGAACAGGCCACCTGGCAGGGCGAGACCGACCCTGAGCGACTCGCCCGCGCCTTCACCGAGCTGGAGGACGCCGGTATCACGGCCCGGGAGAACTTCGCTTGCTGCCGCTCCTGCGGCGACGCCGCGATCGGTGAGGAGAGCGCCCCCGATGCCCGCGGTTACGTCTACTTCCACAGCCAGTGCACCGACTCCGCCGCCACCGGCCACGGCCTGATGCTGCTGTTCGGCGGTTACGACGACTCGGAGGAGACCACCGCGGCGGTCGGGCGCGAAGTGGTGGCGGCACTCCAGGGTGTCGGCCTGCCCACCGCCTGGGACGGCACCCCGGGCCGGGCCGTGCACGTCACTCCGCTGGACTGGCGTCGGCGCCTGGTGGGCTGACCGGGGGGCGGCCAAGCGGCGGGCGGACGTCCAGTCGCGCGGCCGGGCACCGGCCGTGATGACGCGACACGGCGCGTGCTCCTTTGGGTCGCGGCAGCCGTGGCGTCTGCCGGTGAGGTGCGCTCCGACGTCCTCGCGCTCAGCGTGAGGTCACGCCGCCGTCCGGGCGAGTCGGTGCAACTCCTCGAGGGCGTCGCGGACGACGGTGTCCCGGTGCCACGTCAGCCACCGGCCCACCGCTTGCCCCGTGGCCTCCAGCGCCTGTATCTCCAGCCGGGTGAAGCCGGCCAGGGGACGCGCGTGATGGGAGGAGATGACTCCCCGTACCGACCGGCCGTCGCTGAGCGGCACGCTGTGACACGCGCGGCTGCCCGCCTCGAGAATCGTGCGGCGCGAGTCCTCGTCGAACACCTCGGCCGTGGCGACGTCGCGGACGGTCACTTGCTCCTGGTCCGCGGCCGCCTGCGAGCACGACGTCGTCGGTCCGTCGACGAACGCGAAGAAGTCGGTGAACGCCCTCGGATGACCCAGGTGCTTCTCCATGCGCAGCCCCGAGCGATCGGCCGACTGCACGTTGCCCATGTGCGTTCCGGCGATCGTCAGGACCCGTCTCAACGCCGCGCCCAGTACCGCACCCTGGTTGCCCACGGCGCCCTGCTCCACGTCTACGCCGCGCAGGGGCGGAGGCGGGGTGGGGACCCGACGCGGGAACCACAGGTGCGCGTCCCGATCGGGCCCGGGCACGCGGCTCAGGGCGTCAGCGAGCTGATGCAGCTTGACGTTGGCGCGCTGTGACGCGTTCCGCATGAGGACGAACGCCTCATCGAAGTCGCGCAGGTCGTAGCGCTCGACGAGTATCCCCTGGGCCAGCGCGATCGCCGGATGGGTACGCACCCGCGCGCGCAGATCCGCGTTCTGCCGGCGCAGGCGTTCCAACTCGGCGCGCAGCCCCTCGACGCTCTCCTCCGCCTGCTGGGCCGCCGACGTCCCGGCCGCCGTCCTCACGTACGGCACAACAGTGCTCTCCTGCGTCAAGCGCGGTCTCCTGGCTCGGACCCGGTGCCCGCAGTACGTACCGGAGCGGGTCACGCACGTGACACCACAAACAGGGCGACCCTTGTCACCCGCTCCACCGCGCTACGGGGTGCCTGCTTCCCAAGCACTCACCCGACCCTAACCACACCGCCCGCCCGGCGCGCCACCCCCACCGGCGCCGGTGGGACGGGGGGTGACGGGCATCACCGCGAACTCGGTCCGCCGTGTGGGTCGCTCGAGTGCGTGGTGTCATGCCGGTGTGTCACCGGCCTGGCCGCAATCACGGCAGCGGCACTGACCTGCTGTCTGCTCGCAGCCGCCGGCGACAGCGCCCCCGCGGTCGGCTCGGGCGTCGACGGCGATTTCGACAACGACGGTTACCGTGGCCTCGTGGCACGCCCGGCATCACCGCGGGCCGGTACGGCGTATCCACCATCGGCTGCTCGCTTTCGGCGCGCACCTGGCAGTCGTCTGCGAGCCTGCGCGCGTAAGCAGTGATGGGCGCCCACGACGTGGACGCCCGCTGCATTGAGCGGGTCAGGCCGACGCCGTGAAGGACGAACGGGCCTGGGCCGCTTCCTGAACGACGACCCGGCGGCGGCGAGTCGGCAGGCCGAGGGTCGGGTTGGCCACGCCCCAGGCGGCCCCCTTGCAGATCAACTCCTTGTAGAGGGCGGCGAGCCGACCGGTCAGGGCAGCGCTGACGGCTCGGTCGTCGGCGGTGACGTACTGAATCAGACCGTCCCTGCGCCCCAGCGAGATGCACTGGTTGAAGTAGCGGATCGGAATCTTCGGGAGCTTCCCACCGGTCAAGCGCGCCGCGATGGCGTCGGCAGCCTGCCACGCGGCGGGGGTGCCCGAGGCGCACGACATACGCAGCGGCTTGTCACCGGGGCCCATCGCCATGGCCGCGTCACCGACGGCGTACACGTCCGGGTGCGAGAGCGAGCGCATGGTCCCGTCGACCACGATCTGGCCGGTGTCGGTCACCTCCAGGGCGGTGGCCCGCGCGATCGGGTGGACCGCGAAGCCGGTGGTCCACACGGTGACCGCGGCCGGGACGGTCCTGCCGTCGGCAGTGGTGACGCCGTCGGCCTCGACGCCGGTGACGGCGGCGTGCTCGTACACCGTGATGCCGAGCTTGCCGAAGGCCTTCCGCAGGTGGCCGCGGCCCTTGTCCGAGAGCCAGTCGCCCAGACCGCCCCGGGCGGCGAGGGCGACATCGAGGTCCGGGCGGGCCGCGGCGATCTCGGTCGCCGCCTCCACACCGGTGAGTCCGCCGCCGACGACGACCACGGGCTGTCCGGCGTCCAGGCCGGCCAGACGCTCGCGCAGCCGGAGCGCTCCGGCCCGGCTCGCGATCTCGTAGGCGTGCTCCGCGCTGCCGGGCACGCCCTGGTCGTTCCAGCCGCTGCCGAGGGCGTAGACGAGGGTGTCGTACTCCAACTCCTCGGCGCTGCCGCTCGCGTCGGCGGCGGCGACAGTCCTGCGGTCGACGTCGACGCGGGTGACCCGCGCGAGCCGCAGCTCCACGCCGGTGGCACGGAACATCTCGTCGAAGGGCCGGGGCGTCAGATCCTGGCCGGCCGCGAGCTGGTGCATCCGGACGCGCTCGACGAAGTCGGGCTCCTCGTTGACGAGAGTGATGGCGACGTCGTCACGGTGCAGCCGCTTGGCGAGGCGGCCGGCCACGGTGGCTCCGGTGTATCCGGCGCCGAGGACGATGATGCGGTGCTGCATTTCCCTGCTCCTGTCTGCGCGGTCCGCCCTGTGTCTTGCGCGGATTCACCCCTTGAACCGGGCAGCCCGCCGTTTCCTGACAGGACCGCGATGTGAAGCAGCTCACACCGCGACCGGGACATCCGGAGTCGCGATCAGAACGCGTGGAACAGGGGTTCCCCGTGGTCGGCGGCTGCCCACATCTCGGTCGCCCGCTCGAGCTTGTCGGGGTTGACCTGGCTGCGGAAAGCGGCGATGCCCTCGGAGGTGACCTCCGGGCACATGACGCCGACGACCCGGCCGTCGAGTACCGCCACGACGGCGGGGCCGCCGTTGGCGCTCGTCACGTGGATGGCGGGCGAGCCGCCGACCAGGGCGCGCTTGGACTGCGCGGGCTTGAACAGGCCGCGCATGAACGTCGCGACCGCCACGGCGCCCTCGAACGCCCTGGCGCGGGCCGGGACCTTCCCGCCGCCGTCGCCGACCGCGACGGCATCGGCGGTGAGCAGCCGTACGAGCGGCTCCGTCCGCCCACTGGTGGCCGCCGCCAGGAACTCCTCGACGATCCGCCGGGCGGCGGCCTCGTCGATCTCGGTGCGGGTCTTGCCGTCCGCGATGTGCTTCTTGGCGCGGTGGAAGATCTGCTGGCCCGCGGCCTCGGAGAGGTCGAGGATTTCGGCGATCTCCCGATGCGTGTAGCCGAACGCCTCCCGCAGCACGTACACCGCACGCTCCTTGGGGGACAACCGCTCCATGAGGGTGAGGACCGCGTACGAGAGCGACTCGCGCTGCTCGAAGGTCTCGGCGGGGCCGAGCATCGGGTCCCCGCCGAGCAGCGGCTCGGGCAGCCACTGGCCCACATAGGACTCGCGCCGCGCGCGGGCCGATGTGAGCTGGTTCAGACACAGGTTGGTCAGCACCTTCGTCAACCAGGCCTCGGGGACCTCGATGCGGTCGACGTCAGCGGCCTGCCAGCGCAGAAACGTCTCCTGCACGGCGTCCTCGGCCTCGCTCACGGAGCCCAGCAGGCGGTAGGCGACGGCTTCCAGACGGGGCCTCGCGGCCTCGAACCGGTCCACGTCCTTCGTCGTCAGCGGCATGGACCGGATCCTAGCCGGGCGGCGTGGGAGACCGTCGGCGGGCAGGTGCCGAACCCGGGGCGTACGCTTGCGCCGTCGGCGGAGCAGCGTACGTCGCAGTCCCGTAACAGAAGGCCCCCGACCGTGGTTCCGGCGGCCCGGCAGATGTCTTCTGTCGACCATGAACCGAAGTCCCCGACACCTGGCCACCGCCTGCGTGGCCATGTCGCTCCTCGCAGGGTGCAGCGACAACCAGCACGGCGCCGGTGAACGCCGCCCGGCGGCCGGCCCCGCCGTCGTCACGCCCTCCGCGTCCGCGCCCGTCCCACGGGGCAAGGGCGGCGAGCTTCCCGACGACGTCAACGGCGACGGTTATCCCGACCTGCAGATCCCGGTCCGGTCCAACAGCCGGGTCGCTTTCGTGTACGGCTCGCGCGCCGGGCTGAAGCCGGAGGTACGGACGGTGCTGAGCCGCAGCGACTTCGGCTTCCCGGTGGCGCCGCGGATGCAGGACCCCGAGTACGTGGCGCCGGTGCCCACCGCGGATCTGGACGGGGACGGCTTCCCCGACTTCGTCGGCTCCGCCATCCGCGACCGAAGCCCGGCGGAACAGAAGCCCGCCATGGGGCCGGCGGGCGTCGACCCGTACATCGCCTGGGGCACCCCGGCCGGCCGCCCGGCGCCCGGCCGCAGGGCCACCCGGGTCACACTGCCGGAGGCGACCGGGCGCGACGAAACCGATCCGGTCGCAGGCGACTTCGACGGCGACGGCCACGCCGATCTCGCGCTGGAGTCCGGCCGCTCGGTGGCCCTGTTGTACGGCCCGTTCGACCGCTCGGGCCGGCCGGCCCGCACCGGAAGCCGTCCCCTCGCACCAGGGCAGGGGGGCCGGCTCATCGTCGACCGGATCGCGCCGGGCCGGGCCACCGGCCTGGTGGTGAAGTACGGCAACGACGGCGAGCAGAGCGGCTCCCTGTACTTTCCCGCCGGTCCGGGTGGCATCGCTGCCACCGGCCGGGAGCTGCGCGCCGGCAACGTCCTCGCCTTCGGCGACTTCGACGGCGACGGCAGCCGGGATCTCGCCGTCGCCGATGACGGCACCCGCCAGAACGAACCCGGTGCCTCGGTCACGCCGCCCTCGGTCAGCGAAATGGTCACCGTCCACTTCGGAGGCGGCTCGGAGACCATCGACTTCCGCGTACCCGGCAGTTGCGGCGTGGCCGCCGCCGACACCGATGGCGACGGCCGCGACGAGCTGGCCGTGGCCGCCAACCGGCTCACCAGGTTCGGTACCGGGCGGGTGCTGACAGAGGTGATCGGCCTCGACCGCTCCGGTGTGCAGACCCGGCGCGCGCTGCAACGCACCATGCCGGCCCGCGTCGACGGCGCGAAGGTGCGGAAACACCGCCGGTACGCCTGGCTGCACACGGGCACGGACCTCAACGCCGACGGCAAGGACGAGATCGTCCTCAACTGGGGCGCGGCCTCCTTCCTAACGCCCACCCACTGGTGGATCACCTCCGGCCGCCAGGACCTGGCCGTCTTCACCACGCTCCCCTACACCCAGGGACACTGACACAGGGGCCGTTGACGCCGGCGCCTTGAGGCCCGGTGACGACGAGGAGGAACGTACCGGCCGTCGCCACGCCCCTCGCGCCCTCGCTCTCGGCGCAGCACTGCGGGTCGTGCGCGCCCCGTCAGCCACGCCCGAGGGCATTGAGGCGGGCGGCCTGGCGGGTCAGGTAATCGCGCTCGGTGAGGTTGGGTGCCTTCCGGGCCGCGTCGGCGTACAGCCGTGCCGCCGTCTCCAGGTCGCCGTCCCGTTCGTGGAGGTACGCCGCCACCGCTGCGTAGCGGGGCAGCGAAGGATCCAGCGCCGTGAGCGCCGCCAGCCCGGCGCGCGGTCCGTCGGCCTCGCCGACGGCCACGGCGCGGTTGAGCCGGACGACCGGGCTGGTGGTCAGGCGGGCGAGCTCGTCGTACCACTCGACGATCTGCACCCAGTCGGTCTCCTCGGCGGTGGGCGCGTCGGCGTGGAGTGCCGCGACGGCGGCCTGGGCCTGGAACTCGCCCAGCCGGTCGCGGGCGAGGGCCGCCTGCAGGATGCGGACACCCTCGGCGATCGCATCCGTGTCCCACCGGCCGCGGTCCTGCTCGGCGAGCGGCACCAGGCTGCCGTCCGGCGCGGTCCGTGAGGCGCGCCGGGCGTGGTGGAGCAGCATGAGGGCGAGCAGCCCCGCCACCTCGGGGTGGTCGATCGCGGCCGCGAGCTGCCAGGTGAGCCGGATGGCCTCGGCGGCGAGGTCGACGTCGCCGGAGTAGCCCTCGTTGAAGACCAGGTAGAGGACGCGCAGCACGGTGGCGACGTCGCCGGGCTGGTCGAACCGCACACCGGAGACGGTGCGCTTGGCCCGGCTGATGCGCTGCGCCATGGTCGCTTCGGGCACCAGGTACGCCTGGGCGATCTGGCGGGTGGTGAGTCCGCCGACGGCGCGCAGCGTGAGCGCGACCGCGGACGACGGCGTGAGCGACGGGTGGGCGCACAGGAAGTAGAGCTGAAGTGTGTCGTCGACCGCCGGTGCGGGCCCGGGGGCCGGTTCCTCGTCGACGAGGTCCTCGCGCCGGCGCCGGGCGGCGTCCGCACGGGTCGCGTCGAGGAACCGCCGCCAGGCCACGGTGACCAGCCAGCCCTTGGGGTCTCGAATGGGGTCTCCCCTGCTCGGGCGAAGCCGAGAGCTCGGGGAAGGATCGGCCGGCCAGACGCGGAGCGCCTCGACCAGCGCGTCCTGTACGGCGTCCTCGGCCGCCGCGAAGTCTGCTCCGCGGCGGACGAGGATACCGAGCACTCCCGGCACGAGGCTCCGGAGCAGCGCCTCGTTCATCGCAGAGGTCACTCCGAGATGGTGGGCGGCGCGGCGAGGAACGGGCGCACTTCGAGCCACTCGTGGATCGGCTTCCCGCCCGCCCCCGGCGCGGCCGACAGCTCTCCGGCGAGCTCGACGGCGCGCTCGTAGCTGTCGACGTCGATCACCATCCAGCCGGCGATGAGGTCCTTGGTCTCGGCGAACGGCCCGTCGGTGACCGGGGGCCGCCCTTCACCGTCGTACCGGACGAACGTCCCCTCGGGGGCGAGGGCCTGCCCGTCGACGAACTCGCCGGTCTCCTCGAGCCGGGCCGCGAAGTCGCCCATGTACGTGACGTGCGCCGCGATCTCCTCCGGCGTCCACTTCTCCATGGGCACGTCGTTGACCGGAGCCGGAGCGCCGCGGTAGTGCTTCAGCAGCAGGTACTTGGCCATCGTGTTTCTCCTCGGTGCTGGTGCGACCCATTGTGGTCGCGTTCACCCCGGGGACGGAGCCGGCCACGCGTTCTCGACATCCTCGCCGAAAGTTTTCTGGCTGCCGAAGGCCGAAGATGTTCTCAGGCGGGTCGCCGCCCGGTGGCCGGGTTCGTGGAGCGGCGCGAAACCACACGCAACGTGCTCGTTCCGCCGACCCTCAGCCGAACTGGCAGGCGGAGGAGCCACCCGTCCCGCGTGTGCGGAACGGGCGGCTCCGGGCGGGGCTCAGTAGAGCTTGTTGACAGCCGTCACCGTGGTCGCCCTGAAGTCCGTGACCTGCGCGTGTGCGAAAGTCCCCATTTGCGCCCACCGGACATACGTCACGGTCCTGCCGTCCCGGCCCACCGAGAACAGGCTGACGTCGGAGGAACCCCAGTCGCTGACGGTGTGCAGGCCATGGACAGTGGCGCCCTCCTCGACGTTGATCTTGCCGTAGCTCTTCTGCGTCGCTGTGATGTCGGGGTTCTCTGCCATGAGCCGTTCGGCACAGTCGGCGATCTTCCGGCGCAGCAGGGCGGCGAACGCCTTCGCCCGCTGCTCGTCGCGCTCGACCACAGTGACCTGCGACCCGTTGGTGTCGTACTCGGTCCAGAACTCACGGTGGCTGGAGATGGACGGCAGCGCCTCACCGACGCAGACCGGCGCGTGCTCGGGCTGCCCGGCGGTGACCGGGCCGGCGTACCACGGTGAGGTCGGGTGGGGCGGCAGTTCCTTCGGCTCCAGGAACTGGGGAGAGCTCGCCGCCGTCGCCGGGGCGGCGGCGAGCGTGACTGCGGTCGCGGCGGCCAGCGCGGCCAGCACGAGTCGGGTACCGCGGGTGCGGACGTTCATGATTCCCCCATGCGTTGCTGTCGAGACGACCGGATGCGAGGACGGGACTCAGTCGTGCTGCCCGCCGACCGCTGACGGCCATTACACCTTGTACGACCCGCTAAGGGGCTCTTCCGTTGCCCTGCTCCGTTGCTACAGCTACGTCACGAATGTCACCGGCCGGCAACGGCGCGCCCCATGACCGATCGCCCCATACGAGAGGCCAAGCCGGCCTTGGGCAAGGTGCGTTGTGCGGATCGTCGGACGGACCGCGTCGACGTAGCCGACACCGCGCTGACCGGACGACATCCCAAGGGCCTGTCCGGCGGATCTTGCCGGACAGGCCCTTGGCCCCGATGACGGATCAGCGCTTGAGCGTGAAGGTGAAGTCGCCGGAGAGCTTGCCGCTCAGCCGGACTGCCGATACGAGTTTCCCTTCCGTGATCAGACGCTCGACCTCAACCCGCGGAAGACCGCAACCTTCAGCGACGAGTCGCACCGGCCGGACAGGAATCCGCGCCGCGAAGCGGACCGAGACGTCGAACACCTCGCGGTCCAGGTGATCCGACCCGCCGGTGTCGAGGCGCCAGGCGTTGTCCCAGTCGAGGGCGATGCGATTACGGTGCCGCACGACCGGATCTGAAGGGCTTCGCCCGTCGTCACGGCGGCGGGTCCGCGTCGTCGTAGACAAGCAGGCCGTCGTCGCGAAGGCGCACGCCCGGCGTCGGGTGGTGAGCTGCAAGGCGTCCGTCCTGCATGAGGTGGTGAACGAGCGTCCCGCGGGCCAGGACGGCGAAGTCGGCGATCAGGCGCCGGTGACATCGCCACCACACCGCTTCGCTGCACATCACCGCGGTGCGGTCCTGCCACGCTTGCTGGGTGAGCGCCTCCATGGCCGCGACGAACTCCGGGCTGCGGGTGTGTGCCGCGTACCCCCGGAAGGACTCGTTGCGCCATACCGTGTCGGGCGAGCCGGGCGGTGCCTTGCGGAATCCCCCCAGGCGCGGCTCCCAGCGGTAGGCGAGGCCCTCTTCAGGCATCCACTGTGCGAGCCGCTGCCGCAACAGATCCGGGTCTCGGCGGCTGCCGGGAGCGGTCCTGACATCGACAACGGCGGTGACGTCGGCTGCCCGGAGGAGCTGGGCGAGCGTCTCCCGGCCTGCGGTGCTGTGGCCGAAGGTGATCAGCTCGATCTGTGGCGTCGGGAAGACGTCTGGGCGTTCGGCCCGGTCATGGTCCATGTATCGAGTGCAGCAGTTCCCCGTCAGGACGGCAGCGCGACTCGGCCCGCCTTGGCCGGCGGGTCAGCGAGGCGGGCCAGATCGACACCGCGCGCTCGTCAGCTCGTCGACGGCGTGCGGAGCCGCCGCACGTCCCGCACGAGCGTGTACAAGGCACTGAAGAACAGGGCAGCCCCGGCCCCCAACCAGACAGCCGATGCCCCGGAGCGGTACTCCCTGACGGCCAGGGCGAGCAGCAACACGCAGGTAAGGAGATGCAAGACCGAGATCAGAGTGCCGATACGGTCCGTCATTTTCATGGTCACAAGGACATCCTCGATGACGGCCTTGCCCGGCGGAAGTGATACGCGAACCCTTTGGCCAGGCGGGGCCCGTCCCTGGGCAAGCAACGGCTCCGTAGGCCGCCCGCTCGACCGGACGCGACCGCCTCTTCCGTCGTTCTCTGGCAGACCAGTCTCACCAGCCGTCCGGCGTGTGAGCTTCAGAACAGAGTCTTGCTGATCGCCGTGGACGTCCGCATATGCTCCCCGCGGCGGGCAGGCTCAGGTGGGGCCGGGTGGGGCCGCCCACGATGGAGCGTGATTCCCATGAGTCAGCAGCATGTACACGTGCGTGTACGCGGCGATGTGTCGGTGTCGGACGACGGCGAGCTGATCGAGGAGTACGCCTGCCGGTGCGGTGCGACGTGGACGAAGAAGTACGACGCTGCGCACCCCGGGCCGGAGTGACAACCCTCGCCGCACTCTTCCAGGGCGCGGGCCTCGTGGGCTGACCCGTGGGAAAATGGGTGAAGGGGATCCGGCCAGGGAGGCTCAGATGGCAGCCACGGTAAAGCCCACCGAAGGCGCCGGTCCGCGAGGCGTGGTGCTGGCGCCGATCGAAGGAGACCGCGCGCGGCTGACCCTGTCCGGAGAGATCACCGGCCCGCTCGCCCGGCAGATCGAGAGCTGCCTCATGACGGGCGAGGTGCAGCGGGTGCGCGAGTGGGTGCTCGACGTGCGCGGTGTCGAGAAGCTCGATCTGATCTGCGCCTTCGCCCTCGTCAGACCGCTTCTGTACACCTCCCCGCCTGCGCGGATCGAGGTGCTGGGCGCCACGGACGACATCCGTCGGACGTTGCGCCAGACCGGCGCCGAGGGCCTCGCATACAGCGACGACGAGCGCTGACTGCTGCCCGCTTGTCCTTCGCGCCCGATATCGGGGCCAGCGGCTCCCGCGCGCTCAGCGCCTCCTCAGCATCAGGTCAGGCAGAGCCGTACGACGATGTCCGCTGCTCCAGGGCGCGTTCCCCGGGCACCACGCCGACGTCGGCTCTTCCTTCACCACAGGTTGCCTCCAGTGCAGGCAGAAAACATGAGTGCCCTCTTGTCAATTTCCTGGGGCGAGATATACGAGTGTCGTCGGAAGCCGAAGCCACGTGCCGAACGTCGCAGAGGAGGCGGTGGCGATGCTGCTGCGTACCGACCCCTTCCGTGAGCTGGACCGATTCGCCCACGCAACGGCGCGACCTCATCCGCCACCGCTTTCCCGATGGACGCCTGGCGCGAGGACGGCTCCCTGTGGGTGCACTTCGACCTGCCCGGTGAGCGACGTGTCCGGCTGATCGTCCGTTTCCTCCGCCCCGGGGGGTGAAGGGCGGCTTCGGCGCGCGGGTGGGGCGCTGTGCGGCGCTCCACCGTGGCGCGCCTTCGTGCCCGCAGCCGGTCGGCGCGGTACCTGTTGTGTCGGTGCAGCCGCCCCGGGGGCGTGCCGGCCGGCGTCGGGGAAGGGCGGAATCGTGACGGAGGTTTCAACGGAACAGGTCTTCGGTGCGCCCTGCTGGGTGAGCCTGATGGCCCGGGACCTCGAGGCGTCGCAGCGTTTCTACGGAAGCCTGCTCGGCTGGAGCTTCCGGCCGGGCCAGGTCGGTGACGGTCTGTCGGTGGCCGAACTGGACGGCGTGCCGGTCGCGGGGATCGGCGCGTCGGCCGGGGTACTGGCGGCGCCGTCGGCCTGGACGCCCTACTTCGCCGTCCGGAGCGCAGACGCGGCCGCGGCCCGGATCCGGGAGCGCGGCGGCACGGTCGCCGTAGGTCCGGTCTCCTTCGAGACGGGTGGCCGGGGAGCTCTCGCAGCCGACCGTGACGGTGCCTCGTTCGGGGTGTGGCAGGGGTTCGTGTTCTCGGGCTGGAGGATCGGGGAGCATCAGGCGCCGGCGTGGCTCGAACTGCGCACCCGCAACGCGTTCGACGCGGCGATCTTCTACGGCGAGGTCCTGGAGTGGGCCACCGGCCGGTCCCGCTGCTGCGAGGTCTCGTACGAGGAGGACCGGGTCGTGCTGCGGAGCAACGGCGAACCCGTGGCGCGCTTGAACAGCGGGCCGGTGGAAGTCGCCTCGCTCAGGCCGCAGACCCGCCCGCGTTGGTACGTCTACTTCCGTGTTCCCGAGCTCGAGCCGGCCGTCGAGGCGGCCACTGCGCTGGGCGGAAGCATCGTTTCGGAGGTCACTTCGAGTGCCACCGAACGCTGGACGACGCTGCGCGACCCGGACGGAGCCCTGTTCACCCTCACGGCCGGCACTGGAGAGGCACCCCCTGTGCCGCAGTGAGACCAGGTGCGGGCGGGGCAACCGGGCGGCACACGCCACATCACCTCGCCGCCGGGCCGGTCGGGTACCTGCACAGCACCGGTTGGCCCACTCGGCGCCGGCCGCCGGTGGCGCCGGCCGACACTTGCGTACATCACAGGACCGAGACATCGACCGGCAGCACCTCGTCAGGGGGCCCCGGGTGCCCTCCTCCCGGTCGCCGCACCGCCATCGGCGGCGTACTGACCGTGAGGGTGGGAATTGCAGCGGCGGACGGTGGTCGGCGGGAGTGGCAGGCGGACCGTTCCGGCAGCCGAACACGTCGGTACGCGTCGGGCCTGACCGGGGGTCTTCGCCGCGGTCCTGGTCGGCCGCCGACATGGTGGGCGTGCGGTCAGTCGGTGGACAGCGCTTCCACGAGGTCACCGACCTTGGGGTCGGGCAGAGCGCGTGCGACATCCGCCTGTGCCACCATGCCCACGAGGTCGTGCCCGTCGATCACCGGCAGACGGCGCACCTTGTGCTCCGTCATGGTGCGCAGGATCTCCTCGGCTTCGTCGTCCGCGCCGATGGTCACCGCCTCGCCCTGCGCCAACTCCCCCGCCGTACAGGTGGCGGGGTCCTTGCCGGCGCCGAGGACCTTCACCACGATGTCCCGGTCGGTCAGCATGCCCTTGAGCTTGTTGTCCGTGCCACAGATCGGCAGGGCGCCCACACCGAGATCCTTCATCTTGCGGGCGGCGTCCAGAACACTGTCGTCCGCACCGACGCACTCGGTCCCGCCGGTCATGATCTCTCGCGCCTTCGTCATCGCGCAGCTCCTTCTCACGTGCGACGCCGTACGCCATGGTGGCGACGGCAACTGGATCGACCTGCCCAGAGTTCCCCGACTCGCAGGCCCATAACTGCGCGGCGCGCGATCCATCCGAAACTCGGCTCACGATGGGCGGTTTCCGGCCTCGCCGGCCTTGAGACCCAGTCGGTCGAGCAGAACCCGCACGGCGGCCGGTTCCAGGTCGCCGTACAGGTCGTGGTAGCCCGCCCGCAGGCCCTTGAACAGCGCGTCGTGCAGGGCGGGGAGGCGTGCAGCGGTGCCGTACGCCGCCTCCTTCACGGCCAGGGCACCGGACCCGAACAGTCCAGAACCCGACGGGCTCGGTGGAGCAGGGCGGCCGACGGTTCGGCCACGATTCGGTCGATGTCGTTGCCGAGCACTTCGGCGAGGCCGTCGCGGCAGTGCTGTGGTCCTCGAACCAGTCGACCCACAGCGAGTAGGTGAGCGCCTCGGCGTCGCTGTCGGCCTCCAACCGCCGACGGCAGCCGTCCCACAACACGTCGGCGGGCAGGGGCCCCTGCTCTCGTCCGCGAACCGGATCTCGCACGTGATCCAGTATTCGTCGAGGAGGTCCAGCAGCCCGAAAGCCAGTCGTACCTGGTCGGCCGCGTCCACGTCTTCGGCGAACACGTCGCCGCCCAGGGAATGCGCCACTTGGTTCGCCGTCAGCAGTCGGCCCGGCGCATCGGCGCCCACCCACCTGTCGCGCACCTGCCGCACGCCCTGATCAGCCAGCCACCGTCGTGCCATGTCCATGGCGTTCACATCCACGCGAGGAGTACGGCAACGCCCTTTCCCCGGCATGGGTGTGCCCGAAGGGGGCCACCGCAAGGGAACCTGCAGCAGCTGGCCCTAAGCTCGCAGGCGTCGGAGAGGATGAGGGCCGGCAAGGGAAGCGGCGAGGGGCAGCCATCATGTGCAGATCTGCGCGAACCAGGCACCGGGGCAGAGTCGCGGCTGCTGTCGTGCTGGCGTCCGTGCTCACGGCTGCGGCGTGTGGCACGGACTCCGAGCCTGCCGGATCCCGCGGTTCCGGCTCCGCCGACGCGGCGGATCCCGGCAGCGAGAACGCTCCCCCGAAGGCTCCTGCGGGCGCCCTCACCTGGGAGTTCGAGTACATCGCGGACTTCAGTGGCAAGTTCGCCGACATCGCCGCCCTCGCCGCGGACGACATCTGGGCGGTCGGGACGGGGATCAACGGCGAGGCCGACGCCCACTTGGTGCACTTCGACGGTACGCGGTGGAAGCGCGAGCCACTGCCCGCTGCTCTCGGCTCCACCGACTACCCGCCCGTACTCGAAGAGGTCGGAGAGAAAACTCTGTGGTTGCGGGCGCAGACCTCGGAGGACGGCACCGCTGCGAACTCCTGGGCGCGGTGGGACGGCGCCCGCTGGTCCACGGTGCCGAATCCCCCGCCGGGCCAGGTCGGGGATGTGGAGGCCGCGGGCCCGGACGACATCTGGGCGCTCGCGGGCGAACAGTCCGCCCTGCACTGGGACGGCACGCGCTGGACCACGACCCGCCTGCCGTACCGCGCCTCCGACCTCGCCGTGGTCGCAACGGACGACGTCTGGGCGGTCGGCAGCCGCTCCACCGGCCCGGGCACCGAACTGGGGTACGGCGAGCGGTACAGCCAGCCCGCCTCGATGCACTGGGACGGCACGTCCTGGAAGTCGGTGGAGACCCCACAGGCCCGCTTCGACGAGCCGATCCCGCCGGAGCCCAGCGCCGGCCTCGGCCAGGTCTTCGCGCTCGACAGCGGAGAGGTGCGCGCGTACGGCACCAACACCTTCAACCACGGCGAGGTCGAGAACGAACCCACCGACGAATTCCTCCAGCTGCGCTGGGACGGCTCGAAGTGGGTCGAGCTGGAGGCCGCGCCCGCCGGGTGCACTCTGCGGACCCCCGAGGGGCAGGACGACGAGGGTCTGTTCCTCAACGGCAACTGGTACCTGACCGACGACGGCCGGTGCGTGAAGATCAAGCGTCATCGCCTGCCCACGTCGACCGGTGCCCGCAAGGGGTCGAACCAGTCGCTGTGGCTGGAGGAGATCCACCGCGTGCCCGGCACCGACGAGTGGCTGGGGGCCGGGCACGTCCAGGTCAACCAGTCCGGCAGTCCCTTCGGCGCTCCCGCCGTCGTCCGCCTGAAGCGCGGGGGCTGACCTCTGCCTCGGAGTTGCCTGCGAGCGGACCCCACGACTGGGCGCCCCTTACGCGCTCCTGAGCCACGTCACGTCCCACGAGCTGCGACGGGGCAGAGGCGTTGCACGCGAAACGGGGAGGAGAACAGGGCGAGGAACCCCTCACAGCACCGGTGCGAAGCGGGGACGCGCGAGCGGTCACCGCGACGCCCGCCGGGCCGGCGCGCCGGCCTCCTCACGCGGCCCCGACACCACGGCGACCACTCCTCCGGCATGCGTAAGCCCTGCCGACCGAGTCTTACGGCCGACAGGGCATGAGCGCGGTGGTCAGGCGTGTCGTCGTGCCCACAGCGGGGTGACGAAGGAGATGAGGACGGCGGCGACGCCGATCTGGAAAATGTGCCGGATCCAGTCGATACCGCCGGTGTCGCGTACGCCGAAGGCAGTGGCCAGCGCATTGCCTACCAGGGCGCCCGCGATACCGAGCAGCACGGTCAGCCACAGAGGGATGGGCTGACGGCCGGGCAGCACCAGCTTCGCCAACAGGCCGATGATGAGTCCAGCGATGATGGCCCACAGAAACGACACGACAACTCCTCCTGTCCTCTGGCCCGATTTTTCGGACGCCTGAAGCCCGAGTGCCCCGTGAACCACGCCGTACTCGTCCCCGACCAGCGATGGGCAGCCACGCCAAGGGGCAGCGGAGCGACGCGGAGCCCGTACAGGCACAGATCGACGCCCAGTACCGGGCCCTGACCCAGCTGCGGACTGTCCGCCGAGGAGTACCGCGCCATCGGACGCTCCCGCGTGGACAACGACGCCTGGCGCGCCGCGTACGAGGCGATCGCGCCGGGCCTGGCCGCCTACCAGCGGGACGCCATCGAGGCGTACGCCACCTCCCGGTGACCCGCGACCCGTCCGCCTCACGGCATCCGGCCCGTGGCCGCACCGTACAGCGCGCTACTGACGCCCTGGGCGTACGCACGGTGTGTTGAGCCGGCAGGGGCTGCCGGCCGCTGCGGCTTCCCGACAGGCCCTTCGCATCATCGGGGCCAGTCCGGGGCGGGGTCCTCCGCAAGCAGGGGCCGGATGGCGCCCAGTACAGCGCCGATGCACACGTCACGCAGCTCGGCGCGGGTGCAGGTTTCGTTGCTGAGCCAGTCCAGGCACAGCACCTGAACGAAGACCAGCCAGCTCTTCAGGACACCCGACACGGCCTCCCGAGCGCTGCCGTCCGCCAGCGGGAGCACGCCGAGCAACCGCTCGCGCAGAGCGTCGAGTTCGCCCGTGATGATCGTTTGGACGAGGAGGTCGCCGGCCAGTGCTCGGTTCGCAGCCAGGACGGTGTTGCGGTTCTCCGCGAAGTACTCGATATGGGCGTCCAAGCCCTCGGTGAGCTGCTCGACCAGCGTCGCGGCGGGGTCGAGCCGCGTTCGGGCCAGCAGTTGGTCGGCGACCTGCTGGTAGAGAGCCGCGAAGAGGTCGCGCTTGCTCGGGAAGTACCGGTAGAGCAGCGCACGCGAGACACCGGCCCGCTCGGCCACGTCCTCCATCAGAACCTCGTCGTACGGCTGCGCGGCGAAAAGCCGCGCGGCGACGGAGAGGAGCTGGGAGCGGCGTTCGGCCGGGCTGAGTCGCTGACGGGGAGGCACGGAGGTCATGTTACTTGACACGCGTCTACTATTCGCCCCTAGTCTGTTGGACACGTGTCTACCAACCACACGGGGGGTTGTTCATGAACAGGGTCAAAGCGCTCCGGGGTCTCGCGCTGACGATGGGGTACGCGTGCGTGGCGATCGGGCTCTTCCATGTGCTGCTCGGGAACGCCGCGATTCCCGGGGCGACTTCGGCAGGACCGACGATCGACAGCCTGGGCCGGTTCTTCGGTGCGATCTTCGCCGGGTACGGGGTCGGCTGGCTCTGGGCGGCCCGCCAGTCGCCCGTCCCCGCCACGGCTGTGCGGTGGTTGGCGGGGGTGTTCCTGCTGGGAGCGCTCGGAAGGCTGCTGTCACTCGCCGTGCACGGGTGGCCGCATGGGTTCCAGGTGGCGCTGACCGTCGTCGAACTGGTGGTGTCGCCGCTGCTCTTGTGGCTGGCGGACTCGGACGAGAAGACGTTTCGGACCAGGGCCTAAGCGGTCGGCCCTGTAAATCCTTCGGAGGTTGACTCCGGGACCGGTGTTGTGCGTGGTGCCGGGGCAGGTGCTGCCGTGGGAACGGGGGTTGTGACCTCGCCGCATTTCAGAGGGGCACCCGTGCTGTTCTGCCAGCGGTGAACCCCGGCCCGACCGGACTCGACGATCACTACGGTCCAGGCTCATGACGACGATTACCACGCGCACGGTCGAGTACCCGGCCGACGGTTTGACGATGATCGGGCACCTCGCGCTCCCGGCCGGTGTCGACCGGCGGCCCGCGGTGCTGCTCGGACCAGAGGGCATGGGGCTCAGCAACGTCGAGCGCCGCCGGGCCGATGCGCTCGCCGAGCTGGGATACGTAGCGCTGGCCTTCGATCTTCACGGCGGGCGCTATTTGGGTGACCCCGAGGAGATGCTGGCCCGTTGCATGCCGCTGCTCGCTGATCCCGACCGGATGCGGGGCATCGGCCACGCGGCGCTGGACGTGTTGCGCGCCGAACCGCGGACCGACCCCGACCGGATCGCCGCCGTCGGCTACGGCACCGGGGGCGCCATCGGGCTGGAACTCGGGCGCGACGGCGTCAACCTGCGCGTGATCGGGACAGTGAACGCACTGACCACGGGCCGACCGGGCGAGGCGGCGCGCATTCGCTGCCCGGTGTGGGCCGGGGTCGGGTCGGAAGACCCGATCATGCCGCCCGCGCAGCGGGACGCGTTCACCGCGGAGATGCAGTCCGCGGACGTCGACTGGCGCCTCGTGGTCTATGGCGGCGCCTTGCACGCCTTCCACCACCCGCCGGTCGACCATCCCGTGGTCCCCGGCGTCGGCTACCACCCACGGCACGCACAGCGAGCCTGGCGCGACGTCGTCGACCTGCTCGCCGAGTGCCTGCCCGTGACGGAGTGATCTGGTCAGTCCAAGCTCGGGCGCCCGCTGACCGCCGCGATGCCTGAGCTCCACTGCCACGGCGAGCGGGGAAGGCTGCGGCTTGCCAGTGATCCACTTCGGCCGATCGGCTCGCCCGCCATGCCCCTCCGCACTGCCTGTCCGACAGCCTCGAGCGCCGCCGAACGCGCGCGGCTGAAGACGATGGCCTACGGCCACAACACCGAGCACCGGCTGCGGGTGCGTGCACAGGTGGTGCTGCACGCCGCGCGCGGACGCTCCAACGCGCGTATCACCCAGGAGATGGGGCCGCACCTGGACACCGTGCGCCGCTGGCCGGCCGACGACGCGCTCAAGCCCTGGCAGCACCGCTCCTGGATCTTCATCACCGACCCCGACTACCGCGCCAAAGCCCAGCGTGCGCTGGACCTGTACGCCCGCACCTGGCCGGGCACCCAGCTCGACGCCGTCGAGTACGTCATCAGCGCCGACGAGAAGACCTCCATCCAGGCCCGCTGCCGCTGCCACCTCTCCCTCACCCGGGCCAGGCCCGCGCGGTGCGGGTGAACCACACCTACCGGACGCGGCGGCGCCCTGGCTCACCTGGCCGCTTGCGACGTCCACGCCGCGAAGGTGTTCGGCCGCTGTGAGAAGACCACCGGCAGCGCCCCGTTCATGAACCTGGTCCCCCAGGTCATGACCCGCGAGCCCTACGTCTGCGCGAAACGCGTGTTCTTGGTCGTGGACAACGGCTCCGCCCACCGCGGCAAGAAGGCTGCCAACCAATTGTCGGCCGCCTTCCCGAACGCGGTGCTGATCCACACCCCAGTGCACGCCGAGGTGCCGCCTGTGGCAGCCTGCGGGCATGTCGTGGCTGCGCGTTCATGCAGGCCGCCACTGCGCCAACCAGTGCCACACGCCTGCGCGGCGAGCGCATGTGCGCGACCGTTCGAGGGGGACCGCATGACGCAGCGAGGGATCATCACGATGGAGCGCATGGATGGACCGGCCGCAGCGCGGGCCGAGGACGCGTTCAGGCTGATCTATGCCGAGGCGTTCGCCGAACCTCCTTACAACGAGACCGAGGACGACGTCGCCGCCGCCTTCCGCCGGTTCCCCGTACAGGTCCGCTACCACGCGTTCCGCGCTGTGTTGGCCCGTGGCGAGGACGGCGAGCCGATCGGCATGGCGTACGGCTGCACGCTCAGGCCCGACACGGTGTGGTGGGACGAACTGACGGTGCCCGTGCCCGACGACATGCGGCGCGAGGACGGGCACCGCACCTTCGGGCTCATGGAACTCGCCGTGCGCAAACCGTGGCGCGGGCAGGGTGTTGCGCAGCGGCTGCACAAGACACTGCTCGATGCCCTCGAAGCCGAGCGGGTGCTGTTGAACGTCCACCCGGCGAGCAGTGCGGCGTCCGCCGCTTACCGGGCATGGGGATACCGCAAGATCGGCGAGGCGCGGCCACGGGGCGAGGGCGCGGACCTCCATGACGTGATGCTGCTGGACCTGCGCTGAAGGCGGTCTGTGAGACTTGTCGGCGTACTGCTCATCATGCTGCTGCCAGGGAGGCGCCGTGCCCGGTGGGTTCACCCTCGTCCCCATGCTGCCCGAGCACGCGGATGCCGTACTGGCCATCTACCGGGCCGGCATCGAGGAGGGCAACGCCACGTTCGAGGCCGCGGCGCCCCCGTGGGAAGCGTTCGACAGGGGCAAGCTCCCCGAGCACCGCTGGGTTGCCGCCGACCGCACCGGCCGTGTCGCGGGCTGGGTGGCCGTCTCACCGGTCTCCGCACGGCCCGCGTACGCCGGTGTGGTCGAGCACTCGGTGTACGTCAGCCCCTCCGCACGGGGCCGTGGTGTGGCCGCCATGCTGCTGGAGCGGCTGATCTCCTCCACGGAAGCGGCCGGGATCTGGACGATCCAGGCCGGCGTCTTCCCCGAGAACACCGCCAGTCTGGCGCTGCACGAAAGGGCCGGCTTCCGCGTCATCGGCACCCGAGAGCGCGTCGGCCGGATGCGGGGCGTGTGGCGGGATGTGCGGCTGATCGAGCGCCGCAGCCCGGTGGTCGACTGAACCCGGGATCAGTCGACGAGGCACGGGGGATCTCCCGTGACAGCAGCACGTGCTGGGCGGCCCGCGCCCATCGCTCCAGCCCGACCGCTTCGGTCGACCCGACCGCGGTCGAGGCCGTGCTCCAGGTCGGCGCTGACTGCCTGGCTCGAACCGGCCGCCCGCCGGCCCGTCCTTATGATCAGAAGCATGGATGAGGGCGGGGAGCTGTACGAGGCGCGGTACGGGGAGCGTTACGAGGACCGGATCTGGACCTGGGGGCGGGACCTCCCGCTGAAGTTCCTGCTCGTGAGCGAGGAGTGGGACGGGGAGCAGACGGTGTGGACGCGCTGCGCCGACATCGAGGGCCTGTTCGCGGAGGAGGAACCTCGCCGCGAGCGGCTGACGCTCGCCGGGTGCGTACCCGAGGGCAGGTTGCGCAAGGCCGTCGACGGGGCCGCGCGGGAGCGCAACCGGCTGGGTGACCTGTCCCTCCTCGTCGAGCACGAGGACGTGGAGAGGCCCGGGCACGACTGGGAGTTGACCGATGTCGTGGTCCTCGACAGCCGGCCGAACGCGGACGATCCCTCGCGGCTGGACGTGGTGATCGAGGCGGAGGTCGGAGACGGGCCGTTTTCCGCCAGGGAGGAGCCTCGATCGGCGGGGGTCCTGCTCTTCAACGGGTGGGGCGGTCGCCGGATCGGCGAGTGCCGGCGGGTGGACGGCCTGTACGGGCGGGAGCGTCCGGTCGTGACGCGCGCGCTCACCCTCGTCGGGTGCGAGCCCGAGGAGCTGTTGCTGCGACGCCTGACCACCCGGCGGGAGGCCGGGGACCCCGTGTCCCTGTTCGTTCTGGACCGCGCGGGCCGGGTGGTCCGGGTCGAGGAGCACCTGTTTCTGCACATCCGAGCGACGCGGCCGTCCGTGCTCGGTGGCGCCCTCGTCGACATCCGTCTCGACAGCGGGTTCAGGAAACCGCTCCCCTACGCCGCCCGACCGGCCTGGGACGCCTGGTACGAAGGCGTGTCGGCCACCCTCAACGCATGGGCCGCGCTGGACACGAGGGGCAGGACGGAGTGGCTCCGTTTCACCTCGCCGGTCGGTGGCGAGGACCGGGCGGGCGAGGTGTGCCATCTGGACGGCCGGTTCGCCACAGACATCCCGGGTGTCCAGTGCGCCCTCGGCGAGGCCCTCGGCGGCCCCGGCACCCATTTCGCCCAGTGCTGGGGCGCACTGCGAGGCTGCCCCTGCGGCGGCAACCCCCTGCCCGGACCGATCACCCTGGTTTGGCACGACGCACACATCGCCCGGGAGGCGCTGGCGTCGGTGAGCGCCGACGCGGAGGGCGAGCTCACGTACTTCGAGAGCGTTCTGTGGCTACTCGAACAGTCGGGAATCACGGTCGAGCAGGCGTAGCACCGCACGTGCCCGTCACGCGGTCGGCAACCCCCGTGTCGCGAGAGTCCGCAACCCTGCGGGTGTCACGACCGCGGATGCGACCCTCCTGCCCTTACTGGCCCACTCTTCCGTCGACACACTCGCGCAACAGGTCGGCGTGTCCGCAGTGACGGGCGTACTCCTCGATCCTGTGCACCATCAGCTCCCGGACCGCGATCCCGTCCTTGCCCACTCGCTCGCCCAGGTCAGGGTGCTGGGCCAGCGCGGCGTCGGTCGCGGCCTGCTCGCGTGCCAGGTCGGCGTACGCGGCGTCGACCACGGCCTGGTCGGCGACAGCTCCGTCGAAGTCCGCGTCACGCTCGCCGTACAGTTTCGGCACCGGATCACCGTCGCTGATCCAGCTGCGCCAGTCCCGTTCCACCTCCACGAGGTGCCGCAGCAGGCCGAGCAGCGACATCGTCGACGGCGGAACCGACCGACGGGCCAGCTGCTCCGCGTTCAGGCCCTCGCACTTCATCAGCAGGGTCGTGCGGTAGTTCGTCAGGAAGTCCAGCAGCGTCGGAAGCTCGCCGTCCGGACTGTTCCCGTCGCTGTTGCGAGGGTCGTCTCCCGGGTCGGCCCACATGTCGGGGTAGACGGTCGCCTGGCTCCATCGCGCGGATCGGTCGCTCATGGTCGCATGGTGTCCTTGATCGCCCAGACACGCCAATACTTTTTCGTGGCCGTGGACGCGGGGGCGTACCGACAGAAGCCCCGAAGATGCGGACACCGGACCGCGCCGGCATGAGCGGGGGGAAGTGGTTGTGCTGGGACGGGCATTGGGAGTGGCATTGGGTGATGTCGGTGTGATCCCGAACGCGACCGGGCACCCCATGGCCCTCCGTGCGGCCGGTGACGACGTACCTTCGCCGCCCCTATCCTGCCTGACATGATCAACGCGCACAGTGATGATGCAGAGGTTGCCACAACTGCGGCACGTGCCGGCGCGGATGTGGTGCGCGACATGTACGGCCGGCGGCTCACCCGCACGGACAAGGGCGCCGGAGACTTCGCCACGGAGGCCGACGTGGAAGCCGAGAAGGCGATTCTCCGCGTCCTTGGAACCGCCCGGCCCGATGACGCGGTGTTCGGCGAAGAGGGCGGACACCAGGGGGCTTCCCACGCTGCGCGCCAGTGGTTGGTCGACCCGTTGTGCGGCACGCTGAACTACGCCGTCGGAAACATGCTGGTAGCTGTCAACGTGGCGCTGCGCGGTGGCGCGGCCGCGGTGGCCGACCCGTTCAGCGACGAGGTCTTCTGTACGGACGGTCGGACCGCCTGGGTTCGCCGCGGCGGTGCGGACGCCGAGCTGACGCCGACGCCCGCTACGCAACTCGTCGACGTCAACCTCGATCCGCCCTTTCCCCACGCGCCCGGCTTCCGGGCGGTGGACCTGCTGGCCGAGCCGCGCTTCGTCGAACGGTTCCGGCCTCGAGTAGTGTCCACGACGCTGGCGTTGGCCTGGGTCGCGGCGGGCAAGCGTGCCGCGTACGTCACCGACGGCGGCGACCTCGCCGGCAGCGTGCACTTCGCCGCGGGCATCGCTCTCTGCCGAGCCGCCGGGTGCGTGGTCACGGGCATCGACGGCGAGCCCATCGGGCGGACGGCGGGCGGACTGGTCGCAGCCGCCGACGGCGAAACGCACCGGCTGCTGATGTCGATGATCCGACGCCGAAGCTAGGGTCTGGGCTGGGGAGGCCGCGCGGCGACGAGAGATCAGCTGCTCTACGTCATCAGGTCGTCCCGAGCTTGGCGGCCGGCGCGTCGGGGCCGCAGGACATACGGGCCGCTGCAACGGCCGGGTCTCCCTCCTTGGCCTTCGCCACCGCTTCGGTGAGCAGCCCGGCGACGACGCACGCCGAGAAGCAGGCGTATTCGATCTTCATATTCGTGTCCCCCCGAACCACTGGTCATTGGTGGGCCCGACTCTCCTCGGCACGAGCGTCGCCGACAAGCGACTTGAGCAAGTTCAGAGATGGGCGGTGTCTACTCGGTCGGGGACGCTGGTCCCCCGCCGCACGGGCACCCTGCCGTGCGGCTGACGTCTCTCAGCCACCACGGCTTCGAACGCGCGAGCTCTCCGGTGGCCCGCTGTCAGCCGGGCCGGCCCGGTAGGGTCGCGCCCATGTGGGTGGGACTGGATACGGTCGACTGGGCCTCGCTGGAGCACAACTACGGAACAGGTCAGGACGTACCCGGCCTGCTGCGCCGGTGCGCCGGGCCGGATCCGAAGGATGCCGACGACGCGGCGTCCGAACTGCTCAACCAGCTGTTCCACCAGGGTGGCTGGATCTGCTCCGCGGCCTCGGCCGCGCTGCCCTTCGTTCTGCGCCTGGCCGCGACGCCTGGGGTTCCCAGCCGCCGCGCGATGCTGGAACTGACCTCGATGCTGGCCGCCGAAGCCGGTCGGGTCGCGGACCACTTCCTCGATCCGGGCTGGGCTCCGGCATGGGAACGGGCACTGCCCGACGTACTGGCCCTTCTGGATGACCCGGAGCCGGAGTTCCGGCGGGCCGCGGCCGACGTGATCGGTGCCTGCGCCGGCCCCGGCCGGCTGCTGCTGCCCGCGCTTCTGCGGCGGTGGGAGGCGGAGGACGACCCGGCGACGCGCCTCGAACTGGTCCTCGCACTGGGCCACGCGTCCGGGCGCGAGCCGGCCGGCCCCCATGACGCCGAGGTCCAGTCCCTGCTCCGTGGCCTGCTCGACGCTCCGCAGGCGCAGATACGCCTGGCGGCCGTACACGCGCTCGCCCCGGGCGACCCGGGGCTCCCGGCACGACGGCTGCCTCTCCTGATCGAAGCGGTCCGCGACCCGAGCGTCGACCTGTGGCGGCACACCAGCTCGGTGGGAACCGGGGTGCGCGGCGTACACCACTGGACGGGGAAGCTGACTGCCGGACCGTCTCCGTCCTTCGCACTCGGCCTGCTCGCCGATCACAGCGATGACGAGCAGAGGGCCGGCGCCTTGGCACAGGCGGGCGCCCTGTTGTCCCGGTGGCGCTCGCCGACCGCCGTGCTGCTGCCACGCATCGCCGCACGGCTGGACGATCCGGCCACCGAGGTGCGGTTCCTGGCAGCCGAATCGCTGGCCTGCCTCGGCTCTGAGGCATCCGCGCACGCCGACGGCGTGGCGAATCTGCTGACGGATTCCTCGGCCAGGACGACGCGCCGGCAGGAAAAGGTCTCCGAGGCCGCCCTGTGGGCGCTGGCGCGGATGAACGATCCGCGCTGTCTGCCGGGACTGATCGGCCTGGTGACCGGCGAGCGGTCGGGGTTCGCGTCGGCTTCGGCCCACTATCCGGCCGGTGACTGGCACCACGCGACCCTTCCCGCGATCGATGAAGTACTGAGCGAACTCTCCGATCACTCCGCACTCCTCCTCCCGGCGATCTGCGACCGGCTCGACACCGCAACGGACGGCAAACCGCACACCCGGCTCTGCGGGGTTCTCGAGAAGTGGGGTCCGGCTGCCGCAGCAGCGGTCCCGCGACTGCTCGTTCTGCTGGAGGACGACCGGACCTGGGAAGCTGCGGCGAGGGCCTTGGCAGGAATCGGGAGAGCGGCGATCGGGGCCCGGGACCTGCTGCTGGCCCGGACGGCCATCGGCGGGGCACGAACGGAACTCGCGGCCTGGGCGTACTGGAAAGTCGGGGGTGAACCCGGACCGGCCCTGGAGGCTCTGGGACGTGCCATCAGCACGGGCGGCTTCGTGCATCCTGCCCTGGGCATGCTCGCCGAACTCGGTGAGCATGCGGCCCCCTGCGCGGACAGGCTCCGCGTGCTCAGCACCGACAGCGACCCGTGGACCCGTGTCGAGGCGGCGTATGCCCTGTGGGCAGCGACCGGTGACACCGATAACAGCGTCCCGGCCCTGACCTCTGCCGTCCGGGAGCTGGCCCGGGGCACATACCTGCCGGTGATGCTTCCCGCCGTGCGTCACCTGGCTCGGGCAGGCCGCGCAGCCGAGCCCGCCGCACGCCTGCTGCGCGGAGTGCCGGCCATCGACCGACGGCTGCGCGTCAACGGCGGCTGGCGCGGCTTCACCCAGGACGAGAACATCCGCGCCGCCGTCGACGACCTGCTCTCCGCCTCTCAGCGACCTGCCTGAGCCGAGCGGCCGGGGCGTAAGCACAGCGGCCCCGGCCGCGGGCTGGAACGTGCCCGCGGCCGGGGCCTCGTGCGCTGTGCGGCGGTCGCGGTCCGCGGCGGCTACTCGGTCACCTCGTGTCCGTGCCCGTCGTGCAGGCCGCCGCCGCTGCCCGCGTCGCCGTCGGTCGGCACCGACTCGACCGGGACGGACAGCGGGCCGAGGTCGTGGGCGTAGTGGCCCACGGCGTCGGCGATGATGTCGATGTTGATGTCGAACGCCGGCATGTCGATGTTCTCGACGGTGTCACCGGCGGCGTGGTAGTTCGGGTCGTACGCGATGCCCGCCGTGCCGCCGAACTTGGCCGCCTGGGCCGCGGTCTTGATGCCCTCGGCGCCGGTGAAGGTGCCGCCGGAGGGGATGCCGACCTCGATGAACGGTCCGTAGTCGGAACGGCCGGTGAAGTCCGTGCCCTCGTGGGGGATCTGGCGGGCGTCGAGGAAGTCGTTGATGCCCTTCTCGATCTGGGCGGAGCCCTCCGGGCCGGGGCCCGCTCCGACGCGGTCCGAGTCGTCGCCGTCGTACACGAAGTAGCCGGCGTTCGGCGAGGCGATCATGTCGAAGTTCAGGTACAGCTTGATCTGCTTCTTCTGTTCCTCGGTCAGTGAGGCGACGTACGCCTCGGAACCGAGCAGGCTGAACTCCTCGGCCGACCACCAGGCGAACTTCACCTTGTTCTTGGGCTTGGTGTGGGTCTTGGCCAGTTCCAGGGCGACCTGGAGGATGCCGGCCGAGCCGGAACCGTTGTCGTTGATGCCGGGGCCCGCGGCGACCGAGTCGAGGTGGGCTCCGAGGAAGACGGTGTTGTCCGCGTCCCCGCCGCGGGTCTCCGCGACCACATTGTACGTCGTGCGGTTCTCCCGCAGCTCACGGATGTCCAGCGTGACGTCGACCGGGCCCTTGGCCGCCTCCGCGGCGAGCGCCTCACCGTCCGCCTGGGTGATCCCGCCGGTGGGGACCTTGCCGAGCGTCGGGTCGCCTATGGTGCCGTTGAGGGCGCCCGCGGTGTTGTTGTAGATGATCGCGCCGACCGCGCCGGCGCCGGCGGCGTTGGCCTGCTTGACAGCGAAGGTGCAGCCGCCGCGCTTGATCAGGGCGATCTTCCCGGTGAAGGCGCCGGAGGCGAAGTCGCCGGGCTCACACCCGTTCGTACCGTCGGCGTCCACGGGGGCGACCGCCAGCGGCGCGGTGACACCGCCCGCCGGCGAGTTCGCGGTGTACGTCATCAGCTCGACGGGCACGTCGCGCGGCGTGGGCGAGACGACCCTCAGGCTCTCCTTGACCGTCTCGGTGTACACGAAGTCGAACTGGTGTCTGGAGACCTGGAAGCCGGCCCGCTTCATCAGGGCTTCGACGTACTGGGCGGACCGCTCGTGCCCCGGTGAACCGGCCACCCGGTTGCCGCCGCTGTGGTCGGCGATCTTCTGCAGCACCTGGAGGTGCCGGTAGGCGTCCTTGGCCGTGGACTCCTTCACCAGCTTGCGCGCCAACGCGTCGCCCCGGTGGGGGCCTGATCCCGTCGCGCTGCCGGCGGTGGCCGACCCTGCGCCCAGGAGCGGAGAAACCAGCGCTGCGGCCACCAGGGTTGCGGTGGCCGCGGCTGTACGGCGTGAGGGCATGGAAGTCCTTTCACGTCATCGGGAAGGAGGACTGCGGGGGGTGGTGAGTGGAGGCACGTTAAGCGCCATGGAACCCCCTTGACCAGAGGTTGGTGGAATCTGCTCCACCCGGTACCCCTTCTCGCCGACGCGGAGGACGGATCGACCCGGCCGGGCCGCCCCCGGTCACGTCGCCCGTCCCGCCCCTCTTCGGCGGCCCGGTCGGGCGGACCGGCCCGGCGCCGCGACCGGCTCGAAAACCCGTGAACGGGCCCCGAGCCGGTCGCGGCTGCCCGTCAGTGGAACTGCCCGGGCTTGTAGTCGCCCGCCGGCTGCTGGGCGATCAGGTTGAGCCGGTTCACTGTGTTCATGAAGGAGACCATGACCGCCAGAGCGGTGAGCTGTTCCTGGTCGTAGTGCTCGGCGGCACGGGCCCACACCACGTCGCTGACCCCGCCGGCCCCGTCCGCGACCCGCGTCCCCTCCTCCGCCAGCTCCAGCGCGGCCCGCTCGGCCTCCGTGAAGACGGTCGCCTCCCGCCACGCCGCCACCAGGTGCAGGCGCACCGAGGTCTCGCCGGCAGCGGCGGCCTCCTTCGTGTGCATGTCGATGCAGACGGCGCAGCCGTTGATCTGGCTCACTCGCAGGGCCACCAGTTCCTGCGTCGCGGTCGGCAGGGTCGAGTCCTTGATGGCCTTGCCCGCCGACATGAGGTGCTTGAGGGCCTTGCCGGCGGTCGGGTCGGCGAAGTAGTTCAGTCGTGCGTCCATGGTGTGCTCCTCCGTGGTCGTCAGTGGCTACACCCCTGAGACGAGGCAGCCCAACCCCCTGTGACACAACCGGATATGACGTGCGTCTCGCGGCCGTCAGCAGGCAGCGGCCGGCGCGGCACTCACGCCGGGCGACCGCCCGCTTCCCTGTCCCTGCGGTCGCGATCACGCGTTACCCCGGCGTGACGGTTGTTCGCTTTCCGGGGCCGACCGCCCTCCTGGGGAGACGATTCACCGATCCGGGCGCCGGTTCTCGTTCAACGTCTTTACCGGCTCCGGCACGCACCTTCAGCGGCTCAACCAGATCCGCCGGGCGATCCCCGCCCCGCAGATGGGCCAGTACTCCACCGAGGGCATCAGCGGCCAGATGGCCTACAAGCGCCGCTACACCAGCGGCACCACTGACAGCTTCGCGCTCGTCACGGTGACGCACGCCGCCACCTACACAGGCGTTCCCAACGGCACCTACACCGACGCCGTCACCGGTGACACGAGGACCGTCACCGACGGCAAGCTCACGGTCGCCGCTCCCGGCAAGGGCAACCTGCGGGTCTACGTCCTGGGCGGCACCGGCAGGATCGGCACTGCGGGCCCGTACCTGAAGTAGTCCGCCCGGGACCTGTCCGGGACCTGTCCGGGATTCGCCGTCCGGGGCCGGCAGACAGCACACCGGCCGGCCCCACACCGCTGGCTCATTCTGTTCGTACGGGAACGCGTTGTCCCCGATCAGCACGCGGTGTTCCGCGCACTCCGGCGTTTCCTGCCCGGCGGAAGGAGACAAGCGGGCAGGGAGGCGGCGGCCGGTCCTTCCCCATCACCCGTCACGTGCGTCTTCGAGGTCGGCCCACCGGGCAACGTCCTTGAGGCGTCCGGTCACGACCAGTCCGCCGTTCTGGGCGCGCCGGGCGAGCCAACCGGTGCGCAGGTAACCGTCGGTCGTGAAGGAGCGTGCGTTGTGGTCGGGTGCCCGGTAGTAGCCACGCACGGTGCACGGGCCTCGGGCGGGCAGTTCGCCAGGCTCCCCGTCGGGCACGTCCTTGCCGTCGACGCCGACGACGCGGATCTCGTCGTCGGGCGAGAGCGGGCGGCCGTGCGTGGTCAGCACGGTCTCGTCCGCATCGCCGGGTCGGGTGAGCATCAGCAGCCCCTCGGGCACGCCGAAGGCCTGCTGCAGCCGGCAGCCCCACTCGGCGCCCATCCGTTCGGCGGTCGCCCGGTGTACAGACGCTCCGCCGATCTGCACGAGGTGGAGACTGCTCAAGTCGGCCTGCACCGTGGGACGTACGGCGAGCCAGAGCTGGGCGACGTCCGGTACCACCGACGTGATGGTGACCCGCTCCCGTCCGACGGCCGCAAGGCAGGAAGAACGCCACCTGGTCGGCGCTCCGCGCGATCACCGGCTCGGGCGGGGCGTCGACGGAGCCCAGCGGGAAGTAGTGGCAGCCCGACGGGTCGGTCGTCAGGCCGCCGTACGGGGACGAGGTGCCCGGCGGCTCATAGCTGAACACCCGCCGCAGGAAGGGCCCACGGGCCGCGATGTCGGCGACCATCTCCGTGTGGTCGAAGCCCTGGTACGTCGACGGACCGACGTAGCCGGCGGCCTCGGTCATGCGCACCACGTGCGACACCTCGGAGGCGCGATGCGAGACCGGGCAGATGACGGGGACCGCGCCGACGCGCATCAGCGCGAACAGGGTGATGACCGACTCGGGGACGTTCGGCAACTGGACGACCACTCGTTGACCGGCCCGCAGGCCGCGCAAACGGAATCCGGCGGCCATACGGTCCACGCGCCGGTTCAGGTTCGCGTACGTGATGCGGGTGCCGCCACCGACACTCGAGGTCTCCCGTGCCCCCGTACGACGTGGGCGCGATCCCGGTGTGGCCGGCGATCCTCGCTATGCTCGCGGGTGGTTCGAACCCACCACTGCAGCCCGTTGAAGGACGTGACCTGGCCCGATGTCAATGCCTGTTGAGCTGGTCGCCGCCGTAGCTGTCGCAGTGTTTGTCACCGCGTGGCTGCTCTGGAGATCCTCGCGACGCCCCACCACCGCCTCGGGCAGGCGCACTGCGTCGAGCGCCACCGCAGGAGTCGAAGTTCGGCCAGAACTTCCTGCGGCGGGGCTTCTGGTCCCTGAGGACGTTCTCCGGTCCGTCGGCTCGACGTCCGCCACAGTCTGGGATGCCCTCGAAACCGCAGCGGCGCCAGTCGCCGTCGAGTACTACCCCATCAGCGAGCCGGAGGTCGCGAAGCTCCGGACTGTGCCCGTGAACGCGGCGGCTCAGCAGGCGATGGCCGGGATCGTGGAGGCCCTCAACCCGAAGAGCCCCACGTTGTTCCGGGTGGTGCTGCCAAAGGGTGCAGAGCTCGTCAAGGCCGTCGGAACCTCCGGGTTCAGAGGGTTTTCTCGCACCGGCGGCAATACGGCACATGCCGTTCTGAAGCCTGTCGCCGCGGGCGGAGCCATCGCGGCAGGTTGGCCGGTGCTGGCCGTCGCCGGAACCGTCCTGGCTGTGGACATGGTGGCGCAACGTGAACAGCGCGCACACCAGCGCCGGGTCGAAGCCATCCTGGGCCGCCAGGAGGAGCATCACTACATCGAGCGGATCAAGGACCAGCGGTCGGCCGATGCTCAGCTGTCCCGCGTGATCAGCCTGCTGCTTGACGGCCACAATCCGAACATCGAACTCGCTCTGAAGAGTGCGGACGACGAGTTCTATCGCTCCCAGCAGTTCTTGGAGAAACACCGTGGGATCGTCGACGAGCTGGTGGACGACGACGGCAAGGTCGACTGTCGCCGCCTGGAGGAGACTATTGGCGGCAAGGCGAAGGAGACGGACCACTTCGTCCGGGAGCTTCACCTGGCTCGAGCGGCGATCATGATCCGACGCAAGGCGATGGTCGCCGACGCGGCGGCGGTAGCGCTTGCGGATCCCATCAACCCGTACACCGCCCTGCGGAAGTTCCTGGAGGCTCAGGTTCATCAGTTGGAGGACGCTGACGCGGTCGCGACCGAACTGACCGAACGCCTCGCCCAGGTTGAGCTCAAGGGCCGTTGGTACGACTCCGACAAGTCAGTGGCAGCGCGGCAAGAACAGCTCCGCGCCCATATCTCCCCGCCCAGGATCAATGGCGACACCGAGATTCGCTACGTCAGGACATCGTCCGGACAGATCCTCCAGGTACTCCCGTCCGACGAAGACGAGCCCTTGCAGCTCGCGCAAGACGAGTAGACCTGCCCGGCGCAGGAGGAGGGTCGGTTGCTCAGAAGTTGCTGGGCGGCAGCGGAAGAGGCAGTCCGGGCAGGCCGTCGATGCTCTGTGCGATGTGTTCCTTCTTGCTGAAGTACGCGCTCAGCGAGGCGTCGTCCTCACGCGAGAAGCGCTTGCCGTGGAGGTCTCGATCTTCGTCGTACGACATGAAGGGCACCCCGTATCCGCAGGAGTCCCGGACGAGTTCGGCCATCACCACGATGATCGCGCGCAGCCCGTGCAGGGCCGGGTCGATGTCCGGGAAGTGTGCGAGCAGTTCCTTGAAGCGCGGGTCGTCACGGAAGACGGGCTCGCCCCTGCCGTGCACCCGAACGATGTTGGGCGGCCCCTGGAAAGCACACCACATCACCGTGATCCGACCGTTCTCCCGCAGGTGCGCGACGGTCTCGGCAGTGCTGCCGGCGAAGTCGAGATAGGCGATCCGCTTCTCGTCGAGCACCGCGAAAGAGCCCTTGAGGCCCTTGGGGGAGAGGTTGACTGTGCCGTCGCCGTCCAGCGGGGCGGTCGCGGTGAAGAAAATCGGCTGCTGCTCTATGAAGGTGCGCAGCCGACCGTCGATGCGTTCGTAAGTCTTTCCCATGCCTAAGGATTATGTAACGAAACTCTTCGCGTGTCTAACGAAACCGCCCGGCTCAGTCACCGGTATTGGCGCACCTGTCCGGCAACATGGCTTTTCCGTACCGGAGTTGACGGAGTTGAGCAGCCCTACTGTGTGATCGCGGCGCGAGTGGGAGAGGACGATATTGTCCGGTCCCAGGATCCGCCGCACTCGCGGCCTACTTGCAAGGGGCGACGCAGATGACCGGTCAGCAAGCAGTGACGACCTTGTGGCGTCCCACCGGCCCCGAGGAACTGGACCTGGTCCGCGAGCTCGACTGGCGTGCCTGGCCGCCCCGGCTGCCCGAGCAGCCGATCTTCTACCCGGTCCTCAACGAGGACTACGCGATAAGGATCGCGCGGGACTGGAACGTGAAGCACAGCGGCGTCGGTTTCGTCACGCGTTTCGAGGTCGGGTCGGATTTCGTGAGCCGGTATCCGGTCCAGCAGGCCGGCGGACAGACGATCCTCGAGCTCTGGGTTCCGGCAGAGGAGCTGGACGAGTTCAACGCCCACATCGTCGGGAGGATACAGGTGGTCCACGAGTTCCGCTGAGGCAGGGATCGCGGGCTGCCGGACGTGTTGGTCCGGTGCGTTGTCCACTCGTCCCCGTAGACGCCCACCACGCTGTCCACGCGGCCGGTGATCAGGCACCTGAATGGACCGCCCCAGCTGCTGCCCCGAGCCGGTGCAGGGATGCCGACGCGTGCGGTTGCACGAGGGCGTACAACCCTTGGCCTGCTCCGGGTGTCTTCTGGGTGAGGGCAATACGGGTGTTGCCCTCATCGCATCACCCCACCTCACCGCACCACCCCACCAGCGGGCCGCACTCTGTGCGACGGCGTCCTATGTGTGGGAGCGGCGGCGCTGCCCGGCGCGCCCGGGAACCTGCACCGGGCCGTGCTTCACCGGGCCGAGCAGGACGTCGTAGGCAACTAGGAGACCAAGGAGTTTCTCCGGTGCGTCACATCAGAAGCGCGGCCCTCGCGGCCGCAGCACTCCTCACCCTGGGTGGCGGAGCCGTCGTAGCGGCCCCCGCCGCGCAGGCCGCAGCGCCCTTTCCGTCCATCGGCTGGCAGCAGCGGAACTGCGACTACGACGGCAACGGGTTCGACGACGTGCTGATCGGCGCCCCGGGCGCCACGGTGGGCGGCGCGGCGGGCGCCGGGTACGTCACCGTGCAGTACAGCTCGTCGAGCGGTCTCAGCACCACCAAGAAGAGCGTTCTCCATCAGAACACCACGGGCGTCCCCGGGGGCTCAGAGGCAGGCGACGGCTTCGGGCAGGCCGTTGCCTCCGGCGACCTGGACAACGACGGCTACGACGACGCGATCGTCGGCATACCCGGGGAGGACCTGGCCGGGCTGTCCGACGCGGGCGGCGCCACCGTCTTCTGGGGTTCCCCCACGGGGCTGCACGGGTCGGACAGCACCTGGTTGGAAAACCCCGGTGAACTGCGGGCCGGCGCGAACTTCGGGCGGGCGCTCGAAGCGGCTCGTTACTTCGCCCCCGACCCGGCGGATCCCGACGCCAACCTGCGCGACAGTATCGCCGTCCTGGAGAACGACTCGCTCCTGTTCTTCACCGCCCCGCCGGAGGCGACGGCCCAGCGGCTGCGGCAGGTGGACAAGACCGTCCGGTCTCGGGACGTGGCCCCGCTGGAGACCGGCTTCGCCTTCCGGAGCCTGAGCCACGGCAACTACAACGAGGACAGCTGGGCGGACCTGGCCGTCTCCGGGGTGACCACCGGCGACCAGCCGGGCATCGGCGCCACCCAGGTCCTGCACGGCGCCCCGAGCGTCGAGGAACTGGGGGACGGCGGCGCGTTCGAAGGCGGTCCGGCGGTCGTCTCCAGTGACTTCAACCGGGACGGCCAGGACGACCTGGCCATCGGCGACACGGGCGTCGGTTCGCCCACCGGCGGATCCGTCTCCGTCCATCTGGGCAGGGGCGACCTCTCCGGCCTCGAGCCCACCGCGGCACAGACATGGACGCAGGACTCCCCCGGCGTCCCCGGAACGGCCGAGACGGGCGACCAGTGGGGCGCCGAGATGTCCTCCGGCGACACCGACGGCGACGGCTTCCCGGACCTCGCCATCGGCGCGCCCGGGGAGGACATAGGCTCCGTCTCCAACGCGGGCGCGGTCTGGGCGCTGCGCGGCGCACCGGGTGGGCTGACGGCGACCGGAGCACGCAGCTTCGACCAGAATCACCCCGACATCCCCGGCGCGGCGGAGACCTCGGACCGCTGGGGTGGCCAGGTGCGGCTCATCGACGCCAACAGGGACGGCCGCTTCGGGCTGCTGGCGGCGGCACCGGGCGAGAACACCAACGACGGCTTCGTGTGGGTCGTACCCACGTCGTCCTCGGGGCTGATCGCCAAGGGCACGTGGACCTACGACGGGGCACGCCTCGGGGCGCCGGCGTCCAATGCGCGGTTCGGGGCGGCGATCGACGAGTAGACAGGCCGGCGGGCGGGCGCCTGCGTGGTCGCTGACGCCCGCACGCCGATGCCGCTGCCACTGCCGCTGCCACTGGGCAGGCCATCCTGTGGACCGTCTCAGAGTTCCGCGGGCCGGTGAGTCGGCCCCGGCGGGGGCTCCGTCACGTGCCGGCCCCACACGGTGATCATCCCAGGTGACAGACCTGCCCAATCGGGCGTGGCCAGACCGAGAAGGGCCTCGTCAAGCCGGCCGTCGTCCACCAGCCCGGTCGCGACCATGGCCTCCCGGGCGCGTTTCCAGGTGTCGGCCCAGAAGCGGCTGATGGGGCTGCCGGGGATGAGGGGAGGGACGTACATCTCCGCGGCTACGGAGTGCAGACCCGCACTCCGCAGGAGCTGCGGATACTGCGGCACCCAGGACACGTCGGTGCCGATGGTCGCGCGGAGCCCTTCCCACATGGCTTGCATGACGCGGGTGTACGGGGTGGACGGCAGCGCGGCAGTGGTCAGATCGATGGCGTCACTGAGCACGAGGACCCCGCCCGGGGCGACCAGCGCACTCAGCCGGGAGACCAGCCCGGCCCGACGCCCAGCTCCTGCAGCCGCGCGACGGTCACGTCGTCGTACGCCAGGGCCCCGAGATCGATCCGATCCTCTTCCCCGGTCTCCTGCGGGCGGAACATTCGCTCGCCGTACCGGTTGCTTCCTGGAGCCGGCATCACGGGTCCCGCCTCTCGCATCGGCGCGTCCGTCCCTGCGCTTTCGAGTATGGCGGCGGGAATCGCGCGCTTCCAATCGCGGGGCCGGGCCGCCTCGCACCCGGACTGACACCGGTTTCCGTTGCGAAGTCAGGGGCAGGCGGATGAATGAGCATCTACGAAAGGACCGACATGAGTGCCGGAGAGAAAGCGAAGGCCAAGGCCGAGCAGGTTGTCGGGAAGGCCGTGAGGAAGGTGGCCCACGCGGCGGGCAAGGAGACCACCGCCGCCAAGGGCGCGGCCCTGGAAGCTCGCGGCGAGGCTCGCGCCACCAAGGAGAAGTCGAAGGACACCTTCAGGCGCTGACCCCCGCCGGGCGGACATGGGTATGACCTGCGTGATGTGTGCGCGCATGGGCATGCGGGGTTCCGGGGACGCGTGATCGGGTACGACCCGACGCGCGTCCCCACTCGCTTGCCCCGGGGCCTCGCCGCCGCCGTCCACCTGAGGTCGCTGTCCGGCGCGCGGACGGACCGCCCCCCGTCCACGCGAACGAGGGCAGCGCGCCGACACGTCACGTTCAGTCCAGCAGCGAACCCGCTTCCCGACGCGCCTCGTTGAGCCAGGCCGCACGCTGGTCGCCGTCCGAGTCCGCGACGGTGCGGAAGACGACCCGGCGTACGTCGGCGACTCCTGCGTACGGCAGGACGCACGCCGACCAGATCCTGTGCAGCGGGTCCCCGAACTCCGATTCTTCGCGCTCGGCGGGAGTGTCGGAGGTGTTCAGGACGAGGGCCTTGCCGGCCTTCAGGAGCCCGGTGGGCTCACCCTCCGCAGTGCCGAGTTTGTAGGCGACGCCGGGCACGAACACCCGCTGCAGCCATCCGGCGAGTACGGCCGGGGGCATTCCCCACCAGTTCGGGTGGACGAACACCATGGCATCGAGAGTCGCCACCTCTTCCCGGTGCAGCGCCACTTGTTCATCGTGGGATCGTGACGCCGATCCGACCGTCCCCGTCTCGTCGGCGGACAGCAGCGCTGGGAACCCTTCGGCGCACAGGTCGTGCGCCACCACCTGGCGCCCTCGCCCCCGTAGCTCCTCCACAACGGCCTCGAATATGGCGTGGTTGAAGCTCCCTGGCCGCGGGTGTGCGACGTAAACTCCTACGCGCATACGCATGACTCATCCCCCATTTCGCACCAACGTCGCCGGATTGCGATGCGCGCGGGCCGGTGTGGCTGCTCCGCGTCCGGCTGATCTTCAATTGTCCGTACGCCGCGGCTCACCGGGGCCGGTTTCGAGATCTTCGTGGACGCATCGGCGGTCCCGGCAACTGGCCGGCGACGATCGCGCCGAGCGCGAGACCGAACCCGATCAGTTGCACCGGGCCGAGTGTCTGGCCGAGCAGAACAGCTCCGAGAACCGCGGCGACCAGCGGCGAGAGCAGGACGAGCACCGCCACGGACGTGACGGGCAGTGCGGTGACACCCCGTAACCACAGCACGAACGAGATCAGTCCCCCCACCAGCCCGAGCCAGAGGTAACCGACAGCACCGGCCGTGTCCACTGCGGGAGGCGCCCCCTCGAAGACAACGGTCACCGGCAGCAGGAACAGGCCCCCCGCGGTGAGTTGCCAGCCCGCGAAGGCCGTGGGGGTGACCCCGGGCGGACGTCCCCAGCGCTTGGTGAGCGTCACTCCCAGTGCCATGGTGGCGGCGCTGCCGAGGCCCGCCACGATCCCGGTGACGTCGAGTGCCGCGTCCGGTCCGATCACCACCAGGCCGACGCCGAGCACCCCGGCGACTCCCCAGGCCAGGCGCCAGGCGGACAGGCGCTCGCGGAGGACGATCACGGCCAACAAGGCGACGGCGAGCGGTTGGGCGGCGGCGAGCGTGCCGGCTACGCCGCCCGGCAGGCGTTCGGCCGCGACGAACAGGAGCGGGAAGAGTATGCCGATGTTCAGCACGCCGAGCGCCGCGCCTCTCCCCCACCACACCCCGCGCGGCAGCGTCCGGGAGATCGCAAGCGCGATCAGGCCGGCGGGCAGCGCACGCAGGAGCCCTGCGAACAACGGGTGCCCGGGTGGGAGCAGTTCGGTGGTGACGACGTACGTCGTACCCCACGCCGCGGGAGCGAGCGCCGTCAGGAGGGTGGTGGGCCAACTGCCGCCGGGAAGGCCGCTGTCGGATCCGGTGGAGGCCCGCTGTACTGCTGGACTTGTCATGCCCGCAGTCTCATCGCGGGCCGATCAATGAGTCCAACACATGTTCGTCACCCGATCCATCGCGGATCGCGATAGAAGAGAGTCCATGGAACTTCAGCAGATGCGCTACGTCGTCGCCGTCGCCGAGACGAACAGCTTCACGCGGGCCGCCGAACGATGCCTGGTGGTCCAGTCCGCCCTCAGCCATCAAGTCGCGCGTCTGGAACGGGAACTGGGCGCACGACTCTTCGAGCGCACCAGCCGCCGGGTGCGGTTGACACCGGCAGGCGCGGCCTTCCTCACCGCCGCCCGTCAGTGTCTGGACGCCGCCGAGCGCGCGGCCGCCGAGGTCGCCGCGGCTGTCGGTGAGGTGCGCGGGAGGCTCGCCGTGGGACTGATTCCGACCGTCGCCGCGGTCGATGTCCCGGGGGCGCTGCGCGACTTCCACGAGCGGTACCCGCACGTACGCATCGGCCTGCGGGTGGGCGCGAGCGAGGAACTCGCCGAGCAGGTGGAGCAGGGCGCGGTCGACGTGGCTTTCCTCGGGCTGCCGACCACCGCGCGGCCGCGTGGTGTCGCCGCCCACGAACTCGCCCGCGACCGCCTCGTCGCCGTGGTCGCTCCGGACCACCCCCTCGCCGCGGAACGGGCGGTCGACCTGCGCAGGCTCTCTTCGGAGGTGTTCGTGGACCTGCCGGCCGGAACCGCCGGCCGGGTCCAGTCCGACCAGGCATTCTCAGCCGCCGGCCTCAGCCGCGACGTCGCCTACGAAGTGACCAACGCGGACTACCTCGCCCGACTGGTCGGGCAGGGCCTCGGCATCGCCATGCTCCCTTCGGCGTACGTGCCGCAACTCACCGGCGTCACGACCGTCGAGGTCACCGACGCGCCGGCCCGCTCCGAATACGTCATCTGGAGCCGTGGCAGCCGCACGCCCGCGGCGACCGCGTTCCTCACCGTCCTCGACATCCCCGGCATGCTCGGCCCGGCGGCTCCCGTCAACGCCGAGAGGAGTGGGGGTACGTGAACGTGGCAACCCGAGCGGCGATTGTCGGCCTGGTGTTCGGTGGTCGCAGCGGGGTCGGCGTCGCGCACCAGGCGTCGCCGCCGGCCCGGCTGACCGTCCGCGGAGGCTTAGAACGGCGGCGCGCCGTCCCCGGAAATCGGGACCGTGGTGAACTCGCTCTCGTGCGCATGACTGACACGCTCTTCATGCACCTGACGCTCCTCGCCGCCCGGCAGCTGGAGGCGCAGATTCCCGCTGTCCTGAAGATCGAAGATCCGGTTCGTCGGGACTCCGCGCAGCATGCCGCGCCACTCTTCGAGATCAGGACCGAGAGCCACCAGATCTGCCTCGACGGGCAGCTGAAGCCGCCCAGCGACGAGCAGCGCATCACCGTGATACGTCCGGTTGGTCACGCTCCCAGCTTCCCCTCGTGCCGGACATTCAGCAAGGCGATGTCCTGATCTTGCGGGTCGTACGCGGGGGCGGATGCGGTTGCGCTCCGGCGCCCCGCCACTCGGAATGCGGCCCAAGGGGGCCTTTCGGGGCTCCGGGAGCGGATCAGCCGTGCATGCCGAGGCGCATACTCGGTTGAGCCTGCATATGGAAGGTCACGGGGCGCGCCGAGCACTCCTCGGACGGGAGGCCGGATGCCTGGCCGGCGACATCGCCGGAAGCCTCCCCGGCCCGGTGTTCTGCTCCGTACACTGCGCCCGGACACAGCGTTACGGGGGGCCGTTGCGTCTCCGCGCCTCCTCACCGCTCCCAGGGAGGACTTCGCCATGTGGCCCAGCATCATCGCCGTGGTCGGCACATTGCTCGGGGGCGCACTCACCGGGCTGCTGCAGATCAAGAGCGCGCGCATGGCCCAAAGCGCCGCCCGCGCCGACCAGCGGGCGGAAGCGCTGCGCAGGTCGCTGGGCGAGTTGGTCGCCGCCCTGGGCGACCATCGGCGGGCCATGTGGCATCGCGAAACCCTGCGGCTGGACGGCGCGAGCGAGGAGGCCGTCGAGGCGGCCCGCACGGCCTCCCACGCCACACGCTCAGCCGTGACCGGCCCTCTGGTCGCGGTCGCCGTTCTCGAGCAATCGCTTGCCGAACCGGCCCGGCATGCTGCCAGGACCGCGTTCGACCTGCGCAATGCCGCCGACCACTCCGTCCTGGCCGCGCGACGCGAGGCCGCCATCGCGGCGACTGACGCTCTGATCGCCGCCGCGAGCCGGGCCATGGCCTGACAGGGCGGTCAGCGTCTCCGCAACGAGAAGTGATCACCTTTGAGCGGTAGTGCCGGCCCCGTCCAGTGCTTCCCGGATGATGTCCGCGTGCCCGGAGTGCTGGGCCGTTTCCCGGATCAGGTGCAACAGGATCCGGCGCGCCGACCAGTAGACGGTCTCCGGCGGTGACCACGGAGTCGTGGGCAGCGGCACGCTCACGCCCAGGTTCGGCAACGCGCGCACGGCCTCCTCCGTCGTCCGGGCCGCGGTCTCGTACGCCTCGAGCAAGCCGGCGAGTGTTTCGTCCTCGGCCATGCGGTACTGCCCGGTGTCGAGCATGCCCTCCGGCAGTTCGCCGTTCCCCTCGGTCAGAATCTGCGCCCACACCCGCTCGCCGCGGGCCATGTGCTTGACGATCCCGCCCAGCGTCAGTTCGCTCACGGTCGTGCGCCGCATCGCCTGCTCCTCGCTGATCCCGCGCACCGTGATGAGCAGCAACGCCCGCTGCTCGACGAGTGCACACAACAGCTCGTCGCGCTCGTCCGGAAGGGCTGAGGCCGGTGTGCTCGAAGAAGTGGTCATGGGCCGACGGTAGGAGGCATATAGGCCAGATCTTGTCCTGTTCGGTGAGCGTGCGACAGCAGGGCCACGGACCGCAGGGCGCGGTCCCGACTGGCAGGCTCCGGTCTGCTGCTAGCGTCCGCGTGTGTGACCGACAGCGTGTACGCGGGCAACGCCGGCCAGGACGCGGCACTGGACCGGGGATGGCTCCTCGGGCACTTCAGGGACGCGGCCGATCCCCGCCACAGTGACGATGTGGAGATCAAGTGGGGCGTCCACCCACGTCATGACGAGCGAGTGCGATGGGTGCGAGGCGAGGCACGCACAGCTCTCCTGGTCCTCATCAGCGGGCGCTTCCGGGTGGAACTCCCCGACCGCAGCGTTCTCTTGCGGCAACAGGGCGACTACGTCGTTTGGGGGGCCGGAATCGACCATTCCTGGTTCGCGGAGGAGGAGTCGGTCGTGCTGACGGTGCGGTGGCCGTCCGTGCCCGGCTACGCGGTGACGCCGGAGGCACCACCGGCTCGGGCGCATCACTGACCGCGCAGAGGCTCCTGTCGCCGACGCTCGTGTCATCCCGGTCGTACGGCGGCACCGGACCGGGCGTGAACCGGCCGGCCGGCCGCCGCTCGGCACCTCGGCTCGGCACGCTGCCTCGGCACGTTGACAGGCCGCTGTCGACATGTTGCCATGAGGCGCTGCTCAGACCTGCGCCGCGCCGTCTGCCCGTCGGGCACCGGATCGACGGCCACTCGACCGAGAGCGGCGCCCCCGAACGAATCCAGAGCGAGGAACCATGCCGCAGCGCGCCGCGACCATCGTCGGCGGCGGGATCGGCGGCCTGGCGGCAGCCGTCGCCCTGCACCGCCGGGGCTGGCGCGTCGAGCTGCTCGAACGGGCTCCGGAGTTCACCGAGATCGGCGCGGGCATCTCCCTGTGGCCGAACGCCTTGCACGCCCTCGAAGCCCTCGGCCTCGCGGACACCGTCCGGGCACTCGGCGCCGTCGAGGCGTCGGGCGGCGTACGCGACCGCCGGGGCCGCTGGCTGTCCCGTACGGACACCGCGGAGCTGGCGCGGCGTTTCGGTCATCCCTTGGTCGTCCTGCACCGGGCGGACCTGTTGCGGGCACTCACCGAGGCGCTCCCCGCCGGCTGCCTGCGGCCGGGCAGCGAGGTGGCCGCCGTGCGCGAGGTCGGCGGCCGCCCTGTCGTCGATCACCGCTGGGGCGAGTCCCGGCCGGACCTCGTGGTCGGCGCCGACGGGTTGCGCAGTACGGTCCGCCGCGACGTGTGGCCCGACGCGGCCGGCCCCCGGTACGCCGGTTACACCGCCTGGCGCATGGTCACCGAGCCCCTCGCCCCGCCGCCCTCCGAGGGCGCGGCGACCTGGGGCCGCGGGGAGAGGTTCGGTTACACGGCGCTGCCGGGCGGGCGGGAGTACTGCTTCGCGACCGCTTCGCTGCCGGAGGGCACCGCCTCCGGCTCGTCCGAGTACGCCGAACTGGTGCGCCGGTTCGGGTCCTGGCCGGATCCCATTCCCGGCCTGCTGGCGGCCGTCCCACCGGACGAGGTGCTCCGCCACGACCTGTACGACCTGCCGCCGCTGCCGTCCTTCGTCCGCGGCCGGGTCGCCCTGCTGGGCGACGCGGCCCATGCCATGACTCCCAATCTGGGCCAGGGCGCGTGCCAGGCGCTGGAGGACGCGGTCACCCTCGCCCACTGCCTCGACGAGACCGCGGACGTGGCCGGCGCGCTCCGCTCGTACGATCTCCTGCGCCGCCCGAGGACCCAGGCGATCACGCGCCGCTCCGCCCGGCTGGGGGCCGTCGGACAGCTGTCGCGGCAGCCCGCGGTGCTACTGCGCGACACGGCTGCCCGGCTGGCGCCGACGCGGGCGACGCTGCGGTCCATGGCACCGGTGCTCGGCTGGACCGCGCCCGGTCACCGGGGATCCGCGACGAACGGCGGCGGCCACTGATGCCGGACTGGACGTATCACCCGCTGCGCGGCGCGGCCGCCGCCGTCCTCGGCCGGCGCCGTTCGCAGCGCACCGCGCTGCGGATGCTGGCGTCGATCGGCTCCCGTCCCGCCGGCGCACGGCTGATCGCCCGCGGGTTCGGCCACCGCCATCCGCCGGAGCGGCTCGCCGGCGAGATCGCCGGTGTGCCCGTGACCGTACGCCTCGGCATATCCGTCCCACCGTCGCTCGCCCACGACGCGGTACGGGCCATGCCCCCGCTCGGGGCCGGTGTCGTCGAGGTGACGCCCGTCTCGGCGGCCGACGCGCGGACCGTGCGCGAGGCCGCTGCCGACCGCATGATCCCGCTGGTCGTCGGCGCCTGCGACCCGGAGACCGAGGCCGCCCTCAAGCGCCACGTCGACGGGTTCACCGGCGACGACCCGCACGTCGTCCATGTGTCGGACCCGTCGGCCACCGCCGCGGCCGCCGCGCTCGAAGAGCCCGGCACCGTCGTGCTCGCCCGGCCGGGCGTGCTCGTCGAGGCAGGACCCGGCTGGTTCGCGCGGGTCACCGAAGCGGCCACGCCCGCCTCGCCCGCTCCGGCGCTCCGGGACGTCGGCCGCGACCCCCGGCGCTGGCCCGCCTGGTGGTGGGCGCTGCTCGTGGGGCTCGGCATGACGGGAGCCGGAATCGGCGCCGCGGCGATCACGCTCGGTCCGGTGCTGCTCTGGTACGACCGCGACTACCTCGGCATGACGCTGCGCGAACTGCACGCCGCCAATCACCACCTCGTGCACTTCCTGCAGCACGACCGGATCACCATGGCCGGCACGATGGTGGCGATCGGCGCCCTCTACACCGGCCTCGCCGTGGGCGGGATCAGACGCGGTTGGCCCTGGGCCCGCGAGGTCTACCTCCTGTCGGGGGCGATCGGCTTCCCCACCTTGTTCTACTTCCTGGCCACCGGCTTCGTGGAACCCCTCCACACGGCCACCGTCGTCGTGCTGTTCCCGATGTTCGTCGCCGGGGTCCGCCGAGCCCCGCACACACCCCGGTGGCGCCTCGCGCCCGAAGGGCCGGAGCCGGAGCGCCGAAGGGCGCTGGCCGGCCAGTTGCTGCTCATCGTCACGGGAGCGGGGCTGTTCGCCGGCGGGGCGGTCATCTCGGTGGTCGGTCTGACCGGTGTCTTCGTGCCGACCGACCTGACCTTCCTCGGCGCCGACGCGCAGATGCTGGAAGCGGTCAATCCGCGACTCGTCCCTTTCGTGGCGCACGACCGCGCGGGGTTCGGCGGCGCGCTGATGGCCGCCGCCGTGGCGATCACACTGCTCAGCGCGTGGGGCTGGCGGCGCGGTGAGGCCTGGGTGTTCTGGACCTTGGCCGCGGCGGCGGCAGCCGGCTTCCTGCCGGCCGTCGTGGTGCACGGCGCCATCCACTACACCGACTTCATCCACCTCGCCCCGGTCTACTGCGGCATCGTCATGACCGCCACCGGCCTGCTGCTGGCGCGTCCGTACCTCTGCGCCAGCACCTCGGCGAAGGTGGAGGACTGACGCACGGCCCGAGCATTTCCGGCGCTCTCGGCGCCGCCCCTTGCCGTCGTACGGGGCGGTGTGCGGCGCCCGGGGAGCAGCAGGGCGCGTCAGGCGGGCCCATCCGCCGTCTGCGGACGCGGCCAGGGCATTCCGTGCAACCGCTCGATGTCCGTGTCGAAGCGCTGAAGGCAGTCGGTGAAAGCCGCGATGTCCTCGTCCGGCCAGTCGACCATGATCCGGTCCAGGCTGCCGACAAGGCCCGTACGTCACATCCTCCGCACTCCGCCTTGGCGGAACAACAGCGGTAGGCGTGCGGTCCCCGGCCCTTGGGATACCGCGACAAGCAGCCTCGACATGCCCGGCCTCGGCCCGTCATGACAGGCCCCTTATCGTCCTGCCATGACACAAGAGCTGGATTTCGCCTCGTCTCTCGCCCGGGGGGTGGAGAGCCGCGTTGGCGCCTGGTCCTTCATCCAGGGCTTCGCCGCCCAGTGGGCAAGCCCTTTGGCAAGCGGCGACGGGTACGCCGAGGCGGAGTTGGCCGCGGCGGAGGAGCGGCTGGGCCTTCGCCTGCCGACCGCGTTGCGGGAAGGCTACCGGCTGCTCGGGCGTCGCCAGGATCTCACCAGTAACCACGATGTCCTGCTCAGCCCGGCGAAGCTGTATGTGGATGACGCGAAGGAGGCTCTGGTCTTCCGGGAGGAGAACCAGGGAGCCGCGTCGTGGGGCATCCTGCTCGGCGGTCTGCGGGACGACGACCCGGCGGTGTCCGTCCGGCTCGACCTGGCCGACAAGACCGCCGAACGGTGGGAGGGCTGGCTGGAACGCCTCTCCCTCTGCTTCGTCGAAATCGTTCTGTCCGAGTCCGTGCAGGCCGACGGGCCACTCTGCGACTTCCTCGACCCCGACGACGAAGATGTCGCACTGCTGGAGCGCCACTGCGTCCAGCTGCCGTTCCCGCCTTGTCCGGTCGGCGAGGGGAATCACGCCACCCGCTGGTTCCTGGGCGACGGTGTACTCGCGCGCCACGACGGCACGGCCGTCTTCGCTCGCGGCCGGACAGAGGCTGACCTCGACCGCGTCCGCGATCTGATTCCGGGTGACTGGCTCGACGGGTGACCAGCTCGACAGCTGACCGGCCCGACGAGTGACCGGCTCCACAGGTGACCGGCTCCACGGGTGACCGGCTAGGTCGGTCGCGGAGTGGAGGTGGCGCGTCAGCGACGGCGAAGAAACGCTGCAAGCCTGGCGGTACGGGAAGTCGCTGTCCTGGATGCCGTAGACGGCGTGGCTTGCGCTCACTCGCCCTCGGCTGCGCGCCGTTGACCCGACGCCACGTCACCGGGTGAGGGACGTTTCATGCCCGAGTCACACGCGCGAGGGTGACTGCCGCTGGGCGGGGGGCGCCTTGAGCACGGCCTTGTCGGGCGCGGCGAGCAGTTCGGCCGCGGCGAGCAGTTCATAGGTCTCGGTCAGACGAAGCAGGCTGGCCGGCTGCTCCCGCAGCCCGGACACCACCAGACGACCGCCGTCCGAGCGCATGCGATGACGCAGGCGCAGCAGCAGGTTCAAGCCGCTGGAGTCCATGAAGGTCACGCCTGAGAGTTCCAGGTGCAGGGTCTTGCCGCCGAGCGGGACGACGAGAGCTGCTTCCTCGAGCGCCGGTATGGTCTGCAGGTCCATTTCACCGGCGACGGTGAGCAGGGTCAGGTCAGGGTGTTGTTCGGCGGTTACGGTGAATTCCTTCACGGTTCGCCCCTCAATCCAGGGGTCGAGCCCATCACGGCCACCAGTGGAACCGGTGCCGTCAAGCGCACGGCATGTGCCGTGCACAGCCAAGTAAGACCACCCGTACCGCGCCCCGGCCACCGATCGTGACCAACAAGGGCGGCGCGGGGCCTCCCACCAGACCAGGCTGGCGTCCCCACAGCGTCCCACAGAATCATTGCCCTGTGTCAAATGTTTCGGCGCGAGCGGGAACCACGGCTCGCTGACCAGGCAAATCGACGGGAAAACCCTTTACGCAGGGGTTCCGGACCGCCTGCCGGGGCCGCCCTCCACCCCCGGCACCACCGTGGACGAGCAGTCGTCGGCCATAGGTTCGAACCGGAACTTCAGGGGCGCTCGGCCGTCACCAACCACGCCGCACTGCGCAGCCGTACGGCGCCTTCCTGCTCGAACGGGCGCAGTACGTCGATCAACGCGTGCCGCGCCTCGTCGCGCCGCCCCGGAGTGGTCGTCTGGGCCAGCACGTGCTGCGCCGGTCCGGTGGTCGACACGAAGTCCGCCGCCTGCGCCGCGTCGGCTCCCCAGTCCCCGTACGCCTCGACCGGAACGAGGGCGACGTCCGCGAACCCGGCCGCCTCCAGGACCGTGCGGGTGTGGTCGGGGTCGGTCAGGGAGAACATGCCGGGGGCGCCGGTTGCGCCGAAGTCCCCGGGATCGGCTTCCGGCAGGGCGCGGGACAGTTCGGCCATCACCACCGCCCAGTCGTTGTCCGCGGCCGCGGCGGGGGTGACGAACGCCAGACGGCCGCCGGACCGCAGGGCCCTGCCGATGTTGCCGAAGGCAGCCACCGGGTCGGTGAAGAACATGATCCCGAAGCGGCTGATCGCGCAGTCGAAGCTGCCGGGCGCGAGGGGATGGACCTGAGCGTCCCCCTGCACGAATTCGGCGTTGCCCAGCCCTTCCCGCGCCGAGGCGGCCCGGGCGCGGTCCAGCATGGGGCCGGAGAGATCCAGTCCCACGGCCCCGCCCCCGGGCGCCCGTCGGGCGGCGAGGCGGGTGGTGCGCCCGGCGCCGCAGCCGATGTCCAGGACACGGCCATCGCCGCGGATGTCGGCGGCGTCGAGCAACGACTGGTTGAAGCCGTCGTTCACCGCGTCCCAGCGGTCCTGGTGGCGGGCCCAGGCACTCCCCTCCTCCCCGTTCCACGCCTGCGCCTGGCGGCTGTTGACGACGCGTTCGTTCTCTTCCATGCCGGTCGGCCTCCCCGTTAGAATGGGCATGCGCCCAAACAGTATGGGCGAGCGCCCATACTGTCTACCGTTCTCTCCGGAGCGAGCCGATGTCACCACGCGGAGTGGCCATTCCCGACCTGCGCGAGCGCCTCTTCGCGGCTGCGGAACGGGTGGTGGCACGTGACGGAGCAGGCGCGCTGACCAGCCGCGCGGTCACGGAGGAAGCCGGCTGCGGGAAGGGGGTGCTGCACACGCACTTCGCGGGGCTGGACGCGTTCGTGGCGGAGCTGGTGCTCGACCGCTTCGCGACGACGGCACGGCTGACGGAGACACTGCCCGCCCGCGCCGGGCAGGACACGGTGGTGCACAACGTCCTCTCGGCGGCCCTGACGCTCATGAACTCCCTCGACCCCGGCATCGTCGGGCTGGCCCTGACCATGCCGGGCGCCTCCTCGCACACGCGTCGCGCCTGGGAGGAGGGCGCACCGGGTTTCGGTGTGCTCGAGGCGGCGGTCGCGACCTATCTCGCCGCCGAGCAGGAGCTGGGCCGGATTCCGGCGCACACCGATACGGCGGCGGCCGCCCTCGCCCTCGTCGGCACCCTGCACCACATGCTGATGACCCGTGCCCCCGGCAGCCCCCCGCCCGAGGAGCAGGTGGAACGCCTGGTCACGCTGCTGGTGGGCCACTGACCGGCGAGGGCCCCGGCAGAAGTGGCCCCTGTGGCACGGACCGCCCTTCGACGACGGGCCCTGCCGCTCCCACAAGTCGGCTCGCTGGTCGGCAGCCGATGCAGTGCTGCTGGACGAGGCCGCGGGTTCGACGACTGTGGCATCGCCGTCGCGTCCAACAGGAACCGTGACCGTGCGGGGATGTCAGGCGCCGGCCCTGCGTGCGCCGGGGGGCCATACGACGTCGACGGTCAGGCCGGCCGAGCGGGCCGCGGCCACGGTGTCCGCCGTACCGCCGCCCCGGCCGGTGGGAGCGCTGCCGTCCCAGACGGCCAGCAGACGGTCCGCGCCCCGGAGCAGGCGGTGGTTGGCCGCTTCGTAGGCCGCGCGTCCCGCGTGCGCGTACGGCATGATCACCACCTCGTCGGCGGCCTCGCGCAGTGCGTCGAAGCTGACGCGGTCCGACGGCTCCACCACCGCGTCCCGGTAGTCGCGGGACGGGATGATCACCGACAGCCGGCCCCCGAGCGCCAGGACTTCCTCGGCGAAGAGACTGTCGGCGCCGCGGGCCAGACACGACCGCCCCACGAGCGCGTCGCCGCGCAGAGCCACCAGGAGGTCGCGCAGGGCCGTGCGTACCGGCTCCGCCGCCTCGGCGGCCAGGTCCATGTGACCGGTGACGGCGACCGTGACCACGCGGCAATCCCCTTTCGGCCCGGGCGAGGTGGCCGTCACTCTATCCCGGTGGGCGGTGGCGGCGCGCTGATCGCGCGGTGCGCAGCGTCCGCGGGTCTCACGAAGCGACGGCGGCCGTGAATCCCAGAACGTAGGCCCCGGCGAAGAGCAGCGGAATCCACCGCTCGACCAGGTTCAGCGGCAGGTAGACCCGCCAGTCCCGGCCCTCACCGAGAGCGCGCCATTCGGCCTCCACGAAGGTGCGGGCCGGCAGCCGTTCCTCCAGCGCTCCGATCACCGCGAACTTGCCCCGGTTCAACTGGTGGTAGGAGCGGACGGTGAACCACCAGGTGACACACGTGCCCAGCAGGACCAGCAGGGCCGCGAGGGCGAGGACGACCGGCACCGCGCGGTGAGGATCCTGGGTCAGCCATGCTCCGAGGAAGGCGAGCAGGGCCGTGTGGAGGGTCAGGAAGAAGGTGTTGGCGAGGTTGCGCCGGGCGCTGACCCGGTCGGCCATCTCCACGCACAACTTGTACTGCTCGAAGATCGCGGCGTGATACGCGGCCTTCGCGTCGCGGTAGCCCTCCGTGCCGACGCCGTCGTTCCACAGCGATTCACCGATGTCGGCCATGGCGGCATCTCCCCGTAGTCGTCAGGTCGGCCAAGCCTAACGGAGCCCTTCCGTGCTTTGATCGTGGACCGGTCACAACGTCCTTTGTCGAAAGGTGAGTTGCATGTCGGGGAGTGAACCGCCGGCCGACGACATGAAGGCCATGCTGTCGATCCCGCCGGAGAAGTTACGGAGGCATCCCCGGCTGCTGTACGCACGGCGCGCCGGCGAGGCGGCCGCCAAGGCGCTGGGCTACGCACGGGGCGGACTGCGGGGCGGGGGCGTGCGGACGTACGACGACATCGCACACCGCTACGGGTGCGCCTGCCCACAGGTTCCGTTCGCCGGCGTGGAGACCCTGGCGGGCCTCGCGGTAGGTGAGCGGCGGCGGCAGCGGGCGGGGCTGCCCCCCGACGTGGCCCGGCTCGCCGGGCAGCACGACTTCCTGGCCCACCGGCACCTCGTCATTCCTGACGGCCAGGTCCGCGTCGGAATCGAGCGGGGGCTGCTGTACGCCATGGCGGAACCCGGGGGCGAGGTCATCGGCAGATTTCCCCTGGCGGTTCCTCACCGCATGCTGGAAGAGGCGGCCAAGGCGCAGGACATACGTCCCCAGCCCACCATGTCGGTGTCGCGGCAACTGACGGAGTCGCGCTGGCTGCCCCTGGACGAACTGATCGCGTACGCGCGCTTCCCGCGGATGCGTGAGGTGGAATCCACTCTGGCGCGCGGAGTCTTCCCCGGCCGACATCATGTGTTCGTCTCGCACCGCTGGTTCGACGTCAATCAGCCCGACCCGGACGGCACCCAGGCGCGACTGGTCGCGTGGCACCTGTTCGCCTCGCTGTGCGAGGCGGTCCGAGTCGCCCACCGGCGCGGACTGCGCACCCCTCGCCGGGTGGCTCCCGCCGCGATGCACATGCCCGTCGGCCCGGCCGGTTCGGATCTCGCCGAGTGCCTGCTGGTCGGAGTCCTGAGGGAAACGCTGGACGACGCGTCACTCGTGCCGGTGGCCGAGGAGGTGGACCGGGCCGGGGTGGAAGCGGTCGAGTCCGGGGCGGCGCAGGCGTCCGCCGACGTGGGCCTGCGACGCCTGCGCGCCCTGCTCGACGACCTGCCCTCGCTGCGGCCGCTGCTGGAGCGGATCCACCTCTGGTACGACTTCAGCTGCATGCCGCAGGCTCCACGCACCCCCGAGGAGCAAGCGCTGTTCCGTCGCACCCTCGAGTCGCTGTCCCTGCTGCAGTTCGCCGGGCGCACCCTGGTGCTGCTGGACGATGTCTCCGACTACCTGGGCCGGGCCTGGTGCAGTCTGGAGGCGGCGACCTCGTTGGTGAGCACGGTGGGCGGGCGCCCCGACGTACTGCACACCGGCGGATCGGCGCGGCCATCGGGCCCTTCCACGGACGCCGAATCTCTGCGCAGCCTCGTACAGGACCGTCAGCTGGTCGTCTGGCGCGGGCTGCTGGACACCGAACTGTTCCGGCTGCAGACGCGCGAGGAGTGCGTACGCCGGCTGGAACTGTCCATGGCCCAGGCGGACGACCTCCCTTACCTCTACGACCGTCTGCTGTCCTTCGCCGTGCCGAACGGCCGCACGAGCCGGCAGGCCCTGGTCACAGGCGTGGTTCCGCTGCCGGACATGGGAGAGCGAAACGTTCTGATTCCGGCGCCGGACTACCAGGGCCTGCAGCCGGTCGACGGTGAGCGGCCGGTCCGCGTGATCGGCTCCCTCGACGGGTGGGACGGCCTGGACCTCCGCGCGTACGTAAAGAACAGACGCCCCGACGCCGGGCCCCCCGACGTGACGCCGTACTGGCGCGTCCCCCCGTCCGAAGTTTCGAGCACCGCGCCGACCTGCCACGTCGCGGTCGTCGCCGAGTGCGAGGGGGAGGCCGTACTGATCTCGTCCTGGGCGCGGCGACACCGGGCGGATCTGGAGAAGTCGCTGGGGGTGCGGGTCGTCTCGGGGAGCTGGACCGCGGTGGACCCCGTCCCCGTCGGGCACCTGCCGTACGGGCGCCTGCTGGCTCGGCCGGTTCGGGCCGACGTGTGGGTGCTGGTGGGCAAGTCGGGGCTGCTGGCGCACGACGTGGGCCAGGCCCTGTGCCGCGTGGTGTTCGAGGCCCGCCTCCCGGCCGTCACCGTGTCCCTGGACCGGACCGGCGAGAATGTGGAACAGATCGTCGGTGACGTGGCGCCCGGCGCGCCGCACAGCGCCCGCCTGTCCGGGTGGAGCACCGGGCACGAGCACCCGGCAGGACTGCTCTACATGCACTTGTACCGCCATCTGCTGCAGTGGGGGGCTCCGGTCCGGTGAGGGTGCCGCATGTGGGAGATTTCATCGACGGGGAGCTGGGCCGTGTGCTGCGCGCCCTCAGCACGGCCGACCGGAGCGGCGACGACGCCGGTTTCCACGCGCTGTGCCGAGAGCACGCCGCCGAACTCGACGCCCGCAGTGACGAATGGCTACGGGTACCGGAGGAGCTTCGAGAGCACTTCCGCCGGAACATGAACGCCATGCGGGCGTACCCGCTGACGCTGCAGCGGCTCGCGCGCGAGCTGGACGGGCTGGGCCGTCCAGCCGCACTGCGCCGGCTGTCGGGGGCCGACCGGCCGGGCAATCTGCTGGAGAGGCTGCACGAGGCGGATGTCCTCGCCGAGGACGGGGAGTACGAGGCCGCCGACGCGCTGCTCCGCGAAGAACTCGGCCCGGGGTCGGCCGACGACGCCTCGGTTTCAGCCATTCACTCCCGCCTGGCCGCGCACGCTGCCCTGCGGGACGAACTCGACGCGGCCGTGGAGCACGCTCGCCGTGCGCACGACCTGGCACTGCGCGCGGGCGGCCGGGACGTGGCGACAGCCGCAGCGGTCCTGGACGCTCTGCTCACCGCCCGCGAACTGCGGCGCGGCACGCCCGACGGACGCCGGCTCGTCGCCTGCCGGGACGCCCTGACCCACGCGCAGCAGCTCAGCGACCGGGCGTTGTTCACCGACAGCAATGACGTGCTGCTGCGGTTGCTCGACGACCTGGACACACTCCCCGACGAAGCGTCCGCCCGCCGTTTCATGGGCAAACTCTGCGGTCTGATGGGACTGAACCACTACCACGTGGGCGAACGCGACGAGGCCAGGGCCTGGACGCGCAAAGCCGTGCGGGAGTGCCGGCGACACGGCGACCGCACCGGCGAGGAGGTCTACACGGCCAACTTGAGGGAGATCGGCCGCAGTCGGTAGTCCGCACCTGATGAGGTGATTGCTCGTAGACGTCCGCGGCGAGTGCTGAGGTCGGCGGGCGTACGCGTCCCAGCCGCCGCACCGGCGGTCGCGCGGGGCGCCGCGGGTGCTCAGGCGTGGCGGCCCGGGGCGGCTGTCCGCTTCCCCGCCTTGTGGTGCGCGGGTGTTCGCGGGTGACTGCCGGGCCCTGTGTCGTCCCGGCGTGCGGCAGTTGACAGCGGGGAACGCACCACGTCAGAGTCCCCGCGTGAACGAGACCGACGATCTGACACCGGCCGAGGTACGCGTATGGCGGGCCTTTCCGCGCGGCGCGTCCGTGGACTTCCGCGCCGACGGGGCCGACGGGAACGAGGACGATCCGGCGCTCGACGAGTCGTGGGGCGCGCAGCGGACCGTACGGGCGAGTGTGCTGCGGGCTCTGCTGCTCAGGGCTCCGCAGGAGGAGGGGGAGATCGCCGCCCTCAAGATCACGGGCGCGCGCATCACCGGCGTACTGGACCTGCGGTACGCCACCGTCGAAGCTGCCGTCCGGCTGAGCCACTGCCGGTTCGACGATGCACCCGACCTGTACGGCGCCCAACTGCGTCAGCTCAACCTGAGCAACTCCGTTCTGCCGGGACTCGCCGCGGCGACCCTGCGTGTCGAGGGGGTGCTGAGGATGACGGACTGCCGGGTGCGGGGGCCGGTGCGGCTCGGAGGGGCGCAAATCTCGGGGGCGCTGTTCATGGAGCGGGCGCAGTTCACGGCCCCGGACGACTCCGAGCCGGTGCTCCAGCTCAACCAGGCAGCGATCGGGGACGATCTGTGGGCGCCCGAGATGCGCGCGCACGGCCAGGTACGGCTCACCGGCGCGTCCGTCGCCGGGCGGATCAACGTGCAGGACGCCGAGTTCATCACGCCTGACGGCACCGCGCTGGACGCGCAGAACCTCAACGTGGGCGCCCATGTGCGAGCCCGGTACATCCGTGCGCGGGGCCGGATCGAGCTGCGGGGCTCGCGCATATCGGGGCGGCTCGACCTGCTCCACGCCCACTTGTCACATCCGGGGGACACTGCGCTGCGCGCGAGCAGCTGCGTCATCGGCGAACTGTGGCTGCGCGGGGGCGATCGGATCGAGGGCGCCCTGAATCTTCGGCGTTCCCAGATAGAGATCTTGACGCTTGACCCGGAGATGCTGCCGGACGAGGTGTTTCTCAGCAATCTCACCTACACGGTGCTCGCCCCGCACGAGCCCGCCGAGCGCCGCCTTCCGATGCTGGAGCGGGATGGCGACCGGTACGAGCCGTACGGCTACGAGCAGTTGACGGCGGCCTATCGCCATGTCGGGGACGACGACGCGGCCCGACTCGTCCAACTCGCCAAGCAGCGACGCCGACGCACCACGCTGACCCGGTACGGGCGGCTGTGGGGGTACGCCCAGGACGCCACCGTCGGTTACGGTTTCCGCCCTCTGCGCGCGGCCGTGTGGCTGCTGTCCCTGGTGGCCGTCGGGTCGATCGCGTACGGCCTGGACCACCCCCGCCCCGTCAAGGCGGACGAGGCCCCCGACTTCAACCCCGTCTTCTACACCCTCGACCTGCTCCTGCCGGTCATCAGCTTCGGTCAGGAGCCGGCGTTCGCCCCGGACGGCCCGTATCAGTGGCTGGCGTACACCCTGATCATCACGGGCTGGATCCTGGCGACGACGATCGTCACGGGCGTGACGCGTACGGTCAGCCGCCAATGACCCCCGCCGAGAACCGGGACCACCGCGCCGGACGCCCCCTCCCCGGGCGGGAGGGTAGCCACGCTCATGCTCACCACCGCCGCGCCACCAGTCGCGCGGAGCGGTCCTGGCTGCGGGAGGTTCCGGACCGATGCGGCGTGGCACTGCGTGGCGTGGAGCCGTGTACGGAGGGCCTGTTCGCGTCGCCCTCGCCCTCGTCACGCCCTCGTCACGCCCTCGACCGTGCCTAAGCTTCCGGGCGTGAACGACACCACACACGGCATGCGCATCAGGCCCGGCGGTCCGGCCGACACACCCGCCATATTGGAGATGCTCGACTCCGCGATCGCCTGGATGAACCAGCGCGGCAACACCGAGCAGTGGGGCACCACACCGTACTCCCAGCTGCCCGGCGGGGTGGCGCGGGTCGAGCGGTACACGACCGAGAACGCGCCGTACGTCGCGGAATGGGACGGAGTGCCTGTCGGAGCCCTGGTGCTGGACTCCGGGCCGAGCCCCCAGGTGCCGATCGCACCGGCCGAGGAGCCCGAGCGGTACGTCCGGCTGCTTGTCTCCGACCGGCGGCACGCCGGACTGGGCATCGGAGCGTCACTGCTGGCCCATGCCGCCGAGGAGACCCGGCGGGCCGGCGTGAAGCTGCTGCGGGTCGACTGCTGGGCGGGCGGCGGGGGCGAGTTGGTCGCGTATTACGAGCGCAACGGTTTCACCCCCACCGACCGTTTCCTGTCCGGTTCCTGGCCCGGCCAAGTGCTGGCCCGACGCGTCGCCTGACGGGCGCCCGTCGGCGGATCGGCCGGCGCTGCGCAAGCTTCGGTCTGACCGGAAGGCAACCGCTTCCGCGTGTCCTGCGAAAAGGGGTCGGCTCGGGCGCGGGCGGGTAGGAAGGCGACCGGCGCAGGTCTCCTCGGCAGGATCAGGCCACCGGTCTGATCACGAACTCCTGGTCGCGGCCCCGATCACAACGGGAAACCAGCGCCTGCGCCCCGACCGCCGCCGCTTCCCCGCTCATGCCTACGCACGCGGACCCTCCGCGCATCCGCAGCCGGAAGCGATCACTTTCCGGCGTGCCGACGGGTTCGATCCAGAAATGCTGAAAACGCCTGGTGGAAGAGCAGCTGTCCCACGGTTCCAGCGCGCCCTGCGCGAGACCGCTGCGGCGCAGGGTGAGGCAGCCCGTTCCGTGCCGGGGGTGCTGCCACTCGACGTAGTACGGTCCCGCCGCGGCCGCGCCGAGCGGCCTGAGGCGGGTGTGCGGCGGCCGGGCCTCGGTGCACGGCTGCTGGACGGCTATGGCGTGAGCGTAGTTTCCCTTGGCGTCCCGGCCCTCGCTCAGACACAGGTGCTGGGCGCGCACCGGACGTATTTCCACATAGCCCCGCAAGAGGGCACCCGGCCCGGGGCTTCCCGCCCCGACCGGGACCTGCGCGTGCGGGCTGCCGTTCACCCCTCCCTCCGGCTCCCGTTCCTGTGCCGCCAGAAACCAGATTCCGGCGACGAGCGTCAGCACGGCCACCGCGGCGGCTATCAGCACCGGAGCCCGCGGTCGGAGCGTGGCAGGCGCGGCGGGCGTGGCCGAGGGAGGGGGTGGCGCCCTGCGGATACGGTTTCTCGCCGCCAGCCAGACCGGTAGTGCGGCCTCCTGGCCGCAGGCCCGCAGGAATGCGGCCAGGACTTCCGGGCGCGGCAGGCTCTCGCCCCGCAGAGCGTCGGAGAGCGTACTGCGGGCGAGTACGTCGCCCCGGAGGCGGGCCCGCTCCTCCAACTCCCGGTAGGTCAGTCCGGAGTGCTTCTTCAGTTCGCGGAGCTGCTCGGCGAACTCGCGCGCCGAGCCCGCCGCTTCGGGTCGTAAGTCCCCGGTGTCCATGGCGTCAATCCTTGCCAGGGGCGTCCGTCGCGGCAATCACCATTGTGGCCATTCGCGCGATCTGCTCGGCGCAAGCCGTGTGCCCCGGCATCCGGACAAGAGCCGGACAGGCCGTGACCAGGCCGGACAGCCGCAACCTGTCCGGGACAGGACCAGCCATTGCATCGCCCCCTCCACCTGCACCAGCGTTCTGTCCGTCCGGCTGACCCGGAGGTACGGCCCCTTTCCTGGCCGAAGAACCTCACCCGGACCGTTCGCAGAATCCGTACGACCGACGAGGAGTCGAATCATGCGTATGCGCACACTGCTGGTGGGAGCGGGGATCGGCGCCACACTCGCGCTCGGGGCGACAGTCGTCCCGGCCGCTGCCGCTGTTCCCGCCGGCCAGCCGGCCGTACGGTCGGCCGAGGTGACGGCGGCCCCCGTGGACAGCCAGGCACTGCGCTGGGTGGACTCCGGTGAACGTTTCAACCGGCTTGCCCCCTGCAACACCCGCGGTGAGTGGTACTGGGACAACTACCCGACCGTCTACAGCTGGGACTGCCGCTGGAGCTCCGCCAACAGGAACTACCAGCTGTGGCTCCAGAAGGGCTGAGCCCCGCCAGGTAGGGCTTCGTAGGGAGGAGCCCGGGTAGCCCCGGCAGGGCTCCGTACGGAAGAGCCCGCGGACCGCGATCCGGCGCCCTGGCGTCGGTCGCCGATGTCCTCCAGCCACGGCTGGGGGACATCGGGCCTCCCCCCGCCACCGCGATCATCACGCACGAGCCGCCCGGCCTCCGGCCCCGTGTCTTCGGAAGCTCCCTGGGTAGGGTGGGCACTACAGACATCGTGAACCGGAACAAGGAGCAGACGTGAGCGAGCCGGCGTCCATCGCCCTGCAGCAGGAGATCGCCCGGGACCTGCAGGTCGCCGGGACTTTCGACGCCGATCAGGAGATCGAGCGCCGGGTGGCTTTCCTCGCCGAGCGGCTGACCTCCACCGGTCTGCGCTCCCTCGTGCTCGGCATCAGCGGTGGTGTGGACTCCACCACCGCCGGACGGCTGTGCCAGCTCGCGGTCGAGCGGGCGCGCGCCGCCGGGCACGAGGCGCGGTTCTACGCGATGCGGCTGCCGTACGGGGTCCAGGCCGACGAGCACGACGCGCAGCTCGCGCTCTCCTTCATCCGCGCCGACCACGTACTGACCGTGGACATCAAGCCCGCGAGCGACGCCGCTCTCGCGGCTGCGCTGGCGGCCGACGTGGCCTTTCGCGACGCCCTCCACCAGGACTTCGTGCTCGGCAACATCAAGGCACGTCAGCGCATGATCGCCCAGTACGCGGTGGCAGGCGCGCACGAGGGCCTGGTCGTCGGCACCGATCACGCCGCCGAGGCGGTCTCCGGGTTCTTCACCAAGTTCGGCGACGGCGCCGCCGACCTGGTCCCGCTGACCGGCCTGACCAAGCGACGGGTGCGCGCCGTCGCGGACGCGCTGGGCGCGCCGGCCGAGCTGGTGTGGAAGGTCCCGACGGCCGACCTGGAGACCCTCGACCCGGGCAAGGCGGACGAGGACGCGCTCGGGGTCACGTACGACGACATCGACGACTTCCTGGAGGGCAAGCCGGTGGAGGAGCGGGCCTTCGAGACGATCGTCAACCGCTACCGCCTCACCGAGCACAAGCGCCGGCTGCCCATCGCGCCCTGAGCGCTCGGGAACGACCGGGGGCAGGTGCGGCGGGCGCCGCGCCTACCCGGTCCGTGGCCGGCCGGGCTGCCCGGCGGACACGGGAACGATCACCTGCCGGTCCGCCGGGGGACGACCGGTGACTAGCCGGCGGCCCCCTCGCCCCTGACCCGCCGCACGCTGCGGATGAAGGGCAGGTCGGCGAGGGGAAGCCCCGAGTAGAAGCGCGCGGCGAGTTCGCTCATCTCGTGGGCCCTCTCGAGGTGGACCATGTGATCGGCGTCCGCGACTTCCGCGTACTGGCTGTCGGCGCAGCAGGCTGCCATCTCGAGGCAGAGTTCGGGCGTGGTGAACGTGTCGTGCTCGCCGGTGACGACGAGAACCGGGTGAGGCGGCGGCGAGGTCGTGTCGAGCGTCGTGTGGCGGAGCAGCCGCCGGGTGTTGGCACGGTACTTGTCGGTCTCGTCGGCGTCGGCGGTGGCGAAGCGGGTGTGCAGGATGCGGCGAAGCGCGCGGCCGTTGACGACGCCCGCACCGGGCTTCTGCGACATGAACAGGTCGACGGTCGCCTGGGCGAAGAGGTGCATCTCCTGGGCGTCGAGCAGGTCGAGGGTGTGCCGGATCGCGGTCTGCGCGTGCTCCGGAATCCGGCGCATCGTCCCGAACAGCAGCATCCGGCCGACGTCCTCGGGATGTGCCTGGGCGAGACGGTAGGCGATGGCCGTTCCGTACGAGCCGGCGGCGATGTTGAGCCGTCGCAGACCCAGTTCGCCCAGCATGTGGTGCAGGCAGTCGGCGATGATCTCCACCCCGTGCTGTTCCGGCAGCAGGTCGGCGCTCCCCCACCCCGGTGGATCCACGGTCAGGACATCGGCGTACCGCAGGATCTCCTGTTCGACGTACCCCCACCGCTCCTTGCGCTGAAAGGCGCCGCCGATGAGCAGCACCGGCGGCAGACTGCGCTCGGGCGCCCGTACCAGGCGGGACTCGAACCGGAATCCTTCCCAGTGATGGACCCGGACGGCTGCCCGCACATCGCCGGAAGCGCCGGCCCGGCGCGTGTCCCGCGTACGGTCGTCTGTGGGCGTGGGCATCTCGTCCTCCGTTGCCTCGCTGCTGCAGGTGATCAGGCGCATCCCGGGCGCTCGCGTCCCGCAGGGGGCGACCACACCGGAAGCGCGCGTCCGCACGGCCACGGCGTTCCTCCTGGCGCGTCCCGGCCTTGCTCCTCGATCACTCCAGCAACGCACCGCGCGGCCGGAGGCACCTGCTGGAAGCGGCCATCCGGTCGACGGACGACCGTCCGGCACCCTGTCCGGCTGCCGACGCTGACCGCCCCCGTACGCACAGCGCCGCCCGCCCCGCCCGGACGGGCGGGGTGAGCGGCGTCCGTGCGGGGGCGGTCAGCTGCCGACCGGGGTGACGCCGAACATCAGGGTCCGGCGGCCGACGTCGTAGTGGACGGTCTCCGTCTCGGAAAGCAGGTCCTGCAGGACGTCGGCGTCGGCGGCGTCAACGGTCAGCACTTCCTCCCACGCGCCTTCGTCGAGCACCAGCTGCAGGGTGATGGTGCCCGGGGCCGCCGGCCCACCGGCGACCCAGCTGAACTGGTAGTGGCTGAGCTGGCGCACCTTGATGCTGTCGTCGGTGACGGGCTGCGTGACCTTGGCCATGAGTCTCTCCTTGTGGCGTGGGGACGGGCGGTTGCGGTTCCGCTGTGGGCTGATCTTGTTGTCCTTCCGAACGTGCCGCGCCCGAGTGCTCGCCGCGCGGCGGACGCGTACGCTCGCGCCGCATCGGGGGCCGCGAAACGGCCGGCGGCGGAAACCGTGCCTAGCAGTGCCGCCCCGGCAGACCCCGCTCACGGGCGCGGCGAACGGCCGCCATGCCGGTTCCGCCCGCCGCGACGAGGGGCGAGGCGGCCCGGCGCATCATCCCCAGCTGCTGCTGCTCGGGACGCTGCTGCTCGCCGTGCAGGGCGTTGAGGACCAGTACGCCCGCGGTCAGCGCGGGCACCGCCCACTGGAGCACCATGAGCTGGCGCTGTGCCTGGCTGAGCTTGACCGGGTGCTCGGCGGCCGCCTCGGCGTCCGCGGGGTCCGGGGACGAGGCGAGTTCGACCTTCTTCCCCACGACACGGGTGTAGGCGGTGGCGGCGAGGGCGGCTCCGGTGAGCACCAGCTTGGCCACGGTGGAGGCGGCCACCCCCTGCTGGTAGGCCACCCGGGCGCTGTTCGCGCCCAGCAGGCCGGCGCCTCCCACCAGGTGTGCGCCGATCGCCGCCGCGTTCACCGGCGTCCAGGCCGCCCAGCCGGCGCTGGCGATGCGCGCGGTCGACATTTCGTCGACGCCGGTCCTTCTCGCCGCCCCGTTGAGGCCGACGGCTCCCATCAGGGAACCGCCGAACCAGGCTGCCAGGCCGACGTCGTGCAGGCTGCGCAGGGCCGTGATGCGTTCTGACATTCGAATCCTTCCGAGACGCATGCCCCGTCGGTTCAGGGCACCGCAAACAGCCTCCGCGTGATCGCGGGCGCCGACCACCGCAGAGCGGGCACACGGGTTACGGGCCCGGGCCACCGGTGGACGGCGCGGGCGCGCCGTGCGGGTGCGGGCGGCGCGCGGTGCCGTCAGGCTTGGGTCGATCGACGACCGTACGAAGCCGGACTTCCGGATGGATGGGAACGGGTGGGCCGCATGGACAAGTCGCGCCTGATCGAAGCGACCGTGGAGAAGACCGCGTCGGCGGAGTCCCCAGGCGCTCTGCGGCGGGAGGACGTCGAGCGAGTGCTCGACGCCCTCTTCGGGACGGTGGAGCGCCCGGGCGCGATCGCGGAGGCGCTGGCGGGGGGCGAGTCGGTCCTGCTGGGCAGCTTCGGCGGGTTCGACCCCGCGGACGGTACGGCGTCCTTCCGGCCGGGAAAAGCGCTCAGCGAGTACCTTCGGGGCGCCACGCGATGACGGCCCGGCCGGCCCTCGGCCGACTGGTGAAGCCGTGACCTGACGCGGAGCCGTGACTATCTGCCAAGTCGGCCGAAAGCACACCCAGCATTTCGGTCAGTACGGACATGGGCCTCCCCCGGGCCGCAACGGTCCTAGCATGTCGGTCCTAAGAAGCTGGCTCCCTCTGGGTACGGGTGAGAACTGGATGCGACAGGAGTCGTGGCGGCCGGACGCCATCGACACGAAGGTGCCGAGCGTGGCACGGATGTACGACTACTTCCTGGGGGGCGAGGACAACTACCAGTCGGACCGTGAAGCCTGCGAGCAGTTGCTCGAGCAGGTGCCCAGCACCAAGGTGCTGGCGGTCAACAACCGGCGCTTCCTGCGCCGTGCGGTGCGCACGCTGGCGGCCGACCACGGCATCCGGCAGTTCATCGACCACGGATCCGGTCTGCCCACGCAGGACAACGTCCACCAGGTCGCCCAGGCCGTGGACCCCTCCTCGACCGTGGTCTACGTCGACAACGACCCGATCGTCCTGGCGCACGGACGGGCGCTGCTGGAGGAGAACGACCGTACGGCCGTCATCCAGGCCGACATGCGCGACACGGACGGTATCTTCGACCACCCCGAGACGACACGCCTGATTGATTTCAGCCGTCCGGTGGCGGCGCTCTTCGTCTCGGTGCTCCACTGCATCCCCGACGAGGACGACCCGGCCGCCCTCGTCCGGCGTGTGGCCGCGCGGCTGGCGCCGGGCAGCTTCCTCGTCGTCTGCCAACTGGTCAGCGACCGGCCGGAGATCCGTAAGTTCGTCACCGACTTCATGGCGGAGGCGACCGGCGGCCACTGGGGCAGGGTGCGTGAGGAGAGCGAGGTCGCCGCGTACTTCGCCGGCCTGGAGGTTCTCGACCCCGGCCTGGTGGAAGTGTCCACCTGGCGCCCGGACAACGACCTGGCACCGGTGCAGCCGTCCGACGAGTGGCTCGAATGGGGCGGAGTGGCCCGGCTGCCCTGATCCAGGGCCCCACGATGCCGACGCCCCCGCCGCACAGCTGCGACGGGGGCGGGGCCGACGGCACTCCGGTCTCCGGTGCGCTCCCCCACCGGCACCCTGCTGGGCACGGTGACCGAGAGACCGGGGTTTCGGCAGGCCGGAGAGCGGGCTCGGCCCATCGCAGACCGGGCGCTCGTACGTCAGAGACCGGCGAGCCGCTCCCTCATCGTTTCGAGCGAGTGCCGGGGCGTCAGGGCGCACGCGCCGAGCCGGTCCATCATGTCGCGGTACTGCTCGACGATCCGCGGCTTCTGCGTGAACGTGCTGTCCGTCAGGTGCTCGATGTACACGGCGTCCTTGAGATCACCCGGCGCGAACCGAAGATACGTGAGGCCGGTTCCGACCCCGACCGAGGCCGTCACGTCGAGCGGGGCGATCTGCAGGGTGACGCGGGCGCGCTGCATCATCACCACGAGGTGCTCCAACTGCTCGCGCATCACCGGCACGCCGCCCACTGTGCGCATCAGCACGGACTCGTCGATCACCGCCCACAGGCGCGGCCCGTCCGCGTTGTCGAGCTGCCGCTGCCTCTCCTGCCGCAGCTCCACCCTGCGCTGCACCTCGTGCGTGAGCAGATGCCCCGGGCCCGACTGCACCACCGCCCGGGTGTACGCGGGCGTCTGCAACAGGCCCGGTACGTAGAAGGGTTCGTACGTCCTGATGGTCGACGCGGCGCCTTCGAGTGCCACGAGCGGGGCGAAGAAGTCGGACAGCACGTCGCTGTAGGACCGCCACCAGTCCGGTCGGCGGGACTGTTCCAGCAGCCGCATGAACTCCGCGACCTGCACGTCGTCGTCCACCCCGTACAGGTGGAGCAGCGCCGCGGCGTCGCTCTGCTTGCAGCCGTGGCGTCCCAGCTCGATACGGCTGGTTTTGGAGCGGGAGAAGCCGAGCTTGGAGTCGACGTGCGAGGGATCGAGCCCCGCGGCGACGCGCAGCTCGCGCAGTTTCCCACCGAGGATGACCTTCAGCGCGGTCGGGTTGCGCTCAGCCGCTCCCAGCGGGCGGGCGAAGAGGGACGGGCTTGATTCGGCTGCGGCTGCCATCACGCTCTCCTGCGGACGATGAGGAGGAACGACACTATCGACCCGCCGCACACATGAGCCAGGGGTTCCGCGGTGAGGCGACGGATTTCAGCCGATGAAGGAGTCGAAGTCGCCGTCCCGGGCTCCCGCCACGAACGCGGCGATTTCCTCGCGCGTATAGATGAGGGCGGGCCCCTGCGGGTCGCGGCTGTTGCGGACGGCAACCCGGCCGTCCGGAAGTGCGGCCAGCTCAACACAGTTGCCTGTGGCGTTGCTGCGGCCGCTCTTGATCCACTTCGCGGACCCCAGCGCTCGTGAACTGACCCCGTTGAACAACTCCACGCCCACCGCTCCCTCTTGCAACACGTCCACCGAGCCCACAGTTCCGGACAGTGCAATCCCAACTGCAATTGCACTTCGTGGGCCAGGTCGACGATACTCGTCCACCACCGGTTGGCGCAGCATCGGGCTCCGAAGCCTGCGAAGGGACGTGATCCGTGGTGATTCACATGGCGCACTCGGCGAGCCCGCACGTCGGACCCGCAGGCCGGGGCGGATTGGCCACCGCCCACGACTCCGCGCCGCCCCCGGCGGTGGCGAGCGAGGCCGAACCATTCGTACTGCCGGACGACTTCGCCGCCTGCGGTCTCGACGGCCGCCCCGACAACGCCGGCCGGGCACGCCGGTTCGTCGGGCACACCTTCGAGCGGTGGGCCCTCGGGGCGGCGGCCGGCGACGCGAAGCTGGTCGTCAGCGAACTCGTCACCAACGCGGTCCGGCATGCCGTAGAGCCCATGCGACCGGATGTCGGCGAATACCCGTTGTGGCTGGGCCTCTTCCGGTACCCCTCACACCTGATGTGCGCCGTGTCCGACCCCAGCCCGGCCGCGCCCCGCGAGCGCGCAGCGGACGCCTGCGCGGTCGGCGGCAGAGGTCTTCAGCTGATCAGCGCACTGAGCGACAGCTGGTCGTGGGAGCCGACAGCGCCGCAGGGCAAGACGGTCTGGGCGACGCTGCACCTCCCCGCGAGCTGACCCGACGTCCCGCCTCCACGGCGGCAGCCGGGACGTCGGTTCGTCCTGGTCGTCGATCAGGTCCAGCTCGGCCCAGCCCCGGGAGACGATCGCACGGCGCCCCTGCGCCCGGACGGCTTCGACGGCCGCCCGGGCGACGTCCTTCGGGGCAGGCAGGGGCGTGCTGCCGAAGCCCACGTACACCGGCGGTGTGCCGGCGTCCAGGAACGCCGAGAGCTCGCGGGAGAGGTGGCGTTCGTCGTGACGGATCCACGCGCCGGTCTGCACGACGTCGAGCTCGGTCGCCCGCCACGGGCTCAGAACCGGGTCCGTCGCCAGCCACGGGCGGTCGGTGAAGGCGTAGTCGCGGACGTTGGCCACCGGCGACAGGCCGACCGACGCACGGTGGGAGTTGATCACCGCACCGAACATGTCGTTCGCGTTCCGGGCGTCCAGGTCCCACAGCTCCCGGTTGTCGCTCACTTCCGCCGGCAACGGCCGGCCTCGCCGCCCGGGCGGCGGCTGGTGCGGCGACGGCAGGCTGATCGGCTGGTGACTCACGTGCACGTAGCGGATGCCCAGCTTCTCCGCCACCGACCGCGCGCCGGCCGTGACCGGCAACGGGCCGGTCGCCACCAGCGCGTCACACCCCCTGGCCGCCTCGGCCACCGTGCCGAACTGCGCGGAGATCAACTCCGCCGCACGCTGCGGCAGTCCCGCCGCCGACCCCGGAGCCACCGAGGTCACCAATGGACGCACCGGTCGGCCGAACGGCACCAGCGGCACACCGGCAGCGGCCGACAGCTCCGCGAACTCCTCGTCCGGCGGCGCGCAGATCCACACCTCCGCACCGTGCTCCCGCAACCGCACCGCGAGCCCCAGCATCGGTTCGACGCTCCCCCGCGCCCCGTACGTCGACACCAACACACGCATTCCGCAGCTCCCCTTGCAGCAGTTGTGGCTTCGGTCGGTGATTCTGCGGCACGACCGGGGTCTTGCCGCAAGCGCCCCAGTGCGCTGTACGTTCACAATGGAAGGAGTGGGTGCTCCCCCTTCCCTCTTTCGTCGGGCTTCTCGATGGCGTCGAGGAGGACGGGGACGGCAGGACGTTGCACACCACACTGGCCACCTACCCCCCAGGGGTATAAAGTGGAGGGCGTGAGCAGGGATCGACGTCTCCGGTGAACCGGATTGGGGATGACAGGCCATGGACCACACCGCTCACCAGACCGGTGCGCACGACCACGCGGCACATGACGTGCACGGACAGCACGAGCCCGGCGGCCACGGGCACGGCGGGGCGTCCTGGAGCACGGCGGCGAAGGCGACGCTGCACTGCCTGACCGGATGCGCGATCGGCGAGATCCTCGGCATGGCTGTCGGCACCGCTCTGCTGTGGGGGAACGTTCCGACGATGGCTTTCGCGATCGCGCTGGCCTTCGTCTTCGGCTACTCCTTCACCCTGTTCGCCGTCCGGCGGGCCGGGCTGGACTTCAAGTCGGCGGTGAAGGTGGCGCTGGCCGCAGACACCGTCTCGATCACGGTGATGGAGTTCGTCGACAACGCCATCATCGCCCTGACCCCCGGGGCTATGGACGCCCATCTGTCCGACTCGCTGTTCTGGACCGCGCTCCTGGGCGGCTTCGCCGTCGCCTTCCTGATCACGACGCCGGTGAACAAGTGGATGATCGGCCGCGGCAAGGGCCACGCCGTCGTCCACGCCTACCACTGACGCCTTGGCCCACCACCGGACCGGAGCGGGGACGCCCCGACGCGTTTGCGCATCCCACGCCCCGGTTGGACGCTGAATCCAGGGGCTCGAACAGGCGCGGCCACCAGGCGCGCCGGCCTCCGCTGCGAAGGAGGCCACCGCGATGACCATGGTCAAGGACATGCTCGCCACCTACCCGGCCGACCTGGGCGGCGTCGACCGCGACAAGCTCACCCGCTGCATCGAGGAGTGCGTCGCCTGCGCGCAGGCGTGTACGGCGTGCGCGGACGCCTGCCTCTCCGAAGGCATGGTCGGCGACCTCACGAAGTGCATCCGCACCGACATGGACTGCGCCGACATCTGTACCGCCACCGCGGCTGTGCTGTCGCGCCACACCGGCTACGACGCCAACATCACGCGCGCGGTCCTCCAGACATGCGCCACTGCCTGCAAGGCGTGCGCCGACGAGTGCGCGTCCCACGCCGACATGCACGAGCACTGCCGCGTCTGCGCCGAAGCCTGCCGCTCCTGCGAGCAGGCGTGCAACGAACTGCTGCAGACGTTGGGCTGACCGACGGGCGGGGCCGCCGGACCCGGGTCCGGCGGCCCGCGCTTCACGCCGGGGCCACGGCGTTCTCCGATGCCTGCGCGGGCTGTGCGCGCTGCCTGCGGCGGCCGCGCCGGGTCATTCCACGGGGCTTGAACACCGACAGCCCGGCAGCGATCAGCAGCGCGACGACGGCGGCGCCCGCGTCCACGATCAACTGGACGCGCATGCCCTCCAGCTCCCCCTCCGCCAGGACGGCCCGCCCGGCCGCGTCGGAGAGGTGGCCGACCGGCTGCATGTGGACCAGCAGCAGGACGGTGGCGAACACGGTGATCAACAGCTTCGCGATCACCCAGTAGTGGCGCAAGAGACCCCATACCGTGCCCAGCGACTGCACCACACCGGTCACGAGCGACGCGGCGGCGAGCGGCACGACGACCGCCCATGCCACGAGTTCCATCGCCACGTAGGCGCTTCGGACCGTCTGCGGACCGCTGCTGACCAGACCGGCGACGGCCAGGGCGAGAAACGCGACGACCGCGCCGAACCAGCCGAGAGACGCGGCGACGTGGGCGGTCAGCGCGGCCTTGCGCAGCCTGGGCGGATACAGCTTCACGGCGCGTGCCCGGCCATTCCGCCCCCGGCCAGGTGCACGATCACGAACACCACGACCAGGGCGACAGCCACCGCCGCCGAGATCTTCACCCAGCGCGGGGCGCCGTCCTCGTCGGGACTGCCGGAGTTCGGCGAATCGGCCATGACGGCCTCCAGGTGATCAGGACGGAACGGACCCGCCACAGAGGTTTTACGAGACACAGTGTCTCTCTCGCGGCGCAGTGTATCCCCCCTGCGCTCATCTGTAGTCTTCACGCGTGCCGAAGCTCTGGAACGAGACGATCGACGCGCACCGCCACGCGGTGCGGGAGGCGATCCTGGACACCGCCACCACGCTGGTGGAGGCCGGCGGCCTGCGCTCGGTGACCATGTCGCGGATCGCCGAGGGGGCCGGTATCGGTCGGGCCACTCTCTACAAATACTTCTCCGACGTCGAGGCGGTACTGGTGGCCTGGCACGAGCGGCAGGTCACCGGCCACCTTCACCGGCTCGCGGAGGTCGCCGGACAGTCCGGCACCGCCCCTGAGCGCCTGCGGGCCGTACTCGCCGCCTTCGCGGACATCACCCGCCGTCGTCACGGCGGAGACCTTTCCGCCCTCCTCCACCAGGGCGACCACGTCACGCACGCCGAGCAGCACCTGACGCAGCTGCTGGAGAGCCTGATCGCCGAAGGGGCCGGGAGCGGCGCCCTGCGCGACGACGTCCCACCCGCCGAGCTCGCCCAGTACTGCCTGCACGCCCTGACCGCGGCGGCCGGGCTCACCACTCGCCCCGCCGTCCAACGACTCGTCGACGTCACGTACAGCGGCTTGCGCCCGCCGGCCTGACTGTCGCGGCGCAACCCTCGCCGGCGCCCTCCGAGGGCGCGGGCAGCGCTAGCGGCCGCCCATCGGGGCCGGGTACGGCTCCGGCCCCCTGCGCCACTGGGCGAAGGGGGCCGGAGACCGCGGATCAGTGGAACGTGATGTAGCCGTTGCCGTCGCTGTCGTTTCCGCTCTTGCTGTACGAGTGGACGTCGGCGCGGCTGCCGGAGGGCTTGTAGAAGTAGATCGTGTCGCGATCGTTGTTCCACATGAAGTTGCAGTTGTCGCGGTAGACGACGTTGTTGGCGTCCGAGTCGGTGCCGTTGCCGCCGCGCAGCTTCACGTAGTCGCCGGGCTGCAGGTAGTGGTCGGCGGTGAAGGCGAAGCGGTTGCCGGTGGCGTCCTTCACGACGTAACCCCTGAGGTTCACGGTCGCCGTGGCCGAGTAGTTCTTGACCGTCAGGTACTCGTCGCGGGTGTTGCCCGACGAGCAGCTGTTGGAGTCCCGCCCCGGTGCGTCGTACTGAATGCCGCGAATCTTCAGTGCGGACGAGTACTCGGCGGCTTGGGCCGGGCCCGCGAGCAGAACGGCGAGCGATCCGACCGTGACGGCGGCGGCAGCGGCGGCATGGGTGTAACGCAAGGTGAGGTCCCCCCTCAGTAGTGCCGATGAGCAAACAGGAGCCTACCGACACGATGAACGCCTGATTACCATTTCAAGTAATTCTGCGTACATCCGCCGTTACGGCCGGTGGAGCGGCGAGTCAGTCGTCCGAGCCGCCGCGGGAGCCCGAACTGCTGCTCCTACGGCTTGCCACGGACACCAGCTCGGCCGCGCCCAGGCTCACGGCGGAGACCGCGCGCACCCAGCGGGGACCGCCGCGTGCCGCCCACACCACACAACAGACGCACCCTCCGGCCACGAGCAACAGGACCCCGGACAGCACCAGTACAGCCATGCCCATTTCCCCCTCTTCACCGTCGTGTTCGGTGCATCCTCCCATCGCGCCGTACGGCCGCCCCGCCCGGGCCGGGCGGGGCGTCGCCGCCCCCGTCTGCCGTTCACAGACGCGCGTCGCGGTGGGTCGGTTCGCCGTCGAGAACGGTCAGCAGCACCGGGAGGTCCGGTAGTTCGGTTGCCGCGGTGGTGAGCGGGTCGGCGGCGAAAACCGTCAGGTCGGCGCGACGGCCGACCGCGATGCGGCCGGCTTCGTGCTCCTCCCCCGCCGCGTAGGCGGCGTTGACGGTCATGCCCTGAAGGGCCTCCAGGGGTGTGAGCGCCTGTTCCGGGCCGTGCGGCGCCCGGTCGAGGTCCCGCGCGACGGCCGCCGGTGACGGGCTCCCGCCATGACGCCCAGCGGCGGGTAGGGGCGATGGGCCAGTCGGAGCCGAGGACGACCAACGGCGCCGGAGTCGTGCAGGTCGCGGCAGCGCCACGCACGTGCGGCGCGCTCCTCACCGAGGCGGCGCGACCAGTCCTGCTCGCCCTGGTCCTCGGCACGATCGCCATCAACGCCCTGACCGCCTACAGCGCGGGACTCGCCCTCCAGGCCGTCGGCATCCGCGTCCGCCGCTCCCTCAGCGTGATCGCCGACGGGGTCGCCGCCGTCTCCCTCACCCTGTACGGGCTCCTCGTCTCCGACTTCCTCGACACAGCAACGTCCTCCAGCTCACGGTCGTCCTGCTCGGCCCGGCCATGGCCGTCTACGCCACGGACATCATGCTGCGCCGCAACCGCTACGACGGCCCCACCCTGATGGACGAGACCCGCAACAGCCCCTTCTGGTACAGCGCGGGCGTCAACGCGGCGGGCGCGCTGGCCCTCACGGGCGGCGTCGCGGCGGGCGCCCTGTGCGTCAACACCCTCTACACCGGGCCCATCGCGCGGGCCCTGGGCGGCCTGGACCTCGCACTGCCCGCCGGGATGGCCGTCTCGTCGGCCCTGTACGCGCTGCTCACGCGTCGCAGCACGGTCGGCGCACACCACCCCGCCGCCCGCGCCTGACCGTCACCACCCACCACCGGACGTCCGTGGGCGGCCGCTGCCGTCGGCAGCCCACGCCCACCCATGGGAGGGGTGACACGGAAGCCCGCCGCTTCACACCGGTCCGGGTTCCGGGTCGCGGTCCGATTTCGGCCAGACGTACGGCAGATCGTCCGGCACACCGGGGAACCGATCGCCGTAGAAATCGGGATCCTTGCGCACCAGCGCCGACTGGTGACTGCGGTGGAACTCCGTGGCGCCGGACCAGGGCGGAACGTCCCCGTCCGATGCCAGCCGCTCCTGGGTACGCACCTTGACGCCCGGCATCCACGCCATGAGGTCGCTCATCAGGGTGGCGGCACACGTGTCGGCGCGCCCCTCCGCCGTCCACACCCGGCACATCTCCAGCCCGTACCGGACGAGCGCCTCTTCGTAACCGGCCCACATACGGACCGCTGGATGCCTGCGCCAGCCGTATCCCGGCACGATGAGACCGCGGAGCACCTGCAGCGCTTCCACCCGCTGCTTGCCGAGCCGCCGGGGGTCGAGCACGGCGGCCGATTCCGCGAAACTCTCAAAGGGGAGAAATGTCTGCATAGGTGTTGTCTACCCGCAGACCTCCGCGTGTGCCGCACGATCATCCGTGGTGTACGTCGAATACCACCGTGGCGTTTCTCCCGCATGTCATGAACGGCCGAGCTGTCTCGTCTCCATGAAGAGAGTCGGTTCTGCGATCGGGACGGTGATGTTCGTGCGGGTGTGTGTGGCGGGTGGGGCCGGCAAAGTGGGACTGCGGCCGATGCCGCGGCTCATGGGGGCCGGCCACCGGGTGACGGCTGCGACGACGAGTGCGGCCGAGCGGCCCCACCCCCGCGCCGAGGTGCCGGCATGACCGGCGCCGAGGAGTTCGAGCGGCTGCGACCGCTGCTGTTCTCGATCGCCTACCGGATCCTCGGCAGCGTCAGCGAGGCCGAGGACGCGGTGCAGGAGACCTGGCTGCGCTACGAGACCTCCGCGACGCGGCCCGTGTCGGCCAAGGCGTTCCTCTCGTCCGTGGTCACCCGGATCTCGATCGACGTACTGCGCTCGGCCCGCGTCCGCCGGGAGGAGTACGTCGGTGCCTGGCTCCCCGAGCCTCTGCTCACCGACCCCTACGAGGATCCCGCGCGGTCGGCGGAGTTGGCGGACTCGGTGTCGATGGCCGCCCTGCTGCTGCTCGAGCGGCTGAGCCCGCTGGAGCGGGCGGTGTTCGTACTGCGGGAAGTGTTCGGCTTCGGCTTCTCCGAGGTCGCGGCGGCCGTGGAGCGCTCGGAGGCGGCGTGCCGTCAGCTCGCGGTGCGGGCGCGGCGCCACATGGAAGCGGGCCGACCCCGGTTCGAGGCGGACCGCCGGGAGCGGGAGGAACTGGCGGCGCGGTTCTTCGGCGCGCTCCGGGAGGGCGACGTAGACAGCCTGCGGGAGCTGCTGGCCGCCGATGTGTCGATGGTCGGGGACGGCGGCGGCAAAGCCCCGCAGTCGGCCCGGCGCGTCTCCGGAGCCGACAACGTGGCGAGGGTGCTTGCCTCGGTGTTCCCCTCGCTGGTCCGGATCGACGTGACGTGGGAGCCGCAGGAGGTGAACGGTCAGCCCGGGGCCATCCTGCGCGACCGGGACGGCAGAGTCCTCAACACGTTGGCGCTCGACGTACTCGACGGGCGGATCCAGACGATCCGCTCGGTGCTCAACCCCGACAAGCTCGGGCACGTGGGGCCGGTGGCGGACGCCTGGGCGGTCAAACGGGAGGCGGACGCGGCGCGCCGCCACGCGCGTTGACGGTGGGGGCGCCGGTGCCGCGTCCCGTGGGGCGTCCGCTCACTCGACCGCGGCGGGCCCCACGGGCGAAGCCGGCGTCACCGGGCCGGTGCTCCGCGCCGGAACCGGTGACGCGCGGCTGGGCATGCCTCCGTACTCAACGCACCTGCGCGGCCGCATCGGGCACGCGCTCGCGGTGGCCGCCCACCGACAGCGTGCACTGCCCGTCTTCGCAGGAGCGCTGCAGACGGCCCCGCGAAACGGTCTGCACGAGGCCGATCGTCCAGCACATGGGGCACCCGCGCAGCGAGCAGCACGGCTCCGACGGCCACAGCGATGTCAAACGATCATGGCAACCTCCCAGTTCCTGCTTCGGCGTCGCGCCGGCAAGCACAGGTACAAGAGGCGCGGCCCTCCTCGAAGGATTCAGCCCCTGCGGGGGTTTCAGCCTGTTCTCGGCGGCTTTCCGGCCATCATGCGGTTCCACCGGCCGTGCGTGGGGGGCGTGGGCGATGGGCGAGCGGGGACGAGTGCGTTCCGGCGGCGCGTTCCAGGACCGGGGTCTCACCGCTTGGCCTTCCACGGATCCGACGGCGGCTGCAGACCGAAGGTGTGGTCGAGGCGCGCTTCCGCCGCCTTGAGGCCCTTGATGCCTTTGTCGAACTCCATCCACCCCCGATGCGCCTGCTCGGACTCCTCGGCGGACGGGAAGGTGTAGAGCCTCGGCGACGAAGCGAGCACCTCGCGCGCGCCGCTCCGCAGGTGTACGACGGCGGCCGACCAGGCGGTCCGAAGCCTCGGGTCGGCGATGTCCCCGTACGCCTCGGCGGTGGGAATGGTGTCGAGGAGAGGTCCGAAGTCCACACGCACGACGCCCACTCTGTCGGGAATGCGAGCGGCCTGGACCTTCGCGGCCTCGCTGATCAGACTGACCATCACCGTCTCGCCCCCGGTCTCGTACCACTCGGCAACGCTGTCGGCGATCTGCGCGGCAGTGGTCGGCGTCGGCGTGGCGGTCGGGGTCGGATCCGCGACCGGCGTGGCGCTGGTCCGCACCGGCGCCGCGGTCGGCGCCGCCTCGGAGTCGCTGCCCGAACAGCCGGCGAGCGACCCGGCGGTCACGACGGTGAGCAGCAGGGCGCGGGCGGATACGAGACGGTTCATCGCAAGCTCCTTGTGATCAGTTCGGCGAGCAGCCGGGCTCGGGGGCCCATCCGCGCGACCTCCACGTATTCGTCGTCCGCGTGGGCGCCCGCACCCACTGCCCCCAGCCCGTCCAGCGTCGGGCAGCCCACGGCGGCGGTGCAGTTGCCGTCCGAGACACCTCCGACGGCGATCCCGCGGAGTGGCCGCTGGCCCAGTTCGAGGGCGATGCGGGAGGCGAGTGCGAACAGTCCGGCCGAGGACGCGGGTTCCATGGGCGGCCGCCCGCCGCGGCTCAGCACCTCCAGTCGGGCCCCGGGCGTACGGGGTGTGAGCCCCCGGAGGAGTGCGTCGATGCGCTGCTGTGCGGCGGAGGTCGGTGCGCGTACGTCCACCGTGATGCGCGCCAGCGCCGGCACCGTGTTGGGCGTGCTGCCGGCCGACAGCAGGGTGGGTGTGACGGTCGGGGCGTCCAGGCCGGGGGGCGCGGCCTCAGCGGCCGGGGACGAAGTGACCCCGCCGTATTCAGAACCGGCGGCCGCCCCGGGTGCGGCACACCGTGCACAGCCGATGCTGACGGCCGGAGCGGCCGGGGCGGTGTCATGGGCCTCGGCGCTCCCTGTCACCGACGCTCCGATCGCGGCGATCGCCAGCACTTGATGCGCCGCTTCGACCGCCGCGTTGACCCCTTTGGCGGGGTCCAGCCCCGCATGCGCGGCACGCCCCTGCACGATCACCTCGTACCGCGAGCTCCCCTTGCGCGCGGTTTTCAGGGCCCCCTCCTCGTCGCCGGACGCCTCGAGCACGAACGCCGCCGCACTCCCCCGCGCGGCCTCCTCGATCAACTCGCGCGAGGTCGGGGAGCCGACCTCCTCGTCTCCGTTGACCAGCACGCACACCCCGTCCGGGGAGGGCAGGGACGCCAGCGCGTGGAACATCTGGACCAGCCCCGCCTTCATGTCGAGTACGCCGGGCCCCCGCGCGATCCCGTCGGCCACCGACCACGGGCGGGTCGCCAGCGTGCCCACCGGCCACACCGTGTCGTGGTGCCCGAGCAGCAGCACCCGCGGTGTGCCGAAGACCCAGCGCACATGCGGCACCCCGCCGACCACGATGATCTCGGGCTCGGTCCCGAGCAGCCTCGCCCCGAGTGCGCCGACCGCCCCGGCGCTCCGCGCGACCGCCGCGTGGTCGCCCGAGAAGGACTCGCAGCGCACGAGCCCCTCCAGATCGGCGAGCATCACCGGCAACGCGCACACACCCTCGCGGGTCACCGGTCCGTCCCTGTCTCAACTCGACGTGGTGGCAGCACACTTCCCCCTCGTACGGCATCTGCGGTCGGCCCTCCGAAGTGGCCGGCGCGGCCGCGTCCGTACGCCCCCTCCGTCGGACACGGCCGCTCCGCTGACGCTAGGACGAGGCGATACATTCCACCAGCGACTGGATCGGATGGGAGCCATGCGTCCAGGGAATGTGCCGGAAGAAGCCGGGAGAAGGGGTGGGTTGTGTTCGAGATCGACGCGCTGCGGCTGCTGGTCACGGTGGCCGAGACGGGGTCCTTCACCAAGGCGGCGGTCCGCCTCAACTACACGCAGTCGGCGGTCTCCCGACGCATCGCGTCGCTGGAACAGGCGGCAGGCGGGCCGCTCTTCGAGCGGCTCCCGCGAGGCGTACGGCTGAACCCTGCGGGCCGTGCCCTGCATCACCACGCCATGGAGGTCATCGACCGCCTGTCACGGGCTCAGCGGGAGCTGACCGTGCTGCACGCCGGACACGGCGGGCTGCTGAACCTGGGGGCGTTCTCCACCGCCAACATCTCGTTGGTGCCCGCCGCTCTGCGGGCGTTCCGGCAGGCCAGGCCGGACGTCGAGGTCGTCGCGGTCGAGGGCCGCAGCGGCACGCTGACGGCGCGGCTCGCGGACGGGGCACTGGACCTGGCCGTCGTCAGCGACTACCCGTCCGGGCTGCCGTCGGCCGACGGAGTCACGACGACCCCGCTGTGCGAGGACGAGCTGCTCGTAGCCCTCTCCCGTGAGCACCGCCTGGCCGGAGCCGACGTGGTCGATCTGCGTGAACTGCGCGACGAAGCCTGGCTGCAGGACGCATACGGTGACCGCCCCACGATGCTCGCCGACGCCTGCGCGCGAGCGGGCTTCACCCCCCGGAAGATCATCCGAATCGCGGAGTGGACGGGGAAGTTCGGTTACGCGGCGGCCGGGCTGGGGGTGGCGCTGGTCCCCTCGCTGGCCGCCTGGGCGGTCCCGGACGGACTCGTCCTCTGCCGGCTCACCGACCCGGCGGTGCGGCGCACCGTCCACGTCGCGCTGCCCGCCACTCCGCTGCCGGCGGCGCTGACGCTGCGCGATCTGCTCCGGGACAGCTGCCGTCAGCGGTCACTTCCGCAACAGGCGACGACATCTCCCCACCCCGACGATCGCCTTCGGCGTCCAGTGCACGCCCGACGGCCGGAGTGACGCCGCTTGGCCCTCCACAGGCGCGGATGCGGGGCATGAGGGCGGGCGGTCGCGGGTGCAGAGCGGGAGGGCGACTGTGCCGGGGAAGTCCCTGCCGACGCGACCGGCTTCCGGACACGCCGACGATCCCGGCGGATCCGCGTCATGCAAACCGGCACGGCGGTCGGCCGGCGAGCGCCGGGACAGGTAGGACATGCCACGCGCCAAGCAGTACGCCGTCGCCGCCTCCGGGCAGCGGATCGACGAGGAGGAGGGCAGGCGCCGCCTGCCTGCCGGAGAAGTCCACGCCTGGGAACCGGGCATGAACCAGACCGTCTGTGGCCTGTCCCTCAGCCGCTCCCAGCTGACGCGCTTCCCGCACATCGCCTGGCCGGACACCTTCCCGGAGTCGGGCGGTGCGGCGGACCGCGTCCGGCTCCAATGTCCGCGCTGCGCCTCGGTCGCCGGCCGCCGCGGCGGCGACGCCCGCCCTCGGTGGCACCGCGTCAATCCGCGCCCCTGAGCGCGATCATGCCGCCGCGGGTCGAACTTCGCCCGCTCACCCTCTCCGACCAGGACGAGCTCTGCGCGCTCGTGCAGGCAAGCTCCGAGCTGCACCGGCCATGGATGCAACTGCTTACGACCGCAGAGGAGTTCCAGGTCTGGATGCGCCGCTTCGACGACGGCGCCAACCGGGGGTCTCTGGTCCGGGTCCGGGAGACCGGCGCGGTGGCCGGCATGGTCAACATCAACCCGATTGTCCGGGGCCGCTACCAGGGCGCTTCCCTCGGCTGTGCGTCCTTCTCCCCGTCCGCGGGGTGCGGGTACATGACCGAAGGGCTCGCGGTCACCCTGCGGCACGCCTTCACGGATCTGCGGCTCCACCGGCTGGAGGCCAGCATTCAGCCGGCGAACAAGGCATCCCCGGCCCTGGTCCAGCGGCTGGATTTCCGCTACGAGGGGGATTCGCCCGCCTACCTCTACATCGACGGGGACTGGCGGGACCACGAACGCTGGGCCATCAACGCACCGCACCCCTGGACGCCCGATTCATCCCTTCCGAGATCTGAGTCGCACGGCGCCGCTATGGAGGACGCTCAGAGTCCTGCGGGTCAGAGGAAGTGCCCACTGGCGAGGTAGGGAGCAGGAACAGGCAAGTCACGGACGGCGATGTAGCCCTCCTGACCGATGTCGAGACGGGCGGTCAGGCCGACGTCCAGCGCCCACTCGTTGGGGGCGGTGATGCAGTTCACCAGAGTCCTTCCCCTCGACGAGGCCAGGGCCTCCCACAACAACGTCTGCGCGACCTCGGGGTGCGCGGCAGCCAGCAGCGATGCCTGCCCGCGGTCATCGACGTACACGTATCCCGGCTTGGTCCGGTCCTGCGAAACGACCAGTCGCAAGGTCTTGAGCATGTAGTCGTGGTCGGGTCCATGGCCCGCGCGTCGCACGTCCGAGTCCAGCCGGTCCATCCACTCGATGTCGTCGGCCCGGCCCTCGCGGAGTCCATGGACTGCGGGGAGTGTGGAGCGGTCGACGGTGCCGACCATCCGCATCTGCGGGTGCAGGGAGAAGCCCGCCAGCCGGTAACGACGTGTGGCGCCGGGATGCACGCTGGAGGAGAAGATGCCGGGGCGCCCGTCAGCATGGTCCAGCACGGCGTCCATCAGGCGCGCACCGATGCCTTGTCCCTGATGGCCGGGCAGGACCCCGTACGTCGCGAGATACCACAGATCGCCGCGATTCTGGGAGACGGCGAACCCCACCACTGCGCTTGCGTCTGCGGTGGTGTCCACCGCGGCCCAGCACCCTTGCGGGTCGACGCCGAGGAAGAAACGCATCCGATCGATCCACTGCTTCGAGGCGACAGCCGAACGAGGCTCAGGGTGCGGGTCGCTGACCCTTCTGCTGGCTCGATCCGCCGCGAAGAACGTCGCCGCGGACGTCCGTTCCGCCGACGGGAGATCACCCACACGCATCGGCCTGATCTGCGCAGCGTCCATCAGGGCAGGGTAAGGATCCGCGAGGAGGCGCCGCATCCGATTTCCGCTCTTGACCTCAAGTGTTTCCGCTCTTGACCTCAAGTGCGGTTCAGCTTCTAGCGTGCCGTTCCGTAGCACCGTAGGTGGCCCTCCACGGGGGCGGGCCACGGCACCTGAATGAGGATGACGCCGATGAGCACTGCAGCAGCACAGACTGACGCCCAGCCGGCCGTGACCGTGATCGGATTGGGAGAAATGGGCTTCGCACTCGCGAGCGCCTTCCTGGACGGCGGGCATCCGACCACGGTGTGGAACCGTACGCCGGAGAAGGCCGACGCCCTGGTCGCCAAGGGGGCCGAGCAGGCCCCGACCGTCCGCGACGCCGTCGCCGCCAGTCCGCTCGTGGTGGTCAGCGTGAAGGGCAACTCCACGGCCCGCGAACTTCTGGAGTCGGCGGGTGACGCACTGTCAGGCCGCGCCGTGGTCAACCTGACGGACGGGACATCGGCGGAGGTCAGGGCTGTGGCCGACTGGGTCGAGGGCCGGGGCGCGCAGTACCTCCACGGGCAGATCATGACGATCGCTCCGGGTGTCGGGGCGGCGGAGACGGTGATCTTCTACGGCGGTTCCGAGGCCGTGTACGACCGCTGCCGGCGGACGCTCCAGCTCATCGGCGGTCGGGGATCCCTGATCGCGGCCGACGCCGGTGTACCGACCCTGTACGGAATGGCCGTGCACGACACCATGTGGGGCACGCTCAACGGATTCCTGCACGCAGCCGCTCTGCTGTCCAGCGAGGGCATCGAGGTCAAGCGGTTCCTGGACGACGCCGGCCCATCCGTCTCCGCACTGCTGGCGACCTTGCCGATGATCGCCGACGAAGTCGACCGAGGCGAGTACGCGACGGAGTACGGAGCGCTCCAGCACCACCGTCCCTCGGTCGAGGACCTGGTTCGCGAGAGCGGGGCGCGGAACATCGACGCCGCATTCCCCGGCTACACGCTCGACCTCGTGACCAAGGCCGTGGAAGAGGGACACGCCCATGACAGCTACGCGCGCCTGGTCGAGCACTTCAGGAAGCGGTGAACCGGAACGGTGTGGCCAGGTGGCCGGACGCCGTAAGCAATCTCGAAGGCGCGCAGTCCCGCCTCGGCGCGCACCCGATCTCGTACCGGTGACCAGCGTCGCCGGGCCGCTTGAGTTCCGGATCCCGCGCGGCCATCTCACGAAGCAATGCGCATCCTCCTGATCGGGCCGCCCGGGGCCGGCAAGGGCACGCAGGCAGTCCGCCTTGCCGCGCATCTGTCGATCCAGCACATTTCCACCGGTGACCTGTTTCGCGAGCACATCACCCAGGGCACCGAGCTCGGCCAGAACGCCCACACGCGAACACATCTTTCACGTCGCCTACAGCCCTCCTGAAGTGGCGGGAGTCTGCGACCTCTGCGGCGGTGAGCTGTACCAGCGCGAAGACGACCGCGAGGCAACCGTTCGTAGGCGACTGGAGGTCTACCGCGCCGAGACGGCGCCGGTCGTCGACCACTACCCGGGCCCAGGGCCTGGTGACCAGCATCTCGGCCCACGGCCAAGTCCAGGAGGTCCTGCACCGCGCGCTGAACGCACTCGGCCGAGGCCAGGCCGACGCCGCTGGTACGTCGGGCTGCTGCCCCCTCCGCCATGAACGTGCGGGACCGCCGTCTCTGTAAACCGCCGCCGAGGACCGCAGGAGCCGTGCGGTCGGCGGCACACTGCCGAGCGGGCGTACGTGGCCGGCGTCGCGCACCGACGTTCAGGGGTGCCCGGGGGCCGCGGTGCGAAGGTCGAGGAGTTGTCGCGTATGGACGGGCAGGTGGTCGTCGGCGAGGCCGTCGACCAGACCGGCCAGCGGAACCGGCTGGTCCAGTACGAGGGCGTCGTCGGACAGGATCAGCGACGGCACCCGGACCGCGGCGGCTCGCTCGCTGAGCTGCCCGGCGATGTCGCACAGGACGCCGGCCTGACTCCGTACGTGGGCGATCAGGTGAGTCCTGTCCGGGTGCTCGGAGATGATCCGGTCGAGATTCCAGGCGTCGAGGGAGATCCGGTTGTCGAAGGCGGGCCGCGCGCCGGCGACGACGCCGAGGGCGACCGCCGTCACTGCGGCGTCGACGCTGAGGACGTGGGCGAGTACCTGGTCGGCGTTCCACCTCCCGTCCGCCGCGTCGCCGAGGCCGGCCCGCCCCGCGCACCCTGCGGGTTGCACATGAAGCGGGTTGTCGGGGCCGTGCGTCGCCCCGGGTGTCCGCCGTTCAGCCCCCGGGACCGCAGGGTCATTCCCGGGGCAGGCGCTCTCCGCACCGGCTGCAGAACAGGGCGTCCCCCTCCGCGGCGAGGCGTCCGCACGCGAGGCAGACGCGGTCGAGCAGGCAGGGCGCCTCGCCCCCTTCGCTGCTCGCGTTGCGGATGGTCAGGCCCGCACGGCGGCGGTGCGCACTGAGGTACACCAGCCCCTCGTCGCCCGCCGCCAGGGACCGGCGGGTGGCGTGCGGGAGCCACACCACGCACCCGGGCCGGAGGTCATGCGCGCCGCCGTCCGTTTCGAGGCGGCCGCCGCCGTCCATCACGTACAGCAGTACGTCCAGATCCGGTTCGACCGACGCCCCGACATCGGCGCCGGCCGGGAGGCGGATCACGTTGGCGTCCAGCTGCCGGCCCTCCGGGTCGAGCCGCCACAGGGCGCCGCCCCGGCCCGGGGACAGGTCGTGCAGCAGTTCCGGCAGGCGTGCCGCCACGCCGCCGGCCGCCGTGGCCTTCGCCGCTCCGCTGGGCTCCACCGCACGACCTCCGTTCCGAAAGGGCGACCCGGCGCAGATCGCGCGAGGGCCGCACCCCATTGTCGCCACGCCGGACGCCCCGGCGAAACTCAAGGCCTTGCGATCCGCCCGCCGGTCTCCTCCGCCGCCGGTGCCGGGCGGACACGGGTACGGGCGCGCAGCGCCAAACCGCACCACAGGGCAGTGGCCGCCAGTGCCGCGGCAGCCATGGCGGCGAGCACGGGCGCCTCGGGCCGCCAGCCCAGCGAGAGACGGGCGCCCAGGGCCGTGAGCACGGCCGCGACCCGGCCCGGGGCGTAAACGGGCACCCTGGCGGCGGCCGCCCGCAGCGCGGTCGCCGCCACCAGGCCGACGGCGATCCAGGCGACCAGGTACGGCCACACCGCGCCCGGCGCGGCGGACGGCATCCCGTACTCCTCGGGGCCGATACGGAAAAGCGCGCTCGCCCAGCCCACTGCCACCGCGAGAACGGCGATGCCCGCGACCCACAGGGCGTGACGCCACAGAGGCCCGGGCCGCACGGTCTCTTCGGAGTCGCCGGAACCGGAGTCTAAGAGTTCAGTCATACCAAGGGAGACGCGGCTCGGGAGGCGGACGTTCCCCACGTGGGCTGGGCGCGACCGGTCTTGGCGCGGGCGAACAAGGTGACGCCGCACACGAGCCACGACGGACCACTCGGGTGGGCCGCACCTCTCTTGCCGACTCGGCAAATTCGATTGCCGCCCAGTACGCCCGGTGCGACGTTGGGCGAGGAGGTGGTCACCATGACCCGCGGTACTGAGAACAAGCGGCAGGATGCCGTCGAGGACACGCCCGCACACGAGGAGTACGCCGCCTACGACGTGGTCGTCGCAGGCGGTGGAGCGGCCGGTCTGAGCGCGGCGCTGGTACTCGGCCGCTCGCGGCGCAGCGTCCTCGTCGTGGACGCGGGCGAGCCCCGCAACGCCCCTGCCGCCCACCTGCAGGGCTACCTGACCCGGGACGGAATGCCGCCGGCCGAGTTCCTGGCCGAGGGGCGCCGGGAGCTGGAGCGGTACGGCGTTCAGCTCGTCGGGGACGAGGTGACGGCGGTACGCCCGGACGGCGACGGCGGGTTCCGGATCGCTCTCGCGAGCGGTCGGCCCGTGCACGCGCGGCGGGTCGTGGTGGCCACCGGCCTGGTCGACGAGCTGCCGGACATCCCCGGCCTGGCCGAGCTCTGGGGCAGCGACGTACTACACTGCCCCTACTGCCACGGCTGGGAGGTGCGCGACCGGCCGCTTGCGGCGCTGGCCTCTCCGGTTTTCGGGGCACATCAAGCCCTGCTGCTCACACAGTGGTCGAAGGACGTGACGCTCTTCCTGCACACGGTCCGCGATCTCCCGGAGGCCGAGTGGCGGCAGTTGGCCGCAGCGGGAGTCGCCGTCGTGGAGGGAGAGATCGCCGGGCTGGAGACCGAGAACGGCCGGCTGTCCGGGCTGCGACTGGCGAACGGCCGGGTGTTCGCCCGGCCCGTACTGTTCGCGGGCGGCCGCCCCGCGGCGAGGGACTCCCTGCTCCGCGAACTCGGCGCCGAGACCACGGAGACGCCGGCGGGTCACTACCCGGCGGTCGACGCGACGGGCCGCACAAGTGTCGCCGGCGTCTGGGCCGTCGGGAACGCGACGGGCCCTGCCGAGCAAGTGATCAACGCCGCGAGCGCGGGGTACCGGGCCGGAGTGACGATCAATGCCGAGCTGCTCTTCGGCGACCTGGAACGCGCCGCGACGCCAACGCCGTAACGGGTTCGCGTACCAAGCCCGCGGCCCCTTCGGACGGATCGACGGCCTGACCCCGATCGCTGACGTCATCAGCCCTCGCCGGACGAATCGGCGGTCGGCGGAACCCGCGAGCGCGTACGCCTGTCTAGAAGATCGACACCGCGCACCGTCCGGACCCGGGCCCGGAGCGCCGACCGATCGAGGGGAACACCGCATGGCCGTCACACTGGCCGAGGAGATCATGCTGCTGTCGCTGGACGACGACTCCGGCGCCGCCAAGGAGCGGCAGTCCGCCGGATGGGCGGTCGCGGGGGGCATTCTGCTCGACCTGGTCCTTGCCGACCGCGTCTGCGTCCGGGACGGCCGGGTGCGCGTCACGGACACGGCGCCCACCGGAGTCCGCCTCCTCGACGGCCGCCTGGCGCAGATCAACACCTGGGCCGGCAAGAGGACGAAGGCCCCGAAGGTCTCCGAGTGGCTGACCAGAGACCACTCCAAGGCCGTGCAGGACACGATCGACAGCCTGCGCGAGCGGGGCCTGGTGAGCGAGGAGGAGCACAAGGTACTGGGCATCTTCCCGGTCCGGCGCTATCCCGAGGCCGACGGATCCGTCGAACGTGAGCTACGGGCCCGCCTCACGGTGACCGTCCTGGAGGGCGCCGCTCCTGACGACCGCACGGCGGGCCTCGTGGCCCTCCTGCACGCGGCCAAGCTGCACCGTCTCGCCTTCCCCGGCGTCCCGCGCAACGAGTTCAGGCCGAGGATGGAGAAGATCGCGGACGGTCAGTGGACGGGCGACAGCGTCCGGGAGGCGATCCGCACCATGCAGGCCGTGATGGCCTCGGCCACCGTCGTCACCGCTGCCGCGGTCCTCGGGTGACCCGGCCGAGCGCGACACCGTACGCATGCGGGCGCTCTTCGCGGTCGTAGGCCGCCGTAGCAGCGGTCATGCGGCCGTCCCTGGCCGGGACTTCCGGACGGACTTCCGGCCCAGGACGGCGCCGTCCCCGGAACACCGGCCGCGGGGCCGTGTTCCGGGGACGGCGATCGGTTCGCGTGAGCGAGGGAGTGTGCCCCACCACTCCGCGAACGGGGTGACACCGTCGCCTCAGGCCGCCAGCGCTGTGTCGGGTGCCGCCGACGGCTCGGGCGCCGCCTCCGGCTGCCGGGTGCCCGCCAGGATCTCGTCGGCGGCGGCGATCGCATCGGCGACCGAACGCGTCCCGGTCACCACACACAGGGTGTAGCTGACGTCTTCCAGCTCTCGTTGCCACGCCGGCTCACTCTTGTGCGCCAGCGCGATGCGCGCGCTCGCGTACCGGGCAAGAAGAGATCTCACATAGCGCCGATCGGGCATCAACACGGCTACCGCCCCTCCAGTTCATCCTGCGGAAGTGCCGTACGAATGCCCCCCATCGCCACACTTATTCCCCAGCTTCAGCAATGGGCCGGGTGGGTGGCAGCGCCGGCGGCCCGGGCCGTCCGCTGGACCTGCTGTTCACCACCCAGCGGCGGTGGCCGCTCGACGCGCCACGTACCGCTGCCCAGGCGGCGGGCGCTCGCGGTCCGTACTCCACCCTGCTCGCCCACCGGCTCGGCGACCGCCGGCAGGTGCTGATCGCGGTCCCGGCCGCCGATTCGCCCGCCGTACGCAGCGACCTGGGTTCCCTGCGGCGCGCGCCCCTCTCGTTCGAACGGGACGACGAGCGGGCGGGCGCTGACCGGGCGGCACAAGTCGCGGACCGTGCCGAAGTCGGAGGCGCTCAAGCGACGGGTTCCACCGGGACCCGGGCCCTGACCCGCTTCCCGATGGGCTCGCGACGTGCTTCGACGCGCTCGCACAACGCGCCGACGATCTCCAGTCCGTGGCCACCGACCCGGCCGGGGTCCGCGGCGCGGGCCACCGGCAGGACCGGATCGCTGTCCCACACCGTGATCTCCAGAGCCCTCCCGGCGAGCTCGACGTTGACGACGCACGGTCCGGGTGCGTACTTGCAGGCGTTGGTCACCAGCTCGCTGACGACCAACTGGGCGACGCCGGTCACGTGTGACGAGATGTCGAGTCGCCGCTCCTCCCGCAGCCGGGTGAGGAAGCCGACGACGAAGCGCCGGGCGTTGCCGATGGCCTCCGACGTCCCGTCGTAGGCCGCCTCGGCCCACGCCCGCCGGTCGTCGGGTGTCGCGACGTCCCGGGGCTCGTCTCCGGCAGCGCGCTCGGCCTGTGGACTGCGAAGATCCGGGTCACCGTTCATGGCTGAGCGTCTGCCCCCGCACCCCTTCACTAATCAGGACGAGGAAAATCTTTCTGAGTACCCAGGAGATCCAAACCTAGTCACACGAAAATCACGTCGGCCGCCCGGTACGTCGGCACGCCGCCCGGACGGGCCCGCGGGCCCGTCCGGATCTGCCCGTCTGCCCTGGTCAGTGCGGGCGTCGTACCGTCCTGGCGACCAGCCACACGGCGACCACCCCAGCCCCGGCGACCGCCGCCCTCCGCGCGCCCGGCGCGCGTACGCCGGCGGGCAGGAGGTCGCGGGCCCGGTCGAAGGCGCTGAGCACTGCGCCGGCGACCGCGTTGGCGGGAGGCCTGCGCGACACCGCCGGGTGCGGGTGGGTGGGGGCCGTACGGCGTACGGTCTCCCACGCCGATCCCAGCCTCCGCAGGCGGGCGCGGTCCAGTGCCTCCTGCAGGCGTGGCAGCAGGAGGTCCTCCTCGTCGCGGATGTCCTGCCGGATCAGCGCGAAGGCCCGGCGCACCAGTTGGTCGTGGGCGGGATCGGCGGGGTCGGTGCGCTCCATCTCGGCGACCAGGTCGTTGATCTCCTGGTGTTCCTCCTCCACCCGGGCGGTGAGTTCCGGACCGTCGCGGGCGAGCCTCCGCAACGCGGGCCACAGCACGACTTCTTCGGCGAAGGCGTGCGTGAAGGTCAGCTGAACGATGTCCTTCAGCGTTTCCTGGCGTTCCGCGGGGGTCCCGGCACCCGATTCGTAGAGGGTCATGAGGCGGTCGAGTTCGTCGTGGTCACGTCGTTGCCGCGCCAGGACGCTCGCATCGCCGCCGAGTTCCTGAATGCTCTGCTCCGCGATGGAAACTGTCATACGGTCTTCTCCCTCGGCTGCCCTCCGCCGCACCGGGGTGCGGCGGAGGGCCGGGTGGGAAACGCGGGCTTGTTCGGTCACCTGCCCACGCGCCGGCGGGTGAGGAGTACGCCGAGGGCGATCATGCCGAGGCCCAGAACGAAGTGCAGCCAGTTGTCCGCCGTGTTCACCGGGACGAAGTTGGCTGAGCTGTCGTGGTCGATGAACAGGCCGTACAGCCACAGCACGAGGTAGATGACACCGCCACCGATGAGGTAGGTACGGGCGGTGGAGGCCGCGCGCGCCATGGCGACACCGGCGACACCGAACAGCAGGTGCACGATGTTGTGCAGGATCGACACCTGGAAGACGCCCAGCAGCTTCGCCTCCGAGTGGTGCTCGGCGAACTTCATGGTGTCGTAGTCGGTGGTGATCCCCGGAATGAAGCCGAGGACGCCCACCAGGAGGAATACCGCCCCGACCAGCAGCGCGGCCTGCTGTACAGGGGTGCGGGCGGTGGAAACCGGACGATGCTGGGTGGTCATGACCCAGTCCCTTTCTTTCCCGAAGACGGCTGCTGTCGCCGCCCTTCCCGTTGCTCAAGGCGTCGGTTACCCCGCGCTTGCCGCGTTAGCCACAGACGACAAACCCCGGGTCCGCCACAGGCCGAGCGTTTACACACCTTTCAAATTCCCCCCACACAGCTACCAAACCTGATATTACGGTCATTTCGTGGCACGCGCCCCAGGCACTACCGCTCGTGACGACAGAAACACCAACGGGAGTGGACGGCGCACGCGCTAGTGTGCCGGTGTGAATCTTCATGTCGTCATAGGATTCGGGCCCGCCGGGGCGGCCACCGCCCGGCTGCTGGTGGAAAAGGGCCACTCGGTACGGGTGATCACCGCGTCGGGCCGCAGCCCGGAACCCGGCATCGAGCACGTCGCACTCGACGCCGCGGACAGCGGGCGACTGACGGAGGCCGTGCGGGGCGCGGCGGCGATCTACAGCTGTGGTGCGCCGCCCTACCACCGCTGGACGCGTGAATGGCCGCCGCTGACCGCGTCGGTCTGCGCGGCGGCCGAGGCGAGCGGGGCCCTCCTGGTGCTGCTGGGCAACCTCTACGGTTACGGTCCGGTGGACGGGCCCCTGACGGAGGATCTGCCGCTCGCCGCGACAGGGCCCAAGGGCCGGGTGCGCGCCGCCACTTGGGAGCAGGCGCGCACGCTGCACGAGCAGGGCCGCATCAAGGCGGTCGAGGTGCGGGCCTCGGACTTCTTCGGGCCCGGCGTCACCGAGGGCGGCCACCTGGCGGCGCGGGTCGTGCCACGGCTGCTGCGCGGCAAGCCCGTCTCCGCGCTCGGCGATCCGCACGCCCCGCACAGCTGGACGTACGTCCCCGACGTCGCCCGGGCTCTGGTCGAGGTGGCGGAGGAGGAACGGGCCTGGGGCCGCGCCTGGCACGTCCCGACGGAACCCGCCCTGTCCATCCGGCAGATGGTCGACCTCCTCGCCGCGCAAGCGGGAACGGGCCCGGTCACGGTGCGCGGGCTGTCGCCGGCGCTGCTGGGCGTCGTGTCGGTCTTCTCTCCGCTGATCCGCGAACTGAAGGAGATCCGCCACCAGTTCGACCGTCCGTTCGTCGTCGATTCGAGCGCCTACGAAGCCGCGTTCGCCGTACGGGCGACCCCCGTCGACGCGCAGGTCGAGGCGACGGTGGACTGGTGGCGTGAGCGCCTGGCCGCTGCCGGATGACGACGCCGGCGCGGGATGTGCACGCGGCGTATGCCCGGTGAACCGGGCAAGGTAGCGATCTGGTGTCGAGACGGCAACGCCCGGTTGCCGTCACTCCCCGGCCGCGTTGACCGGGCATGAACCCGACTTCGTACGCCGGCCTGTACGACGCCTACTGGCTCAGCACCGACAGCGAGTGCCCGTACTGCGTCCGGCTCGCTCAGACCGTCGGCCAGCAGCCGCCCACCGCCCCGCCGACGCGGCCGCGGGAGAGCGGTGACGGAAATCCCGCCGGGGAGCAGGTGTGCGGGATGCGCGCGGTGGCGCTCGTCGTCTCGTTGTACATCGTGCTCGCCGCCGCGGTGGTCACCCTCGCCTGACGAGCCGCCGGACGTCACACCGCGTCACACCGCGTCAGCCGGGGCCGGCGGAGCCGGCGCTGCGGAAGGTGCGCCGGTAGGCGTCCGGCGGCACGCCCAGGCTGCGATTGAAGTGCCGGCGCAGGGTCGTGGAAGTGCCCATGCCGGTGGCCGCGGCGATCGCGTCGACGGTCTCGTCGGTGGTCTCGAGCAGTTCCTGGGCCCGGTGGACGCGCTGAGTGAGAAGCCAGCGCAAGGGCGTGGTGCCGGTGACGGCCGTGAAGTGGCGGGCGAGGTTGCGGGGGCTCATGTTGGCCTGCCGGGCCAGTTGCTCCACGGTGAGCGGCTGGTCGAGGCGTCGCACCGCCCAGGCCAGCAGGTCCGCGAGGGACTGGTCGCGCGGTTCGGGCAGTGGCGTGGCGACGAACTGGGCCTGGCCGCCCGCCCGGTGGGGAGGGACCACCAGCGAGCGGGCGACCCGGTTGGCGACCGCCGAGCCGTGGTCGAGGCGGACCAGATGCAGGCACAGGTCCATGGCGGCGGCCTTGCCCGCGGAGGTGAGCACACGGCCGTTGTCGACGTAGAGGACGTCCGGATCCACCCGCACACGCGGGTGCCGGGCAGCGAGCGCCGCGGCGTGCGCCCAGTGCGTGGTGGCGCGCTGTCCGTCCAGCAGGCCGGCCGCGGCCAGCACGAACGCGCCGGTGCACAGGGACGCCACACGCGCACCGGCCTCATGGGCTGCGCGTACGGCGTCGACCAGCTCGGCGGGAGGGTCCTCGTCGGGGTCCGCGCAGGCGGGGACGATCACCGTATGGGCGCGCGCGAGGTGGTCGAGGCCGTGGTCGGGTTCGAGGCGGAACCGGCCGCCGACCGGCACGGTGTCCGGACCGCAGACGACGAAGTCGTACCAGGGATCCACGACATGGGAACGGTCGGTGCCGAACACCTCGCAGGCCGCCGCCAGTTCGAAATGCAGAACATCGGCGGTGACGGCCAAGGCCACGGTTCTCATGTCCGAAAGTGTACGGGCGGTGTCGTTACCGCCACTCCCCGGCCGAGCGCCGCCGCGAGCATGCTGGCACCAAGAGATCATCGGCGCAGGACAGGGGAATCTGATGGGAACGACTCGGGCGGTCGCGGTCTTCGGCGCCTACGGGCACACCGGGCGCTTCGTGGTGGCGGAGTTGCTGGAGCGGGGACTGACGCCGATCCTCTCCGGGCGGGACAGCGACAAGCTGCGGGCTCTCGGGGCGTCGTTCCCCGGGCTCGAGGTGCGCGTGGCCTCGGTGGACGACGGGGCGTCGCTCGACCGCGCGCTCGCCGGTGCGGCAGCGGTGATCAACTGCGCGGGCCCCTTCGCCGCGACGACCGCCCCGGTGATCGGGGCGGCGCTGCGGGCGCGCATCGCGTACGTCGATGTCGCGGCGGAGGTGGAGGCGGTGGCGGACACCCTCGCGCGGTTCGACGAGCCGGCCCGCGACGCGGGGATCGTCGTCGTCCCCGCCATGGCGTTCTACGGCGGCCTCGGTGACCTGCTGGCCACCGCGGCGACGGGCGCGTCGTCGCGCGCCGACGAGGTGTCCATCGCCTACGCGCTGAGCAGCTGGCATCCCACGGCCGGCACCCGGAAGTCGACGCAGGTCTCCCGTGGGCGGCGCGCCGGCCGGCGCCTCGTCTTCACGAACGGCCGACTGGAGCTGCGCACCGACCGGGCCCCCGCCGGACGGTGGCCGTTCCCGGCGCCGCTCGGCGAGCAGGACGTGCTGGGCGAGTTCACCACCGCGGACAGTGTGACCGTCCCGCGTCATCTGCGTACCTCGGCGATCCACACGTACATGACGGTCGGGGCGGTCAGGGAAGTGGTGGCCGAGGACAGCCCCGAGCCGGCGCCGGTCGACGAGCGCGGGCGCTCCGCCCAGACCTTCCTCGTCGACGTGGTCGTACGCTCCGGCGGCGCCCGGCGCCGGGCCGTGGCCCGCGGCCAGGACATCTACGCGGTCAGCGCGCCCCTCGCCGTCGAAGCGGTCGTTCGCATCCTTGCCGGACAGGTCGACCGGGCCGGGGCGGGGGCCGCCACGGCGGGCGAACTCTTCGACGCGCCCGGGTTCCTCCGCTCGCTGTCCCCGCATCTCACCTTCGAGCTGGGCGAGATCGAGTCCGTGGACGCGGCGCCGGCCCCGGCACCGGAACCGGTGGCAGCGCGGCCCGCGGTCGGCTGAGGCTCCTCGGTGGCCCCCTTCCAGGGCCGCCTCCCCCGCGTCCTGTCCGGCCGTTGAAACCGGCGGCGGGTTTATTGCCGCGCGGACCGCTCACCGCGATGACAGGATGCCCGGGCGCGGGAGGTACGCGCAGAAGTGGGCGGGGAGCATGCTGGAAGGGCTGGACGCGGTGGACTGGCGCGCGTTGGAGCCGGTACGGCCCGACCGGCCGGCCGCCGACGTGCCGAAGGTGCTGCGCCGGATCGCGCGGGCGGACGCCACCACGCGGCAGCAAGCCGTGGAACGGGCGTACGCCGACCTGCGGGACCTCTTCGTGGCCGAGGGGCGGGCGACCAGCGCGGTGACGGCCGCTCTGCCGTTCCTGGTGGACCTCGCCATGTCCCCGCGGACGGTGGGAAGGCCGGACCTGGTCGACGTGCTCGCCGGACTGGCCGCCGTCGGCCCGGCCGGGGCGGTGGACCCGGGGTGGGGTGCGGTCCTGCGGCAGCAGTGGCCGCGCCTGCGGCGGCTGCTCGACGACGCGGATCCGGTGATCCGGCGGGCCGCGCTCCAGCTGATCGCCGACCGGCCCCTGCCCCTGCTGGAGCGGTGGCGCGAGGAGACGGACCCTTCGCTCCGGGTGACCGTGCTGCTGGCGCTGGGCGAGGCCGCAGCCGCCGAGGGGCCCAAGGGGGCGGCGGTCGACGAGGTGCGCGCCGTTCTGGACGGCGTCCTGCACGGCGAGGACCGGGTCCTGCGGGTGGCGGCCGTCGTCGCGACGGCGGCCCTGGACCCGCGAGCGCCGGTGCGCGCCTGCCCGATGCTGCTGGAAATCCTCACCGACCCCCTGCTCGCCCCGCGGTTCGGGGAGGTCTGGTACGCCCTGGACTGCGCATATCCCTACAACCGCGAAGACGTGGCGGGCTGGGTCGTGAGCCTGCTGGTGCACGACCCGGCGGTGGCGACCTCGTTCGTGGCCGGGCTCGCCGGGGCGGGGCACCGGGCGGGCGACGCGGAACTGCGCCGGTGCGCGCTGGACCAGGCGTGGCATCTGCTGGTGGCACGGCCGTCCACGGCGGCCGCCCTGCCGCCCCTGGCCGCCGGGCTGTTGGCCGACCCCGACGACGACGTGCGATACAAGGCGGCGCATCTACTGGCGGTCCTGGGGCGCCGGGCGGCCCCGTACGCCGACCGGCTCGCGGCGCTCCTCGACGACCCCGGCGAGTCGCGGTTCTTCGACGGAACCGTGGGCGACCACGCGCGGTGGGCGCTGACCCGGATCGGTGACCCGCGCGCGCTGCCGGACCTCGTCGAACGGCTCGTCGCGCCCTATCGGGACATGCCCGGCCGTGGCTACTGCCTCGGCGACCCGCGACAGCCGGACGTCGTCGACGTGCTGCGGCCCCTGCGCGCACACGCCGGCGTACTGCTGCCCGAGGTCCGTGAGGCCCTGCGAGACGAAGTCGCCCGTGGGGGCTGGCTGGTCGGGGACCTCCGGGAGGTGCTGTACGCGTGGGGCGAGGACCCCGTGCTCCCCGGCGAGGCGCAGCCGTCCTGGCGGCCCCGGGAGACCCCGCCGGTGGAATGGGCGCAGGCGGAGGCGACGGTGCTCACGTACGCCGCAGACGGGGAAATGCACGGGACGTTCGGCGCCGCTCTGGCGTCGCTCACCGACCGGGGGAGCGTCGCCCCGCCGGTCCGCGCGGCGCTGGCGACACTCCTGGCCGCGGACCGCCGCCTGTCGGAGTACGGCGACTACCGGGCGATCCTCCAGGACGAGAAGTTCCGTGCGCGGATCGGGGCGATACTCACGCTGCCGTAGTACGCGGACCAACGACCTCTCCCCCGCCGCCGGTTCACCCCGCGTCGGCCGGTCCGGCCCAGTCGGCCGGTACGTGGGCGACGCGGACGCGCTGCGGGTGGTCCCCGACGGAGACCGACACTGTCTTCTTCCCCGTGGCGAAGTCGATCGCGGTGACCTGGTCGCTGCCGCTCTCCGAGATGACGCACGACTTTCCGTCACCGCTGACCGTGGCCCAGTACGGCTTGGAAGCGGGGACCAGGGGTCCTTCCTGGAGGGTGGCGCGGTCGACGACGGTGGCGTAGTCGTCCATGGTCCCGGCGACGCAGAGTTTGTCGCCCCGCGGGTTCGCCGACATGCCGTGGTGGCGCGAGTCGTTGACCCAGGTGGTGCGGTCCTCGCTGGTGCCGGGGCTCTTCGGCAGGGTCTTGACGCGGGTGATCCGGTCACCGGCGACGTCGTACTCGAGGAAGCCGTTGAAGAAGGAGACCTGGAAGTACAGCGTGGACTGATCGGGGGTGAAGGCCACCGGGCGCACCGCGTCGCTGAGGTCCTTGCGTCCGAAGGCGTCCAGCCGGGTGCGCATGTCGATGACCTTGACCTGCTGGAAGGTCTCGGCGTCGACGACGGTGATTCGGCGGTCGCCCTTCGTCCAGTCCAGCCAGGGGGCGTCCGTGTCGGTGTTCACCTCGCCGATGGACATGTTCCACAGGTACTTTCCGCCGTCGGTGAAGACGTTCTCGTGCGGCTTGTCGCCCGTCTTGAACGACCCGGCCTCCTTCCCGGTGTCGATGTCGAGTACATGGACGGTGTTCGAGGTGGACGCCGAAACGGCCACGCGCCTGCCGTCGGGAGACACGGCCATGTGGTCGGAGCGGTAACCGGACACGGGGAAGCGCCACTTGATGTCGCCGGTCGCCAGGTCGATCGAGACGACGTCGGCGAAGCTGGGGCGTGAGACGACCATGGCCGTCCCGTCGGGGGTGGAGTACATGTCGTCGACGAACTGGTCGTGGCCCTCACCGGGTCCGTTGCGGACGCCCAGGAAGTAGACGAGTTTCACGGGGTTGGTGTAGATCTCCGCGAGGCGCTGCCGCTTGTCGGGGATGACGTTGATCCGCCCGATCTTCGAGAAGGCGCCGCTGGATCCGATCACGTCGGCAGTGCCGTCCCAGTTGTTGCCGACGAACATCACCTCCCGCAGGTCCGGACTGTCCGGGGCCGGCCCGACGGCCGACGCGCCGGTCGTGGTGACCGCGACGAGTACCGCCGCGACGGCGGCCGGAGCGAGCCTGCGCCTGCGGCGCGGTGCCGGGGCGGTGTCCGCCGTCGGGGGTGTGGACGCCACGGTGTCCGCGCGACGGTTCCTGGCTTCGGGCATGGCTTCCTCCGCGTAGCGACTGCTTCGGACAGGTTCGGGACTAAACGTGGGCATGACAATCAGCGAAAGCGGCAGCGAGGCCCCAACGCCCCCCGTCGCCCAATGTGAAAACGCCGCGCTTCACTTTGGGCTACTTGAAAGTAACGACGGGGCCCCGGTTCCTCAACCCCCGCGACGGGAGAAGATGACCGGGGCACGAGGGAGGGCATCGGTGAGGGAGCGGCTCAGGCAGTCGACCGGTCGGTACGCGGGCAAGACGGCCGTGGAGCGGCACGCCGAGCGGCGGCAGAGGTTCCTCGACGCGGCACTGCAGCTCTTCGGGGCCGGCCCCGGCTACCGGTCGTCGACCGTCGCCGCCCTCTGCCAGGCGGCCGGCCTCTCGACCCGGCAGTTCTACCAGGAGTTCGGCACCCTCGAAGACGTGCTCGCGGCGTTGCACCTCCAGGTCAACGACTGGGCCGAGACCGCCGTACTCCACGCCCTCGCCGAGACCGGCGGCCTGCCGCACGCCGAACGCTACGGAGCGGTCTTCCGTGCGTACGCGGCGAGCATCGCCGTGGATCCGCGCCGCATCCGCATGACGTTCACCGAGATCGTCGGCGTCAGCCCCCGCATGGACGAACAGCGACTGGCCCGCCGTGCGCGGTGGATCGACCTGATGTGCGCCGAGGCGGCGTCGGCCGCCGCGCGAGGCGAGGCGGCCGATCGGGACTACCGCATCGCGGCGGCGGCCTTCATCGGCAGCGTGAACGGCCTCCTGCACGACTGGGCCGCCGGCTGGGTCGACGCCACGCTCGACGAGGTCGTCGACGAACTCGTCGGACTGCTGCTGGCATTGCTGCGCCCAGCGCCCTGAAGGCGGTCGCGCAGCGTCAACGATCCGGTGACACCGCCGCCGCCTCGGCGACGAACCGGCGCTGGTCGGTGAGGAATCCGTCGGCGAACAGGGCTCTTGGCGCGAACACCGCCGTGAGCGTGAGCAGCGGGGAGGACCGTTCGACGTCGTACCTGACCAGCGAGTGCGCGGCGTCCGGATACCGCTCGACCCGCAGGAGCGAGCCCGGAAGCAGCTTGCGGTACGCGGACTCGGTGTCCTTCACATCGACGTTGACGTCATGGCCGGCCAGGAGCAGCAGCACGCGAGTTCCGCGCATCGCCCTCAGGTCCGCCGTGGCGTCGGAGGTGTAGTTCTTCCTGATGAATCGCCACCGGCCGGCCGTCACACCCTGCGGGTCCCCGACGGTGGCCCGGTACTCCGCGAACGAGGCGCCGCGGCGCAGCAGGCGCAGCGTGGTTTCCCGTCGCCGCAGCGCCGCGGCGGTCTGCTGGTCCGACGCGCCGTCCCGGCGCAGCTGCGCCAGGAGGTTGAAGCGCCCCTGACGCTGCCAGTTCACGGCCGGCGAGACGGCGACGACGAACCGCAGGCCGGGCGTACGGGCGGCCACCTTGGGCAGGACCCAACCCGCTTGACTCGCCCCCCAGAGCCCGATGCGCCGGATGTCGATGTCGGGCCGCCGACGGGCCCAGGCCAGGGCCGCCACGGCCTCGTCGGCCCGGTCGTCCATACTCTGGTCCAGCCAGTCGCCCGACGAGCCGCCCACTCCGGGCTTGCTCCAGGACAGCGACGCGTACCCGGCCGCGGCGAAGGACTCCCACAGAGGCCGGTAGAAGCTGTCGTGCGTGGCGTCGACCGGGCCGTCGCCGTGCACGAACACCACGAGCCCGTAGGGCCCGCGGCCTTCCGCCGGTGTGGCCAGTACGCCGTCGAGGGTGTGCTTGCCGTGGCGCAGCGCGACCCGCTCTTCCCTGATGTCGTACGTGTTCTGCCAGATCGCGACTCCCCCGAGCAGCGTCGCCGCCAGCAGCGCGCCGACGACGCACCAGACCACCGCTCGCCACCGACGGCGCGCGCCTCGCGGCACACCTGTGCGTTGTGTTGTGCGCACGATTCCCCCTGAAGCCACAGAAACTATCGAATAGAAAACGGTCGTCCTGGTTACGAACGTAGCAGATTCGATAGTAGAGTGATGAGCGGTAGATCCGAGCCCGACCGAGGAGAAGTGGCCATGACTCCTGACCCCACCACTGACAGGCCCCCGGCCGACGACCGGGTCACGAGCCGCACGGGAGCCCACCCCGTGACCCTTCGGCGCGGTGTCCCGGAGGGTGCCGAGGAAGACGTTGCCCGGCTCTACTGGGAGGCGTTCGGCCGGAAGCTGGGCGCGGCGCTCAACCCCCCGGACACCGGACGGCGCTTCATCGCCACGCATCTCCATCCGGACCGGGCCGTGGTGGCGGTCGCCGACGGCCGAGTGGTGGCAGTCGCCGGTTACCAGATCGACGGCCGGGGGCTGACCGGCGGCGGCGCGGCCGATGTCCTCGCGGCGTACGGCTTCCTCAGGGGGATGCCACGGCTCGCGCTGCTGGCCCTGCTCGAACGCACTCCCGCTCCGGGACAGCTCGTCATGGACGGGATCGCCGTGGCCCAGGGTCTCCGGGGCGGCGGCATCGGCGGTCTGCTGCTCGACGAGGTCTTCCGCGTCGCCGCCGAACACCACTGCGAGCAGGTCCGGCTGGACGTCATCGACGTCAATCCCCGCGCACGGGCCCTGTACGAACGCCATGGCTTCCGCGCGGTCCACACCGAACAGACCCCCTTCCTGCGCCGCCTGATGGGATTCGGCGCCGTCACCACCATGCACCGCCCGATCACCCCGCACCCGGGAGCCCGGCCGTGACCGGTCCGGGGCCGCGCCGGAACCGCGCTTATGCTGCGTCCATGCCCGAGACCGCCCCCGAGATCCCCACCCGCACACTCGTCCATGCCCTGGTCCGCGAGGACGGCACCGTCGACACCGGTGAGCTCTACACCGTCGCGAACGCTCTCGGCATGAGCGACCAGCAGGTGCGCCTGTGCATCAAACGGCTCGTGGCCGAAGGCCGCTTCACCCACAAGGGCCGCGGCCGCAAGGCGGTGCTGCATGCCACCGCCGACGTCACCGGATCTCTCGCCCCGGAAGTGGAGTACGTCCGCCACGCCTACGCACAGGACAACGGGCACGCGCCCTGGGACGGTGTCTGGCACCTCTTCGCCTTCGCCGTCCCCGAGTCGGCGCGAGCGGCTCGCGACACCTTCCGCGACACCCTTGTGACCCTCGGAGCCGCCGCCGTCCAGGGCGGGTTGTACGTCAGCGCCAATCCGATCGGGGAACAGGTGGAGGCGTACGCGCGGCACCTCGGAATCCGCGACGCCCTCACCACGTTCACCAGCCGCGACCTGTGCGTCGGAACGCGCCGTCATGCCACTGACATCGCTTCCGCGCTGTGGCCGCTGGCCGAGATCGCCGCCCGCTACGAACGACTCGCGGCACTCGCTCAGGCCCGCCTCGACCGCCTCGGCGACACGGCGGTCACGGACGAGACCGACCGGCTGGCCATCGCCGTCGAGCTCGCCGCGCAGTTCACCCGCGCCATGGAGCCCGACCCTCTCCTCCCGCCGGAACTGCTCCCCCGGCCCTGGGCCGGCACACACGCCCGCCGGCTCACCGCCCAGTGCTGGACCCAACTCCTCGCACACCGGGCGGCGTCCGGGGAGAACACCGGCAGCCCGCGCCTTTTCAGGCTGTACGCCGGTGTGGTCGGGCAAGGGGCGCGGTGAGTGCCGGGTTTCCCCGACAACACACCAGCCCGTAGGCTGCCGCGCAATGGTCACTGACCATGTCACACCAGCAGTGAACCAGAGAGCGGAAAGGCACCATGATGAATCCCACTGCCACCGGCACCCCGGCCAGCATCGAAGCGACCACCACACTGCTCGAGGCGGAACTCCCCCGGCTGGAGGAGCAGCAGCAGTCGTTGGAGAAGGAACTCGCGGTCGTCACCGAACGGTTGGAGTCCGTCCGTACCGCCCTCGGCGCCCTGAAGGCCCTGTCCCTCGCCCCCCTGGCGCGCGCGGCGGCCACCGGTGACGAGCCGGAGACCAAGCCGACGCCGTCGGCCAGCACCGAGGCCGAACTCGTCACGGGCCCCAAGGCCGACGCGCTGAACGCCCCGACCACCAGCACCAGCGGCACGCCCGCGGACGAGACGGCCGGGGAAGCCACCGCGGCTCCCGCCCGCCGCAAGGCCCGCAAGGCGCCGGCCGGTACCGGGCGGAAGGAGCCGGCGGCCAAGGCGCGGAAGGCCCGCCCGGCGGAGAAGGCCGCCCGGCCGAAGAGCGGCGCGAAGGCCGAGCCCGCGAAGAAGACGGCGTCGCCCGCCGCGCCGGCCAAGGAGAGCGGCGGCCTGACCGAGCAGGTCGTGGCGATCCTCGCCGAGTCCGGCCGGACCGCCGTGCGCGCCCGCGACGTCGCCCAGGCCCTGGGACGTGACGAGTCGAGCAGCAGCATCAACGCCGTGCGCAGCACACTCGACCGGCTCGTCGCCACCTCCAGGGCCCAGCGCGCCGGCCGCGGTCTCTACCGGGCGCCCGCCAACTGACCCGTCCACGCATCGCGCGGACGCGCCCACGGTCAGGGCCCGTCCGCGCGCGGTACCGCGGCGGCGAGCCGCCCCCCGGCGACGAAGTGGAGGTGGCCGAGGCTCTCGCCGTACGGCCAGTCCTCCGCCCGGTGGAAGCACAGATCGGTGGGGATCGGCGCCTGGCGCAGATCCGCGACGTGGGTGCCGGCCGGGAGGCCGGCGACCGCGGCCCGCAGCGGGTCCTGGGCCTGCCGCCCACTCACCGACCGGCGCCGAACGGGTCCAGGGCTCACCGGTGTTCGGGCGGTGCCGGTCGACGATCCACCGCGCCCGCGCTCGCTGTCCAACGGTCACAGCCACGAGCGCGGGTGATCAGGGACAGCCCTGTTCCTCCCCGGACGTGGAGTTCGGGTGCGCTCAGGGATGGCCCTGATGCGCCGGCGTGCGCCCGCCGATGAGAGTGGTCGGACCGAGTGGGGCGACGAGAGGTGCGGGCGATGCGTGCGGGACGGGTTTTCTCGATACCGGTGGTGTCAGCGTTGGTCGCGGGCGTGGCGTTGTCGGGGGCGTCCGCGCAACCCGCCACCGCCCGCACGCTCCCGGACGCCCGGGGGCCCGGTGCGGTCGCCTGGCACGCATGCCGTACGGGTGCGGACGACACGACGGGGCGGGAACTCGACGAGGCCGGGGCACAGTGCGCCGAAGTCGCCGTTCCGTTGGATTACGCGCGTCCCGGCGGCCCCCGGATCGAGGTGGCGGTGTCGCGACTGCCGGCGTCGGGCCCCGCGCACGAGCGCAGGGGCTCCCTGCTGATCAATCCGGGCGGCCCCGGCAACCCGGGCATCAGCGGTGGGCTCCTTCTGAAGCAACGGAAGCCGACCGTCGCGGCACGGTACGACCTGATCGGGATGGATCCGCGGTTCGTCGGACGCAGCACACCGCTCGACTGCGGCTGGCCGGTGCGCACGGTCGCCGGCGCGGGTCCCGACAGGCGGAGTTTCCACGCAGGCGCGCGGCTGGCGAAGGATCTGGCCGACCGGTGCGCCCGCCGCCACCGGGACGTGCTGCCGTACGCCTCCACCCGCAACACCGCGCGGGACATGGACGCCGTCCGCGCGGCACTGGGTGAACGGCGGCTGTCGTTCCTCGGTGTTTCGTACGGCGGCTACCTGGGGGCGGTCTACACGCAGATGTTCCCGCGCCGTGCCGACCGGATGGTGCTGGACAGCGCGGTCGGCGCCGAGAACTACCGTCCGGACGGGCTGCGGGCCAACGGTCCTGCGTGGCGGGCCGCCCTGGAGGACTGGGCGGCCTGGGCGGCCCGCCACCACGATGCACTCGGCCTGGGAGCCACCACGACCGACGTGATGCGCACCGTCACGCACATCGGCGAGTCGGCCGCCAGGAGCCCGTTGCGGGTGGGTCCCCACCAGGTCGACAGCCGCCTCCTGCCGCTCCTGCTGCAACCCCTCGGCAGCGACGACGACGCGTCCTACCGGAGCTTCTCCGCCGACGTCCGTGTCCTGGCCGACGCGGCGGCCCGGCGGCCCGCCACCCCCACCACCGTTCTCGACCAGATCCTGCGGACCGTCGCGTCACCGGACACGGACGGATCCGCCGCGGCGCAGACGGCCGTCGTCTGCGCCGACCACGCGGCGTCGTCCCGCCGTCCCCTCGACTACTTCAGGGACATCGAGGCGCACCGCGCCCAGGACCCCCTGTACGGCCCCCTCCTGCGCAACATCACCCCCTGTTCTTTCTGGCCGACGGCACCTGCCGAGGCGTCCACCGCGTTCCGCAACGACGTCCCGGCCCTCCTGGTGGGCGCCACGGGCGACCCGGCCTCCCTCTACACACATCAGAGGAGCCTGCACCGGTCCCTGACGGCATCACGCCTCGTGACCTTGGAGAACTCCTTCCGCCACGGGGTCTACAGCCTGTTCAACACCACGGCCGAGAAGTGCGTGGACGACGCCGTCGACCGCTACCTGCTCACCGGCGCCCTTCCGCGCGACGACACCCGCTGCGCACCGGGCGGCGTTCCTGTCCGACATGCTCCGGCACGTTAGGCCGGAAAGTCGCTGTGCGGACGGATCGGCGGCCCGTAGAAATGGCTCCTCGGCCTGACTGGCCGCCCGCGATCAGAAGGAGTCACCCCAGATGCGTCGCCTTCGTTCCACCTGCATGGCCCTCGCCGGCACGGCAGCGATGTTCGCCCTGACCGCCGCACCCGCCCAGGCCGCTCCCGGTGACGTCACCACCTCCTGCGCGAGCGTCCTCACACCCGCCGGTCACGTCGACGTCAGCTGGGGCTACAGCAGCAGTTGCGGCACACAGAGCTTCAGCCCGAACATCAAGCAGATAAAGCAGCTCACCGGGCTGCCCGTCGGCACCGTGGTCAGCGCCTGCGCCTCCACCTACCAGCCCGCCGGCTGGGTGCAGACCAGCTCGTACTACAGCAGCAGCTGCCGGTACTCGTCGACCCCCAGCTTCAGCCACAACGCCTGGCAGCTGAAGCGCGTCTCCTGATCCACGAGGGTGGCGTGGCCCGGGCCGGGAGTGTCGTACGGACCGACAGCGCACGGCGGTCCGTACGGTACGTCCCGTGCCCGCGCCGACATCGCCCGCACCGGAATCTCCTGGGCGGCGAGCGATGAGTTCCGCGCTCCGGTCCGGTCCTCACTGGTGACGGCCCCTGCCGGGGCTTCTCCGCCGGGTGGTCGTCGGACCGGCACGGCCCCCAAGCGTGACGACCGTCCAGGAGGCGATCATGTTCGGTACGACGAAGGCGTTCAGCGGCTTCTCCGTGGACGACATCGAGGCGGCCAAGGCGTTCTACGGCGAGACGCTCGGCATCAACGTCTCGGAGGAGAACGGGTTGCTCACCCTGCATGTCGCGGGCGACCGGGACATCCTGCTCTACCCCAAGCCCGACCACCGGCCGGCGACGTACACGGTGCTCAACTTCCCCGTCGACGACATCGAGGCGGCCACCGACGAGCTCGCCGCCCGGGGAGTGACCTTTCTGCGTTACGACCACCTGCCGACGGACGAGAAGGGCGTCTTCCGCGGCGGAGGCCCGTTGATCGCATGGTTCGCGGACCCCGCCGGCAACGTGCTGTCCGTACTCCAGACACCTTCCTGAACCCCTGCACGGCATGGCCGGGGAAGGACCGCTGTCACCACCGCGGCACGTGAGCCCTGTGGCGCGATTACGCCTGTGCCGCCGTCCCACCCGCCCCTATCATCACCCGGATGAGCCAGACGGCGGTTCCTCCCCAGTCGGCGCATGCCCCGGATCCGCACCTGCTCGGCAAGGCGCCGGTCGACCCCGCTGTCAGCGAGGCGGGCCGGCTGCTGTGCGCGGGAGCGTATCTCGACCCCCGATTCCGGGACCGGGTCATCGACGAGTTGTACGTGCACGACGAACGCGTCGTCGCCCCCAGCTACGGCATCGACGCGGCCCGCGTCCTCGCCCACGCGCTCCGCGCGCGGCGCGGCGAACTGGGATGGTCGGCGGCCGTGGTGGGGGTGTGGGCGGGTGCCGCGTTCGCCACCGACGGCTGGTTCCCCACCCGGTGGCTGCTGCCGTGTCTGCTGCTCAGTGCGGCGGCGTGGGCCGTCCGGGCCGCCCGCGCCTCTGTGGTGATGCGCGTGCCGGCCCGGCTGCTCCAGCTGTACGCCCGCCTGCTCTTCGGCTTTCTCCTGCTGACGACGGCCATGGTCCCGCTGATCCGGGCGAACGACGGTTCGCTCGACAACGGGTTCGTCGAGTTCGTCCACCGGACCGTCCGGACACTCGACCTCCAGTTCCGGCTGCTGCCGCCGGAATGGCAGTTCAAGCTCTACTTCGACACGTACGACGACACCTGGCTCCAGTCGTCATACGTGACCCTCGGGCTGCTCCTGCTGCTCGCGGTGATCGTCGGCCTGCGAAACGAACGGACGGCCAGGACCATGTCGGGGCCGCTGTCCCCGGAGCACTACGCGGACCTCGCGCGCGATCCGGCCGAGCGGTCCGCCGGCCCGCGCCTGCGACTCGTGCGGGAGCTCATCCGCGGCGAGCAGCACTGGCCCCTGGTGATGTACGCGACGGCGAAACCGTTCTGCGGCGCCGGTATGCCCTTCCGGCCCTGGCACCTCTCGGTCGAGCTGCGGCCCCGCACCGACCTCGGTCCCGAGGGACCCCAGGCCGTGGGCAACGAGGAGATTCTGCGCCGCGTCATCCCGCTGGTCGAGACGTTGCGCGTACCCTCCCCGCACGGTTCCCCGCGGGTCGCGGCGGCGGTCCTGGACCGCTTGCGCGAACTCGCCGTCGACGAGTGCGTGTTCCTGCCGGTCGCCGGTCTGCGGCGGCGGGAGGACGTGCCGTACGGCGCCGAGGCGTTCGAGGAGCACCGGGCGGGCGCCATCGAGGAGGGCGGCGAGAAGCGCCGGCACTTCCTGCGGATCCGGGTCGGCGGCTGGGACGAGGACATCGTCGTCACCGTCTTCGTACGGGTGCACACGCAGGGCGGCATGCTGATGCTGGAGGTCGCGCCGCACGTGCTGCGGCCCGTACGGAGGCGGTTCCAGGAGGCGGACGACACCACCCGGCGTTTCGGCCGGGACAACGCCGTCGCCCTGTCGCTCCGGGCCCTGGCGGACACGCCGCAGGCTTTGGCGACGGCGGTGGCGGCGCTCGCGCGCGGCGTGGTCAGCGGCTGGCACGCGCTGACCGCCGGGTCCGCCAGGAGGAGGCCGGCCGGGCCCGAGACCGCGGTGCGGGAGCTGGGGGCGGACCCCGACGCCTCGCTCTTCCAGGCCATGGACGTCGACCGTTACCTCAAGACCATTCAGGATCGCGTGGCCCGCGGAGTGCAGCTGGCCCTGTACGAAGCCGGCTGGCAGACCGCCGAGTTCGAGCAGAAGGCGGTGCACCTCGGGCAGGGCGCGGTGTACATCGAGTCGGTGCACAACAGCGCGGTCGGGATCGGTGACAGCAACACCGTCAGTGCGTCGGCCGGTGCGGCCGGCGGGGAGAGGGAGCCCAAACGTGCGAAGACCTGACCGCGAGCGGCACACCGAACGCATCGGCCGCGGGCCGGCCCCGGCCGTCGGCGTGCGCGCCAACGGGCACTGCGCCGTACGGGGAGGCTGACATGACGCCGCCGGCGGCCCGGTGGAACGCAGGCGCCCAGCGCTGGGAGTTCCCCGACCGGGACGCGGCCGCGGAAGCTGCGAGTCCGCCGCCTGGGAAAGCTCTCGCCGAGGCCGTGGGCGAAGCCCCGTCACCGTCACCCTCACCGGGCGCGGACGGCGACAGGGTCGCCGCGGACACCGGTCCGTCCGGCGCACAGCGGCCGCTGACCCGGCCGCCCGTACCCCGCCGGCCGCCTCCTCCGCAGCCGCCTTTCGGCATGCGCGCGAGGCTCCGGGCTCCGGGACCCCCGTTCGCCCGCCTGGCGCCGGTGCTCGGCCTCGCGGTACTCCTGGTCGCCGCCGCGCTGTGGTTCGTACCGGGCGGTGACGACGGGCCGGGCAGGACCGGCGACACCTCCCCGACCGCCTTCCCCACCGCGTCCCCGACGGCCCCCAGCGGCTACCGCCTCGCCGCCGGCCCCGACGGATCCGCCATGGCCGTCCCCGCGGAGTGGACGCCACGGCTCACGGGCGGCATCCATGTCCACGAGAGCAACGACTTCACCTCGTACCTCGAAGTCGGCCGCCTCACCGTGCCGACGGACAACCTCGAAATGGCACGGGCCTTCTCGCGGGGCGTGCGCTCGGTGTGGCCCGGGTACGTCGAGAAGTCCATCGCACCGGTCGGTGAAGGGCCCGACGCGGCGGCCGAGGTCGACTTCGAGTACGACAACACGAGCGGGAGCAGGCGGCGCGGTCTCTACCGCGTCTTCACCGCGCCCAACGGCACGGCGTACGGGGTCCAGGCGGCGGGTCCGAGCACCGAATGGCCCCGCCAGCGTCAGGTCATGGACACGTTGCTGTCGACGTTCCACCTGCCGGCGGCCTCGCCCTCGTGAGCAGCGGCCGCCCACTCACCGTCGCCCCCACCGCCGGCGGCATCCGCGCCCGAGACCTGGACCCCCGGGCGCGCGGCACGGCACGCCGTCCGGCCGCGCACCCGGTTCCTCCGGTGCCTCAGACCTTGTCCGCCGCGATCAGCAGGTACTGGAAGCTGCCGTCCTTGTACGCGTCGAGGAACGCCTTCTCGATGCCGGTCGCCAGCGGGGACTTGGCACGCAGTTCCCAGTAGGGGATGGTCGCGGCGGTGAGGTCGACGACGCTGACGGGGACGAGGCGGTTGGCGGCCATCTCCCTGAAGTAGCTGCTGCGGGGATGGATGTTGCAGATGTAATGGGCGTTGATCTCGCTCACCGCCCGGGACGGCAGGCCGTAGGCGTCGTTGTAGCAGCCGGTGATGGTGACGTAGCGACCGCCGTGCTTGAGCAGCCTGGCGTACTCGGGGAACAAGAGGGCCAGGTCGACGTACATGGTGCTCTCGTTGTTCCAGACGGCCTGGAAACTGTCGCTCTCGAAGCCGGTGTGCAGCATGTTCTTCAGGTGGAAACGAACCTTGTCGTCCACGCCGCGTTCCTCGGCCTGGCCGTTGGCGAAGGCGACCTGGGTTTCCGAAATGGAGACGCCGTCGACCTGGCAGCCGAAGCGGCTGTGGGCGACGAAGCTGCTGCCGCCGCGGCCCGATCCGGAGTCCATGACGCGGTCCTCGGGGGTGAGGTCGCCGAGGTGGCTCATCAACAGGTCGGCCTGGGCGCATTCGAGCCGGTGGAGCTCGGCCGTGAGGCGCTGCTGACGGGTCTCCTCGGGGCCGTCGAGGACGGACCAGTTCACGTCACCGATGCCGTAGTGGTGGTGGTAGATGCCGTCGACCTCGCCGAGGCGGAGGTTGACGGGGTTCTTCTCCTGGTTCCAGTAGTTGGCGACGGACTTCTGGTAGAGGCTGCGCAGCGGGTGGGGGGCGGTGCCGGTGTGCTGAACGGTCATAAGTGTTCTCCTTCTTCACGTGACGCACGGGCTGTACGGGCCGGGAGGCCGGACCGGCTGGACGGGGCTTCGCGGGTCGGATCACGCGGTCAGTTCGCGTCGTTGTAGCGGGGGCTGGTGGCGTGCCACTGCTTGCTGCCGCCCATCCACGCCCACAGACCGGCGAGGTAGCGACGCAGTTGCGGGGAGCCGGCCGCTGCCAGCACGGCGCAGTCGGCCTCGACGGTGTGCATGATTTCGTCGTGGATGGCGGCGGTGCGGTCGACGGCTTCCTGCAGGGAGCAGTTGTCCTCGGCGGCGATGAGGTTGGGCAGGTTGGTGTCGCCCGGGTCCTCCTTGGCCATCGAATACACGTCGTTGAGCAGCACATTGGCCATGCCGGCGTACAGGTAGGTGCGGCGCACGGTGGGATCGGCGAACTCGTGGGCCGGCAGTTCGTAGCCCCCCACCGGGTCGATCAGCACCATGCAGGGGTAGAAGGCGTTCTCGTACCGGTGCAGCAGGTACTCCCACACGGCGGGCCTGCGTCCGCTGCTGCGCCATTCGGCCTCCTGCCCGTAGCCGACGAACATGACCGCGAGTTCGTGGCGCAGACGGGCCATCTGCGTGGTGCTGGCGATCTGTGACAGGTGGGCGAGACTGGAACGGAAGGCGCGCAGGACGGGCTGCTGGTGGACGACTTCCTCGAACTGCGCGAGGTAGCGGGCGGGAAGCCGTACGGGGTCGACCACCGCTTGGGTCATGGCGAGCCGGGAGCCCAGGAGTTCCGGTTCCGTGTCGTCGCCCTCGTCGACCCAGTGGTCGTCCACGGACCATTCGGCCAGCCCGCAGCGGGCAGCGGCCATCAGACGGTCGGGATCGTCGCAGTCGGGGTGCGCCAGCATGAACAGGTGCCCGAACTGGTGTGAGCGCAGGCGTTCCAGGCGGCCGGTGAAGATGCCGATCTCCTCCGCCCAGTCGACCAGGCGGTTGTTGACCTCCTCCCCCAGGGCGGGGTCGTCCCGCACCGCGTCCGGACAGTACAGCGTCGGGATCCGGACCGCCGTCCCGTCGCCGCCCGAGGACTGCTGAGGCGCGGCGTCGGTGGGCTCTTCCGGCCGGGCGGGCCGCGCCGCTCGCGGGACGGCCGGGGCGGACGAGCGGAAGGCGCGGGCGGCGGCCGTGCCCAGTCCCGCCGGTCCGGCCAGCAGGCGTTCGAGCTCCGGGGGCGAGGGCGGCGCGGTGGAGACCTGTCCGGTCGTACGAGGCGTCGGGGAGGCGGGAAGGAGCGGTGGACTGGCGGTCGGGGGCCCGTTCCACGTCCACGGAGGGACTCCGGCGCCACTGGTTCGGGGCATGCGACAAGTGCCTTTCGGATCGGGTGGGCGCAAGCGCCTGCGGATGGCCGGGCGGCGGGCGGGGCACGTGCGAGCGTCGTACGCGGGCGTGGGCACGGCCCGGTCGCCGGTGGTGCGTACCGGTGGCGTCAGCGGCGGGGCCGGGGCGCCTGCCGGCTTCCGTCAGCGCCAGCGGCCGACTTCGACGTTCTCCAGGACGCCCAGCGCGTCGGGCACCAGGATCGCGGCCGAGTAGTAGGCAGTGACGAGGTAGGAGATGATCGCCTGCTCGTCGATGCCCATGAACCGCACCGACAGGCTCGGCTCGATCTCGTCCGGGATGCCCGACTGCCGCAGCCCGATCACGCCCTGGTCCTCCTCGCCCGTGCGCATGCACAGGATCGAGGTCGTACGGGCTTCGCTGACGGGGATCTTGCCGCACGGGTAGATCGGCACACCGCGCCAGGAGGGGATGCGGTGGCCCCCCACGTCGACGGGCTCCAGGAGCAGGCCGCGCCTGCTGCACTCGCGGCCGAACGCGGCGATGGCCCGGGGGTGGGCGAGGAAGAACTTGTTGCCGCGCCGCCTGGAGAGCAGTTCGTCCATGTCGTCGGGGCTGGGGGCCCCGTCGTGGGGCTGGATGCGCTGCGCGTGGTCACAGTTGCTGAGCAGGCCGAACTCGCTGTTGTTGACGAGCTCGTACTCCTGGCGCTCGCGCAGTGCCTCGAGCGTGAGGCGGAGCTGCTGCTCCGTCTGGTTCATCGGTTCGTTGTAGAGGTCGGCGACGCGGCTGTGGACCTTCAGCACGGTCTGCGCGATGGAGAGTTCGTACTCGCGCGGCTCCGGCTCGTAGTCGACGAACGTGTGCGGGACGAGCGGTTCGCCCACGTGTCCGGCCGCGAGGTCGATGGCCGCCTCGCCGTGCTGGTTGGTGCGGCGGCGCGGGAGTGCCGCGACCGCGTGCAGGTGGCTGCCGAGCGACTGGCTGCGGGCGGCGAGGTCGTCGACGTCGCTCCTGGGCAGCACCAGCACCGTGCAGGCGGTGGTGGCGCGGAAGGTGCACTCCCAGGCGGCGTCCGGTTCGGTCAGGCAACGGTCGCCGAAGTAGGCGCCGTCGGCCAGGAAACCCAGCACGGCGTCCGCGCCGTACGGTCCGCCGCCCACCTTGTCCACACGCCCGTGGGCCAGCAGGAAGACGCGGTCCTGGGGTTCGCCGGCCCGGGCCAGCACGGTGCCGGGGGCGCAGTCGATCTGCTCGCAGCGGCCCGCCAGCTCACCGAGCACCGCGTCGTCGCCGTAGTCCCTGAGCGCCGGCAGCTCCCCCAGCTCGGCCGGGATGACCGCGACCCGCCCGCCGGTCTGCACGAACGTCACCCGCCCGTCCCCCACGGCATGACTCAGCCGCCGGTTCACCCGGTAGGTGCCGGCCTGCACGTCCACCCACGGCAGCATCCGCAGCAGCCACCGTGAGGAGGTCTCCTGCATCTGCGGTACGGACTTGGTGGTCGTCGCCAGGTTCCGCGCGGCAGCCGTCGCGAGACTCTGCTGCGTGGGCGCCTGTGCCGGTGCGGCATTCCGGTCGGCTTCAACGGTCATGCGCGATCCTCTGCTCACCTGTGCTTACGCCGACTTACACTCCCTCCGCACCACTTCGTTTGTCATCACACGAAAGAAGGTGAATGCCCCTTTCCGGAGTGGGGTAGCCACGCCGCCGTGTCGTTTCTTCGCACACACGTCCAGTCGTCGAGGGTGGCGCTTCACGCCGCCGGAGTCGGTCAGGGACGCGGCTCGGGGTTGCGGCGCACGCTCAGGATGTCCTGGGTGTGGGCGATGGTGTACGTGCCGTCCGGCCCGGTGAAGTGCGTGTCGACGTACGCGGCCAGGTCGGCCCGGGAGGGCAGCGGCTCGACGTCGCGCAGCATGGGGACGTTGAGCATGAACTCGGCCACGTCCAGGGCCTCGGCCGGGTGGGGGGTCCTGTAGTGGACCTGAAGCGATTCGATGGTGCAGTCGCCCACCCGGTCGCCTTCCTGCCGCTTCAGCCGGTGGGCCAAGGGCCGCAGATCGAAGCGCGCGCCGGTGAAGTGCTCGACCATGCGCATGCATCCGCTGTCGGGGTTTTGCAGCATGATCAGCAGTGTGCCGCCGGGAGCCAGCCATCCCAGCACCCGCCGCACCGCGGGCAGCCAGCGGTCCTCCGGCAGGTAGTACAGGACGTGGGAGAGGAGGGCGAGGTCCGCCTCCTCCCGGAAGTCGACCTGGTCGACGGTCTCGGGCACGACATGGGCGTCCGCGCACGTCTCGCGGAGCTTCTGCCCCAGCGCCGCGTTGGGTTCGACGGCGACCGTCCGTTCGAAGTGCTGTCCCACATGAGCCGTGGTCACCCCCTCACCGGCGCCGACGTCGAGGAACAGCCGTCGCCGCTCCAGGCCGGCGATCACTTCGGCGAGACGGGCGTGCGTGCGGTTCTTCTCGTCCGTACCTGCCAGAAACAGTTCGAACGCCCGCCGGTAGGCGGCGCTCGACACGTCCAGCACGTTCACGGGACGGGAGTCCGCGGAGAGCAATGACATCGGTCCAGCCCTGTCGGTCGTCGGTCATCACCTGACGGGCCCAGACCATCCGAACACAACGCCGCGACGCGGGATTAACGTTCCCGTCCGCGTGTCGTCGCGGGCGGGGTGTCCGGCGCCTCTCCCGTGGTCCCGTGCGACGCCGGGCGCAGGAGGTGTTCTCCGGCGAGCTGGACGGCTTCGAGCCTGGTGTGACCGGGATGGTCCACCACCATGAAGTGGCGTCCGATCGCGAGTCCGAAGGCCAGGACGCTGCGCGCCTCGATCTCGTCGGGGTCGGTGAGGAAGGTGGCGAACATCTTCCGCAGGAAGTCCATGCGCTCGTTGTCGATGCGCCGCAGGCGCGCGGCGACGGACGGATCGTGGCGGGCCCAGGCCCGGACCGCGAGGTCGATCCGGTGGAACTCCTCCGAGAACGTCAGTTGACCGACGCGCCGGATCCGGTCGGCGGCGTCACCGCCTTCGGCCCCGACCTGGGCGAGGACCTCCTTGGTGCAGCGGCGTTCCCACTCGTCGAGCATTTCCGTGAGCAGGGCGGGCCGGCCGTCGAAGTACCCGTAGAAGCCGCCTTTGGTGACGCCGAGCCGGGTGGCGAGCGTCTCGACACGGACGGCGTCGGGGCCTCCCCCGGCGAGGGCTTCGAGGCCCGCTTCCACCCAGCGGCCTCGCGGTGTTCGGGGCTCGGCAGGAATACGGCCACCTCCGTTGATCGTCGCGAAGTGTGTACGCTACCGTATACATCGAATTGTACGGTGCCGTACAGACGAGAGGCCCTACCGTGCCGCGACTCGCAAAGACCACCTGCACCGAGCAGCCGTGGCGTATCCACGCATTCACACGGGACTTCTCCGTCGAGGACGTGTGGTCGTTCCGCACCCCCGGAGCCGGGCCCGACGACTTCCCTGTGATGCTCGCCGCGATGCGGGCCGCCGGCGGAACCTCGCGGCAACCCCTTCCCGTACGGTTCCTGTTCGCCGTCCGGTGGAAGCTCGGCGCGCTCCTCGGCTGGGACGAGCCGTCGGCGGGCGTCGGCGGGCGCGTCGTCTCGCTCCGCGACCGCCTGCCCGACGACCTCCGCGACGCTCCCCGCGGCCCGGACGACCCCGACATGCCCCTGAAGGCGGTGTACGAGCTCGACACCGAGGCGGCCCGTGAGCTGGCGAACAAGACCGTGCACACCGTGATGCATCTCGGTTGGGTCCAGGGAGCGCACGGCGACCACGAGCTGCGGATGGCGGTCCTCGTCAAACCCAACGGACGGTTCGGTCGGCTCTACATGACCGCCATCGCCCCCTTCCGTCACCTCATCGTCTATCCGGCCCTCACCCGACAGTGGGAGCGGGCCTGGCGCGATCGCGACCGGCTGAACCAGTCGCGGACGGAGGGGAGTTGACGGTGAACGTCACAACCGACTCCGAAGGCCGCTGCTCCGCCGGGCGAGCGGGGTCATGACGCCGCCCGGGACCGTCGCCCGGGCACTCGCCGCCCTGACGACCCGGAACGAGGACCGGTCGGGGATCGTCCGGGAAGGCGAGAGCGAGCTCGCGTGAGTCTCACCCCGGCCGCTGCGGGGGTGAGAATCGCGGCCGCTTCCAGGCATCGGGCGGCGGAGCCGGTGGAACACGTGGGATGCGCAGCCAGCGCCCAGCCTTGAGGAGGCCCACGTGTCGCAGAGCTCCGATTCCCTGTACGCCCGCATCCGGGAGGAGGTGGCCGCTCGCGCGGACCGGCTCTGGGACGTGAGCCTCGCCCTGCACCGGGAACCGGAGACGGCCTACGAGGAGCACCGGGCGGCCGAGCTGCTGGCGGGCGAACTCGAACAGGAGGGCTTCCAGGTGGAGCGCGGGGCGGCCGGCCTGCCGACCGCCTTCGTCGCGCGTACGGGCACGGCTGCCGCGCCGGGCACCGGGCCCCGTGTGGCCCTGCTGATGGAGTACGACGCGTTGCCTCTGCTCGGGCACGCGTGCGGCCACAACCTGATCGCGACGGCCGGCCTCGGTGCGGCCCTCGCCGTACGGGCCGCGCTCGGTGAGGTCGACGGGACCCTGCTGGCCGTCGGGACGCCGGCGGAGGAGCGCGGCGGCGGCAAGGTCGTGGAGGTGGAGGCGGGCCTGTTCGACGGCCTGGACGCGGCGCTGATGTTCCATCCGGGCGTCTACGACTGGTCCTGGGCCCCGCTGACCGCCAGCGCCCAGGTCCGGGTGGGGTTCCACGGGCGGGCCGCGCACCCCACCGGCAGCCCGACGGAGGGGATCGACGCGCTGGGGGCCCTGATCCAGCTCTTCAACACCCTCGGCGTACTGGACCGGCGGCTGCCCGGCGGGTCCCACATCCAGGGCATCGTGACCGACGGGGGCCGGGCCACCAACATCGTCCCGGAGTACGCGGAGGGCCTGTTCGGGCTGCGCGGGGCGACGACGTCGGCGCTGGAGGCGCTGGTGGAGGAGCTGCGCTCGTGCGCACAGGGGGTGGCGCTGGCCACCCGTACCCGGGTGGAAGTGACCGATGTGGGCGGCCGGTACGAGCACTTCCGTGACAACGACGTGCTCTCCGGGGTGTTCACCCGCCACCTGGAGCGGGCCGGCATCAGGTTGTCGGAGCCCGACCCAGGCGTGTACCTGGGCTCGTCCGACATCGGGAACGTCAGCACGCGCGTGCCGGCGATCCACCCGTTCGTCGCCATCATGGGTGCGGACGGGTCCGACCACACCCCCCAGTTCACGGAGGCGGCCGCCGGGCCCCGCGGGCGGCAGGTGATGCTGGCCGCGGCGGAGGCTCTGGCGTGCACCGCGGCCGACGTCCTGCTGCGCGCGGACGTGCGCGAGCCGGCCTGGGCGTCCTTCCGGCAGAAGGCCGCCGCGGGGTTGTGACGACCGTACGCGCGGCCCGTCGGGCTGTGGGCCGTACGGCACGTCGCCGGTCGCGCTGTGGGCCGTACGCACGGCCCGTCGGGCACGACCGTACGGCCACCGTCCGTCGTGCCCCGGGGGCCGACGGGCGTCAGTCCTCCAGGGAGACGCGTACGGTCTTGACCTCCGTGTCGGCCGCGTCCGGTACGACCATGCCGGCCTCGACGCCGCTGCGCAGGTACCGCAGCACCTCGGAGTTGAGCTTCTCGCCGGGCAGCGCCGCCGGGATGCCGGGCGGGTAGGGCGTGAGCATCTCGGCACTGACGCGTCCGACGGCCTGCTCCCACGGCACCTGCTCGACCCGCCCGAAGAAGGCGTCACGCGGCAGCAAAACCTGCTCCAGGCGCAGTTCGGCCGGATCGGGCACCTCGACCCGGGACGCGGGCCGCAGGTCGTCGGCGTGTTCGGCCACGTCGCGGAGCGCGGCGATCAGGGTCTCGGCGCTGCGGGCGTCGTCGGCGTGGGTCAGCTGGGCGCTGGTGCGGCGGTGGTCGGACAGGTGCAGGTTGATGTGGTGGTGTTCGCGGATCCAGTCGGCGATCCGGTAGCCCGTGGTGCCCAGACCGGTGACGTCGACGATGACCTGGAGCGGGTCGAGGTCGGCTGCGCGGCCCGGGCCGCAGAAGTCGTCGCGCCCGTGGACGTGCATGCCGTCGATCTCGGCGATCTGCGCCCGTACGGTCTTCGCCAGGGCGAGCGCGTCGTCGTGGAGGGCGTGGCCGTGCTGGACCATCTGGCGGCGCCAGCCGTCGAGAGCGGCGTAGACGAGCACGGAGGGGCTGGTGGTCCCCAGCAGGTCCTCACGGTTCTTGAGCACCTCGGGCTGGATCAGGTCGCCCTGGAGGTGGAAGACCGAGCTCTGTTCGAGTCCGGAGCCCATCTTGTGGACGGAGGTGACGCAGACGTCCGCGCCGGCGTCCATGGCCCAGGTCGGCAGGTCCGGGTGGAACGGCAGGTGCGCGCCCCACGCCTCGTCCACGATGAGCGGTACGCCGTGCTCGTGGCACGCCTCCGCGATGCCGCGCAGATCGGAGCAGGTGCCGTACGGCGTCGGGGTGGTGACCAGGGCGCCCCGCGCGTCCGGGTGCTCGGCGAAGGCGGCGCGGAAGGCGTCGGCGGACGGCGGATGCGCCAGGTGGCGTTCCGCGTCCCACTGGGGGTCCACCCAGATCGGCACTATGCCGGCAAGCACGAGGCCGGACACCACCGCCTTGTGGGCGTCGCGTCCCACGAGCAGCTTCTCGTGCGGCCCGGCGACGGACAGCATGGCCGCCTTCACGGACAGGGAGCTGCCGCAGGTGGAGAAGAAGGTGTGCTCGGCCCCCACGGCGTCGGCCATCAGTTCCTGGGCCTTGGCGATGATGCCCTTGGACGACATCCGGTCGTCCAGGCCGCTGGTGGCTAGCACGTCGGAGCGGAACACGCTGTCGCCGAGGACCGCGCGCACGCGCGGGTCGGCGCCGCGCCCCTGTTTGTGGCCGGGCGGAGTGAAGGGAGTCTGCTTCTCTGCGTGGTAGGCGGCGAGTGCGTCGAGCACGGGTGCCTGTGAATGGTCCATGGCACACCGAGTTCCCCCGGAATCGGGGCAAAAAACCCTGTCCGGCTGTCGTCGTGGGTGACGTGGAGGGGGTCGGCGTCAGTACCGCTGCGCCTTGGCGACTCTGGCGCGCAGCTCCAGGTCGGCGGGCTTGCGGCTGATGGCGAGGGGTTGCGCGTTCTCACCGGGCGCGAGCCCCTGGGCTCCGACGGTCCTGCTCTCCCGCACCTCGCCGGACGGGTCGGCGAAGTCGACCTGTACGGCGTACGACGCTTGCCGGTCGGAGCTGTTGGTGATGGTGACGACGACAGCCAGCAGGCCCCCGGTCTCGGCTCGCGGCTTGCCCCTGAGCGAGACGTCGGCCGTCGCGTTTCCGCTGCCCTGCACTTTCTTCAGCTCGGCCGTCGCCTCCTGGTTCGCACGGGCCGTCTCGGCCGAGACCGACGCCTCGAAGGCCGAGGCGGCGGCCGACGCCGACGACGCCGCCGCGGACGCCGAAGCCCGCGCGGAGGCGTCGGCCGAGGCCAGGGCGGACGGCGGTGTGCCCGTGAAGGAGGCGGTGTCCGGTGGTGTGGGGCGGGGGCTCGTCGGCGTACCCGTGTCCGCGCCTCCGCCGTCGGAACCGCACGACACCAGAGTGGTCAGGCCGCCTGCCGCCATGAGCAGCACCAGAGCGACCGACACCAGCCGCTGCCTGCTCGATCTGCGTTGCCCATACACGGTCATCGATGATCGGTCCTTTCCGAAACCGCCTCGGAAACAGGACGTTATTCGCCGCGCGGAGTGTTCCCCGGTGTGACACACCGCGCTGCCCCGCGCATGCTGCTGGTGCGTCCGGGCATGTGGGCAGGACATACCCCGATCCAAGGAGTCTCCCATGATGATCGCCGGCATCGTCGCCGTCTGTGTCGTCCTCGCCGTTCTGGCCTTTTTCGTTCCCCGCCTTTCCCGCCATCCCGAGCGCGGTACTCAGCGCACTCTGGGCGCCGGTTCGCGCGCCGGCGGCAAGGCTCCCGGAATTCTGGGCCGGATGTTCAGCAAGCCCTTTCGCAGCAGTTCCAAGGCCGTCGGCCGCAGCGGTTCCGCGGGCCGCCGAGCCCGGGGCCGTCTGCCGTTCTGAGTCGGCTCCCGCTGGGCGGCATCATGGAGACATGAGCCCCTTCGACTCGCCACTCCGGGTAATTCCGAGGAGGCGGCGAGTCACCGATTCTCTGTATCGGAAGCGGTTGAGCATGGCGGTGACACAGAAGCACGGCACACGCGAACGCGGCGTTGTCAGCCATGGCTGACAACGCTGCGGAACCGCCGGTTCCGCCGGTCAATTCGCACAATGAGTGGGATCCGCTTGAGGAGGTCGTCGTCGGGCGGCTCGAAGGCTCGACGATCCCCTCCGACCATCCTGTCGTGGCCTGCAACATCCCGCCCTGGGCCGCACGCCTGCAGGGGCTCGCCGCAGGCCTTTCCTATCCGCACAGGCTGATCGAGCCCGCACAGGAAGAGCTCGATCAGTTCATCGCCCTCCTGCGCTCCTTCGGCATCACGGTCAGACGCCCGGACCCGGTCGACCACAGGCGGCGCTTCGGCACCCCCGACTGGTCGTCGCGCGGGTTCTGCAACACCTGCCCGCGGGACAGCATGCTCGTGATCGGCGACGAGATCATCGAGACCCCCCTGGCGTGGCCGTGCCGGTATTTCGAGACCCATTCCTACCGCGCGATCCTGAAGGACTACTTCCGCCGCGGCGCGCGCTGGACGGCCGCGCCCAAGCCGCAGCTGACCGACGAGCTGTTCGATACGGAGTTCCGCATTCCCGGGGCCGGTGAGCCCATGCGTTATCTCCTCACCGAGTTCGAGCCGGTTTTCGACGCGGCGGATTTCGTGCGCGCGGGACGCGACCTCTTCGTCACGCGGAGCAATGTCACGAACCGAATGGGCATCGAGTGGCTGCGCCGCCATCTCGGATCCGGCTACCGCATTCACGAGATACAGAGCAGCTGCCGCACGCCCATGCACATCGACACGACATTTCTGGTGCTCTCACCCGGAAAGGCACTGGTCAACCCCGACTACATCGACGTGGACCGATTGCCCGACGTCCTGAAGTCGTGGGACATCCTTGTCGCCCCCGAGCCCGACCCGATCGGCGAGCGCCTGCTGCGGGCGACGTCGATCTGCGGCAAGTGGCTCAACATGAACGTGCTCATGCTCGACGAGAAGCGGGTGGTCGCGGAGCGGCACCACACCGGCATGCTGCGCGCGCTCGAGGGCTGGGGCTTCGAGCCGATCCCCTGCGACCTGCTGCACTACGCGCCGTTCGGCGGCTCGTTCCACTGTGCGACGCTCGACGTCCGCCGTCGCGGCACTCTCGAGTCGTACGTCGATTGAGCGGCCGCCGATCGGGTGGACGGCGCCTCAGCGGCGGACCCGCCGGCCGGCCCGTCGATCGCGGGCCCCGGGGGCGACCGGTCACCAGGGCAGGAAGACGTGCACGGTCTTGCCGTCGGCCTCGGGAACGGTGATGGTCTGTTCCGCGAGCGCGTTTATGAGATGCCAGCCCACACCACCGCGGCCGGCCAGGGAGACGGGCCGCGGGCTGGGGTGTGCGGGGTTGGTGTCGGAGAGGGCGATGCGCAGGGTTCCCCCCACCATCAGCTCCACCGCGAGGACGAAGGAGCCGGGGGCGAAGGCGAACGCGTTCGAGGCCAGCTCGGTGACGACGAGCAGTGCGTCGTCGTGTGCGTCCGGTGTCGCCGGCCGGCGCACACGGGCGAGTTCGTACAGCAACACGGAGGCCCGGTCGCGAGCGTCGGAGACATCGCTCAACCGGCCCTCGAACCGCCAGCTCCGCTCGATGCCGACAGCAGTCAACAGGCCCTCGTTCAAGTCATCCGGGTCACCAGCCACATCTGCTCCTTCGTTCCTTGAGACGTGGAGTCTTAGCGGCTTCCCGGTCTCGCGGCACTCATGCACGATGCCGTTTCCCGTTTCCGCCGGTCGCACCCCTGCTGACGGGCCCGCGGAGGCCGCAGGCGCGCATCCCCGCACCCGCGCGCGGACCGCCCGTCGGAACCGTCCTCACCCATAGGTCGCACCCCGGCCGCCAGATGGCGGAATGGTTAATACCGCATGGCGTCCGGACCGCGAAGAGGAAAACCGCAGGTGGCTCAACCGCGCTGCCGTGGACCGCCGTTGACACTCTCCGTGTCCGGAAGCTAACTTCACGGCGTCGTCGCCACACCAGGAGCACGAGGCTCCTTTGGGACTAGCGACGCGAAGGACCCCTTCCAGTTGACGACTGAGACCGTCTTCGAGATCCAGCCCTTCACCACCCCGGCCACCGCTGCCGAACTCTTCCAAGTCCAGCCCTACACAGCCCACTGCCAGGTGATATGCGCCGAGGGCGCCCACGCCGTCATCGGCGTCTCACCCGGCAACAGCTACTTCTCCGCCCAGCGCGTCATCGACCTGGCCCGCTGGGGCATCGCACATTTCGACCAGGTGGACTTCGTCTACACCGACCTCCACGTGGCTGAAATGTATGAGGCGTCCGGCTATCCCCCCGACGACGCCCGGCGCAAGGCCGTGAAGAACCTCCGCGGCGTACGGGCCAAGGTGTCCAACGCCGTACAGACCGTCGACCCCGACGGCACCCGGCTGCGGGCCCACCCCATGTCGGCCTTCACCACCAATCCGGCGTACCGCGACATCCATGACCACCTCCAGAACCGTCTGCGTACGGACGCGGAGTTCCGCGCCACGTGTGAAGCACTCGTCGACGCGTTCCTCTCCTCGAAGGTTCTGGACGGGAAGCCCGCCACGGAGCGACAGCGCACGGTGTGCATGGAGTACGTCTGCGCCGAAGCTCCCCTGTTCCTGGACACCCCGGCCATCCTGGGTGTCCCGTCCTCGCTCAACTGCTACCACCAGCTGCTGCCGATGGCCGAGCTGCTCTACTCGCGCGGCTCCGGCCTGCGCGCCTCCCGCAACCAGGGCCACGCCATCGTCACCCCCGCACAAGGAGCCACCGATGCCCGTTGAGACGCCGACGGACGAGCTGATCGACTTCCCGTTCTCCTGGCGCGGCGATCAACTGCCCGACGAAATCGAGGTGTTGCGCAAGGAGCCCGTCAAGCGGGTGCGCACGATCGCCGGTGACGAGGCATGGCTGGTGTCGTCCCACGCGCTGTGCCGGCAAGTACTGGAGGACCGGCGGTTCAGTCTGAAGGACACCTCGGCGCCGGGCGTGCCCCGGCAGTACGCCCTGACGATTCCGCCCGAGGTCGTCAACAACATGGGCAACATCACCGGAGCCGGCCTGCGCAAGGCGGTGCTCAAGGCGCTGAATCCGAAGGCGCCGGGACGCGTCGAGTGGATGCGGTCGCACGCCGCCGGGCTGGTCGACAGCCTCATGGCGGAGGGCGCGCCGGCCGATCTGCGCGCGCAGTTCGCCGACCCGTACTCGGCCGGCATGCACTGCCACCTCCTCGGCATCCCGCAGGAGGACGCGCCGCGCCTGATGCGGAGCCTGGACATCGCGTTCATGAACTCCGCCTGCCCGGTCACCGGCGCTAAGCTGAACTGGGACCGCGACATCGCGTACATGGTGGAGCGCCTCGACGACCCGGCGACCACCGGGCTAATGGCCGAGCTGGCGGCCCTGCGCGACGACCCGGAGTACGACCACCTCACCGACGAGATGCTGGCGACGGTCGGCGTCACCATGTTCGGCGCGGGCGTGATCTCGACGTCCGGCTTCCTGACCATGGCTCTCGTCTCCCTGATCCAGCACCCGGAGCTGACGGCCGAACTCCTCGCCGACCGCTCGAAGGTGCCGGCCGCCGTGGACGAGCTGCTGCGCATCAACCTGTCCATCGGCGACGGACTGCCGCGCCTCGCCCTGGAGGACGTCACCCTCGGGGACGTGGAGGTGAAGAAGGGCGAGCTCGTACTGGTCCTGGTCGAGGGCGCCAACTTCGACGCCGAGGTGTTCGACGACCCGCACACGGTGGACCTCACCCGGGAGAACAACACCGCGCACCTCTCCTTCGGCGGCGGACAGCACTACTGCCCGGCCACCGCGCTGGGGAAGAAGCACGCGGAGATCGCGCTGGAGACGCTGCTGGAGAAGATGCCGGACTTCCGGCTGGCGGTGCCCGTCGAACAGCTCGTGTGGCGGACCCGGTTCATGAAGCGGATGCCGGAGCGGCTTCCCGTGATGTGGTAGCCGCTCTGCGGTAGGCGGCCGGCCCGTCCGGGCGCGCCACCCGTGGCCGCTGTCCCACAAGGACCGGCGGCCACCCCGACGGGCGCCCGTGCGTACGGCCTTCACCGGCCGCCCCGGATCAGGCCGGGGTTTCAGTGGCGCTTTTCCTTCTGCTGGCGGTGCTTGGGCTTCTTGTGAGCCTTCTCGCGCGGCTCACGGGCGTCGCGGTCTGCGAAGCCCGGACGCGCGTCGGCGCGGTTCTTCGCCTCCGCGGCCTCGTCTGCCCGTGTCCGTACGGCCGTGCTCCCGGCGGCGCCCGGCTGCTCAGCGGGCGTACTCCCAGCGGTCGTACGCACGGTGGCAGCGGGTACGGACGAGGCGGCGGCCGGCGTCCGCCCGGCGGGGGTCGCGGCAGGTCGCCCCACTGCCGGGGAGCCCTTCGTGGACGCGTCGGCGGGGGTCGCATCGGCAGGGGACGCGTCGGCGGGGGGCGGGCTCGCGGCGGCGGCTCCGGGCGCGGGCGAGGCGGACCGGTCGGAGTGGTTCCCGGCGCCGTCCGAGGCGACGAGGGTGGCGCCGAGGACCGCCGTGAGAACGGCGGTGCCCGTGCCCACGAGCAACTGGCGGGCTCGGCCCCGTCCTTGCGGCTGCCGCGGTCGCGCCGCCGCGCCCCCGGCCCTCAGGGTGTCCGGGGCACTGCCTGCTTCGCCGGCCCCCTTCGCACCACCGGCGGGGGCCGGGCCTTCCCGACCGGCGGGGGCGGGCGTGACGGCCACGGGCGGCGGTGCGAGGGCCGGGTCCTCGCGCAGCGCGGACAACGCGTCCGCGCACTGGTCGGCGTCCGGGCGTACCTCCTCCTCGAGGGCGGTCATCGCCCGCACGAGGTCGGCGAGTCCTGCCGGAACGGAGTCGGGCAGCTCAGGCGGGCGGTGCATGCGCGCCACGGCCGCCTCCAAGGGGGCTCCGTCGTACTCGACCTCGCCCTTCAGGCACTCGAGCAGCAGGAGTCCGAGTGCGTAGACGTCGGCGGCCGGCCCGGCTCCCCGGCCCAGGACCTGCTCGGGCGCCAGGTAGGCGGCGGTTCCTATCAGGGCGCCCGAGGCGGTGTTCCGGGTGGAGTTGATCAGCCGCGAGATGCCGAAGTCGGTCAGGTGGGGCCGGCCGGCGCCGTCCAGCAGTACGTTCGACGGCTTGACGTCCCGGTGCACGATGCCGGCGGCGTGCACATGAGCGAGGGCGCGCGCCAGGTCGGCGCCGAGTGCGACGACTTCCGGCGGTTCCATGGGTCCGCTCGTGAGGCGGCGGCGGAGAGTCGGCCCTGTGACCAGTTCCATGACCAGAAAGCCGCAGTCCTTGTGGCGGCCCGTGTCGTACACGGTGACCAGTCCGGGGTGCTGCATACGGGCGAGGAGCACGGCCTCGTCGGCGAAGCGTTCCTCCATCTCCGGGTCCGCGCCCGGCCTGAAGATCTTCACGGCGACGGGCCGCCTGAGGCGCAGGTCGAGGCCCTCGTACACGTCGGCGACGCCTCCCCTGCCGATCTGGCGGTCCAGCCGGTAGCGCCCGGCCACCACTTCGGCGGACAGCCGGAACGCCGGAGCGAACGGTGACTGGCGGACCCTCATCTGATCTCCCGTAACTCTCACGACGAGTGGGGCGCGGACTTCGGCAATGCTGCGGATCGCCTACCCACTGGGCAGTACACCATCCGCCGTGCGTCACCCCGTCACGTGCCGGCCGTCGTGTCCCGGCCGGCTGTGCCGGTGCCCGTCGCGCGCCTCATGGTGGCGATCGCGGCGAGCACCACCGCGACGGCGAGTACCAGGAGTCCGCGAAGCCATACCTGCGCCTCGATTCTTGTGGCGAGGAGGACGCAGGAGAGGGCGCCCAGCACCGGCAGCAGGGTCGGCGCGCGGAAGTGGTCCGCCCGGCCCCGGTCGCGGCGCAGCACGAGAACGGCGGTGTTGACGACGAGGAACACGACGAGCAGGAGCAGGACGAGGGTGGAGGCCAGGGTGGCGACACTGCCGGTGAGGGCGAGGAGGGCCGCCGACGCGGTGGTGGCCGCGATCGCCACCCAGGGGGTACGGCGGCCGGGGAGCACCCGGGCCAGTCCGGCGGGCAGCAGCCCGTCCCGGGCCATGCCGTAGGCGAGCCGGGACGACATGATGCCGGTGAGCAGCGCGCCGTTGGCCACGGCGACGAGGGCGATGGCGCTGAAGACCCAGGCCGGCAGGCCCCCCGCCGCCTTGACGACTTCGAGCAACGGCCCGCTGGACGCGGCGAGCCGGTCGGTGGGCACGGCCGCGGAGGCGGCGACGCCGACGAGTACGTACACGGCGCCTGCTGTCGCGAGGGCGCCGAACAGGGCGCGCGGGTAGGAGCGCCGCGGGTCGCGGGTCTCCTCGGCGACGTTCACGGACGTCTCGAAACCGACGAAGGAGTAGTAGGCGAGTACGGAACCGCTCAGGACAGCGGCGGCGGCGCCCGTCTCGGCCGTGCCGAGCTGGGTGAGGCGTCCGAAGTCGCCGTCGCCGCGCAGGAGCAGCCACGCGCCGAGGGCGACGACCACGAGCAGGCCGCCGACCTCGATGACGGTGGCGACGACATTGGCGCGGGTCGACTCCTTGATGCCTCTCGCGTTGATCAGCGCGAGCGCGGCGAGGAAGCCGACCGCGACGAGGCCGACCGGCAGTGTCACGAACTCCGACAGGTAGTCGCCGGCGAAGCCGCGGGCGAGCGCCGCCACCGAGACGACCCCCGCCGCGAGCATGCAGAACCCGGCGACGAAGCCGGCGAACGGCCCGAACGCCCTGGTGGCGTAGTGGGAGGCTCCACCCGCCTTCGGGTACTTGGTCGCCAGTTCCGCATAGGAGGCAGCGGTCAGCACGGCCAGCAGGAGGGCCACGACGAGGGGTGCCCAGACCGCCCCGCCCGATTCGGCGGCGATCTGGCCCACCAGGACGTACACACCGGCGCCGAGGACGTCGCCGAGGATGAAGAAGTAGAGCAGTGGAGTGGTGAGGGCCTGCTGGAGAGCCGGGCCGGACGCGGCCGTGGGCGGCTGTTGCTTGACTGTCGACATGCCGATTCATGTCCCCGGATTCCCTCCTGCCACGCACGCGGGGGCCTGTGCGGTCCCTCTGGCGGTGAGCGATGCCGGTGGCCGATGCGAGCCGCTGCACCGCTGGTCGCAGCGGTGGCGCTCGGTGGTACGCGTCGGCGGTGTCCTTGAGCGTCGCTTCGTCACGGCCGCCGGAGTCCACCCCTGTCATGTCCGGTGCCGGTGCGCGCCCGGGTCCACCTCTCGCATCCGTTCGGGCGAGTCCGCCGTCCGTGTGAGGGGTGACAATGACGATCGTGAAGTTGACCGACCCGACCATCGTCACTCTGGATTTCGACAGCCGCCGCGCGGCCGAGGAGGTCGTCGGCCTGCTGGGTGACGAGTGCCGGTTCTACAAGGTGGGGCTGGAGCTGCTCTCGGCCGCCGGGCCCGATCTCGTCGAGGACCTCGTCGCGCGCGGCAACGAGGTGTTCCTGGATCTCAAGCTCTTCGAGTCCCCCGCTCCGTCGCGGCCGCGGTGCGGGTGGCGGGGACACTGGGCGCGTCGATGGTGACCGTGCACGCCATGGGCGGGACCGGCATCGTGTCCGCCGCCGTCGCCGCCGCCCGCGACTTTCCCCGGCTGCATGTCCTGGCCCTGACCGTCGTCACCAGCATGACCGGCTCCGATCTCGCCGACATCGGGGTCGACGCCCCGACCGGGGAACAGGTGCTGCGCCTGGCCCGGCTGGCGCGGCGCGCCGGATGTCACGGTGTGGTCGCGTCGCCCCGGGAAGCGGCGGAGCTGCGGGGCGTGCTGGGCGCCGACGCGTTGATCGTGGCGCCGGGCGTCACGCTGCCCGGTGACTCCCCGTCCGATCACGCCCGGCCCGGGACGCCGCGTGCCGCCGTCACGGCCGGTGCGTCGCACATCGTCGTCGGCCGGAGCGTCACTCGGGCGGCGGACCCGGTGGCGGCGATCCGGCTCGTCCGCGCCGACCTGGGGCTCTGAGCGCGAGCCCCCACGGGCGCCTCCGCCGTCGAGAGCCGCCGGCCGTCCTCAGCGCCTCGCGGTCACGCGGGTGACAGCACGCGTGAGCGCACGGTTGCCGGGCAGCAGAGAAGGAAACACCCGGTCGCCGTCCCGCCGGAGGGGCGGCCCCCGGTGCCGGCGGGGCGGAACGGAGTGATGGTTCATGGCGGTCGGTGTCCCCGCGAGCGCGTCGGCGCGCCGCAGCGAGCACGGTGTGCACCGCAGAGCGCTGGCCCGTACGCCGGTCGCCCTGTGGGAGGACGACGTCACCGACTGGGCGGCCGCGTTGACGTACTACGCGGTTCTGGCGGTCTTCCCGTCCCTGCTGGTGATCGTCTTCGCCATCGCCCTGCTCGGCACGGGTTCGCCCCACGAGGTGATCGCGCAGTTCGGCGCCTTCGTACCGGAGACGGCCCGCCCGGTGCTCGAACAGGCCCTGGGCAGCCGGCAGGAGGGGTCGGGCCCCTGGCTGCTGATGGTGCTGACCGCCGGGGCCGCGCTGTGGTCGGCCACCAGCTATCTGGCGGTGTTCCGGCGCGCGCTGCACGCGATGTACGGCGTCGCGGACTGCCGTCCGGCGTGGCGGACGTTCCCCGCCACCCTGCTCAGGGCGCTGACTGTACTGGCCCTGCTGGTCAGCGGTGTGCTGACGCTGACCGCCACCGGGCGGATCGCCCGGGCCATCGGCCGCGGGACGGGAACGGACCAGCAGGCGGCGCTCGTGTGGGCAGGCCTGAAGTGGCCGCTGCTGTTCCTGGTGGTCATCGCCCTGGTACTGCTGCTCTTCCGGTCCGGGCCGGCCGAGGCGGGCGGGCTGCGGGACACGGTGGCCGGCGGCGCCCTGGCGGTGGTGCTCTGGCTCCTCGCCTCGGCGGGCTTCGCGTTCTACGCCTCGCACATCGCCACGTACAACCGTCTCTACGGGTCCCTGGCGGGTGTGGTGGCGTTCCTCGTCTGGCTGTGGGTCTCGCACGTCGTGCTGCTGGCGGGGGCGCAGTTCAACGCCGAACTCTCCCGGGACGCACGGCCGAGGAGGCCCGATCCCTGCTCTTCTCCGGTGTGAATCGCGCGTCGGCACGATTCACCCGGCCGGGCCGGGCAACACGGTGCCCATGACGACGACGGGTAGCGGCGAGGCCGCCAGACGGATCAGTCCCCTGTTCTTGCTGCCGGCCCTGGGGGCGCTGATGGTCGGGGTGGGCCTGCTGATCACCGGCCGGGGCGGCGCGAGTTGGCCCCTTTCGGCCGAGGGAGGCGTGAACGCCTGGTTCGCCCGGCACCGCACCGGTGCGGCCACGGCCGTGTCCGAGTCGCTGACGCTCCTCGCCTCCACCGAATGCGTCATCGGCGTCACCCTTCTGTGCGTCATCGCGCTGGTCGTGCTGCCCCGGGCGCCGCGGTGGTGGGAAGCGCTGTTCCTCGGCGGAACGGTCGCCGCCCAGTCGGCGCTCTTCCTGGTCGTCACCCTGTGCGTGGAGCGCCCGCGCCCCGACGTTCCCCGGCTCGACCCGGCCCCGCCGACGTCGAGCTTCCCCTCCGGGCACGTCGGGGCGTCGTTGGCGCTCTACGGCGGACTCGCCACGCTCGCGCTCACCCGGCTGCGCGGGCCCTGGCGGTACGCCGCCGCCGCGGTGCTGCTGGTCGTGCCGCCGGCCGTGGCGGTGTCCCGCGTGTACCGGGGGATGCACCACCCCAGCGACGTGGTGGGCGGCCTGGTCACCGGCGCATGCACCCTGCTCGTCATGGCGCACGCGCTGCTGGTGTCGCGCGAGAGTCCGTCCGCCGTCACCACCGGTCGCGCCGGCCGCCCGCCGTCCCTCCCCCGCTCGGCCGGCGGCCCCGGCGGCGGCCGCGTGGTCGGGGTCCGCCATCCCCTCGCGTGCGACGAGGAGTTGACGGCTCGCCTGTGCGACATCCTGGCCTGCCACGGCCGCACCGATGTGCGGTGGACGTCGACGACGCCCGAAAGCCCCTGCGGCGACCTGGCCGCGTACGCCGCGGCCGGTCGGATCGACCTCGTCGTGGTGTGCGGAGGGGACGGCACCGTGCGCGCCTGCGCGGACGAGCTGGCCGGCACGGGGGCCGCCCTGGCCGTCGTCCCCTGCGGTACGGGCAATCTGCTCGCGCGCAACCTCCGGTTGCCCGCGGACCCGGCCCGTGCCCTGGACGAGGCGCTGCGCGGCGACCGCGTCCGTATCGACGTCGGGCGCGTGAGCGGCGACGGGCTCGCGCCGACCCGCTTCACCGTCATGGCCGGTGCCGGTTTCGACGCGGCGATGGTGCGGGACGCCTCGGTGCGGCTCAAGGCGTCGCTGGGCTGGTTCGCGTACGTCGTCTCGGCCGTCCGGCATCTCGGCGATCCTCCGATGCGGTTGTCGATCCGGCTCGACACGGGCGACGTGCTGACCCGCCGCGCCCGCATGGTCGTCATCGGCAATGTCGGCGCCCTGCAGGGCGGCCTGCCGCTGCTGCCCGACGCCCGGCCGGACAGCGGGCGGCTGGAGGTCGTCCTGCTCGATCCCCGCGGCCTCGCCGGCTGGCTCGCGGCGGCGGCACACCTGGTGCGCGGCATGCTGCCCGGACGCCGCACCCCGGGTACGGCAGCGCCTTCCGAGGCGGTCGTGGAGCGGAAACCGGGCGAACGGCTCGTGGCGCGCGGCGCCCTGGAGTACTTCAGCGCGGCACGGATCGACGTCCGCTTCGCCGATCGGCAGGCCCGCGAGGTCGACGGGGACTGCGCCGCCGAGGGCACCCGGCTGGTCGCGGAGGTGGAACCGGGCGCTCTGCTCATCCAGTTGCCCGCCGGCGCGCACGCGGGCATCGCCCGGGTCTCCGGGACGACTGCCCCCGTCCCGGTCCCGGTCCCGGCCCCGGCAGCCGAAGCCGTGGCCGAGCCGCCCGTACGTCCGGGGCGGGACACGCCGGCCCCGCCCGCGCCCCTCGGCCGGCTTCCGTGAGAGCCGCTGTCCGAGCGGGCAGGTGGTCGTCCCCGGGGGCCGGCCGCACCACTGGCAACCAGCCGGCACATCTGTGAGAGGAGGCGCACCGCGCCATGGCCCAACGATCCGAGCGGCGGCGCCCCACCGGCCTGCGGCGACTCGCCGGACCGCTGATCTCGCGTCACTGGGGGCCCGACGCCAGATTCGGCATGCGGCTGGCCGGTACGGCCGCCGTCACAGCCGTGGCGGCCATGCCGGTCGCCCTGGCCCTGGTGCTGGTGCAGGCCCCCTGGGCGCCGCTGCGACGGCTCGACCACGGCGCGGCCGCGTCGTTGCACCAGTACGCCCTCGCGCATCCGGGCCTCGTGGGAGCCCTGCGGTTCCTCACGGACGTCGTATGGGGTCCCCTGACCATGCGTCTGCTGGTGGCCGTGCTCGTCCTGTGGCTGCTGAGCCGCCGCGCCTGGCGGCTGGCGGCCTGGGCGGCCGTCACCGCGACAGCCGGGGGGCTGGCGGGGCTCATGGCCAAGAACACGGTCGAGCGTGCCCGCCCGCACCTGCCGGATCCGGTGGCGTACGGGCCCGGCTTCTCGTTCCCTTCCGGCCACGCGATGACGGCGACGACCTCCTGCGCCGTACTGCTGCTGGTACTCCTGCCGCTGGTGCCCCGGCGGTGGCGCCCGCTGCCCTGGGCACTCGCCGTCGTCACGGTCCTGGGCGTCAGCGGGACGCGTGTGGCGCTGGGCGTCCACTGGGTCAGCGACGTCGTCGGCGGCTGGTTCCTCGGCCTCGCCGTGGTCACCGCCACGGCCCTGGCCTTCGAGGCCTGGCGGGCGGACATCGGCCGTCCGCGCACGACACCCGCGCAGGGACTGGACCCCGAGATCGCCGACGGCGACTGCGACTGAGCCCTCAGCGGGCCTGTCCGGCTCCTGGACGCGTGCGGGCGTGCGCTGCGTCCGCGCTGGGTGGCACCGGGCGGGTGGGGCACGAGACGGTGTCGTGCCCGATCGCGCGGAGAAGATCGGCCAGCCAGACCAAGTGGTGGGACACCACCCGGTCCGGGTCGGCGAGCAGATCCTCAAGGTGGTTCCAGGATGCGGTGAGTTGCCCGATCGTGTGCGATCTCGGTTCTTCGGTGACGTCATGGAGCTCGTCGGGCGGGACACACCAGAAGTAGTCGTGTTCGAGCGCCACGGTGGGGCCGGCTGACGCTTCGAGGTGGCGCAGCGCCACCTCGAAGGCCCGCCGCAGCTGATCGAGCGGGATCCGCAGAGGTTCGTCGTCCATGCGCTCATCTTGTCCGCCAGCAGGGGCGGTAGCGAACCTGGGCGCTGGACCGGGAGCCTCAGGGCAGTGGCTGGACGCCGGTGGCGCGCATCGGGCGGCCCGGAGATCGACTCGTTGACGTGGAGGGCGTTGGCGAAACGTTCAGCCAATGTGTGGGGCATGATTTTTCCCGGGGTCGTCCTCGCGCCGCCGAATGCCAATTCGCTGCCGGGACCGGTGATCCCGGGCACGGGTGCGGCCGAACCGACGACGCGGGGGCGGAACCGCGGTGCTCGGGGTGCGGATTGCCGACGGGGCGACGCGCGGGCTGACCGGGCCACGGCGCAGGGGCAGCCGCCGGCCGTACGACGTCCCGCGCCCCGCGTCTCGTTCGAATTCCGCCTACGGCTCCGATCCTTGGAGCGAGATACCAGCGAATTGCAGAAACACCGTCCTGCAAAGTGAAATTCCGGCCCGGAGTACGAGCCTCTGAGCGAAGCAAAGGCGCAGCCCAAGGGGTTGTCAGGCCGATAAATGCGGAAGAAACTGAAGTCGCGGTGTTGCTTTTCGATCTACACTGCGCCGGCCCGCACCTCGAAGGGAAAATCTCCGTGAACGTGAAAGCGCGTGTGACGTTCCAGGGCAGCACAGATGTGAGCTGGGTCCGCGTGATCCAGGTCATCGTCATCACGGTCCTGGTCGTACTGGTTCTGGTGAACGGAGGGGTCACGCCTCTGATCTGATCGCTCGCCAACCAGCGGTTTCATTGCGCTTGAGGGGTTGCCCGTTGCCGCGGGCGGCCCCTCAAGTCTTTTTTTGTGCGCGTACCGAGCATAGCGTTCGACGGAGTCCGGGGAAACCCTCGCCCAGGAATTAACGTGAAACCGATCAGTAGGAAGGCCCCGCGGCAGCCGACAGCAGGCAATTCGAAGCAACCTTTCATATACACTCCCCCGACGGAGGCGGATGGGAGCGCTCACACCCGGCGATCCACTTCGGCACTACAGGGAAAGCGATCGGGAGCGGAATTGCACCATCGGGACAACCCCGGCGCAGGTTCGGCCTGCATTCTGAAGAACGCAGTGCGCCGAACGGCGCTCAGAGCACCAGCACTCGTCGGAACGACACGCGGTCGTCGGCCTCGGGATGCGTGACGGTCTCGCCGGCGATCTCCACCCAGGCGTGGAACCGGTACGGATCGTCCGCGCTGCCCAGGCACCAGTCCGCCGTGCGCCCGGCGAGCGCGAGCCCCAGCACCGTGCCGAGCGAGTGCTCCAGGCAGGCGGCTCGCCCCGGATATCCGTCCGCCGCCCGCCGCACCACCGCGAGCACGGCCTCGGCCTCGCGCATCGTGGCCGGCCGCCTGCGCGACCGCTTCAGTACGTCCACGGTGTGCACGGGCACCCTGAAGGGAAGCCGCAACAGCAGTAGCGCCAGGACCAGTCCCGCCCAGCCGGCCGCCCTCAGCCACCGGACGCCGCCGGTTCGCGGTGCGGCATCGTCCACCTTCCCGTGCCCGTCGCCTTCCAGGGCCTCCGCGCCCCGGCCCGGGGCAGGCGTCCGGTCCGCTTCGGTGGCCACGAGCCCGCGTTCCGCCAGATCCCCGGCGAGCCTTGCGGCGTCGAGCCGCAGATGGTCGTAGCGCACGGCGGGGTAGCGGTCCGCGACGACCTGTACGCCGGTGTCGAAATCACCGGTGCGGTGCCACTCCTCCCACAGCGCCCGTGCGGTGCCGTTCATCGCGTACCACTGCCCCGACCGGGCGTTGAAGAGCACGGTCCCGCCGTGCGGCGACTCGCCGGCGTGAACGTACTGGGGAATCCGGAGCTCGGTCACGAGCTGCCTCCATTACTGCGGGTCGCCCGGCCATGACGTGTTTCTCAGCCACAACTCGACGCCGACGAAACGGTTGAGAGCGGGGAACGGGGCGCGCAGCCCCATCAGTGCGCGGTCCAGGGAAGCCGCGACCGCGTGCGGATCGACGACGTCGAGGGCGGCCAGGCGCGACGTACGGAGGAGGTCTCGCAAGGCTCCGGAGGCGAGCCGGGCGCCCCGGTAGTCCTCGTCGGAGTAGTCGCCCTTCGTCCGCCGGGCCAGCACGGGGGCGGGGACGGCGCCGGCCAGCGCCGTGCCCAGCAGTGGCTTGAACGCCGGAGGATCACAGCGTAGGTGCGCCGGGAGCCGAAGACAGGCCCGCACGACGTCGTTGTCGAGGAACGGGGCCTGCGGCCAGATGCCGAAAGGCGCCGCCGCGTACGCTAGTTGGCGCTGTGCCTCGGCCGAAGTACGCACCTCGTGGAGGGTCGTGCGCAGGTCCGGCGTACGCTCCGCCCTCCGCCGGGCCGCGCCGCCCAGCCCGGGGACGCGGGTGCGGGCCAGTGCCGCGAGCTCCTGCCGGGCGGGGCCCGTGAGCCACGCCGCCTCGGGGCCCGGCAGGACCCACCAGTTCAGCGTGTCGAGCCAGTGCGGGTCGCGCTCCCCCGGTGACTCCAGCCGTTCGGCCGTCTGCCTCAGGGCGGCGGCGAGCGGCGTACGGGCCAACCGGGCGGCTCGGCCGACGACGTGAAGGGGCGAGGTGTGACGTGATCGCGCCAGTATGCGTCCGTCCCGGATCAGCCGCCGCAGGCCGCCCGGCCGCGCGAGGCCGGCCAGGTAGGAGGGAGGCGGGCACAGCAGTGCGTCGCCCCCCTCGCCGCCGAGGTGGACGTCCGCCCCCTGCCGGGCGATGCGCTCCAGGCGCAGCCGCGTCCGGGCTGCCCCCACTGCCGCCGCATTGGGCTCCCCGTCGCAGCCCGCGCCGTCCAGCCCCTGGTAGGGCAGTGATCCGGTGGTCGCCCCCGTCACCACTTCGAGGCGGAGCCGTTCGTCGAGCCGCGCGTAGGCTCGGGCGTACTCCAGGTCGTCGCATGCCGTGTCCGCCCGGTGATAGGTGAACGCGGGCAGCGGCCCCGGCCTGTGGCGCAGCGCCAGGAACGCGACTGAGGTGGAGTCGAGTCCACCGCTGAAGTCCGCGGTCAGTGTCCGGGCCCGTACGGCGCGCAGCCGGACCGACTCGTCGAGTGCCGCTCCGAGCGCCTCGGCCGCCGACGCGGCGGATGCCTCCGCCTCGGGCTGAAGATTCTCGTACTCCCACGCGGCGGCCGCGCCGTCGGCGGTGATCCGCAGGGCGTGCCCGCCGCCCAGCCGCTCGACTCCGGCCACCACCGAACGGTTTCCGGGCAGGAGGGGCACGCCGGGGCAGAATATCCAGGCGGCAAGGACCTGCGGGTCCGGCCGGCAGCCGCCGCCCGCCGCGGCCGCCACGTCCACCGGACGCGACCCGATCCAGGTACGGCCGGGGCGGGACCGGTAGTACAGCGGGTACTGTCCGGCCAGGTCGGTGAAGACGGTGAGCTCACCGGCGCGTACGACGAGGCAGAGGTAACTGCCCGGCCACCGGGTCAGGGCGGTGAGCCGTCCGGTGGCGAGCGCCCGCTCGGCGTCCGTGTCGAACTGCCGCTCTCCGGCGAGACACTGGCCGACGGCTATGACCGTGCCGCCCGCGGACCGGTGCGTGCGCAGTTCGCCTTCCCGCCAGTGACCGGCCAGGTCCGTCAGGGGAGCGGACGAGCCGGCGGGGGGTGGGAAGCATCCGACGAAGTCCGGATGGACGAGCCGGTCGGTGCTGTGGCCTGAACCGATCACGTTCATCACCGGAGTCACCAGTAGTAATGAGAGTTGGCGTCGGCCGTGCCGCTGCTGGAGCTTCCGAGAGTCACCTCCCGTACATGACCGAGATCGACCACCGCTGGGGGGGCGTAGGAGCCGTCGAAGTCCCTATCGGCCGTGCCCGCGTCTTCCTGGGCAACGGTTTCGGAAACAGACGGCGGGGCCTCCGACCGACGGGCGTATTTTCTCAGCAAGGTCATATATCCACCTGATGTTGACTCAAAAGGCGCATGCAATTGCACGATGGAACACGTTCGGACAGAGTCTGCTATTCGACTTTAGCCGCACACCGGGATTTCGTACCCCTGGCGTGCGGCCCACCATGGCAGGCGGGAACGGCCGCTGTCCACGTGCGCCAACTGGTGTTTGACCGGCCGAAGGCAGGGTCGAAGCGGCGGGTGCCGCCGGGCGGCAACAGCCCTATGCGTCAATTCGCAGCACGGGAGCCCACCGCGCGGGGCCGGGAGTTCAGCTCGTCGGAAAATGCCGCACGGAGAGGGCCCGGAGCTTCACGACTCGCTCATTCCTTCTCCACGTCCGTCCTCCGCAAGGAGGTCAGACCGAGCACCAGTGCCCCTTTGGCCTCGGACAGCGGATTCATCGAGCTCAGCTTCAGCGTGAATTCGCTCTGCGGGCCTACGGCCCCTCGCAACCCGTAGCGCGTCAGGGACTCCCGGCAGGGGTCGAGGACCAGATTCTGCGCGGCGGCGAGCTGGCCGCCCAGAACGATCAGGTCCGGATTCAGCAGGTTGCAGACCAGCGCCAGCGCCTGGCCGAGCACGCGTCCGGCATCCCGCATGACCCGCTCGCACACGGCGTCCCCCGCCTGCGCCCGTTCGATCAGTGACGCGAGGGAGTAGGGCACGTCGGCCACACTGCCGGCCAGGGCCTCGCGGGCCTGCCGGACCAGCGCGTCGGCCCCGATGATCGTCTCCAGGCAACCGCGCCCGCCGCACCGGCAGACCATGCCGTCCGGGTCCAGCACGAGATGGCCGATCTCGCCGGCCATGCCGTGTCCGCGGATGGGGTTGCTGCTGATGACGAGGCCGGCGCCGATGCCGGTGGAACCCTTGACGTAGACGACGATCTCGGCGTCGCCCTCCGTGCTGTACGTCTGCTCCGCCAGGGCGCCGAGGTTGGCGTCGTTGTCGAGCGCGCCCTTCACGCCGAGCCACTCCCCCAAGTCCTCCGACGGGTCGTCCCCCTCGCTCCACGGCGGCAGCACCGGCGTACGGAACTTGCCGGTGCGCGGGTCGACCATCCGCGGGACCGCCACGCCGAGGGACACGACGTCCTCCAGCTCACGGCCGGTCTTGCCGACCGCCTCCCGTACGGCCTTCTTCAGCGAGGGGATGATCTCGGCCAGCCCCCGGTTCGCACCGCTTCCCACGTGCTCCCAGTGCGTTTCGGCGTCGGGGCGGTCGACGCGCCGGGCCACCACCGTCGCCTGGTTGAAGCCGAGGTGCACGCCGACCGCGACATTGCGGGCCGGGACGAGACAGACGTTCGTACGGCGCACCGGTCCTCGCCCTGCGTCCGAAACGAAGACTCCGGCCGTCTGTAAGTCCCGGACGATGTTCGAAACGGTGGACTGCGCGAGTCCGGTGCGCCGGGCCAGACCGACCTGACTGTCGCTCTTGATCAATACAGAGAGAAGGAGGTGTTTGGCGTTGATCGCTTTCGTGCCCCGAGCCGCACCCAGAAGAGGACGTAACTGGAGCATCGGACCCCCCACAATTCAGCGTTTCAGTCTTCCGACATTAGCATGGTGATCTTCAAATTGAACGAGGGGTGCGTTCAAATGAATAGGAGTCAATAATTCCGGCCCGCCGCCGAGAGGGGTGGGGAAGTTGTTGCCCGTGAGGGCCTAGGCCGGGCCGCAATAGCCCCTCGCGGCGCGAGCGACGGGGCATGCGGCGGGGCGTGCGGCGGACGCCAGCAGCCGTACGTGACTCTTCTATTGACGTGCCCATGGCACCCTCCTAGCGTAGCAAGCGCTTTCCGCCGCTTGTCACAGCGCACCTCCATGCCGGCCATGCCCGCACGCATGGACGCGCCCACGGAGAAGAACGAGGCCCCCATGAATCCCGTACCCGTGTTGTCCCTGCTCGCCTGCTCCGCGCTGACGGCCGGCGCGCTCGCGCTGCCCGCGGCTCAGGCCGCCGCCGCTTCGGCCCGCTACGAGGCCGAAAGCTCCCCCGCCGTCTGTACCGGCACGATCGACTCCGACTGGGCCGGCTACTCCGGCACCGGCTTCTGCAACGGCGCCAACGCCGTCGGCGCCCAGGCGCAGTTCACCGTGAACGCCCCCGCCACGGGTACCGCGACACTGAAGGTCCGCTTCGCCAACGGAAGCACCACCGCACGCCCCGCCACCGTCACCGCGAACAGCTCGGCGGCCGTGTCCGCGTCGTTCGAGGGCACCGGCACGTGGTCGGGCTGGACGACGAAAACACTCACCGTGCCGGTCGTGGCCGGCAGCAACACGGTCCGGCTGAGCCCTACCACCTCCGCCGGCCTGCCCAACATCGACGCACTGGACGTCGAGACGGCCGGTGACACCCCGCCGCCGTCGGGCACCGCGCTGTACGTGGCGCCGAACGGCAGCGACAGCGCGGCCGGTACGCAGGCGGCCCCGACGACGCTCACCTCGGCGATCAGCCGCGTTCCCGCCGGCGGCACCATTTACCTGCGCGGCGGCACCTACCGCCACGCGCAGACCATCACCGTCCCGCAAGGCAACAACGGCACAGCGAGTGCCCGTACGAAGCTGTCCGCGTACCCCGGGGAGACTCCGGTACTGAACTTCTCGGCCATGACCGAGGACCCGGCGAACCGCGGGCTCGCCGTGAACGGGTCGTACTGGCACGTGAGCGGCATCGTCGTCGAACGCGCCGGTGACAACGGCATCTTCGTCGGCGGCAGCAACAACGTCTTCGAGCGCACCGTGACGCGCTTCAACCGCGACACGGGCCTGCAGCTGTCACGGACGGCCTCCACCACACCACGCGACCAGTGGCCGTCCCACAACCTCGTGCTGAGCGCGCAGTCGCACGACAACGCCGACTCGGACGGCGAGGACGCCGACGGGTTCGCGGCGAAGCTCACCGTCGGCTCCGGGAACGTGTTCCGTTACGCCGTCGCCCACAACAACATCGACGACGGCTGGGACCTCTACACCAAGACGGACACCGGTCCCATCGGCCCGGTGACCGTCGAGGACTCCCTCGCGCACGACAACGGCACCCTCTCGGACGGCACCGTGAACTCCAACGGCGACCGCAACGGTTACAAGCTCGGCGGCGAGGACATAAAGGTGAACCACGTCGTCCGCCGCAGCATCGCCCACCACAACGGCAAGCACGGGTTCACCTACAACAGCAACCCGGGCACCATGTCGGTCACCGGCAACGTCAGCGTCGACAACGCGCAGCGCAACTACTCGTTCGACGCCGGCACGTCGGTGTTCCGCGACAACGTCTCATGCCGCGGCGGCAGTGGGACGAACGACAGGATCGTGGGCGACGCGGACGGCACGAACCAGTTCTGGTCCGGCTCCAACGCCTCCCGGTGCTCCGCGTACACCGGCGCCCTGGCCTGGTCGTTCGCTTCCGACGGCCGCCTCGCCGTGACCTTCGGAGGCAAAGCGGTGACGCCGTAAGCGAGGGGGCGACGGGGCGACGGGGCGACGGGGCGACGGGGCGACGGGGCGACGGGGCGACGGGGCGACGGGGCGACGGGGAAGCGTCCGCGCAGGCGGCGGCCCCCGGCCGGCCCGTCCGGTTCTTCCGGACGGGCCGGCCGGGCGTCACTCCACGAGCACCGCCCGCATGACCTCCCTGGCGATCGGCGAGCCGAGCCTGCCGCCGGAGATGTCGGCGCGCGAGATGTCCATGTCGGTCGGGTCGATGAAGACGGCGACCGCCACCGAGGCGCCGTCGGCGTTCTTGCCGTACGAGACGAACCAGCCGTACGGCACCTCGTCGTCGACGTCCACGCCGCGCTGCGCCGTTCCGGTCTTCCCACCGACGGTGATCCCGTCGATCAGAGCCCCCTTCGCGCTCCCTTCGCGGGCGGTGAACTCCATCATGTCGCGCACACTCTCGGCGGTGTCCCCGGAGACCGCCCGGCTCTTGAGCGCGGGTTGGTACTCCTCGACCGGGGACAGATCCGGATCGAGCAGCTTGTCGACGAGGTACGGCTGCATCAGCTTCCCGTCGTTGGCGATGGCGGCCGTCACCATGGCCATCTGCATCGGGGTGCTGGTGAGGCTTCCCTGACCCATACCGGTGAGCGCGGTCCCGGGCTTGTCGAGCCGGTCGGGGTAGAGGCTCTTGTAGGCCAGCATGTCGCCGAAGTCGTCGGAGTAGACGTCCGCGTTGAAGCCGAACTTCTCCGCCGTCTCACGCATCTTGTCCGGCCCCAGCCTGGACGCGGCGTCGAGGAAGACGTTGTTGCACGAGTGCTGCATGGCGGTCTTGAGCGAGGCCTTGTCGCACACCGCGTCACCGGCCTCGCTGCCGATCGTGTTGGTCGAGAGCGGCAGGCGGTAGGGGGAGGGCGCTCCGGACCGCGCGTCGATGTCCGTGACCAGGCCGTGCTCCAGGGCCGCCGCAGCCGTGAGGATCTTGAAGGTGGAGCCGGGAGGGTACCGCTCGCGCAGGGCACGGTTCACCAGCGGCTTGCTCTTGTCGGTGGCCAGCGCCGTGTATCTGCGGCCGTCCTCGAACGTCGTCCCGGCGAACACGGAAGGGTCGTAGGACGGCGCGGAGGCCAGAGCGAGCACCTTGCCGGTGCCCGGTTCGAGGGCGACCACCGCTCCCCTGGCTCCCAGGTCGGTGAGCCCCTTGTAGGCGGCCTTCTGCGCCTTCGGGTCGATGGTGGTGACGACCGAGCCACCGCGCAGCGGCTCTGCCGTCAGAACCTTGCGCGCGCGCTTGAAGGCGAAGCGGTCGTCCTGGCCGCTCAGCACCGAGTCGTAGGTGTTCTCCAGCAGCGACATCCCGTGCGCCTGGGAGGCGTAGCCGGTGACGGGGGCGTACATCGGCCCGTCCGTGAAGGTCCGCTCGTACCTGAGGTCCCGCCCGGCGACTTCCTTCGAGCCGGTGACCGGCCGTCCGCCGACGATGATGTCTCCGCGCGGTTCGGCGAACTGCGCGATCCTCACCCGCGGGTTGTGTTTGTGATGGGCGAGGGTTTCGCCCTGGACGAACTGGACCCAGTTGATCCGCAGGAGCAGGGCCAGCACCAGGAGCCCACAGAAGATCGCCACGCGCCTCAGCGGCCTGTTCATCGCTCGCCCCGCCCCTCCACGCCGCTCCGCCGCACGCGTGCCCGAAAAGATCCTTTCCCCCAGGGACGACGGGAGGGGGCCCGCGGTTGCCCACCGGGCCGGACGGCTCGGTCACACGCCGCGCCCCGGCCGGGGCCCACGGGCCGGGGCCGCGGGGCCGTCAGGACGTCACTCGGACGCCGCGATGACCTTGCGTACGTTCTCCAGGCTTCCGCACCCCTCCTTGAGCAGCCGCTCGCGCTCACGGGCGAACGCCTCCCCCAGCTCCGCCCGCCGCTTGTCCGCGACGAGTTCCCTGGCGTGGTTGAGGAGCGTGCGCTCCTCCTCGTCGAGGTGGTGGGTGATGGCCTCGGACAGCTCCTCCAGCTTCTCGTCCCACTCCTGCGAGCCGACCTCGGACACCTCCAGGAGCGCCGCCAGGGCCTTGTTGCCCTCGGTGTGCTCCTCCTCGCCGTGGTCGACCTCCTCGTCGTCGACCTTCCGGTAGCGGCGCAGGGCCGGGTAGACCTCCGCCTCCTCGGCCTCACCGTGGGCTATCAGCAGGTCCGCGAACTCCCGAAGCGCGGCGGCCCGGTCCTCCTCCACACTGCGCATCGCGCGGAAGAGGTCCTCCATCCGCCGGTGGTCCTGCGTGATCAGCTCCACCACGTCGGTCACGTCGTCGCCTCCTGTGTCGTACGGGTACGTAGACCGAACGCCTTCCCCGCAATCCGCTCCTCACCCACCGGGCGCGCACCACGCGTCCGCGGACCCGGGCCGTCGCTCCCGGGCGCCGCGCCGGACGTCCGCCCTCACGCCCTCGCCGGTACCGGCCTGCGGAGCAGGTAGAGCACGGCGGTCGAGACGAGGACGGCCATGCACGCGATGAACACCAGCCCCGCGCCCTCCAGGCCGATCGGATCCGCCAGTACGCCCACGCCGATCACCGGGACCGAGATGCCGGTGTACGCCACCACGAACAGGGTCGAGATCACCGCCGCCCGGGAGCCGACGGGAGACGCCGCGGCCACCGCCGACAGCGCCCCGCGGAACGCCAGGCCCTGCCCGGCGCCGCCGACGAGCGCGCTGAGTACGACCAGGAGAAGCAGGTTCCAGTACAACGCGCCCGCCAGCAGCGCCAGCCCGGCGAGCAGCCCGGCGCAGCCCAGGGGAAGCGACCGCCGGGCCCCCACCCGGGCGACCGCCAACTGCCCGGCGACGGAGGCGAAGAAGGCCAGGGCGACCACCGCACCGCTCACGGCGTGGTCGGTCACGTCCAGCGACTGCGCGAGGAACGCCGGACTGACCGACGTGAACACCCCGAACAGGGCGAACCCCACGAACGAGGCGATCGCCGCGGGGACGAACACCGCCCGCACCCGCGCGGGCAGGCCGGGCCGCTGCGGCCGTACGGTGTTCAGCGGCCGTCGCTCCCGTACGGACTCCGGAAGCCGCAGCAGGACTGCGGCCGAGCAGACGACCAGCGCGAGGTGCACGACGAACGGCAGGTGGAGCGGCCAGGGCGCGTACTGCGCGAGCAGGCCGGCGATCAGCGGGCCGCAGCCCAGTCCGCCCATGTTGGCGGCCGTCGCCACGAAGGTGGCCCGGGCGGCGCCGTTGCGCGGCGCGAGCTCCATGACGTATGCCGTGGCGGCCCCCGTGAACAGGCCGGCGGACAGGCCCGACAGCAGGCGGCCCGCGTAGAGCCAGCCGAGCCCGGTGGCGCACAGGAAGCAGACGGCGCTCGCCGCGGCGAGCGCCAGGCCGCACAGCAGCACCGGGCGCCTGCCCACGGTGTCCGAGGCGTTGCCCGCCAGCAGCAGCACGCCGATGACCCCGAAGGCGTACACGGCGTACACGACGGTCACCGTGAGCTCGGAGAACCCGAACTCGTCCTGGTAGAGGCCGTAGAGGGGGGTCGGCAGCGTGGTGCCGACCATGCACACGGCGAACACGACCCCACTGAGCCGGCACTGACGCCACTCTCGGCGATCATCGTCCATGCCCCGACGGTAAGCCCGCCCGTCGTCCCGATCCGGCCGGGCGCCGCACGGCGCGCCGCCGGGCGTCCAGAAGGCGTGGGCGATCATTCATTCGTGGGGGTGAGGGCCGCGAACCCGGGGGCGGACGTCAGGTCCGGCGCGTTAGTTTGGGGCGACGGTACGGCCGACACCGGAGCGGCAGGTTGTCTCGTGCTTGGGGGGCGGCATGGCGTCAGAGGCTACGTCCCACCGGCAGCGTCTGCGGTACCGGGTCGACAACCTGGTGGGCCGCGGCACCCCCGCGCTCATCGGCTGGCTCTCCCTGGCCTGCCTGCTCGTCGTGATCCCGGCCAGCGTGGTCCTGGTCTGGGCCGACCGCGACGCGCCCGTCACCCTTTCCGGCCGGCTCACCGCGGTGTGGGCGAGCGTGGGCCAGACGCTCAAGATCGGCGGCGCGGTCGGCTCTCCCGTGTACGTGCTGGCGTCGGTGTCGCTCGCCCTGGTCGCCCTGTTGTTCGTGTCGACGCTGGTCAGCCTGATCACGACGGGCATCAACCAACGGATCATGGCGCTGCGCCTGGGGCACTCGACCGTCATGGAGGAGCAGCACACCGTCGTGCTGGGCTGGAGCGACCAGGTCTTCCCCGTCGTCACGGAACTGGTGGCGGCCAATGCCAACCACCGCCGGGCCACCGTCGCCGTCCTCGCACCCAAGGACAAGGTGGAGATGGAGGAGGAGATCGCCGCCCAGGTGCCGCGCCCCGGAGCCACCCGGATCATCTGCCGCAACGGCCGCACCACCGACCCCACGGCTCTTGCCCGGGTCAGCCCGTGGACAGCGAAAGCCGTGCTGGTCCTTCCGTCGAGTGGGGGCGACGGTGACAACGGTGACTCCCATGTGGTGAAGACCCTGCTCGCGCTCAACTCGCCGGCGTCGCGGACGGGCGGTGCCGTGGTGGTGGCGGCCGTCCACGAGGCCGGCAACCACGTGACGGCCACCCTGGCCGCCCCGCCCGGCGCACGCGTCGTGAACATCGACGACATCATCGCCCGGCTGCTCGTGCAGACCTCCCGCCAGCCGGGCCTCTCGCTCGTCTACCAGGAACTGCTGAACTTCGAGGGCGACGAGATTTACACCGTCGCCGCGCCCGCACTCACCGGCCGCACCTTCGGTGAGGCACTGTCGTCGTTCACCGCCTCCTCGGTGATCGGTCTGCTGCGTGAGGGGGACGCGGTCGCGCTCAACCCGGACCCGGACACCGTCATCCGGACCACCGACCGGATCGTCGTCGTCTCCCGTGACGACGACACGGCCGCGGTCGCGGACACACCGCCGTCCGTCGACGAGGACGCGATCGTCTCGGCCGGCTCCCCGACGCCCCGCGCCGAGCGCCTCCTGCTCCTGGGCTGGAACCGCCGCGCCGCACTGGTCGTCGAGCAACTGGACCACTACGTGAGCCCGGGAACCACCCTGGACGTGGTCGCTCTCGGCGACGGCCCGACGATGCGGGGCGCGTACGACCTCGCGGGGGCGGGGCGGCACCTCGAAGTGAGCGTGCGCAGCGGTGACATCACCGATCCGCGGACCCTGAGGGCGCTGGACGTGCCGTCCTACGACAGCGTGATCGTCATCGGCGACAAGGGCGTGCACGCGAGCCCGGATGCGGTCGGACAGGCGGAGGCGGACGACAGGACGCTGGTCACCCTGCTGCACCTGCGGGCCGTCGAGGAAGCCACGCGACGGGAGCTCTCCCTCACCACCGAGATGTCCGACGACCGCAACCGACTGCTCGCACCCGTCCGCGAGGGCGCCGACTTCATCGTGAGCAGCCGGCTCATCAGCCAGCTGATGACGCAGATCTCGGAAGGCCGGTACCTGGCCGATCTCTTCGACGAGCTGTTCAGCGCCGCCGGGAGCGAGATCTACCTCAGACCCGCCGCGCAGTACGTGCTGCCCGGCCACGAGGTCACCTTCGCCACGGTCGTCGAATCCGCGCGCCGCCGCAGCGAGTGCGCGCTCGGGTACCGTCTGCACGCCCGGTCGTCGAGTGGCCCCGACTACGGCGTACGGATCAACCCGGACAAGCGGCACCGCGTGCGGTTCACCGAGGCCGACCGGGTGATCGTGCTGGCACGGTGACGGCCGGGGCGGGCCCGTGCCCCGCCGCCGGGGGGTGGCGGAGGGGCACGGACGTCTGATCGGCGGGGCTGCCGCCGCGCGACGCGGGGAGTGCGCGTCGCGCCTGGGGCATGGTCGCTCACGCCGCGTTCGGGCCGACGTCCGCCACCGCGAGGGGACGGCGGACGGGGGCGAGTGCCGAGTACTCGTCCGCGCCGATGTCACGGGCGCTGCCGCGCGAGTGGCCGTCGATGTCGTCGGCCACGGCCGGGCTCGCGAGGGTCGCCGCGTCGATCGCCGGGCTGCCCGCCGACAGCCGGAACGCTCCGTCCGCCGCCTGCTGCAGGCGGGGATCCGTCCGGGTGAAGCCGTCGGAAGGGATGGTGCCGTTGGACGCCGCGCCCCACAGGATGTTGCTCTGCCAGGTGAAGCCGGTGGTCTTCCCCATCGCGACCAGGCTGCCGGCGTCGCCGACCAGCAGGTTGTCGGCGACGACCACGTCCCGGGGCTCGTACTCCCGGGTCTCGCCCGTGAGGGTACGGGCGTTGCCGACGAGGGTGTTGTGCGCGATCACGGCACGGTCGCACGCGTCGTTGCCGCGCCTTTCCTCCGTCGTCTCGCCGGGGTGGTGATCGCGGGTGGTGCCGCTGCCGATCGTCAGGGCCCGGCCCGTCAGCCCGCTGAGACAGTTGTTCACGACGAGGTGGTCGTTGCCGTACAGGCGTACACCGTCGGTCCCGCCGAGCAGGTAATTGCCGTCCACCGTGGTGCGGTTGCCGTGGCGCAGCACGATGCCGCCGAGGCTGTCGCGGATCGTGTTGTACCGGATGGTGTTGTCCGAGGACTTCACCGAAATGGTCTCGGGGTCTCCGTCGCACCGCTCGAACAGGTTGAACTCCACGACCGCGTGGGCGCTGGACAGCGCGCGGCTGCTGACTCCGAGCCGGATCGGCTCGCCGCCGTTGGCGCCGGCGAAGCTGTGGTCGGAGAAGTGGTTCTTGAAGACGTGCAGACGCTGGGCGACGGCGGTCGAGCCCGGGCCGTCCACGACGACGAAGATGCCCTCGGTCGTCTTGTGGTGGAAGCGGTTGCGGTCGATCTTGGCGTCGTCGCCCCGTACAACGACCCAGTCGAGCCCGCTGATGTCCGCGAACCGGAAGTCGTTGCGCGTCAGCCGTATGCGGGGGCAGCTCGCCGGGATCTCCAGGGTGGTGCTCTGCCGGAAGGCGAAGCCGCTGACCGTGATGTCGCTCGAGTCGGCGAACACGAAGCCGCGTTCGCCCTGGAGCACCGCTCCGCCGCGGGATTCGGCGGTGATGGTGATCGGTGCGGCGGCAGTGCCGTTCCTGCCCGACACACGGATGGCGCCCCCTGCCGGAACGGTGTATGTGCCGTTGGCCAGCACGATCCGGTCGCCGGGTACCGCGCGGTCGATCTCGCTCTGCAGGCCGTTCAGGGAACTGACCCTCTTCTCGGCCGCCGACGCGCCGGCCGCCGGCATCACCGCGGCGAGCGCTGTGCCCAGCAGAGTGCCTGTGAGAAACGTACGTCGTTGCATGATGCCTCCAGGAGGAACGGGGAGTGTGCCGGCGTCGGCACCTTGGGGTCGCGCGGCGTTGTCGACGGTCGCGGCGGGCACACGGCCCCGTGTGCCGCCGCGTCGTCCGGTCGGCCCTGCCGGGGCTCAGAACTCGTCGGCGCCGTCGCGCAGTTCGTACGTCCAGTAGCCGGTCTTAGCGACCGCGTCGTCGACCGCGATGCCGCCCGTGGGCGCGGCCACGGTCTTGCTGCCCTCAGCGGGCCCGTCGGCGGCGAAGAGGTTCACGTAGAAGGAGGTGACGACGTGGTTGTTCTCGTCCACGCTGCCGTCGTTGATGCGCACGGCCGCGTAGGCCGGCGTGCCCGCGTTCAGCACGACGGGGGCGGCGGGCCTGCTCTTGGCGACGGGCGGCACGTCCTTGGCGGTCTGCGGCACGTCGCTGAACGCGATCAGCGGGTACTGGTGCAGCGTGCAGGCGCGGCCCGAGACGTTCGTCGCCGTCAACGTGATGTGCGTGGTCGGCACGCCGTCGCTCTTCCTGGCCGTGACGCGCAGGTCCTCGACGGAGCAGGCCGGGGCCTTGACGCCAGCCCTCTGCTGCGAACGGGCCTTGTGCTGCGCACCGGCCTTCTGCTGCGAACCGGCCCGCGTCGCGGATCCGTTGGAGCCGGACGTACCCGAACCGGAGGATCCGGACGTACCCGAGCCGGTGGTGCCCGCCTCGCCGCCGGTCGCCGTGTCCTTGTTCCCGGCGGTCCCGGAGTTCCCGGAGTTCCCGTCGGGCTTCGTGACCGTGACGGACTCGGCGGATCCCTGGTCCTTCGCGCTGTCGGCGCCTCCGCAGGCGGTGACCGTGAGGCCGAGTGCGGCTACGGCGGACACGGCCAGTACGGCAGGACGGTGGATGAAGGTACGCATGTGAAGCTCCCCGTGTGATGCGGTCGGTGCGGTAGACGCCAGGTGCGGCATCTGGTCCGCTCACAGCTTCGGTTCCCGCGCTGGCGTTCCGCTGACGTCCCCCTGACGTACCGCTGATGCGCCCCGCACCCGATTGACCGTCACATGGGGCTCGAACCCCGGAGGGCACCCCTCGGGCGGCCGCCACTTCCGCCGATTTGTTGCGTTGTAATGAACTTGTAATGCCCACGCTCATCTTTGGCATGCTCAGAACCCGTACGCTCCACAAGCCTCGCCCGAACAGCTCGAACGCGAGGCGCAACACTCATCACTCCCTGCCCCGTGGGGTGGCTCAGCCAGAACGGGCGGCAGGAAGCACAGCAAGCAAGTGGGGAATTTGATGTCCACCGACGTCCGCACGTCCGCGCCCGCCGGCGCTCCCGCCAGCCCGGTTGTCACCTGGCTGCTCACCGTGGTGACCTTCGGCATTTACTGGCTCGTCTGGTACTACAAGGTCAACAAGCAGGTGAAGGCGATCGACCCGACCATCGAGGTCAACCCCGGCATGGCTGTCGTCGCGCTCACTCTCGGTTCGTTCCTGATCGTCCCGCCGTTCGTCTCCATCGTGAAGACCGGCTCCCGCATCGCCCAGGCACAGCGCGCCGCCGGTGTGACCGCCGACTGCTCCGGCGGTGTCGGCCTGCTGCTCGCCTTCGTCCTCGGCCTGACGCCGCTCTACTACCAGAGCAAGCTCAACACGGTCTACGCCCAGCACGCCTGATCCGCCGCCACACACGGCGACTGCACACGGGGAGGGGGGGGGGGGGGGGGGGGGGCCCCCCCCCCCCCCCCCCCTCCCCCCCCCCCCCCCCCCGGGGCCACCGTCGCCGCGGCGCCGTATCCCGGCGATGCGGCCCCCGGCCAGGCCGACGTCGGCGCGGTAGGAGGCACCGCCGGTGCCGTCGA
>NZ_JBWKLQ010000013.1:127222-183597 GCF_056429965.1 Streptomyces sp. NPDC046122 | reverse complement strand
CTCACCCTCGACGACGCCGCCCGCATCGTCACCCTCCGCAGCCAAGCCATCGGCGCCCACCTCGCCGGACACGGCGGCATGATGTCCCTCCCCCTTCCACTGGAGCAGGCCAAGGAACGCATCACCCCCTACAACGGCCGCATCGAAATCGCCGCCGTCAACGGACCCACCTCCACCGTCGTCGCCGGCGACGCCGACGCACTCGACCAACTCCACACCCAATGCGAAACCGACGGCATCCGCGCCCGCAAAATCCCCGTCGACTACGCCTCCCACACCAGCCACGTCGAACGCATCGAAGACGAACTCGCCCTCGTACTGAACGGCCTGCGGCCCACGGCCCCCGCCATTCCGATGTTCTCCACGCTCCGGGGCGAGTGGCTCGGCGCCACCCCCGTCGACGGCCGCTACTGGTACGACAACCTGCGCCACCAGGTCCGCTTCGGCGCATCCGTCGAGAAGCTCGCCACCGACGACTTCCGCGTCTTCGTCGAGATCAGCGCCCACCCCGTGCTCAGCATGCCGGTGCGCGAGATCGTCGAGGGCCGGGCCGGAGCGCCGACCGTCGTGGGCGGGACGCTGCGGCGCGGTGACGGCGGGCTCCAGCGGTTCCTGCTGTCGGCGGCCGAGCTGCACGTGCGCGGCGTACCGCTCGACTGGCGACCGGCCTTCGGGGACGCCCGGCCCGCCCGGGTCGAGCTGCCCACCTACCCCTTCCAGCGCCGGCACTACTGGCTCGCGCAGGTGCAGCCCACCGGGGCCGCCGACGAGCTGGCGGCCGCAGGCTTCACCGACCCTGACGAGGAGACCGACATGACGTCGTCCAAGGAATCGTTCGCCGAACGGATCGCCGGACTTTCGGGCGAGGAGCGGGCCGACGCCCTGCTCGAACTGGTACGGGCCGAGACGGCCGCCGTGCTCGGCCATGCCGATGCGGACGCGGTCGACGACGACGAGGCGTTCTTCGACGTGGGGTTCAACTCGCTGACCGCCGTCGAGCTGCGCAACCGGCTGGCGGAGGAGCTCGGCGTCGAGCTTCCCGTGATGCTGCTGTTCGACCAGCCGACGCCCGCCATGGTCGCGGAGTACCTGGCCGGCAAGGTCGCGGTCCCCGCAGGGGCCTGACGACTCCCCTCACCCGCCCACGGCGGCCCCCCTGCACACCCTTCCGAAAGGTACGGACGCATCCATGTTCGACATCGATCACTATCTCGCCAAGCTCGGCCACAGCGGCCCGCATCCCCCCGCCACTCTGGAGACGCTGCGCGTCCTCCACAAGGCGCACCTGATGACCATCCCCTTCGACAACGCCCTCAACGAGGAGCGCGGCACGGCGATCTGGGACGGTGTCGACATCGACGTCGACACCACCTTCAAAGAGGTCGTGGTGGGCGGCCGCGGCGGGGTCTGTTACGAACTCAACGGCCTCTTCCGCGCGTTGCTGGGCCGGCTCGGCTTCGAGGCCGTGGTGTTCTCGGCCGGTGTGCGCGGCCCCGACGGCAGCTTCGGTCCGGAGCTCGAGCACCTCTTCAACGGCGTACGGATCGACGGCGAGTGGTACCTCGCCGACGTCGGGTACTCCGGTCCTTCGCTGATCGAGCCGGTACGGGTCTCCCCCGAGCCGCAGGAGCAGTACGGCAGCCGGTTCCGGGTGGTGGAGCAGTCCGCCGCCGACCCGGACGGCACGGGCTTCCACTACCTGGAGCGCAAGCCGCGCGACGGCGAGTGGAACACCATCCACCGCTTCCGGCTCAAGGCGCGGGACTTCTCGGAGTGGCTCGACCACGAGAACCCGGTCCTCGACGCGTACGCACGGATGCTCGCCGCCAACGTCACGTACATCCGGGGCCGGGCCCTGGAGAACGGGCAGATGACGCTGACCGGCCGCCGTCTGCTGACCGTCGAGGACGGGCGGGAGCACGTACGGGTGCTGGTGAAGCAGCCCGACCTCGACGCCGCGATCAAGCACGTCCTGCTGCAGGACTGACCCTGAACCGCCACTCACGAAAGAGGAGTACACGATGTCTGCGTCGGCCGATAGTGCGCAGTGGTGGCCTGACGACGTGGCGGACCTGCTCGTCGTCGGGTACGGCCCGGTGGGGCAGGTGCTGGCGAACCTGATGGCCCAGCGCGGCCGCCGGGTGATCGTCGTCGAGCGCCACCCCAGGCCGTACACGATGCCGCGCGCGGTCGCCTTCGACGGTGAGGCGGCCCGCATCCTGGCCTCGGCCGGGGTCGCCGGTCACCTCGCCTCGGTCGGCGAGCCGTCCGGGGACTACATGTGGCGCAACGGCGCCGGGCAGGACCTGCTCTACATCGGCGCCGCCGAGGAGCACGGCCGCAACGGATGGCCCGAGTCGACCTCCATGTACCAGCCGGGCCTGGAGGAAGCGCTGATCGCGCGCGGCGAGCGGCTTCCCGAGCTGACCGTGCTGCGCGGGTACGAGGCCGTCGACCTGGCCGAGACGGACGACGGTGTCGAGCTGGCCGTGCGGAGCGCGGACGGGACGCGTCGCCGGCTGCGCGGGCGCTGGATCGTCGGCTGCGACGGGGCGAACAGCTTCGTACGCCGCCGGATCGGCACCCCGGCCACCGACCTGGGGTTCCACCACGAGTGGCTCATCTGCGATCTCGTCCTGCACGACAAGCGCGAGTTCACGCCGAACAACCTGCAGATCTGCGACCCGGCCCGGCCCCGCACCCAGGTGTCGGCCGGTCCCGGGCACCGGCGGTGGGAGTTCATGCTGCTGCCGGGCGAGACCAGGGAGGAGATGGACACCGCCGAGACCGCCTGGCGGCTCCTGGAGCTGTGCGGCATCACGCCGGACGACGGTGTCATGGAGCGGCACGCCGTCTACGCCTTCCAGGCCGCGACCTCCCAGCAGTGGCGCTCCGGGCGGCTGTTGATCGCCGGGGACGCGGCGCACCTGATGCCGCCGTTCGCGGGTCAGGGCATGAGTTCCGGCTTCCGGGACGCCGCCAATCTCGTGTGGAAGCTGGATCTGGTGCTCGCCGGGCTCGCCGGTGAGTCGCTGCTCGACTCGTACACCGAGGAGCGGCGTACGCACGTGCAGCACGCCATCGGGATGTCGGTGAACCTCGGCAAGGTGATCTGCCAGACCGACGCCAGGGCGGCCGCCGACCGGGACGCGGTGATGATCGCGGCGCGGGAGCGCAAGATGGCCCGGCCCCAGCAGTCGCCGTTCCATCCGCTCACCAAGGGCCTGTTGCGCCGCGACGAGAACGGCCGGCGGCGGCCCGGGTCGGGCGACCAGGTGCCGCAGCCGAGGGTTTCGGGCGCGGGCGGCGAGGGGCTGTTCGACGACGTCGTCGGCCGGGGCTTCGTGTTCGTGTCCCGGGACGATCCGCGGGAGCTGCTCGACGCCGGGGACCGGGAGTTCCTGGCCGGGCTCGGGGCGCGCCTGGTGTGGCTGCGCGACGCCGACGGGCCGCTGACGGCGGACCGCCACGACGACGGCGTGCACGTCGTGCGCGACGTCGAGGGGACGTACGGCGCCTATCTGGACGGGATCGGGGCGCGGAGCGTCCTGGTGCGCCCGGACACCTACGTCTACGGCGCGGCGGCCGACGCCGCTTCGGCAGCGCGGCTCGTGGACGGCCTGCGGGAGCACCTGGCGCCGGTGCGGGTGGCGTGAGTACGCGAGGCGGGGCGTCCGGCGCCCCGGGCGCCCCGCGCCGCGTGCGCGGGGCGCTCCGGCGGTCAGCCGGCCAGGGCCGGGGTGCGGTCCGCCTCGGCGGCGGCCAGGACGTCGTCGTAGTCGGCGCGGGCCCGGTCGATCTCGTGCAGGTGGCGCTCGGCCCAGCCGGTCAGCAGGACGAGCGAGTCGTACAGCTCGCAGGCCATCGGCGTGGCCGTGTACTCGACCTTCGGCGGCACCGTCGGGTACACGGTGCGGGTCAGCAGGCCGTCCCGCTCCAGGTTGCGCAGCGTGAGCGTCAGCATGCGGCGGCTGATGCCCTTGACCTGGCGCTCCAGTTCGGTGAAGCGGGCCGGGCCCTGCGTGGTGACCAGCAGGATGCCGATGCTCCACTTCCCGCTCACCCGGCCGAGGACCTCAAGAACCGAACAGGCGGACTGCGCGGCAGGAGTTTCGCACTGCTTCACGGCGCTGACCTCGGTGGTCACACCGGTGTTCCCCTGAGACATAAAAGTGCCTCCTTCCCATCGAGTTCATGGTCCCAGACCATGAACTCTGTAACAAGACGTGCACTTAGGCAGCCGCCCTGAGTCAGCCGCACTCGTCAGCCCATGTGCAGCACCCCATTCCGTTTCCGGACAAGGAAGTTGAGATCCGTGACCTCAAAAACGAAATCCAGCTCGCGCGGGCTGGCGCTCGCCATTCTCTGCGCGATGCAGCTGATGATCGTCCTCGACGGGACGATCGTGACGGTCGCCCTGCCCACCATCCAGAACGACCTGGACTTCTCCCAGAGCGGGCTGTCCTGGGTGGTGAACTCCTACCTCATCGCCTTCGCGGGTCTCCTCCTCCTGTCGGGCCGCCTCGGTGACCTGATCGGCACCAAGAAGGTGTTCCTGGCCGGCCTGGTCACCTTCACCGCCGCCTCGTTCCTCTGCGGCATCGCCACCACCTCGGAGCTGCTGATCGCCGGCCGCTTCCTCCAGGGCGTGGGCGCCGCACTCGCCTCGGCCGTGGTGCTCGGCATGATCGTCGGCCTGTACCCCGAGCCGGGCGAGCAGGCCAAGGCGATGGGCATCTACGGCTTCGTCTCGGCCGGTGGCGCGTCGGTCGGCCTGATCGCGGGCGGTGTCATCACCGAGACGCTGGGCTGGCACTGGGTGTTCCTGATCAACCTGCCGATCGGTGCGGTGGCCCTGGTCGCCGGTCTGCGGCTGCTCACCGGGCGGCCGGGTCTCGGACTGCGCGCCGGCGCGGACGCGATCGGTGCCGTGCTCGTCACCGCCGGTCTCTCGCTGGGCGTGTTCACCATCTCGCAGGTCGCCGAGGACAAGCACAGCAACGGTGAGCTGGGGCTGTACGGCGCGATCTCGGTCCTGCTGCTGGTCGCGTTCGTGCTCCGCCAGGCCAAGGCCGCCAAGCCGCTGCTCGCCCTGCGCATCTTCCGCAACCGGGAGATCTCCGGCGCGAACATCGCGGTGGTGCTGCTCTTCGCGGCCGGCTTCGGCTTCCAGTTCCTCAACGCCCTGTACCTCCAGCGCGTCCTCGGCTTCGACTCGATGCAGACCGGGCTGGCGTTCCTGCCCGCGCCCATCGTCATCGGCACCATGTCGCTGTTCTTCACGGCGAAGCTGACCGCCCGCTACGGCACCCGCCGGGTGCTGCTGACCGGCCTGCTGTTCCTGGGCGCCGGCCTGCTGCTGCTCAGCCGGGCGCCCGTCGACGGCAACTACGCGACCGACGTACTGCCGACCCTCGTCATCCAGGGCTTCGGCATGGGTCTCACCGTCCCGGCGGTCATCATGCGGGCCATGTCGGGCGCCGCACCCGCCGACGCCGGCCTGGCGTCGGGCCTGAACACCACCGCCCAGCAGGCGGGCGCCGCGGTCGGCCTCGCGGTCCTGGCCACGGTGGCCACCTCGTACAGCAACTCCCTGATCAGCGAGGGCACCGCCCAGGTGGAGGCGCTGCGGGACGGCTACGGGCTCGGGTTCCAGTTCTCGGCCGGGTTCGTCTTCCTCGCCTGGATCGTGACCTTCTTCGTCCTGCGGGACAAGCCGGCCGCGCAGTCGGACCAGCCGGAGCAGCCGGCCGACCAGGCGGCCGCCCAGGGCGCCGCGCCCGTCACGGTGCACTGACCCACTGAGCCAACGGACGGGAGCGCGGCCGGTGTTGTCTGCCGGCCGCGCTCCGGTCCGTTGGCGGCGGGGCCGGCGGTGATGCCACCGCCGGCCTTCGAAGACCAGCAAGCAAGCACGTAGGCAACAGACCGAGAGGTGTTCACCGTGGCGGACAGGATCCGAGTGGGAGTGGTAGGGGCGCACGCTGAGCGGGGCTGGGGGCGGGGGATCCATCTGCCCGCCCTGGCGGCTTCCCGCGACGACTACGAGATCACCGCGGTCGCCGGCACGAGCCGGGAGTCGGCGCGGGCCGCGGCCGGCGTGTGGGGCGCCCGGCACGCCTTCGACGACGCGCGCGAGCTGATGGCGCACCCGGAGGTCGACCTCGTCACCGTCGCGGTGCAGCTCCCCCAGCGCGACGGCCTGGTGGACGCGGCGATCGCCGCCGGGAAGCACGTGTACAGCGAGTGGCCGCTGGCGCTCGACGCGGACACCGCCGAGCGGTTCCGTACGAGCGCCGACAAGGCCGGCGTCCGGCACGCCGTGGGGCTGCAGTCCCGGCACCACCCGGCGATCCGGCTGCTGCGCGACCTGCTCGCCGACGGTCTGGTCGGCGAGGTCCTGTCGACCTCGCTCAGTTACTCGCTGGCGGCCCCCGAGGTCTGGTCGCAGCGGTACGCCGCGCTGTTCGACCACACCAAGGGCGTGAACCACGTGGCGGTCGTCGGCGGTCACGCCCTCGACATGTACGGGTCGGTGGTGGGCGGTTTCGCCGAACTGTCCGCGACCCTGACGACCCGGATCGACCGCGTCACGATGCAGGAGACGGGCGAGGAGATCGAGGTGACGTCGCCGGACCAGATCGTGGTCGCGGGCCTCTTGGAGTCCGGGGCGGCGGCCTCCGCGCACTTCATGACGGGCGGCCCCCGCGGCGACGGTTTCCGGATCGAGGTGCACGGGCGGGCGGGCCGGCTGGTGCTGCGCTCCACGGACGACTCGCTGGTCGGCCCGGAGTTCGTCCTCACCCACGCCCGGGCCAACGGCGGACCCGTCGAGGAGATCGCGCTGCCCGACCGCTACCGGCCCGCCCTGGACGGGGCGCCGTCCCCGGTGAGCAACGTGCACCAGGTGTACGCGGACCTGGCACGGGCGATCCGTACGGGCGAGTCCTTCGAGCCGGACTTCGGCACGGCCGTCCGTACGCACCGTCTCCTGGACGCGGTCAAGCGGTCCGCGGCGACGGGCGAGCGCCAGCGCCTCGGCTGACCCGGTCCCCACTCCGCCCACGCGCACGAAGAAGGCCGCCCCCGGGGTCCCGGGGGCGGCCTTCGTACGACGGAGTGACCGGTCGTCCGTACGGGTCAGGAGGGCATCGCCGCCTTGCGCCGGGCCGCCCGCGCCCTGTGGCGGGCGGCGGCGCCGCGTTCGATCAGCCACCACTCGGCGATGAGCAGCGGGATGATCCAGCCCGGCCAGGACGCGAGGCCCGCCCGCGCCTGCCCCCACGCGATGAGGGTCGGGATGTCCTGGGTGACGGGCATCGGCAGGATGGTGTGGTCGTAGATCACGCCGAGGACGCGGCTGAAGATGATCGACAGGGTCAGCGCGAAGCTGCGCACCATCCACCGGCGGTGCTCGTCCTGCCGGCGCTGACGGGCCATCCGGATGCCCGCGATCGCCGTACCGGCCCACAGCACCGAGGTGGTGACGGTGCTGACCTGCATCGACAGGCCGGACGGGCTGACCATGGCGACGGCGACACCGGCGACGGCGCCGGGCAGGACGCCCGCGAGGACGTACAGCCGGCCGCTGATCCGGTGGACCTTCGGGTGCTTCTTGCGCAGGGCCGGCCAGACCTGCAGGCAGCAGGTGACCAGGGCGACCGTGCCGAAGACGACATGGGCGACCAGGACCGGGTAGTGCCACGCGTGGCCGGGCGCCAGCGGGATCTTGCTGTCCGCCGGGTCGAGGGTGAGGTAGCGCGGCACGTTGTACGCGATGAACACCGCGGCCACGGTCGCGAGCGGGCCGACCCAGGGGCGTCTCCACCAGCGTACGGACGGTCCGGCCGCGGCCGGCCGTCCTGGGCCGGAGGTGCGCTCCGGCTCGGTCGTCGTGATCGTCACGACCGTTCTCCTGTCTTCATGGTCAAAGCGTGATCAGGACGTGAGGGTCAGTCGACCGCGACGAGCGAGTCGCCGGTGGCCAGGTCGGTGACGTCGATGGCCCGGTACGGGCAGTAGTCGGCCGCGTCGAGCACGTCCTCGTCCGGCTCGATCCGGGCCTCGACGGGGACGGCCTTGCCCCCCGCGAGCCGGAACCGCTCGGGCAGGTTGCCGTTGCACAGGCCGGCGCCCATGCAGGCGTGCTGGTCCACCTCGATGTGCCAGGTCACGGCGGTCACCACCGCACGGGCAGACCGGCGACGCCGCGTACGACGTTGTCGGTCTTCCAGGGCACGTCCTCGGCGGGCACGGCGAGGACGACGTCCGGCAGCCGGCGCAGCAGGGTGCCCAGCGCCACCTGGAGCTCCAGGCGGGCCAGCGGAGCGCCCAGGCAGTGGTGGATGCCGTGGCCGAACGCGATGTGCGGGTTGTGCTCGCGGGTGAGGTCGAGGTCCTCGGGGTTCTCGAACACGCGCGGGTCGCGGTTGCCGACGGCCGGGAAGATCATGACGGCCTCGCCGGCCTTCACGAGCTGGCCGCCGAGTTCCAGGTCCTCGGTGGCGATGCGGGTGTTCTCGGAGTACGGGCTGAGCGGAGTGACGCGCAGCAGCTCCTCGATGGCGGTGTTGAGCAGCTCCGGCCGGTCGACCAGCTTCTGCCACTCCTCGCGGCGGCTGAGCAGGATGTAGAGGTGGTTGGCGAGCTGGTTGGCCGTGGTGTGGTGGCCGGTGGCGAGGAGCGCGATCGACATGGTGATCAGCTCCTCCTCGCTGAGCTTGTCCTGCTCGTCGCGGGCGGCGACGAGGGCGGACAGCAGGTCGTCGCCGGGCTGGGCGCGCCGCTTGGCGATCAGCGAGGACATGTACTCGGGGAGCTTCTCGAAGCGCGCCTCGTTCATCTCCTCGAGGGTGTGCTCGTCGCCGAGGGTCAGCCAGGTGTCGATCCAGGCGCGGAACTTGTAGTGGTCCTCCAGCGGCACGTCGAGCATCTCGCAGATGACGGTGATCGGCAGCATCCAGGCGTACTGGGCGGCCAGGTCGCCGGTGTTGCCGGAGGCGAGCATCTTGTCCAGCAGCTCGTCGGCTATCTCCTGCGCGCGGGGGCGCATCTGCTCGACCCGGCGGACCGTGAACGCCTTGGCGACCAGCTTGCGCAGCCGGCCGTGCTCGGGGTCGTCCATGCTGACGATGTTGAGTTCCTCGACGGCTTTGCGCACGCGCGGCACGTCCTTGCCGACGGTGGCCTCGCGGCTGAACCGGCGGTCGGCGAGGACGGTCTTGACGTCGGCGTGCCGGGTGGCCAGCCACGCCTCGCCGCCGTACTGCATGTTGACGCGGGTGAGCGCGGCCTGCTCGCGGATCTCGGCGTACCTGGGGTGCAGTTCGGTGGTGACCGGCTCCCCGAAGGGGTAGCCGGGCACGAGGCCGTGCATGGGGCAGCCCGGCGGGGGCGCGGCGGCCTCGCCGGGCTGCCCGCTGGACTCGTTCTCGGTGACCGTCATCGCGATTGCCTTTCTGCGTGGGTGGGTGGAGGGGCGGTGTCAGTTGCCGATGGCGCGCGGGTGGTTGAAGAACCGCGTGGGGTCGTACGCCTTCTTGACGGACACCAGGCGGTCGTAGTTGGAGCCGTAGTAGGCGCGCTGCCAGTCCTTGAGGTACGTGTCGGGGAAGTTGATGTACGAGTGACCGGTGGACAGCGGGTCGATGGTGTTGAAGCCGTTGGTGGCCCAGGCGACGGCGGCGGCCGAGTCCTCGGCGGCCGGCGCGGCGCTGCCGAGCGCGACGCCGTACCCGACGTGGAACAGCGCGTTGCGGTGCACGAAGGCGTTGGCGCGGGGGGACAGGTCGGCGACGGCGCCGCCGAGGCCCATGAAGCTGAGGTAGCGCGTCTGCCCGGCCGTCGGGGCGCCCTCGAACGCGGCGAGCGCGGCGGCGGTGCCGCTGGTGCCGAGCGGCTTGCTGATCATGCGGGCCCGCATCCGCTGCCACTGGGTGCGCGGCGGGTGGGGGGCGCCGTCGGCGATCCCGTACACGTGCTCCATGCCGTCGGCGAAGGCCAGGTCGAGGACCTTGCTGCTGGCGGGGGTGGAGCCGACCCGGGAGTTGAGCTCGGCCAGTCCGGCGTCGGCCTGCTCCTTGGTGCCGTAGTACGCGCCCTGCTGGAGGATGATCGGCGGGTTGCCGGAGCCGGCGTCGGGCTGGATGACGATGACCTGGGCGTTGCTGCGGCGCGGGGTGGTGACGTACCACTCCTGCCAGGCGGCGAGGAACGAGTCGGCGTCGTCCCAGTTCCAGAACTGCTCGTAGAAGACCATGCGCGGGGCGGATACGGGCCGCACCTCGAAGTCGACGACGACGCCGAAGTTGCCGCCGCCGCTGCCGCGCAGCGCCCAGAACAGGTCGGGGTTGCAGGTCTCGGAGGCGCGGACCTGACGGCCGTCGGCGAGTACGACCTGGGCCGAGACGACCCGGTCGGAGCCGATGCCGAACGCCCGGCTCTGGTAGCCGATGCCACCGCCGGACAGGTATCCGCCGACGGCCACGTCGGGGCAGGTGCCGGTCACGAACTGCTGGTTGTAGGGCTTGAGGGCGGCCAGCGCCTCGATGCTGTGGACGCCGGGGCCCAGGTGCACGGTCGGCTGCCCGCCGCCGCGGATGTGCTTGATGCGGCGTACGTCGAGGACGATCCCGTCACCGGTGGACCAGCCCGCGAAGTTGTGGCCGCCGCTGCGGGTGCGCAGCGTCAGGCCGTTGTCCCGGGCGAACCGGACCACGGCGCTGACGTCGTCCGCGGTCTCGCCGTAGACGACGCCGGCGGGCCGGATCGCGTCGTACTCGCCGATCGCCAGCTGCTTGGACGCGTCGTACGTGGCCTCGCCGGGCAGCACGACGTCGCCCTGGATGCGGGAGCGCAGCGCCGCCCAGTCCGGAGCCGTGGCGGTGGTTCCGCCGCCGCCGTCCGCGTACGCCGAGGTGCCGGTACCGGCGACCGCGGCGGTGGCGGCGAGCGCGCCGCCGGCACGGAGCAGATTCCTTCTGTCGAGCATGGGTCCTCCGAGGAAAGTACGTGCTGTCACATGAGGTAAGGCAGTAATGCAGGGAAACCGTATTCAGTGCCGGTGGGGCCGCGCATTCCCCTGAATGCCCCCTTATTTACGAGGAGTTGGAACACAGGGGGCGCCAAGGGTGTGCACGAGGTCGCGTACTTCCTAATGTCGCCGTGCCGCCACCCATCGCTACGGCCCCGAAATGGAGACACGACGTGTCCGCAACCATGCCGACTGTGGATTCCGATCCAGACATACGAAGAGAGCGCAAGGCGCTTCCGTCACTGACGGGCGTCCGGTTCTTCGCCGCGCTTCTGGTGTTCTTCATCCATGCACTTCAGCCCATCGGCCCGGTCGACCACTCGGGGCCCGTCAACCCGTTCGGCGACAAGGACGTCGCGGACGGGCTGTACACGTTCTTCGGACCTGCCGGATTCCTGGGAGTGTCCTTCTTCTTCCTGCTCAGCGGATTCGTCATCACCTGGTCGGTGAAACCGGGCGAGCGACTCACGGCCTATTGGCGCCGGCGACTCGTGAAGATCTTCCCGAACCACCTCGTGATGTGGACCCTGGCGCTGGGCCTCTTCGCCTACGCCTACACCTCGGTGACCACCGGATTCCTCAGCCTGTTCCTGGTGAATTCCTGGGTCAACGCGCTCGACGTGCAGATGAGCGTCAATGCGCCGTCCTGGTCGCTGTGCGCCGAGATGCTTTTCTACCTGAGCTTCCCGCTGCTGCTGCAGTTCGTGCGCAAGATCCCGGTCCGCCGTCTGTACTGGTGGGCCGCCGGGACCATCGTGGGCATGATCGGCGTCGGTCTGGTGACGACGTACGTGATCACGGACTCGCCGAGCAACCCGATGATCCCGCTGTCGCCGTCCCAGATGTGGTTCAACTACACGCTGCCGCCCACCCGCATGTTCGAGTTCGTCCTCGGCATGCTGCTGGCGCGGATCGTGCTCGCGGGCCGCTGGCCGAAGATCGGCGCGGTGCCCGTTCTCGCCCTGGTGGCCGCCGGATACGTCGCCGCCATCTACGTGCCCGCGCCGTACAACTTCGTCGCCACCACGGCCATCCCCTTCAGCGTCGCGATCGCCTCGCTCGCCGCGGCCGACGTGCGCGGAGCCAACACCCGGCTGCAGGGCCCGGTCATGCAGTGGCTGGGCAATGTCTCCTTCGGCTTCTATCTGGTCCAGGGTGTGGTGATCTTCTGGGGCCGGCAGGCGCTGCTCGGCAACGGCACGTTCAGCACGCCGGTGGCGACCCTGGTCATGATCGGGATGTTCGCCGCCACGCTGCTGGCCGGCTGGATGCTCTACACCTTCGTGGAGATGCCGGCCATGCGCCGCTGGAGCCGGCCGCGTCCGCGCCCCGTCCCGGCCCCGGCGCCCCGCGCCGAGGACAGCCCGGCGCTGGTCTCCGTACCGCGTGAGGCGGCCCGTGCGGCGGCCGGGACTCCCGAGTCCGAACCGGCCGTACGCCCCTGAACCCCTCCCGGCCCGGCCATCCCCCGCCCGGGACCGGGAGGCCCGCGTCCGGCGGGCACGGCGCCCGCCGTGCCCGCCGGACGCACGACGTCCCGCCGCGTACGAGGACCTCATCCGCGCATCAGCTCGGCGACCATGAACGCCAGTTCCACGGACTGCTCCGAGTTCAGGCGCGGATCGCAGTTCGTCTCGTACCGGGCCACGAGTCCCGCGTCGTCGAGGCCCCGCGCACCGCCGAGGCACTCGGTCACGTGGTCGCCGGTGAGCTCGATGTGCAGACCGCCCGGGTGGGTGCCCAGCTCGCGGTGGACCTGGAAGAAGCCCTTGACCTCGTCGAGGATGTCGTCGAAGTGCCGCGACTTGTAACCGCTGGCGGTCTCCTTGGTGTTGCCGTGCATCGGGTCGCACTGCCAGACGACGCGGTGGCCGGTGGCCGTGACCTTCTCCACGATGGCCGGCAGCACCTCGCGCACGCGGCCGCAGCCCATCCGGCTGATGAAGGTGAGCCGGCCGGGCGTCCCGTCCGGGTCGAGCCGCTCCACGTACTCGACGGCCTGCTCGGGCGTCGTACCCGGGCCGATCTTGACGCCGATCGGGTTGGCCAGCATCGAGGCCAGCGCCACATGGGCGTCGTCGAGCCCGCGGGTGCGCTCACCGATCCACAGGAAGTGTCCCGAGAGCCCGTACAGCCGCTCGGGTCCGCCCTGCCCGCCGCCGCCGGTCCTCAGCAGCCCGCGCTCGTAGTCGAGCAGCAGCGCCTCGTGGCTCGCGTAGATCTCGGTGGTGTGCAGGGCGCTGTGGTCGGCCCGGCAGGCGGACATGAAGCGCAGACCGCTGTCGATCTCGGCGGCCAGGGCCGCGAAGCGCTCACCGGCCGGGGAGTCGCGGACGAAGTCCTGGTTCCAGCCCTGGACGCGCTGGAGGTCTGCCACGCCGGACTCGACCATGGCGCGGACGTGGTTGAGGCTCGCGCTGGAGTGGGCGTACGCCTGGAGCATGCGGGCGGGGTCGGCGACGCGGGCCGCGGGGGTCGGCGTCGCGGAGTTGACGATGTCGCCGCGGTAGACCGGCAGGGTGAGGTCGTCGGTGGCCTTCGACCGGGGCTTCGCGTACTGGCCGGCGATGCGGCCCACCTTGACGACCGGCAGGCTCGCTCCGTACGTGAGGACGACCGCCATCTGCAGCAGGGTGCGCACGTTCGCGTGGACGTGCTCCTCGGTGTTGCCCGCGAACGTCTCGGCGCAGTCGCCGCCGTGCAGCAGGAAGGCCTGCCCGTGGGCAACCTCCGCGAGGCGCCGGTGCAGCCGGTCGACCTCTCCCGGCAGGACGAGCGACGGCAGGCGCTCCAGAGTGGCGCGTACGTCGGCCACGCCGCCGGGGTCCGGGTACTCGGGCTGCTGCGCCGCGGGTCTCGCGAGCGCGTCGGCGACCCCGGCGGCCAGGGCGGGCGGCAGGCCCCCGGACTCCGCGCCGGGGCGGGTGGTGTTCTCGATGAGTGCTGGCATGCCGAGGACAGTAGGGACGCGCGTCGCGGCGTCGGCCATCCTCCGGTAATCAGCGCTCCACTGCCTCCGGCGGCCGGCTCGCGCGCGCGTCGAGCCGGAAGAACTCCCGGTACAGACGCAGCTGTTCGGCCAGCATCGGCGCCCCGTAGTGGACCGCCAGGCCGCGCGCCTCGGCCGCCGCGAGCAGAGCGGTGCGGCGCGGCTTCATGACGATGTCGGCCACGACGGTGCCCGCCGCGAGCGTCGCCGGGTCGAAGGGGAGCGGGTCCTCGGGACGGAGCCCCATGGGGGTGGCGTTCACCGCGATGTCCGCGGCGACCGGGGCCCTCGCCCCGGCGATCCGGCCGCCCCCGTACCCGGCGAGGCGCTCCACGAGCCGCTCGACCCGGTCCTGCTCCCTGTCCCACACGGTGACGTGCGCGCCGGCGCCGAGCAGGGCGACGGCGATGGCGCAGCCGGCCCCGCCCGCCCCGGCCAGCGACACCCGCCTGCCCCGCGGGTCGTGTCCGGCCGCGCGCAGTCCGCGGACGAAGCCGGCTCCGTCGAAGTTCTCCGCCTGCCAGCGGCCTTCGGGGGTGCGGCGCATCGCATTGGTGGAGCCGCTCAGCGCGGCGGCCGGGCTGATGTCGTCGGCGAACGCCAGGCAGGCGGCCTTGTGCGGGACGGTGATCAGCAGGCCGTCGAAGTTCCTGACGCGCCGCAGTCCCCGTACGACGTCGGCGAGGTCCCCGGGGCTCACGTGGACGGGGACCAGGACGGCGTCCGCGCCGAGCCGGGCGAACAAGGGGTTGAGCATCGCCGGGGCCTGCACCTGGGCCACCGGATCGCCGATGACGGCGAACAGGCGGGTGGTTCCGGAGATCACGGGGCCGGCGGCGCTCATGCCGCCCTGCCGCGCGGGCCGGTCCAGATGATCCGCAGCAGTACCCCGAGGACGGCGATCCCGCCGAGCGCCGTGAGTCCGGCGTACGACAGCTGCGCCACGACGAGGCCCGCCGCGAGGGCCCCGATCGCGGAGGCCGCCTGGATGATCAGGTCGCAGGCGCCCTGCGCGGGGACCCGTTCGGAGATGGGGAGCGCCGCGCTGAGCGCGGCGGACCCGGCGACGAACCCGGCCGCCCAGCCGACGCCCAGGAGCAGCAGCCCGGCCCCGACACCGGCTTCGGAGTGCGGCGGCGAGGCGAAGAGCACGCCGGCCGCGGCGAACTGCAGGGCGAGACCGGTGACGAACAGCCGGTACGACCCGTACGTGTCGACCAGGAAGCCGACCAGGGGGCTGGGGAGGTACATCCCGGCGACGTGGAAGCTGATGACGATGCCGATGAGGCCCACGGAGACGCCGCCGTGGTGCATGTGCAGGGCGGCCATGTTCATCAGGGCGATCATCACGGCGTGCACGGTCGTCGAGACGACGACCGCCCGCCGTGCCTGCGGGTTGCGCCGCAGCGTCCGCAGACCGGCGCGCAGCCCCGACCGGCGGTCGGCGCGCTTGGCCTCCCCGGCGGTGCCGGTGTCCGCGGCGGCGGTCTCCTGTGCGGCGGAGGCGGCTCCGGCGGCGCTCGTCGCGGCGCTCGCCTCCTCGGCGCGCCCGGCGTTCGCCTCCTCGGCGGCGCGGGCCAGCAGGAGCGGGTCCGGACGGAGGAACCCGTACGCCAGCAGTGACGTGCCCACGAGCCCGGCCGTGATGACGATGAACGGCGCGGTGAACTCGGGGAGGGGGGCGCCCGGCACCAGCTTGTCGGTGATGCCGACGAGCGAGGGGCCGAGTACCCCGCCCGCCGTGGAGGCCCAGGTGACCATGCCCACCGCCCGGCCGTGCCGGCCGTCGGCCGCCAGGTCGGTGGCCGCGAACCGGATCTGGAACCCGGCGGCGATGGCGGCGCCGAGACCGAACGAGCCGACCACGACCAGGGGGAAGCTGTCGAGCAGCGCACCGCACACCACCGTGCCCGCGGCCACCGCGCCGGTCAGCTGTCCGACCGCGAGGCCGACCCGCCGGCCGTACCGGGCGGACAGGGCCGCCAACGGCACCGCGCAGGCGACCGAGCCGCAGAAGATGCTCGCCTGGGTGAAGCCGGCCCGGGTCTCGGAGCCGGTGAGACGTTCGGCGAGCAGCGACACCACGGGGCCGCTCATGGCGATCACCATGGAGAAGAGGATCTGCAGGCACAGGAGCACCCTGAGCACCCGCCGCTGGACCCGTGGCGGCACGGACGCGGCCGGGCTGCCACGGGACGGCTTCGCGGAGGCGACGGTGGCCACGGTCAGTTCCGCGCGCCGGAGATCGGGAAGCTGGGCACGCCTTCCCTGCGTACGGCGGGAACGCCCGCCCCGAAGACGTACAGCGCGCTCTCCGCGATGCCGTCGAGCCCCAGTGCCGTCTCCAGCTCGGAGTCACGGAACGCGTCGGTCTGGAAGGGACCGAGCCCGGCCGCGGTCGCGCACAGCGCGAAGGTCTGGGCGAGGTGACCGGCGTTCAGCAGAATCGTGCGCAGAATACGGGAGTTGCGGTACTTGTACATCGCGCGGTTGACGTCGAAGGTCAGCAGGACGACGAATCCGGCCGTGGTCACCATGCGCTGCTCGAAACCGACGCGGTCCAGGTCGACGTCACCCTTGAGGAGTTCAAGGCTGTGGTCTTCCGGACAGTAACGGTAAAGGCCGGGAGCAATGGATTCCACATTGCGTACGGCGATGTAGCACTCGCTCTCGTGGCGCGATCCGCCGCACGGGCTGGTACGCATCATCAACTGCCCGAAGTTCGGTACGTCGATGAAGTACATCGGCCCGAAGGCGAAGTGCAGAACGGTCGAGAATTCCCTCAGACCGACGGGCTGGTCGGCGAATTCCCGGGTGGTGCGCCGCGATACGAGGACGTCTTCGAAGTCACGGCGCAGCGGTACGAAGCTGCGCGGCAGCCGGATCTTGGGGCCGCCGTCACGGCGTCCGAACACGGACGGGGGCGGTCCCTCTTCGAGTAGTTCGCTGACGAGCTCGGTGCGCCCGGTGTCGGCGCCGTTCTCCTCGGTCACGTACTCGACGTTCTTGGTGGCGAAGTGGAAGTAGCGGGCGGCGTCGCCCCAGTGGCGCCACGCCTCGTCCACCTTGTCCTCGCGCTCCGCCTGGTCGCGGGTGCGCAGGAGGCCCAGGTCGGCGAGCTGCTTGACGGCTCCGCGCACCGAGGCCGGGTCGAATCCCTCGAACCGGTCGAGGACGGTCTCGGGGTCGGTCCAGTCCTCGAAGTGGCTGAGGATGTCGAGCGCCGTGCCGTCGATCTGGACGCCGGTGCGCCCTTCGTCGCCGGGCTCCGCGAGATAGTCCTCGACGGTGAGGCCGCCGTTCTGCCAGCCGGCCATCAGAGTGCGAGAGCGTCGCAGCTCCATAAGAATTCTCCCGTTCTGCGGTGCGTTTCGTGGACTGGATTCCCGTCGCGCGCGCCGTGGGGAAAAACGGGGGCCGCGCATGACCGTGCGCCCGGAGGGATTCCCTCCGGGCGCACGTACGGATCAAGAGGCCTTGCAGGCGAGCATCTTGTTCTGGGTGACCTGAACGGCCTTCACAGTGATGGCGATCTTCTTCATGGTGTCCATCTCCTCACACAGTGGGATTCGCGTTCGGCACTGATGTGCCGAACCCTGCCCGGCCCACTGAACTCCCCGCATTCTGCGGTGAATTCCTTGCGCCTGGCGACACCCAGAACATTAGGAGCCGCTGCGGGGAATGCACACCCCCTGAACCACCCCTGACGCGGGAGAGGGTCAGTTCTGATAACTCAATTCCCGCTCGTCGCAGTTCTCGGGTGCGGTCGTCCGGAACGTGCCGATCACGCTCACCGGCGCGATCGCCGGCAGCAGCACGTCCCACAGGTCCGTCAGCCGCCGGGCGGTCTCGTCGGTGGACATGCCCATCCAGCTGAGGGCTTCCATCGAGAACAGCGTGGTGGAGGCCAGCACGCGCGGGGAGGCCGCGGGGATGTCGCTGCGCAGTTCCCGGCGCTTCACCGCCTGACAGAACAGCTGCCCCACCGTCTCGTGCCACAGCGTGTAGTGGTCGAACCCCGGCCGCTTGTCGCCCGTCCACTCCCGGTGGAACCGGACCACGGCACGCGCGGCCGGCTCCAGGTGCAGCAGCGCGTTGAGCCGGTGCGTCAGGTCGATCACGTGCTGCAGCGGGGAGTCCGCCGGGGTGCAGGGCTCCGTGATGGCGTCCTCGAAGAGCGACTGGGAATGCTCGGCCACCGCCGTGGCCACCTGGTCCTTCGAGGCGAAGTGGAAGTAGAACGCCCCCTTCGACACACCTGCCGCGCGCGTGATGTCGTCCAGACTCGTACCGGCGTAACCGTGTTGGACGAACTGCTCCGCCGCGGCGGTGACGATCCGGCGAAGGGTTCTCTCCGCACGTTCCTGCTTGGCCATCCGATGCCCTCCTTCACCCCCCGCCCAAGCTCACAGTGTAAACCGGTCGATTGGTATGTCACCGGGTGGGGGCGGCTTGTTTCAGCGCGGACTTGAGCGGCACGCCGGGGTCGGCGAGGCGCTCGGCCAGCAGTGGAGCCCCGGAGGTGATCAGCCGCCGTCCCTGCGCGAGATCACGGGCCCTGCCGACCGCCAGTACGGCGACCATACGGTCCCCGCGCAGCCAGCACACGCTCCAGGAGTCGCCGGCGGGGTCGCCGCGCCGGACGGCCGTGTCGGCGCCGGCGTGCCGGCCGGCGTACTGCACGAAGCGCCCGAACTGCTCGGACCAGAAGTAGGGCACGGGGTCGTACGCCGCCGGGCTCTCCCCCACGATGTTCGCCGCGACGGTGCGCGGCCCGTGCAGGGCGTTGTCCCAGTGGTGCACGAGCAGCCGCGCGCCGAAGCGGGCCGACGGGAAGGAGGCGCAGTCCCCGACCGCGTACACGTCGGGCGCGGACGTGCGCAGCGCCTCGTCGGCCAGGACCTCCCCGTGGGCGCCGAGCGCGATGCCGCTGCCCGCCAGCCATCCGGTGGCGGGCCGCGCCCCGATGCCGACGACGACCGCTCCCGCGGGCAGCCGGGTGCCGTCGGTGAGGACCACCGCGCCCGGCTCGACCCGCTCCACCCGCGCGCCCGTCCGCAGCTCCGCGCCGGCCTCCTCGTACCAGGCGGCCATCGGAGCGGCCACGTCACCGGGCAGCGCCCCGGCGAGCGGCAGCCCGGCCGCCTCCACCACGGTGACCCGGCAACCCGCCCCGCGCGCGGCGGTGGTGAACTCGGCGCCGATCCACCCCGCGCCGACCACCACGACGTCGAGCCGTTCGGCGAGCACGGGACGCAGCGCCTGCGCGTCGTCGAGCGTGCGCAGCAGATGCACCCCCGGCACCCCGTCGGTGCCGGGCAGCCGGACCGGTTCGGCCCCCGTGGCCAGGACGAGGCGGTCGTAGCCGACCGGCCCTTCCGTGGTCTCCAGAAGGTGCGGGCCGGGCCGTATCCCCGTCGCGGTACGCCCCAGGTCCAGCTCGACGTCCAGCTTCCCGAAGTCGACGTCGAACGTCGCGTCCTCGGGCCTGCCGCCCAGCAGTACGGCCTTGGACAGCGGCGGCCGGTCGTACGGCCGGTGGCGTTCCGCCCCGATCAGCCGCACCGCGCCCTCGAACCCCTGCTCGCGCAGGGCCACCGCCGTCTGCACCCCTGCCGCCCCCGCGCCGACGACGACGACCGAGGACGGCCGATGCCTCGCCTCTTCCTGCTGTGCTGACACCAGACCTCCTGAGGGGCCATCCGCGTGTACGTCAGATCGCCCCTCATCGTGGCGTCCCGATCGCCGCAGGTCACCGCGGCGGCGAGGACTCAGGGGCCCACTAGGGGGTGGTTGGTCCGGAAAGCGCTCAATAGCGTCTGCCTGGGCGGCACGACAGGCAGCAGTCGAGACGAGTGAAAGAAGGTGAGGAAGGTCATGGCGCGTGATTCCGAGTCCGGACTGCCCATCGAGCCGGTGTACGGGCCGCAGGCCCTGGAGGGCTGGGACCCCCGTGAGAAGCTGGGCGAGCCCGGCTCGTACCCCTTCACGCGCGGCGTCTACCCGTCGATGTACACCGGACGGCCGTGGACCATGCGGCAGTACGCCGGCTTCGGCACGGCCACCGAGTCGAACGCCCGGTACAAGCAGCTGATCGCCAACGGCACGATGGGCCTGTCGGTCGCCTTCGACCTGCCGACCCAGATGGGCCACGACAGCGACGCGGCGATCGCCGGCGGCGAGGTCGGCAAGGTCGGGGTGGCCATCGACTCGATCGACGACATGCGCATCCTGTTCGGCGGGATCCCGCTGGACAAGGTCTCCACCTCGATGACGATCAACGCACCGGCCGCGCTCCTGCTCCTGCTGTACCAACTGGTCGCCGAGGAGCAGGGCGTGCCGGCGGACAAGCTGACCGGCACGATCCAGAACGACGTGCTGAAGGAGTACATCGCGCGGGGGACGTACATCTTCCCGCCGAAGCCGTCGCTGCGTCTGATCGCGGACATCTTCAAGTACTGCAGGGCCGAGATCCCGAAGTGGAACACGATCTCGATCTCCGGCTACCACATGGCGGAGGCCGGGGCGTCGCCCGCGCAGGAGATCGCGTTCACGCTGGCCGACGGGATCGAGTACGTGCGCACGGCCGTGGCGGCCGGGATGGACGTGGACGACTTCGCGCCCCGGCTCTCGTTCTTCTTCGTCTCGCGCACCACGATCCTCGAAGAGGTCGCCAAGTTCCGTGCCGCGCGCCGGATCTGGGCCAGGGTCATGCGTGAGGAGTTCGGCGCGAAGAACCCCAAGTCGCTGATGCTGCGCTTCCACACCCAGACCGCCGGTGTGCAGCTCACCGCCCAGCAGCCCGAGGTCAACCTGGTGCGCGTGGCCGTCCAGGGCCTGGCGGCCGTCCTCGGCGGAACGCAGTCCCTGCACACCAACTCCTTCGACGAGGCCATCGCGCTCCCCACCGACAAGTCCGCCCGCCTGGCCCTGCGCACCCAGCAGGTCCTCGCGTACGAGACCGACGTCACCGCCACCGTCGACCCCTTCGCCGGCTCGTACGTCGTCGAGAAGATGACCGACGAGGTCGAGGCCGCCACCCTGGAGCTCATGCGCAAGGTCGAGGACATGGGCGGCGCCGTCCAGGGCATCGAGCACGGCATGCAGAAGGCCGAGATCGAGCGCAACGCCTACCGCATCGCCCTGGAGACCGACAGCGCCGAGCGCGTCGTCGTGGGCGTCAACCGCTTTCAGCTCGACGCCGAGGAGCCGTACGAGCCGCTGCGCGTCGATCCCGCCATCGAGAAGCAGCAGGCGGAGCGGCTGTGCAAGCTGCGCGCCTGGCGGGAGCAGTCGCGCGTCGACGACGCGCTGGCCCTCCTGAAGAAGGCCGCCGAGGGCGACGACAACGTTCTCTACCCGATGAAGGAAGCACTGGCGGCCCGCGCCACGATCGGCGAGGTGTGCAACGCGCTGCGCGACGTATGGGGCACGTACGTCCCGACCGACGCCTACTGAGCAGTCCCACCCGACCGACGCGAGGAGCGAACGACGTGGACAGACCGATCCGAGTCCTGGTGGCCAAGCCCGGACTCGACGGACACGACCGGGGAGCCAAAGTGATCGCCAGGGCGCTGCGCGACGCCGGCATGGAGGTCGTGTACACCGGGCTCCACCAGACACCCGAGCAGATCGTGCACGCAGCCATCCAGGAGGACGCCGACGCGATCGGACTGTCGGTCCTGTCCGGCGCCCACCTGACTCTTTTCCCCCGGGTGGTGGAGCTCCTGCGCGAGCGCGACGCCGCCGACATCACGGTGTTCGGCGGCGGCATCATCCCGGCGGCCGACATCGCGGTGCTGAAGGAACAGGGCGTGGCCGAACTCTTCACGCCGGGCACGACCACGGCCCGCGTGGTGGAGTGGGTCAGGACCAGGGTGCGGGAGGCCGCCGCCGCCTGAGTCCGGCACCGGAATCGGCAGTGCTCCGTCGCGGCTTCGTCGCTGCGGCTTCGTCGCTGCGGCTTCGTCGCTGCGGCTTCGTCGCGGCGGGGCACTGCCTTCCCGTGGAGGGTCAGCGGTTGAACGAGGAGCCCCGGGCGGTTCCGGGGGCCACGGAGCAGACCACTCCGCACCCGCCTCACCAGACACGCCGGCTCCGCGAAAGGTTGCCCCTGGCGGCCGGCTCCGCGCGCAGCGGCGGCAGCCGGCCCGAGTCGGCCGTTTCAGACCAGAGCGGCGCTCACCACGAGGGCGAAGCCCGCCGTGACCAGGAGCGTCCGCACCAGGTGCAGGCGGTTCCACCGCGGCTCGAAGGCCGCACGGGCCTCGTGGTCGGCGGCGCCGGTCCGCTCGGCCGCGGCCAGGGCGTCGTTGAGGGGGATGTTCCCGGTGATCGTGACCAGGTGGTTGAGGACCACCAGGGCGAGGCCGGAGCTCAGCAGCGCCCACTGCGCACCGGACCGGTCGTCCTGCGGGACGGCCAGGGCCGCTGCCGGGAAGGCCACCGAGGCGAGCATGACCGACACGAACACGGCGCGCGGCACGTCCTCGTTGATGCGCCGCATCGCCGCCGTGAACTGCTCGTCCGTCAGCCGGCCCAGGGCGGGCATGACGCCGGTCAGGAAGATCAGCATGAACCCGGCGTACAGCCCTGTGGCGACTACGGAGAGGGCGATCAGGAGAGTGGCCATGCCGCACATCATGGCCGACCCCCTGTCAGGACACGATGTCTTTGCGGCTGAATCCCCGGAACGCCAGGGCGAAAAGCACCAGCGCGTACGTCACCGACACCGCCGCCCCCTTCAGCATTCCGCCCCACTCCAGCTGGGGTTGCAGCGCGTCCGCCCATGCGAACTGCCAGTGCGCCGGCAGGAACTCGCGCCACGATCCGAGGGCCGTCACCGCGTCCAGTACGTTGCCCACGATCGTCAGGCCGACCGCGCCGCCGACCGCGCCCAGCGGGGCGTCCGTCTTCGTCGACAGCCAGAACGCGAGCGCGGCGGTGACCAGTTGGGAGACGAAGATGAACGCGACGACGAGCCCGAGCCGCGGCAGGGCGTTCCCGGCAGGCAGCGAACCGCCCGTCGGCAGCTCCAGCGGACCCCAGCCGTACGCGACCGATCCCGCCGCCAGGGCCACGACGGGCAGCAGCACCATCGCCGCCAGGCTGAACGCCAGGGCCACCGCGAGCTTGCTCCACAGCAGCCGGGCGCGCGGCACCGGCGCCGCGAGCAGGTAGCGCAGCGAGGACCAGTTGGCCTCGGACGCCACCGTGTCGCCGCAGAACAGCGCCACCGGCACCACCAGCAGGAACCCGGCCGACACGAACAGGCACGTGGCCGCGAAGTTCGCCCCGGACGCGGTGGCGGTGTCCATCAGCGTCACCCGGCCGCCCTCGCGGTCGGGGCCGCCGCCGATCGCGAACGCGGCGATCAGGACGAACGGCAGCGCGCCCAGTACCAGGGCCATGACCAGGGTGCGCCGCCTGCGCCACTGCCGCATGGCCTCGACGCGCAGCGGCAGGGTGCGGCCGGCCCGGTAGCCGGGTGCGGAGTCGGTGGCCGGTGCGCTGACCGGTGCGACGCCGTTGCTGATGCTCATGCGGAGGAGCCTCCGATCAGGGTGAGGAACGCGTCCTCGAGGCGGCGGTTGGGCCCGACACCCGTCAGCGGAACCTCCAGGCGGACGAGTTCGCCGATGAGTGCGCTCGGCGACGCCCCGTCCAGCCGTACGAGCAGACCTTCGTCGGTGCGTACGGCGGAGCCGATGCCCGGCAGCGCGGCCACCTTCTCGGCCAGCGCCTCGGACACCTCGCCGTCCGTGGTGACGAGCAGCGTGTCCGTGCCGCCGGTGATCTCCGCGACGGGTCCGGCGCGCATCAGCCGTCCCCGGTCCATGACGACGAGGTGCGTGCAGGACTGCTCGACCTCCGAGAGGAGGTGGCTGGAGACGATCACCGTGCGTCCGGCGGCCGCGTAGCGGATCATCACGTCGCGCATCTCACGGATCTGCGGCGGGTCGAGGCCGTTCGTCGGCTCGTCGAGGATGAGCAGGTCCGGCATGCCGAGCATGGCCTGGGCGATCGCGAGGCGCTGCCGCATGCCCTGCGAGTACGTCCGTACGGCGCGGTCGAGCGCGTCGCCGAGCCCGGCGATCTCCAGGGCCTCCTCGGTGCGGGAGTCCTCGGCGGGTCGGCCGGTGGCCTTCCAGTACAGCTCCAGGTTGGCGCGTCCGGTCAGGTGCGGAAGGAAGCCGGCGCCCTCCACGAACGAGCCGACGCGCGACAGGACGGGCGAGCCGGGCCTGATGGCGTGCCCGAAGACCCGGATCTCGCCGCTGTCCGGCGTGATCAGGCCCATGAGCATCCGCAGCGTGGTGGTCTTGCCCGCGCCGTTCGGGCCGAGGAGCCCGAGCACCTGGCCCTTCTCGACGCGGAAGGACAGGTCCCGTACGGCGTACCGGTCGGCCGACTTGGCGTACTTCTTGGTCAGGTCGGTTATCTGGAGCGGCACCCCGGCCAGCTCCGGGTCGGGCGCGGGCGCGGCGGCCCGCCGCCGGGCGGTGAGCAGCAGCGCCGCGGCCAGTGCGGCGCCGATCGCGGGCAGCCCCCAGACCCACCACGGCAGCGGAGCCGCCTGGGTCCGCACCCCGGACGCGGTCGGCACGGCGAGCGTGCCGTCGCCTTCCAGGGAGACGGTGTACGCCGCCGGCTCGGCCGGGGAGGCGTACGCGAGGTCGGTGCTGGCGAGCACGACGCGCAGCCGGTGCCCGGCCCTGACCTCGTGGTCGATCGCGGGGAGCAGCAGTTCGACGGTGGCGCCGTCCGCGTCGCCCGCGCCGGTGACGCGGACGGGCGAGACGAGCTGGGAGGGCAGCACCTTGCGGCTGCCGTCCGCGCTCACGTCGTACACCTTGCCGAACAGGACGGCGTCGTCGCGGTCCGACTTCACCGTCACCTTCACGGTCGGTGAGCCCGTGACGCGCAGGTCGGAGGCGAGCTTCGCGGTCTGGAAGCTCGCGTTCTGGCCGGGGAAGTCGAGCGACAGCCCCGCGCCGAGCCCGGACAGCCGGGACAGGGCCCCGACGCCCGGTACGACCGAGATCGCGGGCGGGTTGGCGCCGGCGGGAGCGGCGAAGTGCTGCTCACGCTTGCCCGACGTGAGCCCCAGCTGCCGTCGTCCGGACTCCAGGCCCGGGTAACGGTCACCCGTCGCGCCCCTGAGCTGGGCCGCGCCGTCCGTGGAGTCGACACCTCCGGTACGGGTGACCCGGAAGGCGGGCCCGGTGTCGGTGGTCTTGTCGCCCTTGAGGTAGCGGTCGAACCAGTCGGTGATCCGGCCCTCCACGCGGACCTTCTCGCGGTCCCCGCCGTCGTGTCCGCCGGCGATCCAGTCGACGGCGACCGGCGCGCCGTTGGCTGCGACCGCCTTCGCGATCGCGTCGGCGTGCTCGAGCGGGAAGAGCGAGTCGCTCTGCCCCTGCACCACGAGCGCCGGGACCTTGATGCGGTCGCCCACGGCGGCCGGGCTGTGCGCCGTCAGCAGGTCGCGGGCGGCGGCGTCCGGCTTTCCGGCGACGGCGACCCGTTCGTACATGTCGCACAGCCGCTTCTCGAACTTCGCGCAGCCGCCACCCGTGTCGATGAAGAGCCCGGCCCACAGTTTCTTGAAGACGCCGCCGGGGAAGAGCGCGTCGGCCAGGTTCCAGTAGGTGATCTGCGGTGCGACGGCGTCGACTCGCTTGTCGTGCCCTGCGGCCAGGAGCGAGATGGCGCCGCCGTAGGACGAGCCGCTGACGCCGACGCGCGGATCGCCCTTCGCGTCGAGCCGCACCTCCGGGCGCTCGGCGAGCCAGTCGATCAGCCGCGACACGTCCGCGACCTCGCCCTTCGGGTCGTTCAGCCCGATCTTGCCCGTCGACTTCCCGAAGCCGCGCGCGGACCAGGTCAGCACGGCGTACCCGTCGCGGGCGAGCTGCTCGGCCTGCGCCCGTACGTCGCGTTTGCTGCCGCCGAAGCCGTGGCCGAGCAGGACGGCGGGGCGGCGCTCGCCGCCCGCACCGTCGGCGGTGAAGAACGAGGTGTCGATTCTCACCCCGTCCATGCTCATGATCCGCTCCTCGCGGTGCACGGCGCGCGCGTCGCCGTCGGAGGCGACGGCCGTCCACGTACCGCCCCCGACGAGGACGGCGAACGCGGCGGCCGCACCGGCGAGTGCCCGGCTGCGGGGAATGCGTAGCTTCATGACTGAACCCTAGGTCCCGGGTACGACAGCCGAACCGGCCCCCCGGATGGAAGTCTCGGGGTACTCGAGGAGTACGGGAGCACCGTCCCGTACCGCGCCAGGAGTACGAAGGAGCCCCATGGGAACGCAAGCGGTCGTCCGGCGGGCGACGACTGTGGCCGAACTGACCGCCGCCGAGCACCTCTACGACGGGCCGGCCCGCCCGGAGTGGGCCGAGCGTTTCCTGGCCTCCCCCGGCCATGTGATGCTCGTCGCGTACGTCGACGGGAAGCCCGCCGGCATCGTCTCGGGCATCGAGATGAGCCACCCGGACAAGGGCACCGAGATGTGTCTGTACGAATTGTCCGTCGATGAGGCGTTCCGGCGGCGCGGCATCGGCCGGGCCCTGACACGGGCGCTGGCGGAGCTCGCCAGGGAGCGCGGCTGCTGCGGCATGTGGGTGGGCGTCGAGCGCGACAACGGCGCGGCGATGGCGACCTACCGGTCGGCGCGCGGCCGGGACGACGGCGACTTCGCGATGCTGAGCTGGACGTTCGACTGAGCGCGGGCGGCGGCGGGCCGGGCGCCGGGCGGGCGCCCACTTGCCGATCTCCGGGCCGCACGGCGCAGCGCACGTGCCAGAACACATGTGCGGACGACGCCTCCGCACGGCTATCCTCACGCGCAATCTGTCATGCCCGTGACCGGGGGGTTCACGATCGGTCGCGGGCGGCCCGAGAACATATGGGGATTCATGCGCGCAGCATCCACAGGCGCCCTTCTGGCCGGCGCCTTGGTACTTTCCGGCTCCGCTCTCACCGCCGCTCCGGCGGCGTACGCGGCGGAGACCGGTGTGGAGATCAAGAAGGTCTCCGTGAACGGCGGCAAGGCCGTCGTCTTCGGCACGTCCCGCACGGAGTCGTTCACCATCTCGGTGACCGCCTCGGACGACTCGGGCATCAGCCACAGCGCCCACCGCTTCCTCGGCATCGACCGTGAAGTGGGCGACGACTTCTGGACGTACCACGGCACCCCGTCGTGCACCGCCGACAGCGCCACCACCTCGACCTGCAAGCTCACGGTCCGGCTCGAAAGCGACATCGACCTGCCGCGGAACACCCTCGCGGGACCGTGGAAGGTCAAGGTCCAGCTCACGGCCAAGGACGGCGACTACTACGGGGAGACCTACGGGACCCACCCCGTCCAGCGGCGCTCCACGCTGAGCGTGAACGCCTCGCCGGAGCCGGTCGTCAAGGGCCGCACGATCACGGTCACCGGCAAGCTGGCCCGCGCCAACTGGGACCGGTACGTCTACGCGGGCTACACCAACCAGTCCGTACGGCTCCAGTTCCGCCCGAAGGACAGTGACACGTACACCACCGTCAAGACGGTCACGAGCGACGGCACGGGCAACCTGAGGACCACCACCACGGCCCGCGCCGACGGCTACTGGCGCTGGAACTTCGCCGGCACGTCCACCACACCGGCGGTCAAGGCCGCGGGCGACTACGTCGACGTCCGCTGACCCCACCTGCTCGCTCCCCCGGCCCCCGGACCCCACACCCGGCCGCCCGGGGAGAGCGAGCAGGTTCAGCGGTGTCGGCTCGCCTCGCGGCCGGCGCACAGATCATCGGGCCCGTGACTTCCGTCTACGGGCACGAGGGGGCGTTCGGGACGGGAGAGGAGTGGCAGCTCCTGTTCAAGGCCCGTGCCGACCGGTACGCCGATGTCGAAGCGCACCTGTTGCGGCACCACCCGTGGAAGAACCCTGAGGTGGCAGCCGTTCCGATCGTCGCCGGGTCGGATGCCTACCTGCGTTGGGTGGGCACTGTTACGGCGCCGGACGACGCGGGCTGACCCCTCGGAGACTGACCGTATCCAGCACGTCGGCAACCGCCGGGCGGCAGTGGCCACCGACGGGGGCGGTGTCAGACCGGTGCGCCGCCCAGGTGGGCGAGCGCTTCCGCTCCCGCCGGGTAGGCCCGCTCCTCCGGCAGCAGGCGTTCGGCCGCCGCCGTGTCGCCGGCCTTCACCAGGGCGTGGATCTCGTGGGCGAGTGGGGTCACATCGGCGATGGAGACCGTCCACTCGTCCGCGTACCGGCGCGCTGCCTGCCCCGCCAGGCCCAGTTGCAGCGAGCGGTAGGGAAGCTGATTCAGGTGCAGGTCGCGTTCCGGGTCCCACTGCACGCGGGCGGGCGCCTGCCGCAACTCGCGCTTCCAGGCGGCCTGGTCGGGGTGGAGACCCGGCGCGTAGTGCGACAGGCAGGCGTTGCGCAGCGCCCAGTCGAAGCCGTCGCGGGTGATCTCGACGGCGAGGACCGTCTCCTGGTCCTGCTTCAGGCCCCAGCCGCAGCGGTACATCATCCACAGGAACGACGGCTTGATCCACGTCATCCGGTCCCGCTTCCAGGCTGCCGGGAACCGCCCGTCGCGCGCGGCCGGGACGCCGATCATGGGGGCGTACGCCTGGTAGACGGTGACGGTGGTGTCCGTGTGCAGCGCTCGTATCCCGCGCTGGGGGTGGTGCGTCATGCGCCAAGAATGCCGCCCGAAAACGCGCGCCACCACCGCATTTCGCCCGGCCCCGCACCAACGCCCGGCCGTACTCCGCCCGGTGCAGCAGTCACGTCCGGCCGGCGTTCGGCCCGGCGGCAGCGTCGTGTGCATGATGAGGACACGTCTTGCTACTCCCCACAGCACGCGGGGAGATGACGAAGTGCCCCCTGGTTCGGCCGTGCCCGGATGAGGGGGGCGTCTTCGTTCGCGGGTACTGAGGCGGAACGGGTCCAGGCCGCTCCCCGTTGACGCACAGAGCCCCCGCCCGGCCGTGGTGGCCGGGCGCGGGGTCCTGCTGCGGTGATCGACGGGGCGCCGGGTCCTGCTGCGGTGAGCCGGACCGTGACGAGGGCTCCGGGCGCGGTGGTTGCCCGGCGCCGGGGCCGGGCTCCGTGATCAGTGGTTGCGCGGGAAGCCCAGGTCGACGCCCGCCGGGGCGTCGGCCGGGTCGGGCCAGCGGGTCGTGGTGACCTTGCCGCGGGTGTAGAAGTGGATGCCGTCGTTGCCGTAGATGTGGTGGTCGCCGAAGAGCGAGTCCTTCCAGCCACCGAAGGAGTGGTAGCCGACCGGCACCGGGATCGGCACGTTGACGCCGACCATGCCGGCCTCGATCTCCAGCTGGAAGCGCCGCGCCGCGCCGCCGTCGCGGGTGAAGATCGCCGTGCCGTTGCCGAAGGGCGACGCGTTCATGAGGGCGACGCCCTCCTCGTACGTGTCGACGCGCAGCACGCACAGCACCGGGCCGAAGATCTCGTCGCGGTAGGCGTCGGAGTCCGTCGAGACCTCGTCCAGGAGCGAAAGGCCGATCCAGTGGCCGTTCTCGAAGCCCTCGACCGTGTGGCCGGTGCCGTCCAGGACGACCTTCGCGCCCTGCGCGGCCGCGCCCGTGACGTACGAGGCGACCTTGTCGCGGTGGGCGGCGGTGATCAGCGGGCCCATCTCGGACGCCGGGTCGTTGCCGGGGCCGATCTTGATCTTCTCGGCGCGCTCGCGGATCTTGTCGACCAGCTCGTCGCCGATCGCGCCGACCGCGACCACCGCGGAGATCGCCATGCAGCGCTCGCCCGCCGAGCCGTACGCCGCCGAGACCGCCGCGTCGGCGGCCGCGTCGAGGTCGGCGTCCGGCAGGACCAGCATGTGGTTCTTCGCGCCGCCGAGCGCCTGGACCCGCTTGCCGTTGGCGGAGGCGGTCTGGTGGATGTACCGGGCGATCGGGGTGGAGCCGACGAAGGAGATCGCCGCCACGTCCGGGTGGTTCAGCAGGCCGTCGACCGCGACCTTGTCGCCGTGCAGGACGTTCAGCACACCGTCGGGCAGCCCGGCCTCGGACGCCAGCTCGGCGAGCCGGACCGACGGGGACGGGTCCTTCTCGCTCGGCTTCAGTACGAACGTGTTGCCGCACGCGATGGCCAGCGGGAACATCCACATCGGCACCATCGCCGGGAAGTTGAACGGCGTGATGCCCGCGACGACGCCGATCGACTGGCGGATGGAGGACACGTCCACGCGGTTGGACACCTGCGTGGACAGCTCGCCCTTGAGCTGCGTCGTGATGCCGCAGGCCAGCTCGACGATCTCCAGACCGCGCGCGACCTCGCCCAGCGCGTCCGAGTGCACCTTGCCGTGCTCGGCGGTGATCAGGGCGGCGATCTCGTCGCGGTGGGCGTCGAGCAGGGCGCGGTAGCGGAAGAGGACCGCGGTGCGCGCGGCGAGGGAGGAGGTGCCCCACGTCGCGTACGCGGCCTTCGCCGACGCGACGGCGGCGTCGACCTCCTCGACGGAGGCGAGCGCGACCTGCGTGGTCACTTCACCGGTGGCCGGGTCGGTGACCGGGCCCCAGTTGCCCGACGCGCCCTCGACGGTCTTGCCGCCGATGAAGTGGTTGACGGTCTTCATCCCAGTACTCCTTGTAGTGCAGCGGGGGCGGTCAGAGATGGCGGCGTCGCGCAGCGGCTTGACGGTCGTACTCCTCCCGGGCCTTGACCGTCGACGAGCGGGTCGCGGTCTCGGCCACGGGAACATCCCACCACGCCTGGGCGGCGGGCGCGCCCGACACTGTGTCGGGCGTTCGCGTCTCGACGTAGACACATGTGGGGCGGTCGGACCGGCGCGCCTGGGTGAGAGCTTCCCGCAGGTCACGCACGGTGTGGGCGCGCAGGACCCGCATCCCGAGGGAGCCGGCGTTGGCGGCCAGGTCCACCGGGAGCGGCGCGCCGGTGTACGTGCCGTCGGGCGACCGGAAGCGGTACGCCGTACCGAAGCGCTCGGCGCCGACGGACTCCGAGAGCCCGCCGATGGAGGCGTATCCGTGGTTCTGGAGGACGACGACCTTGATCGGGAGGCGCTCCTGCACGGCCGTGACGATTTCGGTGGGATTCATCAGGTACGTACCGTCACCGACCAGGGCCCACACCGGCCGGCCGGGGGCGCCGAGCTGCACGCCGATGGCAGCGGGGATCTCGTAGCCCATGCAGGAGTAGCCGTACTCGACGTGGTACTGGTCGCGGGAGCGGCACCGCCACAGCTTGTGGAGGTCGCCGGGCAGGGAGCCGGCCGCGTTGATGAGGATGTCGTCGTGGGTGACGAGGCTGTCGAGCACGCCGAGCACCTGGACCTGCGTGGGCCGGGCGTCCCCGTCGGGCGCGGCGTACGCGGCGGTGACGCGGTGCTCCCAGCGCGCCTTGGCCTCGCGGTACTCGCTGACGTAGGCGTCGGGGACGCGGTGGCCGTCCAGCGCGACCGTCAGGGCCCGCAGGGCGGCGCGGGCGTCGCCGACCACCTGCCGGGCGCCCATCTTGTGGGCGTCGAAGCCGGTGATGTTGAGGTTGACGAAGCGGACGTCCGGGTTCTGGAAGAGGGTCGCGGAGGCGGTGGTGAAGTCGGACCAGCGGGTGCCGGCGCCGATCACCAGGTCCGCCGTCCGGGCGAGCGCGTCGGCGGTGGCGGTGCCCGTGTGGCCGACGCCGCCGACGTCCGCCGGGTGGTCGTACGGGAGTGAGCCCTTGCCCGCCTGGGTGGAGGCGACGGGGGTGCCGGTCGCCCCGGCGAACTCCGCCAGGGCCTCCTCGGCGCCGCTGTGATGGACTCCGCCGCCCGCGATCAGGAGGGGGCGGCGGGCGGCCCGGAACGCGCTCACGGCCTCGGCGATCTCGTCCCGGTCCGGCTCGGGCGCCCGGATCCGCCAGACGCGCTCGGCGAAGAACTCCTGCGGCCACTCGTACGCCTCGGCCTGCACGTCCTGCGGCAGCGCGAGCGTCACCGCGCCGGTCTGCGCGGGATCGGTGAGGACCCGTACGGCGGCGAGCGCGGCGGGGATCAGCGCCTCGGGGCGGGTGACGCGGTCGAAGTACCGGGACACCGGGCGCAGGCAGTCGTTGACGGACACGTCCCCGGCGTACGGCGCCTCCAGCTGCTGGAGCACGGGGTCGGCGGGCCGGGTGGCGAAGGTGTCCCCGGGGAGCAGGAGGACGGGGAGGTGGTTGACGGTCGCGAGGGCGGCCCCCGTGACGAGGTTGGTGGCGCCGGGTCCGATGGACGTGGTGACGGCGTGCGCGGAGAGGCGGTCGCTCTGGCGGGCGAAGCCGACGGCGGCGTGCACCATGGCCTGCTCGTTGCGGCCCTGGTAGTACGGCATGTCGGCCGAGCCCGGTTCGAGGAGCGCCTGGCCGATGCCCGCCACGTTGCCGTGGCCGAAGATCCCCCAGGTGCCGGCGATCAGGCGGTGGCGGACGCCGCCGCGCTCGGTGTACTGGCGGGCGAGGAAGGCGACCAGCGCCTGGGCGGTGGTCAGTCGGCGGGTGGTCACTGGTCCGGCTCCTCTGGTCCGTACAACGGCAGTCGGGGGTCGACGGGCTGCGAAGGCCAGGTGTCGCGGATCCAGCCGTGGTCGGGGTGGTCGCGGATCAGCCACTGGCGCACCTCGCCCGGCCCCGCCATGACGTTCAGGTAGTAGAGGGTGCGGCCGGGCGCGGCGATGGACGGCCCGTGCCAGCCGTCGGGGATGAGGACGGCGTCACCGGTGCGGACCTCGGCGAGGACGTCCGTGCCGCCGGGGCGGGACGGCGAGACGCGGTGGTAGCCGAGGCCGTCCCCTTCGACCTCGAAGTAGTAGACCTCCTCCAGCTCGCACTCGACGCCCGGGTGGTGCTCGTCGTGCTTGTGGGGCGGGTACGAGGACCAGTTGCCGCCGGGAGTGAGGACCTCGACCGCGATGAGCCGGTCGCAGGGGAAGCCTCCGTCCGCCGCTCCCCCCGCGGCCGGGGCGGCGGCGAAGTTGTTGACCTGGCGCGAGCAGGCGCCGGCGCCGCGCAGCTCCACGGGTACCTCCGGCGCGGGGCCGTAGCGGGCGGGGAGTCGTCGCTCGCACCTCGCTCCTGCCAAAGCGAAGCGGCCTCCCGCGCCGGAGGAGATCTGGGCGTGGGCGTCGCGGGGCACGTAGACGAAGTCGGTCACCGACGCGAACACGCTGTCCCGGCCCCGCAGTTCGAAGCACTCGCCTTCCACCTGCACGGTACAACCACCGTTCAGCGGCAGCACGATCCACTCGCTGTCCCCGGTGGCGAGCAGGTGGGAGCCGCCGGGCGGCAGTTCCAGCACGCGCAGGCTCGAACGGCTCCAGCCGGCCCGCTTCGGGTCGATGTCCAGGACGTACGGCCCCCGCGCGGCGGCTCCCGCCCGCAGGACGTGCGTGTCGTTGTCCGTCATGCCCTCTCCCTACCCCCCGGTTTCGCGCCGCAGCAGTCCCACGGCCGTGTCGACCGCCCCCGCCACGTCCCCGTCGGCCGGATAGAGCAGCGACCGGCCGACGACGAGCCCCTGGACGGTCGGCAGCCGCAGCGCCGTGCGCCACTTCTCGTACGCCGCGTCCTGGTCGGCGCCGACCTCGCCGCCCAGCAGCACGGCGGGGAGGGTCGAGGTCTCCATGACCCGTGCCATGTCCTCGGGGTCGTCCGTCACGGGGACCTTCAGCCAGGTGTACGCCGAGGTGCCCGCGAGACCGGAGGCGATGGCGATGGAACGGGTGACGGCCCCGGCGCTCAGGTCGTTGCGGACCTCGCCGGCCACGCGGCGCGAGATGAACGGCTCGACGAAGACCGGCAGCCGCCGCTCGGCCATCGCGTCGATGGTGCGGGCGGTGGCGTGGAGGGTGTCGAGCGATCCGGCGTCGTCGTAGTCGATGCGCAGCAGCAGCTTGCCCGCGTCGAAGCCGCGGCGCTCCAGGTCCTGGGCACGGGGGCCGGTGAAGCGGTCGTCGAGTTCGAAGGCGGCGCCGGCCAGGCCGCCGCGGTTCATGGAGCCGATGACGACCTTGCCGTCGAGGGCGCCGAGCAGGAGCAGGTCGTCGAGGATGTCGGCGGCGGCCAGGACGCCGTCCACTCCGGGGCGGGACAGCGCGAGGCAGAGCCGCTCCAGCAGGTCCGGGCGGGCGGCCATGGCGAGTTCGCGGTCGCCGACGCGCAGGGCGCCGCGGGCCGGGTGGTCGGCCGCGACGATCATCAGCCGTCCGCTCGCGCCGATCAGCGGCCGGCGGGGGCGGCGGGCGGCGGCCTCGGCGATCGCTTCCGGGTGGTGGGTCCGTACCCGTACGAGGTCCCGGATGCGCAGGCCGCCGGTCACGGCGTGGGCTCCGGCGGCGCGGGGACGGGGCCGCCCGCGAGGACCTGTTCGACCTCCGCCGGGTGCGGCATGGCGGACGAGCAGGCGAGCCGGGAGGCGACGATGGCGCCGGCCGCGTTGGCGTACCGCATGGTGTGCTCCAGGTCCCAGCCGGCCAGCAGCCCGTGGCACAGGGCCCCGCCGAAGGCGTCGCCCGCGCCGAGGCCGTTGAGCACGTCGACGGGTACGGGCGGCACTTCGGCGGCGGCGCCCTCGCGGTCCATCGCCAATACGCCCTTGGGGCCCTGCTTGACGACGGCGAGCCGCACCCCGGCGGCGAGCAGGGCGCGGGCGGCGGCGTACGGTTCCCGCTCACCGGTGGCCACTTCGCACTCGTCGAGGTTGCCGACGGCGACGGTGGCGCGGCGCAGGGCCTCGGCGTAGTACGGGCGGGCGGCGCGGGGGTCGGCCGGTCGCCGGGTCGCGTCCTGCCAGAACACGGGCCGCCAGTCCAGGTCGAAGACCGTCACGCCGTCCGCCGCGCCCCCGGTGCGCGCGTCCAGGGCCGCGAGGGTCGCCGAGCGGCTGGGCTCCTCGCACAGGCCGGTGCCCGTCATCCAGAAGATCCGGGCCGCCCTGATCGCGTCCAGGTCCAACTCCTGGGTCCGCAGCTCCAGATCGGGCGCCTTCGGCTGCCGGTAGAAGTAGAGCGGGAAGTCGTCCGGCGGGAAGATCTCGCAGAACGTCACCGGGGTCGGCAGGCCGGGGACCCCGGTGACCCAGCGGTCGTCGACGCCGAACTCCCGCAGCTGCTCGTGGAGGTAGTCGCCGAAGGGGTCGTTCCCGGTGCGCGTGACGAGGGCCGTGCGCCGGCCGAGCCGGGCCGCCGCGACCGCCACGTTGGCCGCCGAGCCGCCGAGGAACTTGCCGAACGTGTCGACCCGCGCCAGCGGGACACCGGCCCGCAGGGGGTAGAGGTCCACCCCGATCCGGCCCATCGCGATCAGGTCGTACGGCTCGTACGAGTTGGGCGGCATGCGCGTCCCTCCGGTCCGGCGGCTGCCCTCAGGTCTAGTGGGCCCCGCCGGACCCTGTCAACACATTGTCCTGACATTCGGACGAATCCTTGACACGTCGCGCGGGCGGCCGGAAGGCTGGCGCCCATGACCTCTCCCGCAGCAGCACCGCACCGCATCCGGGTGGGATCCGCCCCCGACTCGTGGGGGGTGTGGTTCCCCGACGACCCGCTGCAAGTGCCCTGGGAACGCTTCCTCGACGAGGTCGCGCAGGCCGGTTACCCCTGGATCGAGCTCGGTCCGTACGGCTACCTCCCGACGGACCCGGCCCGCCTCACCGACGAGACGCGCCGCCGGGGCCTGTCGGTCTCGGCGGGCACCGTCTTCACCGGCCTGCACCGGGGCCCCGAGGTCTGGGACGCCACCTGGCGGCACGTCGCCGCTGTGGCGGAGCTGACCCGGGCCATGGGCGCGGAGCACCTGGTCGTCATCCCGTCCTTCTGGCGGGACGACAAGACCGGGGAGGTGCTGGAGGAACGCACGCTGACGCCCGCCCAGTGGCGCACGCTCGCCCGCCAGACCGAGCGCCTGGGGCGCGAGGTGCGGGAGCGGTACGGGCTGAGAATCGTCGTCCACCCGCACGCGGACACCCACATCGACAGCGAGGAGAACGTCACCCGCTTCCTGGACGCGACCGACTCCTCCCTGGTCTCGCTCTGCCTGGACACCGGCCACTACGCGTACTGCGGCGGGGACAGCGTCAGGCTGATCGAGACGTACGGGGAGCGGATCGGCTACCTCCACCTCAAGCAGGTGGATCCGGAGGTCCTCGCCGAAGTCGTGGCGCGCGAAGTGCCGTTCGGGCCCGCCGTCGGGCGGGGCGTGATGTGCGAGCCGCCGGCCGGGGTGCCGGAGCTGGAGCCCGTACTGGCGGCGGCGCGGCGGCTGGACGTCGACCTGTTCGCGATCGTCGAGCAGGACATGTATCCGTGCCCGCCGGGCAAGCCCCTGCCCATCGCACAGCGCACGCGCCGCTTCCTGCGCTCCTGCGGCGTCTGACGCGCCCCCGCCCCGGCGCCGTCGACCGCCCCGCCCTCCCACCTGCCACACCGTCACATTTGTTGAACTCGTGTCACACATGTCTCCGTTACGCGGGTCTTCCGTCACAGCCGCACGACAGCCCCTCCCCGATCGTCACCGTGCGTCGTTCAACGAGCACAGGCTGAGTGATCGCCGGCGTTCGCGCCCCAGCCCCCCCGACGGCCCCCCGGCCGCCGCTGGGGCGCGCGCAGGGAGGTGCCACACATGACTGACCACAGGCTCTGGTCGTACAAGGAGATCGCCGCGCACATCCGGGTCCAGCCGGACACCGTGCGTTCATACCGCAAGCACGGGCTGCTTCCCCCGCCCGACCATGTGGAGGGCGGCAAGCCCTACTGGCGCCCCGACACCATCCGCTTGTGGGTGTCACGCCGTCCGGGCAACAGGGGCCGTAAGGAATGAGAACCTGCGACCCGCCGTTAAATGCCGTTTTCGCTTCACCTGTGCAGCGATGCACCCCAGATGCAGACATCTCGTGCGATCTCATTTCTGATATGCCGCGCGAAGGATTTGCGGGGCTATTCCGTGAGAGAAAAGCTGCACGTCAGGGGGGTTCTGTGGCGCTGAAGTGTGCACCGGAAGGAGACCTCGGAGTAAGTTGCCGGTCGACTTCCGGGCGTGATTGCATCCGCTTCGAGAACCCCATCGCATTAATGAAAGGGCGAGTAATGCGCAACAGCTTCACCTCCGAGGTCGAGACCAGCGAGCTCTCGGACGCCGCTCTGGACGGCATCGCGGGCGGCACGGCCCACGCCGGCGCCGACGTCGCCGGTCACAGCGCCTCCGTGTGCGTCGGCGACGTCGCCGGGGCCGCCGAGTCCGTCGCCGCCTCCCTGCCCCTCTCCCAGGTCACCGGCCTGGTCTCGGTGCGCACGAGCGGCATCTGAGGACAGGCGGCGCACCAGCATTGCTCGACCCGCCGGCGCGGGTGAACGCCGGCGGGCCCACAAACCCCGGAACCTCCCGTTCCGGGGTTTGTCGCGTTCCCGGGCGGCGCGGACCCGGCCCTCCCGGGCGAGGCACTCGCTTAATACCCCCTAGGGGTATAGTGTGGAGGTGTCGGGACGTCACGGTGTTCCCGTGGGTTCCCGGAGCACCACGACCGCGCACGCCTTCGAAAGGGAGAACGACATGACCGCCGAGACCGAGACGAAGACCGAGGCCACCGCGACCGGCTCCTGCTGCTCGCCGTCCGGCTCCTGCCACGACACCTCGGCCGAGGCGCAGCCGGGCGCCGTCACCGCCGTCTACCAGGTGAGCGGGATGACCTGCGGCCACTGCGAGGGCGCCGTCACCGGCGAGATCTCGGAGATCCCCGGGGTCACCTCCGTGAAGGCGGTCGCGTCCACCGGCCAGGTGACGGTGGTCTCCGAGGCGCCGCTGGACGTGGAGGCCGTACGCGCCGCCGTCGACGAGGCCGGTTACGAGCTCGTCGGGTCCTGAGGTCCGGGGACCCGCGAGGGCCCGTACCGCCGCACCACCCGCACCACCTTTCCCGGCCGGGCCGTACCGGACCAGTTCATACTGGCTCCCGTACGGCCCGGCCAGTTTCCTGGAGCAAGAAGATGACCAGCACAGCGCACGAGGCGCCGGCGTCGTCGGTGGACACCACCCAGGTCGAGCTCTCCATCGGCGGCATGACCTGCGCCTCCTGCGCCGCCCGCATCGAGAAGAAGCTCAACCGGATGGACGGCGTGTACGCCACCGTCAACTACGCGACGGCGAAGGCGAGGATCAGCCACGCCGGCACAGTGGGCGTCGCGGACCTCGTCGCCACCGTCGAGAAGACCGGTTACACCGCCGAGGAACCCGCGCCGCCCCCGGCCGCCCGGCCCGACGGCCCGCCGGCCGGACCGCGCGGAGGCGACGACCCCGAGCTCGCCTCCCTGCGGCAGCGCCTCCTCGTCTCGCTCGCGCTGGCCGCCCCCGTCGTCGCCCTGGCGATGATCCCCTCGCTCCAGTTCGACAACTGGCAGTGGCTCTCCCTGACCCTGGCCGCGCCGGTCGTCGTCTGGGGCGGTCTGCCGTTCCACCGCGCCGCCTGGACCAACCTCCGGCACGGCGCCGCGACCATGGACACCCTCGTCTCCGTCGGCACGCTCGCCGCGTTCGGCTGGTCGTTGTGGGCCCTGTTCTTCGGGCACGCGGGCATGCCCGGCATGCGGCACGGCTTCGAGTTCACGGCGTCGCAGCGCACCGGCGGCGCTTCGGCCGTCTACCTCGAGGTCGCCGCCGGCGTCGTCACGTTCATCCTCCTCGGCCGTTACCTGGAGGCGAAGGCCAAGCGGACGGCCGGCTCCGCGCTGCGCGCCCTGATGGAGCTGGGCTCCAAGGACGTCACCGTCCTGCGCGGCGGCACGGAGGTACGCGTCCCGGTCGACGCTCTCGGGGTCGGGGACCACTTCGTCGTACGGCCGGGCGAGAAGATCGCCACCGACGGCACCGTCGTCACGGGCGCCTCGGCGGTCGACGCCTCCATGCTGACCGGCGAGTCCGTCCCGGTGGACGTGACCGCCGGGGACGGCGTCACGGGCGCCACCGTGAACACCTACGGCCGGCTCGTCGTCGAGGCGACCCGCGTCGGCGCCGACACCCGGCTCGCCCGCATGGCCCGCCTCGTCGAGGACGCCCAGAACGGCAAGGCGCGGGTCCAGCGCCTGGCGGACCGCGTCTCGGCCGTCTTCGTACCGGTCGTGCTGCTCCTCGCCCTCGGCACGCTCGTCACCTGGCTGCTCGTCACGGACGACCCGGCCGCGTCCTTCTCCGCGGCCGTGGCCGTACTGATCATCGCGTGTCCGTGCGCGCTGGGACTGGCCACGCCGACCGCGCTCATGGTCGGCACGGGGCGCGGCGCCCAGCTCGGCATCCTGATCAAGGGCCCGGAGGTGCTGGAGTCCACCCACCGGGTGGACACCGTCGTCCTGGACAAGACCGGGACCGTCACGACCGGACGCATGGAGCTCCAGGAGGTCCACGCGGCTCCCGGCACCGACGAGGCGCTGCTGCTGCGCCTCGCGGGCGCGCTGGAGCACGCCTCCGAGCACCCGGTCGCGCGGGCCGTGGCCGCGGGAGCGGCCGGGCGGACCGGGCCGCTGCCCGGCGTGGACCGGTTCGAGAACGTCCCCGGACTCGGGGTGCGCGGCGTCGTCGACGGGCACGAGGTGCTCGTCGGCCGCCGGGCGCTGCTCGCCGGGGCGGGCGTGACGGAGCTGCCGCACGAGCTGGCGGAGGCCGGGGCCGCCGGGGAGGCCCGGGGGCGTACGACGGTGCTCGTCGCCTGGGACGGCGCGGCGCGCGGCGTACTGGCCGTCGCGGACGCGGTGAGGGAGACCAGCGCCGAGGCCGTGGCCCGGCTGCGCGAGCTCGGCCTCACCCCGGTCCTGCTGACCGGCGACAACCGGGCGGTGGCCGAGTCGGTGGCGCGTGCGGTCGGGATCGACCCGGAGCACGTGTACGCCGAGGTCCTGCCCGAGGACAAGGCCGGCGTGGTGCGGCGGCTGCGGGCCGGGGGCCGCACCGTGGCCATGGTCGGTGACGGCGTGAACGACGCCGCGGCGCTGGCCACGGCCGATCTGGGGCTGGCGATGGGGACGGGCGCGGACGCCGCCATCGAGGCGGGCGACCTGACGCTCGTACGGGGGGATCTGCGGGTCGCGGCGGACGCGATCCGGTTGTCGCGCCGGACGCTGGGCACCATCAAGGGCAACCTGTTCTGGGCCTTCGGCTACAACGTGGCCGCCCTGCCGCTGGCCGCCGCCGGGCTGCTCAACCCCATGATCGCCGGATTCGCGATGGCGTTCTCCTCGGTGTTCGTAGTGACAAACAGCCTTCGGCTGCGTACCTTCACAGGACGCACACATGGTGACGCACGTCACTGAGATTCGAGGGTAACCATTTGGCCGGCTCGCGAGTCTAAGTGGGCGATGCCAAGAACGTCTTGGGGGACGTTCGCGGACATGTCTTGGGGGACATTCCGGGCAAGCGTTGGCCGGGACACGTGCACCGGGGAGCTATGAGCGGCCCTCCCGTACGTACGCGTCCCGGCAGACCGCGTGCGGCGCTTCCGCACCCGACAGACGCCCGGCCGGATCCCGTGGGGGGAATCCGCTCCGGGGAAAGGGAAGCGCCCCGCATCGTCGACCCGTGGGGGGATCGGCGGCGGGGCGCTTTCCGCTTTTCAGCGGGAGTGCGGCTCGGGGCGTGTCAGCGGCCCTCGACCGGCACGAAGTCGCGCAGGACCTCGCCCGTGTAGATCTGGCGCGGGCGGCCGATGCGGGAGCCGGGCTCCTTGATCATCTCGTGCCACTGGGCGATCCAGCCCGGCAGCCGGCCCAGCGCGAAGAGCACCGTGAACATCTCGGTCGGGAAGCCCATGGCCCGGTAGATCAGACCGGTGTAGAAGTCGACGTTCGGGTAGAGCTTGCGCTCCACGAAGTAGTCGTCGGCCAGCGCGTGCTCTTCGAGCTTGAGCGCGATGTCGAGCAGCTCGTCGTCCTTGCCCAGGGCGGAGAGGACGTCGTGCGCCGCGGCCTTGATGATCTTCGCCCGGGGGTCGAAGTTCTTGTAGACGCGGTGCCCGAAGCCCATGAGCTTCACGCCGTCTTCCTTGTTCTTCACCTTGCGGATGAAGTTGTCGACATCGCCGCCGTCGGCCTGGATGCCTTCCAGCATCTCCAGGACGGACTGGTTGGCGCCACCGTGCAGGGGGCCCCACAGGGCGCTGATGCCGGCGGAGATCGAGGCGAACATGTTCGCCTGCGAGGAGCCGACCAGACGCACGGTGGAGGTCGAACAGTTCTGCTCGTGGTCCGCGTGCAGGATCAGCAGCTTCTCGAGCGCCGCGACCACGACCGGGTCCGGCACGTACTCCTGCGCGGGGACCGAGAAGGTCATGCGCAGGAAGTTCTCGACGTACCCGAGGTCGTTGCTCGGGTAGACGAACGGGTGACCGATCGACTTCTTGTACGCGTACGCCGCGATGGTCGGAAGCTTGGCGAGGAGGCGGATCGTCGAAAGGTGACGCTGCTTCTCGTCGAACGGGTTGTGGCTGTCCTGGTAGAACGTCGACAGCGCGCTGACCACCGACGACAGCATGGCCATCGGGTGCGCGTCGCGGGGGAAGCCGTCGAAGAACCGCTTCACGTCCTCGTGCAGCAGCGTGTGCTGGGTGATCTCGTTCCGGAAGGCGGCGAGCTCGTCGACCTTGGGCAGCTCACCGTTGATCAGCAGGTACGCCACCTCGACGAAGGTGGAACCGTCGGCCAGCTGCTCGATGGGATATCCGCGGTAGCGCAGGATGCCCTGCTCACCGTCGAGGTAGGTGATCGCGGATTTGTACGCGGCCGTGTTGCCGTATCCGCTGTCGAGAGTCACCAGCCCGGTCTGAGCCCGGAGCTTCCCGATGTCGAAGCCCTTGTCACCGACGGTGCTGTCGATCACCGGGTAGGTGTACTCGCCATCGCCGTACCGCAGTACTACAGAGTTGTCGCTCACGTCATCCCTCACCGACGTAGTGCCTCTTCTTCGAGGTGCCCTGACTGTCTCTACCATCCCCCATTTGGCTCAGCAGAGTGCACTCGGGGTCGGCCATTAGGCCCATTCGCGGCACTCAGTGCCGCCAACCTGCTCATCCTGCCCCCTTACCCCCGGTTCTGGAAGTCGAGCGGGACGTTTGCCATGAACAGTCCCCCTATGGGGCGTTTTGCGCGGCGGAGTGGCTCCTCACGATCCGCCCCGCGAGCCGGTGATCGAGCGCCGTACACCGCCGGCCTGCGGAAACCGTGCGGACGGCCTGTCCGATGGCCTTGCGGGAGCCGACCAGCACCACCAGCTTCTTGGCCCGGGTCACCGCCGTGTAGAGCAGATTGCGCTGGAGCATCATCCACGCACCGGTGGTGACCGGGATCACCACGGCCGGATACTCGCTGCCCTGCGAGCGGTGGATCGTGACGGCGTACGCGTGCGCCAGCTCGTCCAGCTCGTCGAAGTCGTACGGAACCTCCTCGTCCTCGTCGGTCAGCACGGTCAGGCGCTGCTCGTCCGGATCGAGCGAGGTCACCACGCCCACGGTGCCGTTGAAGACCCCGTTCTGTCCCTTCTCGTAATTGTTGCGAATCTGGGTCACCTTGTCTCCGACGCGGAACACCCGGCCGCCGAACCTCTTCTCCGCAAGGCCGGGCCTGGCCGGGGTGATCGCCTGCTGGAGCAGCCCGTTGAGCGCGCCGGCGCCGGCCGGGCCGCGGTGCATGGGGGCCAGCACCTGGACGTCGCGCCTGGGGTCGAGGCCGAACTTCGCGGGGATGCGGCGGGCCGCCACGTCGACGGTGACCCGCCCGGCGTCCTCGGTCTCCTCCTCGGCGAAGAGGAAGAAGTCCGGCAGACCCTGCGTGAGGGGATGGAGCCCGGAGTTGATGCGGTGCGCGTTCGTCACCACGCCCGACTGCTGGGCCTGCCGGAAGATCCGGGTGAGCCGTACGGAGGGCACCGGTCCCCCGTCGGCCAGGAGGTCGCGCAGCACCTCCCCCGCGCCCACCGACGGCAGCTGGTCGACGTCTCCCACCAGCAGCAGGTGAGCGCCGGGCGCGACGGCCTTCACGAGCTTGTTGGCCAGCAGCAGGTCGAGCATCGACGCCTCGTCGACGACGACGAGGTCGGCGTCGAGGGGCCGGTCCCGGTCGTACGCCGCGTCGCCGCCCGGCTTCAGCTCCAGGAGCCGGTGCACGGTGGACGCCTCGGCGCCGGTCAGCTCGGCAAGGCGTTTGGCCGCGCGGCCGGTGGGGGCCGCCAGGACCACCTTGGCCCTCTTGGCGCGGGCCAGCTCCACGATGGAGCGGACGGTGAAGGACTTGCCGCAGCCGGGGCCGCCGGTCAGCACGGCGACCTTCTCGGTCAGCGCCAGCCTGACCGCCGCCTGCTGCTCGGGCGCCAGCTCGGCCCCGGTTCGGCCCGCGAGCCAGGCCAGCGCCTTGTCCCAGGCCACGTCCCGGAAGGCCGGCATCCGGTCCTCCGGGGCGCGCAGCAGCCGCTGGACCTGCGCGGCGAGGGACACCTCGGCGCGGTGGAACGGGACGAGGTAGACGGCCGTGACCGGGTCCCCCTCACCGCCCTCCGGCGGCGGCACCTTCTCCCGTACGACGCCCTCCTCGTCCGCCAGCGCGGACAGGCAGTCGATCACCAGGCCGGTGTCCACCTGGAGCAGCTTCACGGCGTCGCTGATCAGCTGCTCCTCCGGGAGGTAGCAGTGGCCCTGGTCGGTGGACTGGGAGAGCGCGTACTGGAGGCCCGCCTTCACCCGCTCCGGGCTGTCGTGCGGGATACCGACGGACTGGGCGATCCTGTCGGCGGTGAGGAAGCCGATGCCCCACACGTCGGCGGCCAGGCGGTAGGGCTCGTTCTTCACGACGGAGATGGAGGCGTCCGCGTACTTCTTGTAGATGCGCACCGCGATGGAGGTCGAGACGCCCACCCCCTGAAGGAAGATCATGACCTCCTTGATCGCCTTCTGTTCCTCCCAGGCGGCCGCGATCATCTTCGTCCGCTTCGGGCCGAGCCCCGGCACCTCGATCAGCCGCTTCGGCTCGGTCTCGATGACGTCCAGGGTGTCGACGCCGAAGTGCGTGGTGATCCGGTCGGCCATGACCGGTCCGATGCCCTTGATCAGCCCGGAGCCGAGGTAGCGGCGGATGCCCTGGATGGTGGCGGGCAGCACGGTGGTGTAGTTGTCCACGAGAAATTGCCGACCGTACTGCGCGTGGGAGCCCCACCGTCCCTCCATGCGCAGCGACTCGCCGGGCTGCGCGCCGAGCAGGGAACCCACGACCGTGAGGAGGTCGCCGCCGCGGCCGGTGTCGACGCGGGCGACCGTGTAGCCGTTCTCCTCGTTGGCGTAGGTGATGCGCTCCAGGACGCCTTCGATCACCGCCGGGGGCGCGGGAACACCTGTGGGACTTGGCATGATCCGACGCTACCGCCGAGGTCCGACAGCGCGGCACGTGCGGGGAAAACCAAGGAGGCCCGGTCCGTCGACCGGGCCCCTCAGATCCCCCTCCCAACAGGCCTCCCCGAATCCCCCCGGATCCCCACCCAGAAGCCCTGATGCCAAGTAGGACCCGCGAACCCGGGCAACGGTTGCACGGAGAGGTGGATTTATTTGACGAAGCCACAAATCACCTGTGGACGATCAAAGCATGATCAAAAACGCAGCATTCCGGTCACGCCGGAAGGGCGTGCGCGACATAGCGTTCCGCCACCTCCGCCAGCACCTCCGCGCCGTCGCGGGCCCACAGCTCCTCGTTGAAGATCTCCACCTCGACGGGCCCGGTGTAGCCGGCCGCGTCGACCAAGGCGCCGAAGCGGCGGAAGTCGACCGCCCCGTCCCCCAGCTGTCCCCGGCCCAGCAGCACACCGGCGGGCAGCGGAGTGATCCAGTCCGCCAGCTGGTAGGCGGCGATGCGGCTCCCCGCTCGGGCGATGCCCTCCGCGAGGCGGTCGTCCCACCACAGGTGGTACGTGTCGACGACCACGCCCACCCGCTCCGCCGGGAAGCGCTCGGCCAGGTCGAGGGCCTGGCCGAGGGTCGACACCACGCAGCGGTCGGAGGCGAACATCGGGTGCAGCGGTTCGATCGCCAGCCGTACGTCCCGTTCGGCGGCGTACGGCACCAGCTCGGCCAGCGCCTGTGCGATGCGCTCGCGCGCCCCGTGCAGGTCCCGGCTGCCGGGGGGCAGGCCGCCCGAGACCAGGACCAGGGTGGCGGTGCCGAGCGCGGCGGCCTCGTCGACGGCCCGGCGGTTGTCGGCCAGGGCCGGCGCACGGTCGTCCCCCGTGAGGAACCCGCCCCGGCACAGGCTGGTGACGGCCAGCCCCGCGTCCCGCATCAGCCGGGCGGTGCGCTCGACGCCGTACGCCTGCACCGGCGCGCGCCACAGCCCCACGCCGGGGACGCCCGCCTTGACGCACCCCTCGGCCAGCTCGGGCAGCGACCACTGCTTGATGGTCTCCTGGTTGATGCTGAGCCTGGACAGGCCGTCGGTCACTGGTCCACTCCGTGCAGGGCGAGGAAGGTCTTCATACGGGCTTCGGCGAGGAGCGGGTCGGGGAACAGCCCCAGGGCGTCGGCCAGTTCGTACGCCCGGACCAGGTGCGGCAGCGAGCGGGCCGACTGGAGGCCGCCGACCATCGTGAAGTGCGACTGGTGGCCCGCCAGCCAGGCGAGGAGGACCACGCCCGTCTTGTAGAAGCGGGTGGGGGGCTCGAACAGATGGCGGGACAGCTCGACCGTCGGGTCGAGCAGGGCCCGGAAGCCCTTCTCGTCACCGGTGTCCAGGGTGCGGACGGCCTGCGCCGCCAGCGGCCCGAGCGGGTCGAAGATGCCGAGCAGGGCGTGGCTGAAGCCCTGCTCGTCGCCGGCGATCAGCTCCGGGTAGCTGAAGTCGTCGCCCGTGTAGCACCGCACGCCCTTCGGCAGACGCCGGCGCAGACCGACCTCGCGCCGGGCGTCCAGCAGGGAGACCTTGATGCCGTCGACCTTGTCGGGGTGCGCGGCGATGACCTCGAGGAAGGTCTCCGTGGCGGCGTCCAGGTCCGCACTGCCCCAGTAGCCTTCGAGCGCCGGGTCGAACATCGGGCCGAGCCAGTGCAGGATCACCGGCTCGGCCGCCTGACGCAGCAGGTGCCCGTACGCCGCCAGGTAGTCCTCGGGGCTCCGGGCGACCGCCGCCAGGGCCCGGGACGCCATGAGCACGGCCCGGGAGCCGGTCGACTCGACCAGGGCGAGCTGTTCCTCGTACGCGGCGACGACCTCGGCCGGGGTGGCCTCACCGGGCGGCAGTTGATCGGTTCCGACGCCGCAGGCGATCGAGCCGCCCACCGCCTTCGCCTCGGCGGCCGAGCGGCGGATGAGCTCGGCGGCGCGGGGCCAGTCCAGCCCCATGCCGCGCTGCGCCGTGTCCATCGCCTCGGCCACGCCCAGGCCGTGCGACCACAGGTGGCGCCGGAAGGCCAGCGTGGCGTCCCAGTCGACGGCGGCGGGCCCCTCGGGGGACACGTCGGCGAACGGGTCGGCCACCACGTGCGCCGCCGAGTAGACCGTGCGGGAGGTGAGCGGGGCGCCGTCGGGGGCGAGCGCGAGGGGCGTGGTCCGGGGCTCGTACGTGCCGTGCGGGAGTCTGATCGTCACAGCGACAGCTCCGGCACGTCGTAACGGCGGCCCTCGGCCGAGGACTTGAGGCCGAGCTCCGCGAGCTGGACGCCGCGCGCTCCGGCGAGCAGGTCCCAGGTGTAGGGCTCGTCGAGCACCACGTGCCGCAGGAACAGCTCCCACTGGGCCTTGAAGCCGTTGTCGAAGTCCGCGTTGTCGGGGACCTCCTGCCACTGGTCGCGGAAGGAGTGCGTGACCGGCAGGTCCGGGTTCCACACCGGCTTCGGGGTCGCCGCCCGGTGCTGCACGCGGCAGTCGCGCAGGCCCGCGACGGCGGAGCCGTCCGTTCCGTCCACCTGGAACTCGACCAGCTCGTCGCGGTTGACGCGGACCGCCCAGGAGGAGTTGATCTGCGCCACCGCGCCGCCCTCCAGCTGGAAGATGCCGTACGCCGCGTCGTCGGCGGTGGCGGCGTACGGCTTCCCGTGCTCGTCCCAGCGCTGCGGGATGTGCGTCGTGACGTGGGCCTGGACGCTGGTGACACGGCCGAACAGCTCGTGCAGCACGTACTCCCAGTGCGGGAACATGTCGACGACGATGCCGCCGCCGTCCTCGGCCCGGTAGTTCCAGGACGGCCGCTGCGCGTCCTGCCAGTCCCCCTCGAACACCCAGTAGCCGAACTCGCCCCGGACGGACAGGATCCGGCCGAAGAACCCGCCGTCGATCAGGCGCTTCAGCTTGAGCAGGCCCGGCAGGAAGATCTTGTCCTGTACGACGCCGTGCTTGACGCCCGCCTCCCTGGCGAGGCGGGCCAGGCCGAGCGCGGCGTCCAGGCCGGTGGCCGAGGGCTTCTCCGTATAGACGTGCTTGCCCGCGGCGACGGCCTTCCTGATGCCCTCCTCGCGGGCGGACGTGACCTGCGCGTCGAAGTACACGTCGACCGTCCCGTCGGCGAGCACGGCGTCGAGGTCCGTGGACCACTCGGTGAGTCCGTGCCGTTCGGCGATCTCCCTGAGCGCGGGCTCGCGGCGGCCCACCAGCACGGGCTCCGGCCACAGCACCGTGCCGTCACCGAGGTCCAGGCCGCCCTGCTCGCGGATGGCGAGCACCGAGCGGACGAGGTGCTGGCGGTACCCCATCCGGCCCGTGACGCCGTTCATGGCGATGCGCATGGTCCTGCGTGTCACGAAAGTTCCTCCGTACGGCCGTAGCAAGCGCTTTCTATACGCTATGAAGCTAGCCTGCGGACAGCGGCTCGTACAAGACCCGGAGGACGACCAGATGACAGTGACCTTGGCGGACGTGGCGGCCCGCGCCCGGGTGTCGCCTGCCACCGTCTCCCGTGTGCTGAACGGCAACTACCCGGTCGCCGCCGCCACCCGGGAGCGGGTCCTGCGCGCGGTCGACGATCTCGACTACGTGCTGAACGGGCCGGCGAGCGCGCTCGCCGCCGCCACCTCGGACCTCGTCGGAATTCTGGTCAACGACATCGCCGACCCCTTCTTCGGGATCATGGCCGGGGCGGCCCAGTCCCAGATAGGCGGGCCGGAGGGGGCGGGCGCGGGCCGGGCCGGCGGCGAGAAACTCGCGATCGTCTGCAACACCGGCGGATCGCCCGACCGGGAACTCACGTACCTGACGCTGCTCCAGCGCCAGCGCGCCGCGGCGGTGATCCTGACCGGGGGCGCGATCGAGGACCCCGAGCACTCGGCCGCGGTCGCGGCGAAGCTCGCCAAACTCGCGGACGGGGGCGCGCGGGTCGTCCTGTGCGGCCGGCCCCCGCTGCCGCCGGACGGCGGCGAGGTCGTCGCGGCGGCGCTGACCTTCGACAACCGGGGCGGGGCGCGGCGGCTCACCGAGCACCTGCTGACCCTCGGGCACCGGCGGATCGGCTACGTCGCCGGGCCGGTGGAGCGCACGACCACCCGCCACCGGCTGGAGGGGCACCGGGAGGCGATGGACGCGGCCGGGCTGGGCGCCTCGGTCGACGGGCTGACGGTGCACGGGCCGTACGACCGCCGGTCCGGTTACGACGCGACGCTGGAACTCCTGCGGCGGGACCCGGGGCTGACGGCGGTGGTCGCGGCGAACGACACGGTGGCGCTCGGCGCGTGCGCGGCGCTGCGGGAGCAGGGGCGCAGCATCCCTGACGACGTGTCGGTGGCGGGCTTCGACGACCTCCCCTTCTCGGCGGACGCCGTGCCGGCCCTGACGACCGTACGGCTGCCGCTGCACGAGGCGGGGGCGCGTGCGGGCCGCCTGGCGATGGGCCTCGAGCAGGCGCCGCGGGGCGGCATCGCGCCGGTGGCGGCGGAACTGATTGTCCGCGGGTCCACGGGGGCGCCGGCTTCTGCGCGGGGGTGAGGGGGCGGGGTTCCGCTCGCTCGGCTTGCCTTGTCGGTCTCGTGCGGTTCCGGCCTTCTTCGGCTCTCCTTGTCGGTCTCGTGCGGGGGCGGGCCGCTCCGGGGGCGGCGTTCGGGACTGCATGGTTCAGGCGCGGAGCGGCGCCCTTTGTACGACGCCCGTGCCTTGCCCACACATCACGCTTTACGTCCCGAACACCACCCCCTGCGCGTCCCACCCCCTTGCGCGGATGGGGCGAACGAACCCGCCCGCCGCCGGGCCGGGTCACAGTCCCCCGCGGCACGACGCACGGTCACCGGCTGGAGACGCGACCAGGGGCTGATATTCGACCGGGCATGGCCTCGCTTCTCGCCTCTCGCGAGTCACTTCCCCTTCGTCAGAGTCTCAGAGCCTTCGTCACCTGGGTGAAGAAGCGGGCGTGGGCCGCGATGCTGGCCGGGAGTTCGGGGTTCCAGGGGATCACGTGGACGTCGGACAGACGGGTCGTGTCGACCGGCGCCGCGTTGGCGCGGTTGTCCGCCAGGACGACCTGCGGAGCGAGCGCCGCCGCTTCGTCCCAGGTGACGGTGGACCAGTTCGCGCCACCCCCGGCGGGCGGCTCCACCAGTCGTACCCCCAGCCCGGCGAGCGCGCGCAGGTCCGGCCAGGACTCCGGACGGGCGAGGTGGACCCGGTCGTCGTCCGCCGGGGAGAGGGCCAGCACCCGGGGCGCGTCCGCCGTCGCGACCGTACGCAGCCCCTCGCGCACCGCGTCCAGCTCCACCGGCGGCTCCGCACCTCCGAGAGAGGCCGCCAGCGCGGCGAAGCGCCCCCGGATCTCGTCGAGCGAACGGCCCCGGCCGACATCCAGTACGACGACCGGCACCCGTTCTTCCAGGTACTTCGCGGCGTCCGCCTCGATCCCGTACACCTGCCCGCCCCCGTAACTGACCGCCACGACGAGGTCCGCTCCCGACGACAGGACACGGTCCGGGTCGAAGGACGCGCCCGCACCGAAGTACCTGACCTCACCGAGCGGCAGATGACCCGCCTTGGCACGGTCGGGCGCGTCACCGTCGTGGTACGAGCCGAAGACCCCCAGCGGAAGTAAACCGTGGTCCCAGAGAGTCGCTCCCGCCTGGACGTAGGCGACGACCCTCATGGGCCACCGGGGGGCCGACAACACCTGCCCCCGGTCGTCTGCGAACTGCCATATCGCGTCTGCTGCTGTCATGCGCGAGTCCTGCCCCGCCGGAAGCGTCGGTACGCCGCCGTTTGGAGGACGACGGCCTGCGCCCGCCCGGCCCGCTGGTCCGTACGGTGATCGGCCTCGCTTACGCGGCGGGCTAACGGGAAGTCGTGCTGTGGACGAGTGATGTCGTCGGCACGCCGCTGCCGCGCGCATCACCGAGAAGCCGCACCGCTCGTACGGAGCGGACCTGGCGGGCCAGACTGGCGGCTCTCCCTTCAGGAAGGAGCATCACAGTGAAGTACGCCTTCTCCACCCTCGGGGTGCCCGGCATGCCGCTGCGCGATGTCGTACGGCTGGCGAACTCGACGGGCTACGACGGCGTGGAGCTCCGCGCGCACCCCGACGAGCCGGTCCACCCCGCGCTCGGCATCGAGGACCGGGCGGACGTGGTCGAGCGCTTCGACGACGCGGGCGTCCGGATCCTGGCGGTGGCGGGGTACGCGCAGGTGGCGGCCCCCGGCGACGACGAGCCCGTACACGAGGAGCTGCACGGCCTGCTGGCCCTGGCGCGCGACCTGGGAGCGCCGTACGTCCGGGTCTTCCCCGGCGGCGGCGACGAGCAGCCCCAGGAGGAGGCGGACGCGACGGCGGCCCGCCGTCTGGGGCTTGCGGCGGAGACCGCGGCCGACATGGGCGTACGCATCCTGCTGGAGACACACGACTCGCACCGCACGGGCGCGGCGGCATCACGTGTGCTCGGCCCGGTGGGGCACAAGAACGTAGGCGCGCTCTGGGACGTGATGCACACCTGGCTCGGCGGTGAGACCCCGGCCGCGTCACACGCCGTACTGGCCCCGCACCTCGGATACACGCAGGTCAAGGACATCGCGTCGGCCGACGACACGACTCCACTGGCGCTGGGCGCGGGAGCCCTGCCACTGGACGAGTGCGTGGCGCTGCTGGACGACGACGCGTGGGTCTGCTGGGAGTACGAGAAGCGCTGGTACCCCAAGGCAGCCGACCTCCCCGGCATGCTCGCCGCAGGCCGCGACTACCTGGAGCACCTCACCCGCACCCCCCGCACCCGCCCGTAGGCCCCCACAACCGGAACGCGACGAACCCCCCACTCCGCGCACCCCAACCCCCCTCCCGCCCCGCCCACCACACCTCTTGCGCCCCCGCCACGATGCGCGCATCTGACGCCACGTCACCCCCGCCGCCTCCCCCACCCGCCAGACACCCGCCACCCGGCGACGCACGAGCACCCACTCACCGGGCCTGACCCGTGGGCTCCCCCCGGGGGGGCCGGACCTCCGACGCCACCCTCCCAAAAGGCGGCCCCCACACCAGAAACAACCACCGCCACAGGCCCATCGAAGCCCTCTCCCCCACACACGCCCCCGCCGAATGCTCCAGGGCGGCTCCCCTGTGTGGGGGGTCCGAGCCGGTTTTGCTGCTGCACCCTTGACCTGGCAGTTACTTTCCGGATATCCGTGACTCCTTGGCAGTTTCCTTCAACTCCGTTGTCGAGTACGGCTGTAAGGAGCTCACGTGCACCATCACCGCACCTCCAGACGCACCCTGCTCACCGCGACCGCCGCCGCCGTGGCCGCGACCGCCGTCGGTACGACGCCTGCCCTGGGCGCGCCCCACCCGTCCGCCACTGGCACCACCTCCGCCTCCTCCACGACCACCACCTCCATCACCCGTAACCGCCTCAAGCGCCTCATCTCCCGGATGAGCCTGGAGGAAAAGGTCGGCCAGCTGTTCGTGATGCGGGCGTACGGGCACTCCGCGACCGAGCCCGACCAGGTCGACATCGACTCCAACCTGAAGGAAACGGGGGTCCGGACCGCGGCCGAACTCGTCGCGAAGTACCACGTCGGCGGCATCATCTACTTCGCCTGGGCGCACAACACCCGCGACCCCCACCAGATCGCCGACCTCTCCAACGGCATCCAGCGCGCCGGACTCGCCCAGGACACCCCCGTCCCCCTCCTCATCTCCACCGACCAGGAGCACGGCATCGTCGCCCGCGTCGGCAAGCCCGCGACCCTCGTGCCGGGCGCGATGGCCCTCGGGGCCGGCGGGTCGCGGTCCGACGCGCGGAAAGCCGCACGGATCGCCGGGGCCGAGCTCGCCGCCATGGGCATCATGCAGAACTACGCGCCCGTCGCGGACGTCAACGTCAACCCCGCCAACCCCGTCATCGGCGTACGGTCCTACGGCGCCGATCCCGAGGCCGTCGCCGGCATGGTCGCCGCGCAGGTGAAGGGGTACCAGGGCGCGGGTGTCGCCGCCACGTCGAAGCACTTCCCCGGACACGGCGACACCAAGGACGACAGCCACTACTCCCTCCCGACGATCCATCACACCGCCGAGCAGTGGGAGCAACTGGACGCGCCGCCCTTCCGCGCCGCCATCGCCGCCGGCATCGACTCGATCATGACCGCGCACATCGTCGTACCGGCGCTGGACCCGGCCGAGGACCCGGCGACGCTCTCCAAGCCGATCGTCACCGGCGTGCTGCGCGGGCGGCTGGGCTACGACGGCGTCGTGGTGACCGACTCCCTCGCCATGGCGGGCGTACGGCAGAAGTACGGCGACGACCGCGTGCCCGTCCTGGCGCTCCTCGCCGGGTGCGACCAGCTGCTGAACCCGCCAAACCTGCCCGTCGCGTGGAACGCCGTCCTCAAGGCGGTGCGCGACGGGGAGCTGAGCACGGAGCGGGTCGACGAATCGATTTTCCGCATCCTGCTGCTCAAGGCCAAGCTGGGCCTGTTCCGCGACCCGTACGTCTCCCACGAGGGCGTCGACCGGACCGTGGGCACCCGTGCCCATCTCGCCGCCGCGGACCGGATCGCCGACGGGACGACCACGCTGCTCGCCAACGATCGCGGCCTGCTGCCGATCGGGCGTCGTACGCACCGGAACGTGCTCGTCGTCGGAGCCGATCCCGCGTCCCCGACCTCCACCACCGGGCCGCCCACCACCGTCGTCGCCAAGGCTTTCGACGAGCTCGGCTTCACCGCCACGGCCCTCTCCACAGGGATCACGCCGACCCCCGTGAAGATCAAGGAAGCGGTGGCGGCGGCGAAGGGTAAGGACGTGGTCGTCGTGGGGACGTACAACGTCTCGGCGACCAGCCCTCAGCGCACGCTCGTCCGCGAGCTGGCCGCTACCGGTGTGCCCGTCGTCGCCCTGGCGATCCGCAATCCCTACGACATCGCGCAGCTCGAAGGCACCGGCTTCGGCGCGAGCGTCGCCGCGTACTCCTGGACCGACGTCGAACTGCGCGCCGCCGTGCGCGCCATCGCCGGTCATACGACTCCGCGGGGGAAGCTGCCCGTTCCGATACAGCGCGCTGACGACCCGGCGAAGGTGCTGTATCCGCTCGGGTACGGGCTCACCTACTCCCGTACCGGCTGACCCGACACCGGCCGAACTGACACCGGCTGACCCGACACCGTCCCGGCCGGCCCATCACGACACCGATGCCGGTACCAGCCGGCCAGCCCCCAGGACAACGGCACGGCGGGGTTCGCCGGCCCGGGCACGGGGCGTACGCCCGGTACGCCCCGCCCTCCCCCGCGGGTCCTGGCCCGGCACGGGGGCGCGGCGGGCGACGGGCCGGCGTGCCCGGTCCGTACGGACTTCGTCCTGCACATCTCCGAGAGCCGGCCCGCGTTCGACGAGGACGGTGACGGGGCCGTGCCGCGCGGCTTCGCGTGCATGCGGAACCTGGAGGAGCCGCATCCCGGCGATCCGGGGAAGGGCGGCGGGCCCCGGAAGCTCGTCGGGGACTGTCTCTCCACCGCGCGCAAGGGGCAGGTGAACGAGGCGGCGTGCGACGGGTCGGGCGAACGCGTGCCCGAGTTCGTCATCACCGCCGCCGTGCAGAGGCGGGCGCAGTGCCCGCCGACGACGGCGCTGTACGTCCACCTGGGCGGCGAGAAGCCGGTGGGCTGCGCCCGCCGGGTGTGAGACTCCACCGGAGACTCCACCACGACGGGCGCAACCGGCCGCACGCACCATCTGCCGTATACGTACATGCGTACCGCAAGCAGGGCCCGTACTACGACCGTGCACGGCCCGTACCTACGACCGCCCCACGGCCAGTACCTACGGCCGCAGCATCTGCCGCTGCTCCACGTTCCGCTTGTCCAGCTTCGCGTCGTACGACGCCAGCGGCTTCGCCTTCGACGGGTCCGCCTGGACGGCGGCCGGAGCGACGCCCGCCCACTCCAGGATCTCGGCGGTGGCCTTCGCCTTCTCCTCCGGGACGAGGCCCGCGACGTTGGCGCCGTGGTTGGCGCCCGGCGCGGTGAAGACGTACGCGTCGCGCGCGCCCTTGCCGAGGCGGAACGGCTCGGCGCTCCACGGGTCGTTCTGACCGTTCACGAACATCATGCGCGTGGCCTTGTGCCGCACCCAGCTGTCCACGTCCCGCATCGCGCTCGGGTCGAACTTCATCGGGATGTCGCGCGGCACGTAGACGCGCGGCTGGAAGAAGTCCGGACCGTACTTCATGAGGCCGTCGAGGTGCGGGTACTTCACCTGCGGCGCGCCCAGCTGGGTGCCCGCCTGGTAGTAGTACGGCGTGTACGTCGCCAGGCTCTGGTCGCTGTAGGCGGCGAAGCCGGAGATGGCGTCGACGTAGTCGTAGATGACCTGGTCGGAGGAGTCGGCCGCGGGGACGTCCGCGCAGTCGCTCGCCCTGCTGTACTGCCAGAAGGCCCAGACGAAGTCGAGGACCGTGGACTCGTACGCCTTGTCCAGGCTGCCGACGGTGTCGAAGGTGGCGTTGTTGGCGTCCGCCCACTCCTTCACCTTGGCGCTCAGCGGCTCGCGCCGCACCAGTGCCTCGCGCTGCACGGCGTTGAGCGCGTCGCGGCACTCCTTGGTGCCGACGTTGCGGAAGAAGCGGTCGTACGCCGCGTCCCGCTTGTTCACCACGTCGTTGGGGGCGACGTACGCGACGACGCCGTCCATGTCACGCGGGTAGAAGCGCTCGTAGTACGTGGCGGTCATGCCGCCCTTGGAGCCGCCGGTGGAGATCCACTTCTTGGAGTAGATCTTCTTCAGCTCGGTGAAGATGCGGTGCTGGTCGCTCGCGGCCTGCTTGATGTCGAGCTTCGACCAGTCGGCGGGCGAGGGCCGGGACGGAGTGAAGAAGCGGTACTCCATCGACACCTGGTTGCCGTCGATGATCTGCGTCGGCTCGCTGCGACGCGGCGTCGTCGAGACGTTGTACCCGCTGGTGAAGAAGACCGTCGGGCGGTTGGTGTCCTTGTGCAGCAGGGTGATCCGCTGCTTGAACGTGCCCTTGGACGGCTGCCGGTGGTCGACCGGCTGGGTGTAGTTCAGTACGAAGTAGCGATAGCCGGTGTACGGCTTCTCCTCCACCAGGCTCATGCCCGGTATGGCGAGTATTCGCTCCTTGATGTCCTGCTCCGGCTCGGCGGTGGTGACCGCTCCGGCCGGTGAGCTGCCGAGGCCCACGGTGCCTATGAGCACCGCGAACGACAGCAGCAAGCTGCGCGCCTTGCGCATTCGCCCTCCCCTGTAGTGACAGACGACGGGGCGAACCTAGCGGGGCAACTCCCGTACCACCAGCCTCAGCAGAGAATCCAGCCGGTGGAAGCCTTCCGCTCGCCGACCGAACCGTGCGCCCGTACGCAGCGGTTGAGGGCGTAGACCGTCACGGGTCCGGCGCGGTGGGTGAAGCGGCCGCTGTCCCTGGCGGTGCGGCTGCCGCGCGCCTGGATGGTGACCGTCATGGCCTGCCGTACGCCGGGGCGCTTGGAGACGGTGACGGCGCAGGCGTAGCGGCGGCTCTTGTAGATGTGCAGCTCGCCGGTGGCGAAGGCGACCGTCCGCACCTTGCGTCCGGAGCACGGGCCGACGGCCTCGGCGGTTCCCGTGCCGGGGCCGGCGAGCAGCAGGCCCGCCGCCGCGACCACGAGGACAAGTCCGTACACCAGGTGCTTTTTTACCGCCCCACTCGCACCACCGAACACGCGTGTCCCCTTCCCCCACTTGAGCGTACGTACGTGCGTACGGACGCTCAGAGGGTACGGCGCGGTTGCGGAGCATCCGGGCGAAGGTGTGGGACAAGGCGTGAAGGACCGCGATCACGGGGCGGGGGGGGGGGGGGGAGGAAACACACTTACAAGGAGGAGTCCACCCACCCCCCACTTCTCTCTTCTCCCCCACATCTCCCCCAAACGGGGGGAGCTGCTCTTCTT
>NZ_JBWKLQ010000013.1:7398-127212 GCF_056429965.1 Streptomyces sp. NPDC046122 | reverse complement strand
AGGAAGCTGGAGGGGTAGGGCGGGGTTGGGGATAATCTGGGAGAAGGTGGGGAAAAGGAGGGGAAGAACCGCGACCGGGGGGAGGTCGCGGAAGGAAACCCCCACGCGCGACCGGTGGGCCTCACACCGCCGCCGGCTCGTCCTCCCCCACGAACGTGCGCCACAGCCGGGCGTACGTGCCGTCCTGGGCCAGCAGCTCGTCGTGCGTGCCGTCCTCGACGACCCGGCCGTGGTCCATCACCACCACCCGGTCCGCCCGCGCCGCCGTCGTCAGGCGGTGGGCGACGACCAGGGTGGTGCGGCGGCCGGTGAGACGGTCGGTGGCCTGGTTGACGAGCGCCTCGGTGGCGAGGTCCAGGGCGGCGGTGGCCTCGTCGAGGAGCAGGATGTCCGGGTCGACGAGCTCCGCGCGGGCGAGCGCGATGAGCTGGCGCTGGCCGGCGGACAGGTTGCGGCCGCGCTCGGCGACCTCGTGCAGGTAGCCCCCCTCCAGCGTCGCGATCATGTCGTGCGCGCCGACCGCGCGGGCCGCCGCCTCCACCTCGGCGTCCGTGGCGTCGGTGCGCCCGTAGGCGATCGCGTCGCGGACCGTGCCCGCGAAGAGGTACGCCTCCTGCGGGACGACGCCGAGGCGGTGCCGGTACGCCGTGATGTCGAGGTCGCGCAGGTCGGTCCCGTCGGCCGTGACCCGCCCCGAGGTCGGGTCGTAGAAGCGGGCGACCAGCTTGACCACGGTGGACTTGCCCGCTCCGGTCTCGCCGACGAAGGCGACGGTCTGGCCGGCCGGGATCCGCAGGTCGATCCCGCTGAGGGCTTCCTCCTCGTCGCCGTCGCCGCCGTACTGGAAGCGCACGTCCTCGAAGGCGATCTCGCCGCGCAGCGACAGGACGTCCTTCGGCCGGTCGGCGGCGGCGGTCGAGGTGGGCTCCTGGAGGAGTTCCTGGATGCGCCGCAGGGAGACGGTGGCCTGCTGGTAGCCGTCGAAGACCTGCGAGAGCTGCTGTACGGGCGCGAAGAACAGGTCGATGTAGAGGAGGTAGGCGACCAGCGCGCCGGTGGTGAGCGTGCCCGCGTCCACCCGCCCGGCGCCGACGATCAGCACCGCCGCGGCGGCGACGGACGACAGCAGCTGGACGAACGGGAAGTAGATCGAGATCAGCCACTGGCCCCGTACGCGCGCCTGCCGGTAGCTGTCGCTGCGCTCGGCGAACCGCTCGGCGCCCGCGCCCTCGCGCCGGAACGCCTGGACGATGCGCAGTCCGGACACCGACTCCTGGAGGTCGGCGTTGACGACGCTGACGCGGTCGCGGGCCAGCTCGTACGCCTTGACGCTCGACCTGCGGAAGAAGTACGTGCCGATGACCAGCACCGGCAGCGTCGCGAAGACGACCAGGGCGAGCTGCACGTCGATGACGAGGAGCGCCACCATGATGCCGAAGAAGGTGACGACGGAGACGAAGGCGGTGACGAGGCCGGTCTGCAGGAACGTCGACAGGGCGTCGACGTCCGTCGTCATGCGGGTCATGATGCGGCCGGTCAGCTCGCGCTCGTAGTAGTCGAGGCCGAGGCGCTGGAGCTGAGCGAAGATCTTGAGCCGGAGCGCGTAGAGCACGCGCTCGCCGGTCCGGCCGGTCATCCGCATCTCGGCGGTCTGCGCGGCCCACTGCACGACGACGGACAGCAGCGCGAGGCCGGCCGCCGCCCACACCGCGCCGAGCGCGACCTGGGTGACGCCCTCGTCGATGCCGTGCCGGATCAGAATCGGCAGGAGCAGGCCCATGCCGGCGTCGACGGCGACGAACAGGAGGCTGACCAGCAGCGGCAGCCCGAAGCCCCGCAGCAGCCTGCGCAGGCCGTAGGACTCCTCGGGCCGCACGGCGCGGTCCTCGTCGACGGCGGGCACGTCAAGGGCCGGCGGCAGCGCCTCGACCTGGGCGAGCAGCTCCGGGGTCGCGGGCATCCCGGCGGCGTGGGCGTCCTTGTCGGGCGCGGTCTCGTCCCGTACCCACAGGTCGGGGGTGATGCCGCGTTCGGCGTCGAACTCGGCGTCCAGCTCCTCCTGCACCGTCCGGTCCTCGGCCGGCTCCTGCGCCTTGGCGAGCAGGTGCCCGGGCGACACGCCGCCGAGCTCGTCGGGGTCGGTGAGCAGCCGCCGGTAGAGGGCGGAGCGCTCCTGGAGCTCCTCGTGGGTGCCGATGGCGGCGAGGCGGCCTCCGTCGAGCACGGCGATGCGGTCGGCGAGGTTCAGGGTGGAGCGGCGGTGGGCTATGAGCAGCGTCGTACGCCCGGCCATGACGGACTTCAGCGCCTCGTGGATCTCGTGTTCGACACGGGCGTCCACGGCGGACGTGGCGTCGTCGAGGAGGAGGAGCCGGGGGTCGGTGAGGATGGCGCGGGCGAGGGCGATGCGCTGACGCTGGCCGCCGGAGAGGGTGAGGCCGTGTTCGCCGACGGTGGTGTCGTAGCCGTTCGGCAGCTCGGAGATGAAGCCGTCGGCCTGGGCGGCGCGGGCGGCGGCGGCGATCTGTTCATCGGTCGCGTCGGGCAGGCCGTAGGCGATGTTGGCGCGGACGGTGTCGGAGAAGAGGAAGCTGTCCTCCGGTACGAGCCCGATGGCGGCCCGCAGCGAGTCGAGCGTCAGCTCCCGCACGTCGTGCCCGCCGACGAGCACGGCGCCCCGCGACACGTCGTAGAAGCGGGGCAGCAGCAGGGACACGGTGGACTTGCCGCTGCCGGAGGAGCCGACGACGGCGACCGTCTCGCCGGCCCGGATCTCCAGGGAGAAGCCGTCGAGGACCGGCCGGTCGTCCGCGTACCCGAAGGACACGTCGTCGAACTCGACGGTGGCGGGGGCGTCGGCCGGCAGTTCCTTCGTCCCGTCCTCGATGGACGGCTCGGTGTCGATCAGCTCCAGTACGCGCTCGACGCCGGCCCGCGCCTGCTGCCCGACGGTGAGCACCATGGCGAGCATGCGCACGGGCCCGACGAGCTGGGCGAGGTACGTGGAGAAGGCCACGAACGTGCCGAGCGTGATCTGGCCGCGCGTCGCGAGCCAGCCGCCGAGGGCGAGCATCGCGACCTGGCCGAGGGCGGGCACGGACTGGAGCGCGGGGGTGTAGCGCGCGTTCAGCCGGACGGTCCGCATGCGCCCGGCGAAGAGCCGCCGGCTGACCTCGCGCAGCTTGCCGGTCTCCTGGTCCTCCTGGCCGAAGCCCTTGACGACGCGTACGCCGGAGACGGCCCCGTCGACGACGCCCGCGACGGCGGCGGCCTGCCCCTGGGCGTACCAGGTGGCCGGGAAGAGCCGGGTGCGGCTGCGCTTGGCGATGAACCACAGGGCGGGGGCGACGGCGAGGGCGACAAGGGTGAGCAGCGGCGAGAGCCACACCATGATCACGAGGGAGATGAGGAACAGCATGAAGTTGCCGATCGTCATCGGGAGCATGAAGAGCAGGCCCTGGATGAGCTGGAGGTCGCTGGTGGCCCTGCCGACGACCTGACCGGTCGAGAGCCCGTCCTGACGGCGCCCGTCGAGGCGGGTGACGGTCTCGTACATCTCGGTGCGCAGGTCGTGCTGGACGTCGAGAGCGAGGCGTCCGCCGTAGTAGCGGCGGACGTAGGTGAGGACGTACACGAGGACGGCGGCGACCAGCAGCAGGCCGGTCCACACCGCGAGGGACCGGGTCCCCGCGCCGATGACGTCGTCGATGACGACCTTGGTGATCAGCGGGACGAGCGCCATGACGGCCATGCCGCCGAGCGACGAACCGAGTGCGAGCACGACGTTGCGCCGGTACCTCCAGGCATAGCCCGCCAGCCGCCGCGCCCACCCTTGATCTGCCGCCACTGCTGCCTCCCGGTCGTCCTGATCTGCCGGAAGTCACCAACGCGGCGACGTGCGGATTTCATCCCGCCGCAACGAATACGGGTCTCCGGTCCTAGGACCGGAGACCCGTTCGACGCGCGCCGGGGTCGCTCCCCCGGGGGCCCGGTCAGGGCCGGGGCACCGCCGGGATCACCTCGCGGGGCGTCTGGGTCGGGGTGTACAGGGTGGAGGCGGCGGCCGTCGGGTTGAGGGCCTTGTGTATCGCCCGGGACACTGCCTGGATGGTGTTCACGCCGTCGTTCATGGTGGCGTTGTCGTGCGTGAGCACGGTGATGCCGTAGTCGTGGCCGCGGCCCGTGAACGCGCCGATGGAGTGCACCCGCCAGCCGTGCGTGGAGCGCGGCAGCCAGCCGTTCTTGACCTGGATCTTGGCGGTGGACGGGGCTCCGGCGGGGGTGCCCCAGCGCTGCGAGGAGACGACCTTGGCCATCAGGCCGAGGGTGTACGCCCGCGAGTTGTCACTCAGTACGGTGTTCTTCGCGGTCAGCAGCGAGAGCAGCTTCTGCTCGTCGCGGGCGGTGATCTGCGTCAGCCCCCAGTAGCCGCCGGTCCCCGGAACGGTCTGCGTCATCTTGGCTGCCGTGAGAAAGCCCTTGATCTTCGTCATCCCGAGCTGGCGCCACAGCGCGGTGGTGGCGTCGTTGTCCGACTTGGTGATCATGTCGGTGGCGAGCCGGTTCTCGCGGGCCGTCAGGTAGCGGTTCGTCTTCTTCGCGTCCCACAGCAGCGTGGCGAGGACCGTCACCTTGACCACGCTGGCGGAGTCGTACTTCTGGGTGGCGCGCAGGGTGCAGGTGGTCTTGGTCGGGCGGTCGTACAGCGATATCGCCGTCGTGGACCGCCGCCCCCGCAGCGCCGCGGTGATGTCCGTGGTCAGCTTGGCCGCGAGCCCCGCCTTGCCCGAGGTGCAGACCACCGCCGGCGCGGTGGCCGCGGCGGCGGGCGACGCGCCGGCGAGGGGCACGAGGACGGCCCCGGCCAGGGCCGCCGCCATCGCGGCGCGCTTGGTTCGACTGTGCGTCATGGTGTGGATTCCCCATCCCCTTGTGCTTCTGCTTGAGATGACCCCTGGGGGCCCGAAAGGTTGTACGCGGACCGCTCACCGGGAGGGAAGTTCCGCGGCGAGGCGATCGGGGTAGTGATGCGGTCCACGGTGGAACCGCCCGCGAAGGCGCGGTGCACGAGAACCACTCCGGGCAGGAGCGGTCCTCGGAGGAACGGGGAGGAACCATGGCTGCCGGAAAACCGAGCGACGCCGAGCTCTGCGGCCGGCTCTACGCGGCTCTCGCCGCACTGCAGAGACTCGGCGCACCGGGCGGCAGCCCCTCACTGGGGCAGCCCGGGGCCTGCGCCAAGGCCGCCGAGCATCCCCGCCGGCACCTCCACGACCACCTGAAGAACGCGGTCACGTACTTCCTGGAGGCACGCAAGCGCGGCAAGGGGCACGTCGCCGCGGAGCTGCTGCGGTCGATACCCGACCTGCTCCCGTCGGGGAACGGCCTTCCGGAGAGCCTGGACCACGCGAAGCGCGAGCAGTTCTGCGCGGGCCGGCACACGCACGAGGAGACCCTCCGTGCGGCGCACCCGGCCCTGGCGTAGCCGGGCCGGGCGCGCGAAGCGGCCCCGTCACAGGTGCGTCGGGGCGGGCGCGCGAAGCGGCCCCGTCACAGGTGCGTCGGGGCGAACATCCGCAGCAGGGCCGGGAGTACGAGCACCGAGGGGCCGGGGGCGGCGAGGGACGCGGCCAGGTCTTCGGCCAGGGTCTGCGGGGTCGTCCGCCGGGCCGGTACGCCGAAGGACTCGGCCAGGGCGACGAAGTCCGGGCGGGCGAGTTCCGTGCCGGTGGCCTCGTCGAAGGCGTCGGTCATGTACTCGCGGAGGATGCCGTAACCGCCGTCGTCCACGATCAGCCACGTCACCGGCAGGTCGTGCTGGCGGGCGGTGGCGAGTTCGGCGATCGAGTACATCGCGCCGCCGTCGCCGGACACCGCGAGCACCGGGCGGGTCGGGTCCGCCACCGCCGCCCCCAGTGCCGCCGGGAAGCCGTAGCCGAGGCCGCCCGCGCCCTGCGCCGAGTGCATGGTGTTGGAGTGGCGGGGGTCGAAGGCCGACCAGGCCCAGTACGCCAGGATCGTCATGTCCCAGAAGCTGGGGGACGTGGCGGGCAGGGCCTCGCGGATCGACGCGAGCAGCCGCTGCTCCAGCGGCAGGTCCTGGGACGCGATGCGTTCCCGTACTTTCGCCAGGACGTCGCTCACCCGCTCGCGTGCCCGCTCGTCCTTCCGGTCCTCGGCCGTCTCCAGCAGCGCCGAGAGCGCCAGCCGGGCGTCCGCGTGGATGCCGAGCGCCGGGTGGTTGGCCTCCAGCTTGCCGAGGTCGGCGTCGATCTGGACGATCCGGCCGCGCGGCCGGAACGTGTGGTAGTTCGAGGACAGTTCGCCCAGCCCGGAGCCGACGACGAGCAGTACGTCGGCGTCCTCGAGGAAGTCCGTCGTGTGGCGGTCCTCCATCCAGGACTGGAGGGAGAGCGGGTGCGTCCACGGGAACGCGCCCTTGCCGCCGAAGGTCGTGACGACCGGCGCGTTCAGCTTCTCCGCGAGCGCGAGCAGCTTGCCGGAGGCGTCGCTCCGTACGACACCACCGCCCGCGATGATCGCCGGACGGTCGGCCGCCGACAGCAAGTGGGCCGCTACGGCGGCCAGTTCGGGTCGCGGGGGCAGCTCGCGCGGGGTCGCGTCCATCGCCGTGACGACGGGCAGGGCCGTCTGGGCGAGGAGTACGTCCTGGGGGATCTCGATCCAGACCGGGCCGTGCGGGGCCGTCAGGGCCGACTCCCAGGCCGCGGCGATCGCCGAGGGGATCTGCGACGCCGTACGCACGGTGTGGACGGACTTCACGATGTCGCGGAACGACGCCTTCTGGTCCCGCAGTTCGTGCAGGTAGCCGTGGCGTCCGCCGCCGATGCCGGCCGACGGGACCTGGCTGCTGATCGCGAGGACGGGGGCGGACGCCGCCGCCGCCTCCTGGAGCGCGGCAAGGGACGTCAGGGCGCCGGGCCCGGTGGAGAGCAGCAGCGGGGCCGCCTCCCCGGTGATCCGGCCGTACGCGTCGGCGGCGAAGCCCGCGTTGTTCTCGACGCGCAGACCCACGTACGTGAGCGACGAGCGGCGCAGCGCGTCGAACATGCCCAGCGCGTGCTGGCCCGGCAGCCCGAAGACGGTGGTCGCGCCGAGACCGGTCAGGGTCTCGACGACGAGGTCACCGCCGTTGCGCCCGGGGGGAGGGTTCAGCGCGGCCTCGGTCTGCGCGGCGGTGGGCCGCAGGACCAGGTCGTGGTCGTGGGTCATGCGTACATCCCTTCCGGGCCGGGCCTCGCGGCCCGGTGCCGACGTTCCGGCCGCGCGCCGCGGCAGGCCCGCCGTACGCGGACGGACGGCGGGCGGGCCGGCGCCGGCTCCGGCGCTGAGGTTACTTCGCGCTCCGCTCCGCGCCCCGGGCGCGGTCGGCCGCGATCTGCCGGGACATGATCGTCGTCAGCTCGTACGCCGTGTGGGAGGCCGCCACCGAGGTGATCTCCGCGTGGTCGTACGCCGGCGCCACCTCGACCACGTCGGCCGAGACGAGGTTGCAGGAGGACAGGCCGCGCAGGATCTCCAGCAGCTCGCGGGAGGTCATGCCGCCCGCCTCGGGGGTGCCGGTGCCGGGCGCGTGGGCGGGGTCGAGGCAGTCGATGTCGATGGAGATGTAGAGCGGGCGGTCGCCGATGCGCTGGCGGAGCTGGTCGGCGACCTCGTCGGCGCCGCGCCGGTAGACGTCGGAGGAGGTGACGATGCCGAAGCCCATCTTCTCGTCGTCGGTCAGGTCCTGCTTGCCGTACAGCGGGCCGCGCGTGCCGACGTGGGAGAGCGCCTCGGTGTCGAGGATGCCCTCCTCGACGGCGCGGCGGAACGGCGTGCCGTGGGTGTACTCGGCGCCGAAGTACGTGTCCCAGGTGTCCAGGTGCGCGTCGAAGTGGAGCAGCGCGACCGGGCCGTGCTTCTTCGCCACGGAACGCAGCAGCGGCAGCGCGATGGTGTGGTCGCCGCCGAGGGTCATCATGCGGGCGCCGGTGCCGAGCAGGTCGTCGGCGGCGGCCTCGATCGTCTCGACGGCCTCGTTGATGTTGAACGGGTTGGCGGCGATGTCACCGGCGTCCGCGACCTGCGCGAGCGCGAAGGGCGACGCGTCCTGCGCCGGGTTGTACGGGCGCAGCAGGCGCGACGCCTCACGGATGGCGTTGCCGCCGAAGCGGGCTCCGGGGCGGTAGGAGACCCCGGAGTCGAAGGGCACGCCGACGACGGCGACATCTGCGGTGCCGACCTCGTCCAGGCGGGGCAGCCGGGCGAACGTCGCCGGGCCCGCGTACCGCGGGATGCGGGAGGAGTCGACGGGACCGCGGAACTGCTGCTCGCTGCTGCTCATGTGAATTGCCTTCTTTCCTACGCTTCGTTGCGTTTATCTGACTTTAGCCCGGCGCGAGCACCGGCTCGGGCCCGCGTTCCCCCCGGGCGCCCCGCCCGGCCGGCCGCTCGCACGGAGCACCTCAGCGGCGTGTCGTGCGGGGGTGAGCGGCGGCTCTTGCGCGGGGACGTCCGCCCGTACCCGCGGCCGCCGGTGCGCTCGACACTAAGTGGCCGGAAGGCGACGCTGAAGTGTACGTTTCATCCACTCGACCGCCCCTCTATGGATGGACCGTCCATGCCAGAGCCCCTGGCCTCCTCCCCCAGTCCGCCCACCCCGCCGGTGTCGCTGGCCGCGCTGCTGGCGCGTGAGGAACTGGGGCTGCGCCTGATCGCGGGGCCCGGCGACGCGGATCTGCACTGGGTGCACACCTCGGAGATGGGCGACCCGTACCCGTACCTGCTCGGCGGTGAGCTCCTGCTGACGGCGGGCGTCCAGCTCACGGACCCCGGCCACTACGTCTCCCGGGTCGTGGAGGCGGGCGCGGCGGCGCTCGGCTTCGGCGTCGCGCCGGTGTACGACACGGTGCCGCCGGCCCTGGTGGACGCCTGCGAGCGGCACGGTCTGCCCCTGGTGGAGGTGCCGCCACCGACCACGTTCACAGCGATCGCCCGGGCGGTGTGGCGGCTGATGGCCGAGGCCCGCCACCGGGAGCTGCGCCGCGTCGCGCGGGCCCAGCAGGGTCTGGCCACGGCGGCCGCCCGCCCCGACCCGGTGCCCGCGGTCCTGCGGCAGCTGTCGGTGCGGCTCGACGGGGCGTGGGCGGTGCTGCTGTCCGCCGAGGGCGCGCCGCTGGCCTCGGCGGGCCGGTCGCCGTCGCCGCGGGCGCACGCGGCCCTGGCCCGGCTCGCGCGCGTGGTCAGCCCGCCGGAGCCGGCCGCCGCCGAGGGCGCCGCGCCCGCCGCCCCGAGGACCGCGCCCTCCTCCGCCACCGACACCGCCGGGGGCAGCCACCTCGCCGCCTACGCCCTCGCGGGCGGCCGGCGGCTCGTGCTCGCGGTGGCCTCGGACCGGCGCGAAGCCGGCGACCACACCGTCGCGGGCGTCGCCGTCGTACTGCTGTCGCTGCTCACCACGGCGCACCAGGGCGCCGCGGAGTCCGCCCGCGCCGCCGCGCTGGTGCGGCTGCTGCTGGGGGCGGACGCGGGCGAGGTGGCGCCACTGCTCGGCGCGGACGAGTGGACCGTGGTGCACGCCCGGCCGGCGGGCGGCGGCGGGCCGGACCAGCTGGCCGCGGCGGCGCTCGGCACGGCCCTCGGCAGCGCGCTGGTGGACGCGACGGAGGAGGGCGGCGTGCGGGTCCTGCTCGCGGGCGGGCCCCGGGAGGTCGAGCCGCAGCAGGGCTGGAGCCTCGGCGTCAGCTCCCCCGTGCCCGCGCACGACCTGCCCGCCGCCGACCAGCGCGCGGCTCGGGCCGCGCGCCGCGCCGAGGCCACCCGCGCCCCCCTCGTGCGCGACCGCGGCGACGCGGGATCGGGGCTGGCCTCGCTCGTCTCGCCGGAGGACGCCCGCGCCCACGCCCGCGAGCTGCTCGCGCCGATCGCCGACTCCCCCGCCCTCGTCCCGACCCTGCGCGCCTGGCTCTCGCTGCACGGGAGCTGGGACCGTACGGCCGTGGCGCTCGACGTGCACCGCAACACCGTCCGCCAGCGCATCGCCCGCTGCGCGGCCCTCCTGGACGCCGATCTGGACGACGCGGACGTACGGATGGACCTGTGGTTCGCGCTGCGGCGGCTGTGACGCGTACGACCGTCCCGGAGCCTGGACAGCCTTGGTGACCAACCGGTAACTTCAGGCTGAGCAAGCGCTTAGTGCATCCGTCATCAAGTGAGTGACCCGAGAGCGGCGGCGGTTCAGCCGCAAAGAAAGGGGCGTCCGTGCGCCGGACCGTATTCGACGAGGACCACCAGGCGTTCCGGGAGACCATCCGGGCCTTCATCGAGGCCGAGGTCGTCCCCGTGTACGACGAGTGGTTCGCCGCCGGCCAGGCGCCGCGCGACTTCTACTACAAGCTCGGCGAGCTGGGCGTCTTCGGCATCAGCGTCCCCGAGGAGTTCGGCGGCGCGGGCCTGGACACGCACAAGTTCGAGGCCGTGCTGTACGAGGAGACCGCGCGCGCGGGCGTCAACTTCGGCGGCTCCGGCGTGCACGTGCTGCTCGCCCTCCCCTACATCAAGATGCTCGCCACCGACGAGCAGAAGAAGCGCTTCCTGCCCAAGTTCGTCTCCGGCGAGGAGATGTGGGCGCTGGCTATGACCGAGCCGGGCACCGGCTCCGACGTCGCGGGCATGAAGACCACCGCCAAGCTCTCCGAGGACGGCACGCACTACGTCCTCAACGGCGCCAAGACCTTCATCACCGGCGGTGTGCACGCCGACCGCGTGATCGTGTGCGCCCGCACGTCCGCCCCGAGCGCCGAGGACCGCCGCTTCGGCATCTCGCTGTTCGCCGTGGACACCACGTCCGAGGGCTACTCCGTCGGCCGCAAGCTGGACAAGCTCGGCCTGCGCACCTCCGACACCGCCGAGCTGGCGTTCGTCGACGTGAAGGTGCCGGTCGAGGACCTGCTCGGCGAGGAGAACAAGGGCTTCTACTACCTCGGCACGAACCTGGCCTCCGAGCGCTGGGGCATCGCCTTCGGCGCGTACGCGCAGGCCAAGGCCGCCGTCCGGTTCGCCCAGCAGTACGTCACGGACCGCACCGTCTTCGGCAAGCCGGTCGCGTCCTTCCAGAACACGAAGTTCGAGCTGGCCGCCTGCCAGGCCGAGGTGGACGCCGCCGAGGCCGTGGCCGACCGCGCCCTGGAGGCGCTGGACGCCGGCGAGCTGACGCCCGCCGAGGCCGCGTCGGCGAAGCTGTTCTGCACCGAGGTGGCCCACCGCGTCATCGACCGCTGCCTCCAGCTGCACGGCGGCTACGGCTACATGAACGAGTACCCGATCGCCCGCCTGTACGCCGACAACCGCGTCAACCGCATCTACGGCGGTACCAGCGAGGTCATGAAGTCCATCATCGCCAAGTCGATGGGCCTGTAGGCCAGGTGACCGAAGCGCTCGACAGCCTGCTCGATCTGCTCGACCTGGAGCAGATCGAGCAGGACTACTTCCGGGGCCGGTCGCGCTCCGCCGTCGTCCCGCGCGTCTTCGGCGGCCAGGTGGCCGCCCAGGCGCTGGTCGCGGCGGGCCGGACCGTGCCCCAGGACCGGCTCGCCCACTCCCTGCACGCGTACTTCCTGCGGGCCGGTGACCCGGGCGCGCCGATCGTCTACACCGTCGACCGCATCCGCGACGGCCGCTCCTTCACCACCCGCCGCGTCGTCGCGGTCCAGCACGGGCAGCCGATCTTCCACCTCTCCGCGTCGTTCCAGACGTACGAGGAGGGCTTGGAGCACCAGGCGGACATGCCGCCTGCGCCGGACCCCGAGACGCTGCCGACGGCCGCCCGGATGCTGCCGAGGTACGCGGACCACTTCCTCGACCCCGGCATGGCCGACCGCATGCTCGAAGCCCGCGCGGCGGTCGATCTGCGGTACGTCGACGCACCGCCGTACGGGACGGTCGGCGAACCGCGCGAACCGCGCTCGCAGGTGTGGTTCCGTACGAACGGCAAGCTGGCGGACGATCCGCTGCTGCACGTCTGCCTCGCCACGTACGTCTCCGACATGACGCTGCTCGACTCGGTCCTGCTGGCCCACGGGCGCGGCGGCTGGGCGACGGGCGACGTCGTGGGGGCGTCCCTGGACCACGCGATGTGGTTCCACCGGCCCTTCAGGGCGGACGAATGGCTGCTGTACGACCAGGAGTCGCCGTCCTCGTCGGGCGGGCGGGGTCTGGGCCAGGCCAGGATCTACACGCGGGACGGCCGGCTGGCGATCTCCGTCATCCAGGAGGGCGTGGTGCGCGTCCCGCGCTGATCCCCGGCCGGGACGCCCGCGCGCGCCGGTCCGGGTGCGGCGCCGGGCCCCCGCTCAGAGCAGGCCGGCCGCGTCGAGCAGGTAGGCGGTCATCGGGTCGTAGAAGCGCGGGTCGGTGACGTGGTCGTCCAGCGGGACGGTGACCTGGAGCGTGCCCTCGGCCTCGCCGATGAACAGCGCCGGGTCGTTGCAGTCGGCGTAACCGATCGAGTCGAGTCCGCGCTGGCCCGCGCATCCCGCCCAGCCGTGGTCGGCCACGACCAGGTCGGGCAGCGGCCGTCCCTCGCGCTCCAGGCCGTCGAGGATCGCCGCCATGGGCTCGGGCGAGTGCGTGTGCCAGAGGGTGGCGCCGCGCTCCAGCATCGCGACGTCCGCGAACTGGAACACCATGCCCTCGTCGGCGGTGAGCCCGCCCGGAATCCGTACGATCTCGCACCCCGCCGCGCGCAGCGCGTCGGCGGTCTGACGGTGCACGTCGAGCAGGCCGCCCGGGTGCCCGGTCGCGAACAGCACGCGCTCCCTGCCCGCAGCGGCCTTGCGCAGCCGCGCCGCCATGCGCTCCAGCGCGTCGACGGTCAGCTCGGGGTCGATGGTGTCCTGGCCCATGCGGTGCCCGGGGTCGTCGATGACGCCGCAGCGCTCCGCCATCACGGCGAGGACGTCCTGTTCGTCGGTCCAGCGGTCGCCGAGTTCGAGGCCGAGCCAGTAGTGGCGGTCGCCGTTCGCGAGCTTCCGGTAGTGGGAGAGGTTGTTGTCGCGGGGGGTGGCGACGTCGCCCGCGATGCGGGTGCGGGTGAGATGGTCGACCAGGGCGGCGCGGCTGGGTATCGGCATGACCCCCATTGTGCCGTCCGCCCGCGCCTCCGTCCGGCGAAGCCCGCGCCGGGCGCGGCGACCGGCGTCAGGCCGCGCCGCGCGGCGCGAGCGCCCCGAACGCGCCGTGCGCCAGCCGCCGCAGGAGCCCCTCCATGGCGGCCCGCCCCGGCAGCCCGTTGCCGTACGAGCCGAGGTGCGGCGTCGAGTTGAGCAGCCCGAACACCGCGTGCACGGCCGACCTGGCCTCCGCCTCCGGTACGTCGGGATTCAGCTCCCGCACGACGCTCACCCACAGCTCGACGTACTGGCGCTGGAGCTGACGCACGCGCTTGCGGTCGCTCTCCCTGAGCCGGTCCAGCTCGCGGTCGTGCAGGGTGATCAGCGGCCGGTCGTCGAGCGCGAAGTCGATGTGGCCGTCGATGAGCGAGCCGAGGACCGCCTGCGGGCTGTCGGCCGACTCGGCGGCGGCACGCTGCCTGCCGCCGTCCAGCAGCCGTTCGCTGATGCCCACGAGCAGCTCGGCGAGCATCGCGTCCTTGCCCGGGAAGTGGCGGTAGAGGCCGGGGCCGCTGATGCCGACGGCGGCGCCTATCTCGTCGACGCCCACGCCGTGGAAGCCCCGCTCGGCGAAGAGGCGGGCGGCCTCCCTGAGGATCTGCTCGCGGCGGGTGGGGGCCGCGACGCGGGCGGCGGCGTTGGTGCTCATGGGGCCATTCTAGACCGACCGGTTAGCGGTCGTTAACCTCACGGGGTCGCACCCGGAGGTGGGTGAAGGCGCGCAGGGCCCACTCCACCGGGCCGAGCCGGTGGCGCCGCACGAACCGGGCGCTGAGGGCGAGCTGTGCGGCGTACAGCAGGAGCGCCGCACCCAGGGGGACGGCGACGCCGACGCGCCCGTACAGGCCCAGACCGTACCCGGTGAAGATCAGGGCCATGACCAGCGACTGGGTGAGGTAGTTGGTCAGTGCCGTGCGCCCGGCGGGTGCGAGGACCCCGGCCGCACGCGCCCCGCTCGGCGTGCCGAACCAGAGCAGCAGGCCGGCGACGTACGCGGCGCTGAGCGCCGGGGCCGTGACGACGCCGGTCATCGCGGCGAGCAGCTCCCAGCGGGCGGACAGCGGGCCCGCCGCGCCCGAGGCCGAGAAGGCGGCGGCGGGAAGGCCGGCGCAGAGGCCCGCCACCAGGACGCGGCGCAGACCCGTCCCGCCCGCCCGGGTGAGCCACTGCCGCTTCCCGGCGGAGAGTCCCAGGAGGAAGGCGGCGACCACGAAGCCGCCCGTGGTGACCAGGGCGAGGACGGCGAACGGCAGCTGCCCCACGTTCGCGGCCACGACGTCGCCGAAGCCGCCGCGGTACGCGGCGGTGAGCTCGGCGGCCTCACGGGCCGCGGCGGCCTTCGCGGCCGCGTCGTCGGGACCGGCCAGGGTGCCGAGCGCGCCGAGCAGCAGCAGGAGGGAGCCGAAGACGCCCCATACCCACAGCGCGGCGCGCAGCGCCCCTTCGGGGGTGGCCCGGCGGGCGGCGAAGAGGATCAGGCCGAGCAGGGCGTACGTCGTCAGGATGTCGCCGACGTACAGGAACACGGCGTGCAGGGCGCCGAGCGCGAAGAGCCCCAGCAGCCGCCGCGTCGTCAGCGGCCCCAGGCGCGCGCCGGCGCGCTCGGCGGAGGCCGCCTGAAGGGTGAAGCTGTAGCCGAAGAGGAACGAGAAGAGCAGGTAGAACTTGCTCTGGGCGAGGAAGTGGACCAGCCACAGCGCCACGCCGTCGGCGGCGCCGGACGGGCGGCCGCCGAGTATGCCGTGGGTCCCGGCCATGGTCAGGGTGTTGACGAGCAGGATGCCGAGCAGGGCGAAGCCCCGGAGGGCGTCGACCTCCAGGACGCGTGAGCGGGGCCGCGTCGGCCCTGCCGGGTCCCCTGCCGCTCCCGGCGCGGCCTCCGTTGCTTCCGCGCCTCGTACGGCCGTCTCTCGCAGTGTCGTCACAAGCCCTGTCCCCCGTGTGTGGTCGGGTCAGATCCTCACACGTCCGGATCTTGGAGACGTCCTGCCGAAGGAGGAATCCACAGCTCTGGACACGGCGGTTAGCGCTCGTTAACCTGAAAGGGCGTTAACGCTCATTAACATCACGTCGAACGGGCAAAGGGGCTCAGGAGATGCGGCAGGCACCGGTGCTGACCAGCACCGCCGATCCGGCAGCCGAGGCATGGCGGGCCAACGAAGCGGCCCACCGGGAGCTCGTGGAAGGGCTGCGCGGGCGGCTGGCCGCGGCGCGGCTCGGCGGTGGCGAGAAGGCGCGGGCCCGGCACACCGCGCGCGGCAAGCTCCTGCCCCGCGACCGGGTGGACACGCTCCTGGACCCCGGCTCGCCCTTCCTGGAGCTCGCTCCACTGGCGGCCGAGGGCATGTACGGCGGGGCGGCGCCGGCCGCCGGTGTGATCGCCGGGATCGGGCGGGTGAGCGGCCGCGAGGTGGTGATCGTCGCCAACGACGCCACGGTCAAGGGCGGCACGTACTACCCGATGACGGTCAAGAAGCACCTGCGCGCCCAGGAGGTGGCCCTGGAGAACAGGCTGCCCTGCCTGTACCTGGTGGACTCCGGCGGCGCGTTCCTGCCCATGCAGGACGAGGTCTTCCCCGACCGCGAGCACTTCGGGCGGATCTTCTACAACCAGGCCCGCATGTCGGGGGCGGGCATCCCGCAGATCGCGGCGGTGCTCGGCTCCTGCACGGCGGGCGGCGCGTACGTACCGGCGATGAGCGACGAGGCCGTCATCGTGCGGAACCAGGGCACGATCTTCCTCGGCGGCCCGCCGCTGGTGAAGGCCGCCACCGGCGAGGTCGTCACGGCGGAGGAGCTGGGCGGCGGCGAGGTGCACTCCCGCACGTCGGGCGTCACCGACCACCTGGCGGAGGACGACGCCCACGCACTGCGCATCGTCCGCAACATCGTCGCGACGCTCCCGGAGCGCGGCGCGCTGCCGTGGTCCGTCGAGCCGGTCGAGGAGCCCAAGGTGGATCCGGCCGGTCTGTACGGCGCAGTGCCGGTGGACTCCCGTACGCCCTACGACGTGCGCGAGGTCATCGCCCGGACGGTCGACGGTTCGCGCTTCCAGGAGTTCAAGGCGGAGTTCGGCCAGACGCTGGTCACCGGCTTCGCGCGGATCCACGGGCACCCGGTCGGCATCGTCGCCAACAACGGCATCCTGTTCTCCGAATCCGCCCAGAAGGGCGCGCACTTCATCGAGCTGTGCGACCAGCGCGGCATCCCCCTGCTCTTCCTCCAGAACATCTCCGGCTTCATGGTCGGGCGGGACTACGAGGCGGGCGGCATCGCCAAGCACGGCGCCAAGATGGTGACGGCGGTGGCGTGCACGCGCGTGCCGAAGCTGACAGTCGTCGTCGGCGGGTCGTACGGCGCGGGCAACTACTCGATGTGCGGCCGGGCGTACTCGCCGCGCTTCCTGTGGATGTGGCCCAACGCGAAGATCTCGGTGATGGGCGGCGAGCAGGCGGCGTCGGTGCTGGCGACGGTGAAGCGCGACCAGCTGGAGGCGCGGGGCGAGGAGTGGCCCGCCGCCGAGGAGGAGGCGTTCAAGGCGCCGATCCGCGAGCAGTACGACGCCCAGGGCAACGCCTACTACGCGACGGCGCGGCTGTGGGACGACGGGGTGATCGACCCGCTGGAGACCCGGCAGGTCGTGGGACTGGCCCTGACAGCCTGCGCCAACGCGCCCCTGACCGAGCCCGCCTTCGGCGTCTTCCGGATGTGAGAGAACGATGACGGAGTTCCCCATGGCCCCCACGGCTTCCATGTTCGACACCGTCCTGGTCGCCAACCGGGGCGAGATCGCGGTCCGCGTCATCCGCACGCTGCGGGAGCTGGGCGTGCGCTCGGTGGCCGTGTTCAGCGACGCGGACGCGGACGCCCGTCACGTACGGGAGGCGGACACGGCGGTCCGCATCGGCCCGGCGGCGGCGTCGGAGAGCTATCTCCGCACGGACCGCCTGCTGGAGGCCGCCGCCCGCACGGGCGCGCAGGCCGTCCACCCGGGGTACGGCTTCCTCGCCGAGAACGCCGGGTTCGCGCAGGCCTGCGCGGACGCGGGCCTCGCGTTCATCGGACCGCCCGCCTCCGCCATCGCGCTGATGGGCGACAAGATCCGCGCGAAGGAGACGGTACGGGCGGCCGGCGTGCCGGTGGTGCCCGGCTCGTCGGGCAGCGGCCTGACGGACGACGAACTGGCGGCCGCGGCCCGGGAGATCGGCATGCCGGTCCTCCTGAAGCCGTCGGCCGGCGGCGGCGGCAAGGGCATGCGCCTGACGCGGGTGGAGTCGGCCCTGGCCGACGAGATCGCGGCCGCCCGGCGCGAGGCGCGGGCGTCGTTCGGCGACGACACCCTGCTGGTCGAGCGGTGGATCGACCGCCCCCGGCACATCGAGATCCAGGTCCTGGCGGACGCCCACGGCAACGTGGTGCACCTGGGCGAGCGCGAGTGCTCCCTCCAGCGCCGGCACCAGAAGATCATCGAGGAGGCGCCGTCGGTGCTCCTCGACGAGGCGACGCGTGCCGCGATGGGCGAGGCGGCGGTCCAGGCGGCACGCTCCTGCGGCTACCGGGGCGCGGGCACGGTGGAGTTCATCGTCCCGGGCAACGACCCGTCGTCGTACTACTTCATGGAGATGAACACCCGCCTCCAGGTGGAGCACCCGGTGACGGAGCTGATCACCGGCCTCGACCTGGTGGAGTGGCAGCTGCGGGTCGCAGCCGGTGAGGAACTGCCCTTCTCGCAGAAGGACATCACGCTCACGGGACACGCGGTGGAGGCCCGCGTCTGCGCGGAGGACCCCTCCCGCGGCTTCCTGCCCTCGGGCGGCACGGTCCTCGCCCTCCACGAGCCGCAGGGCGACGGCGTGCGCACCGACTCCGGTCTCACGCCGGGCGCGGAGGTGGGCAGCCTGTACGACCCCATGCTGTCCAAGGTCATCGCGTACGCCCCGGACCGCGCCACCGCCCTGCGCCGGCTGCGCGCGGCCCTCGCGGACACGGTCACCCTGGGCGTGCCGACGAACGCGGGTTTCCTGCGCCGTCTGCTGGCCCACCCGGACGTGGTCTCGGGCGCGCTGGACACCGGCCTGGTCGAACGCGACGCGGACAGCCTCGTCCCGGAGGGAGTTCCGCCGGAGGTGTACGCGGCTGCGGCGCTGCTGCGGGCCCGGGGGACGGCGGCCGCCGACGGCTCCGCGCCCTGGACCGACCCGTTCTCCGTCCGCACGGGATGGCGGCTGGGCGGCACGCCCGCCTGGACGGTCCACCACGCCCGCGTACCGGGCCAGGAGCCCGTGGAGATCCGGCTGCGCACCACGGCGGCGGGCACGGAACTCCTGCTCCCCGAGCCGCACCCGGCGGCGCCCGACCTGGCGGCCGCCGTCCCGCTGGAGCCCGTCACCCCGGCCGGCGTGAGCCCCGCGGAGGACGGGACGGCCGAGGGCGGAGCCGGGCTTCCGCCCCGGAGCGCCGGGGGCCTGCCGCCCGTCGCGGGAGAACCGCTGTCCCCGTCGGCACAGGAGCCCCTGCCGGTCCGGGCCCGGCTGGTCACCGCCGACGCGGGCGCCGTCACCGTCGAACTGGCGGGAGTCACCCACACCTTCAGCCACGCCACCGGCCCGGAGGGCGTGTGGCTGGGCCGTGACGGGGACGCCTGGCACGTCATGGACCACGATCCCGTCGAGGCCGGCCTCACCGGTGGTGCCCGCTCAGGCGCCGACACCCTCGCCGCCCCCATGCCCGGCACGGTCACCGTCGTCAAGGTGGCCGTCGGGGACCACGTCGACGCCGGGCAGAGCCTGCTGGTCGTCGAGGCGATGAAGATGGAGCACGTCATCTCCGCCCCGCACGCCGGCACCGTCACCGAGCTCGACGTGACGCCGGGCTCCACCGTCGCCATGGACCAGGTGCTGGCCGTGGTCACCCCGCAGGAGGAGTCATGACCGCCGTGCCCGACGGACTGCCCATGCGGGTGCCCGCGCCGGACCTGCCGGCGCGCGTGCGCATCCACGAGGTCGGCGCCCGCGACGGCCTCCAGAACGAGCAGACCGTCGTACCGACCGAGGTGAAGGCGGAGTTCGTCCACCGTCTCGCCGACGCGGGGCTCACCACCGTCGAGGCGACGAGCTTCGTGCATCCCGAGTGGGTGCCTCAGCTGGCGGACGCGGAGGCGCTGTTCCCCCTGCTGCACGACGTGCCCGCCGAGCTCCCCGTGCTCGTGCCGAACGCACGGGGCCTCGACCGCGCCCTCGCGCTCGGCGTGCGCCGGATCGCCGTGTTCGGGAGCGCGACCGAGACCTTCGCGCGCCGCAACCTCAACCGGACCGTCGACGAGTCGCTCGCCATGTTCGAGCCCGTCGTCGCCCGCGCGCGTCAGGACGAGGTCCACGCACGCGGCTACCTGTCCATGTGCTTCGGCGACCCGTGGGAAGGGGCGGTCCCGGTCCACCAGGTGGTCAGGGTCGCCAAGGCGCTCCTCGACCTCGGCTGCGACGAACTCAGCCTCGGCGACACCATCGGCGTCGCCACCCCGGGCCACGTCCGGGCCCTGCTCACCGGCCTCAACGAGGCCGGGGTCCCGACCTCGGCGGTCGGCGTGCACTTCCACGACACGTACGGCCAGGCGCTGGCCAACACCCTCGCCGCGCTCCAGCACGGCGTCACCACCGTGGACGCCTCCGCGGGCGGCCTCGGCGGCTGCCCGTATGCGAAGAGCGCCACCGGAAACCTCGCCACCGAAGACCTCGTGTGGATGCTCCACGGCCTCGGCATCGAAACCGGGGTCGATCTCGGCCGCCTCACCGCCACGAGCGTGTGGATGGCCGAACGGCTGGGCCGCCCCAGCCCCTCCCGCACCGTGCGTGCCCTGTCCCACAAGGAGTCGTAGCCATGTCCCTCGACCACCGCCTCTCGTCCGAGCACGAAGAACTCCGCCGCACGGTCGAGGAGTTCGCGCACGACGTCGTCGCCCCGAAGATCGGTGACTACTACGAGCGCCACGAGTTCCCGTACGAGATCGTCCGCGAGATGGGCCGCATGGGCCTGTTCGGCCTGCCCTTCCCCGAGGAGTACGGCGGCATGGGCGGCGACTACCTCGCCCTCGGCATCGCCCTCGAAGAGCTCGCCCGCGTCGACTCCTCCGTGGCCATCACCCTCGAAGCGGGCGTCTCGCTCGGCGCGATGCCCGTCTTCCGCTTCGGCACGGAGGAGCAGAAGCGCGAGTGGCTTCCCCGCCTGTGCTCGGGTGAGCTGCTCGGCGCGTTCGGCCTGACCGAGCCGGACTGCGGCTCGGACGCCGGCGGCACGAAGACGACCGCGCGCCGCGAGGGCGACGAGTGGGTGATCAACGGCTCCAAGTGCTTCATCACCAACTCCGGTACGGACATCACGGGTCTGGTCACCGTCACCGCGGTGACCGGCCGCAAGCCCGACGGCAAGCCGGAGATCTCCGCGATCATCGTCCCGTCCGGCACCCCCGGCTTCACCGTCGCCGCCCCGTACAGCAAGGTCGGCTGGAACGCCTCGGACACCCGCGAGCTGTCCTTCTCCGACGTGCGCGTCCCGGTCGCGAACCTCCTCGGCGAAGAGGGCCGGGGTTACGCCCAGTTCCTGCGCATCCTCGACGAGGGCCGCATCGCCATCTCGGCCCTCGCGACCGGCCTGGCCCAGGGCTGCGTCGACGAGTCGGTGGCGTACGCGAAGGAGCGGCACACCTTCGGCCGGCCCATCGGCTCCAACCAGGCGATCCAGTTCAAGATCGCCGACATGGAGATGCGCGCCCACATGGCCCGCGTCGGCTGGCGGGACGCTGCCTCCCGCCTGGTCCAGGGCGAGCCGTTCAAGAAGGAGGCGGCGCTCGCCAAGCTGTACTCCTCCACGGTCGCGGTGGACAACGCCCGTGAGGCCACGCAGATCCACGGCGGCTACGGCTTCATAAACGAGTACCCGGTGGCCCGCATGTGGCGCGACTCCAAGATCCTGGAGATCGGCGAGGGCACGAGCGAGGTCCAGCGCATGCTGATCGCCCGCGAACTGGGCCTCACCGGCTGACCTTCTGGAGTGTCCGGCCCCGCGCCCCGCGCCGCACAGGCGGGGCGCGGGGCCGAAGCGGTGTCCGTTCCAGCCGAGCGAGTCGACGACGTCGACGCCGTGAAGCGATCCGGCCCGCCCGCGCGAGCATCGGCGCAGCTCAGTGCCAACGCCCTTGATCACAAGGGCCGTTCGGGGCGCCGGGCGCGACCGCCGGTCCGCCCCGCGAACCACCCTCTGGACAATGCATGAGGTTAGGCTAACCTACCTTCGAACTTGTCCCCCGGTGGACCCCGCACGTATGAAAGCAGACACCGTCATGCCTCACGCCCGAGCTTCCCACCTTTCCCGCCGCAGCCTGCTGGCCGTCGGCGGCGCCCTCGGCATCGGCGCCGCGCTGACCGCCTGCGGCGAGACCTCCGCGAAGAGCGAGGACAAGGCTGCCGGGAAGTCGGGCCCGTGGTCCTTCAAGGACGACCGCGGCAAGACGGTGAAGAGCCCCGCCACCCCCAAGAACATCGTCGCGTTCACCGGTGTCGCCGCCGCGCTCCACGACTTCGGCGTCGAGGTCAAGGGCGTCTTCGGCCCGACCAAGACCGCCGACGGCAAGGCCGACGTCCAGGCCGGCGACCTCGACATCAACAAGGTCGAGATCATCGGCAACGCCTACGACGAGTTCAACGTCGAGGCGTACGTCGGCCTCAACCCGGACCTCCTGGTCACCGCCATGTGGGAGAAGGACAAGCTCTGGTACGTCCCCGAGGCGTCCAGCAAGAAGATCCTCAAGGTCGCCCCGAGCGTCGCCCTGTGGGCCGCCGAGACCACCATCCCCAAGGCGATCCAGCGCCACGCCGACCTGGCCGAGTCCCTGGGCGCCGACGTCAAGGGCAAGAAGATCACCGACGCGAAGGCCCGCTTCGAGAAGGCCGCCGAGCGCCTGCGCCAGGCCGCCAAGGCCAACCCGAAGGTCAAGGTCATGATCGGCTCCGCGAGTCCGGACCTGTTCTACGTCTCCCTCGCGAAGATGTCCGCGGACACCCTGTACTTCCAGGAGCTGGGCGTGAAGTTCGTCGAGCCGAAGGTGGACGCGGCCGGCTTCTTCGAGAGCCTGAGCTGGGAGAACGTCGACAAGTACCAGGCCGACATCATCATGATGGACAACCGGACCGCCGTCCTCCAGCCCTCCGCCCTCAAGGACAAGCCGACCTGGAAGCGCCTGCCCGCCGTCAAGGCCGGCCAGGTCATCCCGCGCACCACGGAGCCGATCTACTCGTACGACAAGTGCGCGCCGATCCTCGAGGACCTCGCCGAGGCCATCGAGAAGGCCAAGAAGGTCGCCTGACGATGACCCGGGCCGAGACCGCCGAAGAGACCTCGACCGTTCCGTTCCGCCTCTTCGGCCTCACGGTCGTGCGGACGCGGCGGCTCAGCACCACCATGCTCCGGGTGACGTTCGGGGGCGAGGACCTGCGGACCTTCGCCTCCGGGGGCCGCGACCAGAGTCTGTCGCTGTTCCTGCCGCATCCGGGCCAGCCGGAGCCGGTGCTGCCGCCGGAGACCGATCCGGACTGGTTCGGCTCGTACCGCGCGCTGCCCGACGACGTACGGGCGGTCATGCGCTCGTACACCCTGCGCGAGCAGCGCCGGGCGGCCGACGGAGCCGAAGCGGACGAGGTGGACATCGACTTCGCGCTGCACGGCGACGGCGGGCCGGCCGCCCGCTGGGCGGCGCGGGCGGGTGCCGGCGACCGCGTCGTGGTGCTCGGCCCCGCCGTCGCGGACAACACCGCCGTGCGCTTCCGGCCGCCCGAGGACACCGACTGGGTCCTCATGTGGGCGGACGAGACGGCCCTGCCGGCCGCCGCTGCCGCGCTGGAGTGGCTGCCGGCCGGTACGCGGGCCAAGGTCTGGATCGAGGTCCCGCACGCCGACGACCGCCTGGAGCTGACCACGGCGGCCGACGCGGACATCACCTGGCTGGTACGCGAGGAGAACGCGCCCTCCGCACTGGACGCGGTACGCGCCGTGCCCGGCGCCGAGTTGCCCGAGGGCACGCCGTACACCTGGATCGCCGGCGAGTCCTCGTGCGTACGGGCGCTGCGCCGCCATCTCGTCCAGGAGCGCGGGTTCGACCGCAAGCGCGTGACGTTCGTGGGCTACTGGCGCCGCGGGCTGAGCGAGGAGCAGCTCCGCGAGCGGGCGGAAGCGGAAGCGGAAGCGGAAGAGGACGAGGCGTAGGCCGTCGGCCCGTCCCGGCACCACAACAGCCGAGCCCTCCGGGGGGCGAGGGTTCGTTGCGCCCTGAAGTTAGGTTAGGCTAACCTCACTTCAACAACGGCCCTCGCCCCTCTCCTGTTCGGAGGGCACGTTGAATCCCGTACCCCCGAGGACAGTTCATGCGCTCACACCTGCTCAATGACACGACCGCCGAGCGGTACCGCCGGACCGCCACCGCAGCGGTCGAGCGGGTGGCGGACAAACTCTCCGCGACCGACCGGCCGTTCACCGGCATCACCCCGGAACAGCTCGCCCCGGCCTTCGACGCGATCGACCTCGACCGGCCCCTCGGTGACGTCACCGCCGCCCTGGACGAGCTCGAATCGGTCTACCTCCGGGACGCGGTCTACTTCCACCACCCGCGCTACCTCGCGCACCTCAACTGCCCGGTCGTCATCCCCGCCGTCGCCGCCGAGGCCGTGCTCTCCGCCGTGAACTCCTCCCTCGACACCTGGGACCAGAGCGCGGGCGCCACCCTCATCGAGCGCCGCCTCGTCGACTGGACCGCGAACCGCATCGGCTTCGGCACACAGGCCGAGACCAACGCCGACGGCGTCTTCACCAGCGGCGGCTCCCAGTCCAACCTCCAGGCCCTGCTTCTCGCCCGCGAGGAGGCCAAGACCGGGGACTTCTCGACGCTGCGCGTCTTCGCCTCCGAGTGCGGCCACTTCAGCGTCCAGAAGTCCGCGAAACTCCTCGGCCTCTCCCCCGACGCCGTCGTCGCGATCCCCTGCGACGCCGACAAGCGCATGCAGACCGCGGCCCTCGCCCAGGAACTGGCCCGCTGCACGAGCGAGGGCCTGGTCCCGATGGCCGTCGTCGCCACCGCGGGCACCACCGACTTCGGTTCGATCGACCCGCTTCCCGAGATAGCCGAGCTGTGCGAGCTGTACGGCGCCTGGATGCACGTCGACGCCGCGTACGGATGCGGCCTGCTGGCCTCCCGTACCCGCCGCCACCTCCTGAACGGCATCGAGCGCGCCGACTCGGTCACCGTGGACTACCACAAGTCGTTCTTCCAGCCCGTGAGTTCGAGCGCGCTGCTGGTCCGCGACGGCGCCACCCTGCGCCACGCGACGTACCACGCCGACTACCTCAACCCGCGCCGGATGGCCGAGGAGCGCATCCCCAACCAGGTCGACAAGTCCCTCCAGACCACCCGCCGCTTCGACGCCCTCAAGCTGTGGATGACCCTGCGCACCATGGGCGCGGACGGTGTCGGCGAGCTCTTCGACGAGGTGTGCGACCTCGCCTCCGACGGCTGGCAGCTGCTGGCCGCCGACCCGCGCTACGACGTCGTCGTGGCGCCCACGCTCTCCACTCTCGTCTTCCGCTACATCCCGTCCGACGTCACCAGCCCGGCCGTGATCGACCGCGCCAACCTGTACGCCCGCAAGGCGCTGTTCGCCTCCGGCGACGCCGTCGTGGCCGGGACGAAGGTCGGCGGCAAGCACTACCTGAAGTTCACCCTTCTCAACCCCGAGACGACGCTGACCGACATCGCGGCCGTCCTCGACCTCATCGCCGGCCACGCCGAGCAGTACCTGGGAGAGTCCCTTGTCCACGCCTCTTGAGCCCCTCGCGCCTCTTGACTTCATCGGTATCGGGCTCGGTCCGTTCAACCTCGGGCTCGCCTGCCTGACCGAGCCGATCGACGAGCTCGACGGTCTCTTCCTGGAGACGAAGCCGAACTTCGAGTGGCACGCCGGGATGTTCCTCGAAGGCGCCCACCTGCAGACGCCGTTCATGTCGGACCTGGTCACGATGGCCGACCCGACCTCGCCGTACTCCTTCCTCCAGTATCTGAAGGAGTCCGGACGGCTGTACTCCTTCTACATCCGCGAGAACTTCTATCCGCTGCGGACCGAGTACAACGACTACTGCCACTGGGCCGCCGGGAAGCTGAGCAACATCCGCTTCAACCAGACGGTCGCCTCCGTCGAGTACGACGCCGAGTCCGAGCTGTACGTCGTCCGCACCCAGGACACCACCTACCGCGCCCGCCACGTGGTCCTGGGCACCGGCACCCCGCCGTACGTCCCGGACGCCTGCCAGGGCCTCGGCGGCGACTTCATCCACAACTCGCGCTACGTGCAGAGCAAAGAGGCGCTCCAGGCGAAGAAGTCCATCACCCTGGTCGGCAGCGGCCAGAGCGCGGCGGAGATCTTCTACGACCTCCTCGCCGAGATCGACGTCCACGGCTACCGGCTCAACTGGGTCACCCGTTCGCCGCGCTTCTTCCCGCTGGAGTACACCAAGCTCACGCTGGAGATGACCTCCCCGGAGTACGTCGACTACTTCCACGCGCTCCCGGAGACCACGCGCTACCGCCTGGAGTCGCAGCAGAAGAACCTCTTCAAGGGCATCGACTCCGAACTGATCGACGCGATCTTCGACCTGCTCTACCAGAAGAACCTCAAGGGCCCCGTCCCCACCCGCCTGCTCACCAACTCCTCGCTCAACACCGCGAGCTACGACGCCGAGAGCGGGACGTACGCCCTCGGCCTGCGCCAGGAGGAGCAGGGCAAGGACTTCGAGCTGACCACCGAGGGCCTGATCCTGGCCACCGGCTACCGCTACCGCACGCCCGCCTTCCTGGAGGGCGTACGGGACCGGATCCGCTGGGACGGTCACGGCCGCTTCGACGTGGCCCGCAACTACAGCATCGACACGACGGGACGCGGCATCTTCCTCCAGAACGCCGCCGTCCACACCCACAGCATCACCTCGCCCGACCTGGGCATGAGCGCGTACCGCAACGCCTACATCATCGGTGAGCTGCTGGGCTCCGAGTACTACCCGGTCGAGAAGGCCATCGCTTTCCAGGAGTTCGCCATATGAGCACGCCGCAGTTCACGATCCGCCCTCTCGACCCCTTCGCCGACGCGCGGCTGCTGCACGGCTGGGTCACCCATCCCAAGGCCGCGTACTGGATGATGCAGGACGCGTCGCTGCCGGACGTCGAGCGCGAGTACATGGCGATATCCGCCGCCGAGCACCACGACGCCTTCATCGGTGAGCACGAGGGCAGGCCGGCCTTCCTCATGGAGCGCTACGACCCGGCCCACGTCGAGCTCGTGGGCCTGTTCGACGCCCGGCCCGGCGACGTCGGCATGCACTTCCTGGTCGCGCCGACCGACACGCCCGTCCACGGCTTCACCCGCGCCGTGATCACCGCGGTGATGGAGAAGCTGTTCGCCGACCCGGCCACCCGCCGTGTGATCGTCGAGCCCGACGTGCGCAACACCGCCGTCCACCGGCTGAACGAGGCCGTCGGCTTCGAGATCGTCGAGAAGATCGCCAAGCCGGAGAAGGACGCGTATCTGAGCATCTGCACGCGGGAGAGCTTCAACGCCGCCGTGGGAGCCGCCCTGTGACCTCCACCGCACTGTCCCCCGCCGAGGCCGTCACCCACCTCACCCCCGAGCGCTGGGCCCACGCGAGCCGCCTGCTCGTCCGCAAGGCACTCGCCGAGTTCTCCCACGAGCGCCTGCTCACCCCCGAGCCCCTCGGTGACGACAGCTACGCCGTCCGCTCCGACGACGGCGCGACGGAGTACCGCTTCACCGCCCGCCGCCACGCGCTCGACCACTGGCAGGTTGTCGCCGAGTCCGTCACCCGCCACCGCGACGGCGCCGAGATCCCCCTCGACGCGCTCGAGTTCTTCATCGAACTGCGCGGGGCGCTCGGCCTGAGCCCGGAGATCCTCCCCGTCTACCTGGAGGAGATCAGCTCCACCCTCGCCGGCACGGCGTACAAGCTCACCCAGACGCCCGTCTCGGCCGCCGCGCTCAGCCGCTCGGGCTTCCAGGCGATCGAGACCGGGATGACCGAGGGCCACCCGTGCTTCGTGGCCAACAACGGCCGCCTCGGCTTCGGCGTCGACGAATACCGCGCGTACGCCCCCGAGACCGCCGCACCCGTCCGGCTGATCTGGCTGGCCGCCCGGCGCGACCACGCCACCTTCACGGCCGGCGCGGGACTCGACTACGAGAGCTTCGTACGCGAGGAGCTGGGCGACGCGACCGTCGACCGGTTCGCGGCGACGCTGTCCGGCCTCGGCCTCGACCTGGCGGACTACTACCTCGTCCCGGTCCACCCCTGGCAGTGGTGGAACAAGCTGTCCGTCACCTTCTCCGCCGAGGTCGCCCAGCACCGCCTCGTCTGCCTCGGCGAGGGCGACGACGCGTACCTCGCCCAGCAGTCGATCCGCACCTTCTTCAACACCAGTGATCCGTCGAAGCACTACGTCAAGACGGCCCTGTCCGTCATCAACATGGGCTTCATGCGCGGGCTGTCGGCCGCCTACATGGAGGCCACGCCCGCCATCAACGACTGGCTGGCCGGCCTGATCGCGAGCGACGACACCTTCGGGGCGACCGGTCTGACGATCATCCGCGAGCGCGCGGCCATCGGCTACCACCACCGCCAGTACGAGGCCGCCACCGCCAAGGGCTCCCCGTACCTGAAAATGCTGGCCGCGCTGTGGCGCGAGAGCCCCGTCCCGTCGCTCGCGCCGGGCGAGCGCCTCGCCACGATGGCGTCGCTGCTGCACACCGACGACGACGGCGCGTCCCTCGCGGGCGCCCTGATCGCGGAGTCGGGTCTCGCACCCGAGGAGTGGCTGCGCCGCTACCTCTACGCCTACCTCACGCCGCTGCTGCACAGCTTCTACGCGTACGACCTGGCCTTCATGCCGCACGGCGAGAACGTCATCCTCGCCGTCGAGGACGGCGTCGTGACCCGGGCGATCTTCAAGGACATCGCGGAGGAGATCTGCGTCATGGACCCGGACGCGGCGCTGCCGCCCGCCGTCGAGCGCGTGCGCGCCGACGTGCCGGAGGACATGAAGCTGCTGTCGATCTTCACCGACGTCTTCGACTGCTTCTTCCGCTTCCTCGGCGCCACCCTCGACGCCGACGGCGTCGTCGGCGAGGAGACGTTCTGGCGGGCGGTCGCGGACTGCGTGGCCGACTACCAGAAGGCCCACCCGGAGCTCGCGGACAAGTTCAAGCAGTACGACATGTTCGCGCCCGAGTTCGCGCTGTCCTGCCTGAACCGGCTCCAGCTGCGCGACAACAAGCAGATGGTGGACCTCCAGGACCCGGCGGGCGCGCTCCAGCTCGTCGGCACCCTCGACAACCCGATCGCGCGGTACGCACCCGCCTGACCGGGACGCATGGCGGGCGGGCGTCCGTGTCCAAGGCCCTCACGGACGCCCGCCGCACCATCGCCGCCCGCCCCTCTACTCCGCGGGCCAGGGGACCTGCGCCGAGCGGTAGTAGTCGATCCCCAGCGCGGCCATCCGCGGCCCCTGGGCCGCCAGCCGCACCTTGTACGCGTCCCAGTCGTGCGTGGCCGCGGGCGACCAGCCGAGCTCGGCGATGCCCGGCAGCCGCGGGAAGGCCAGGTACTCGACCTGGTCGTTGGTCCACACCGTCTCGGACCACATCGGCGCCTCCACGCCGAGGACGGACTCAGCCGGCGCGCCCGGCAGGTAGGCCCCCGGGTTCCAGTCGTACGAGCGCCGCACCTCGACGTACCCCGCCCAGGACAGGCCCAGTGGGGTGCTCTTGTCGTACTTCATGTCGAGGTAGGCCCGGTCGGCCGGTGACAGCACCAGCTTCGTGCCCTTCTTCGCGGCGTTGGCGACCTGCGCCTTCTCCGTGGCCGACGTCCGGTCGAGGCCCCAGTACTGCGCGACCGCGCCCTCGACCGGGTTGCCGCCCGTCAGCTGGTGCCAGCCCATCACCGTCTTGCCGTACTCGCCGACGATGGCCTGCGCCTTGTCCATGAAGGCGACGTAGTCCTTGTGCGGCGTGGAGTGCGCCTCGTCGCCGCCGATGTGGATGTACTTGCCCGGCGTCATCGCGGCGATCTCGCCCACCACGTCGTCGAGGAACTCGTACGTGACGTCCTCCGGCACGCACAGCGAGCTGAAGCCCACGTTCGTGCCCGTGTAGAGGGGCGGCGCGACGCCGTCGCAGTTCAGTTCGGCGTACGAGGCGAGGGCCGCGTTGGTGTGGCCGGGCACGTCGATCTCGGGGACGACCTCCAGGTGGCGGGAGGCGGCGTACCGCACGATCTCCCGGTAGTCGGCCTTCGTGTAGTAGCCGCCGGGACCGCCGCCGACCTGGGTCGAGCCGCCGTACGTGGTCAGGCGCGGCCAGGAGTCGATGGCGATGCGCCAGCCCTGGTCGTCGGACAGATGCAGGTGGAGCTTGTTGATCTTGTAGAGCGCCATCTGGTCGATGTACGTCTTGACCTTGTCGACGCTGAAGAAGTGCCGGGACACGTCGAGCATCGCACCCCGGTAGCCGTAGCGCGGCGCGTCCTCGACGGTGCCGCCCGCGACCGTCCAGGGCCCGCGCTGCCGGGTGTCCTTCTCCACGGACGCGGGCAGCAGCTGACGGAGCGTCTGGACGCCGTGGAAGAGCCCGGCGGCCCGGCGGGCGGTGATGGTCACGCCGTGCCGGCCGGACTCCAGCCGGTATCCCTCGTCGCCCAGCGAGGCGTCCCGGGAGCCGAGCCGCAGCCGGATGCCGTCCCTGCCGTCCTGTTCGGTGACGGGGAGCTCGAAGCCCGTGGAGGGGCGCAGGATGTCGGCGAGGTACGACCCGATCCGCCGCGCCTCGCGCGAGTCGTCGTCGACGCGGATGCGCGTGCGGGCCGTCAGGGCGTAGGAGGGCCCGCCCTCGGACACGGAGGCGGGCGCCGGCACCACTTGGCTCAACGGTCTCGCCCGAGTGGCCTGCTCGGCGGCGGCCGGAGCGGCCGCCACACTGCCCGCGCCGGCGGCGACGACCAGGAGCAGCGGGGCGAACAGACCTGGGATCCTTCTGCGTTGACTCACGGGCGGTCCCTTCGGCGGGGCTTCGCAACAGTGGCATGGTGCAGGCGAACGGTCACCATGCGTATCGTGCGCCCCCTTCGGGGTCAAGGGTGTAGACCAGTCAACCGCCCTGTGTCGCCCACTTCCGCCCGCCCGCGCGGCCCGAAGCGATCCCCTTCCCCGCAGCCGCGACCTGGGCTTTTTCGTTTGTGACGGAAATCCTGCCCGATTACGGGCAGATTTCTTGCGCAGGCCCCGGATCCCCCGCAGTATCTACGGGTGCTCGAACGCCGCCCGTCGTCCCCGTACGACGACCTCATCGACCACCTGGTCCGCAGCACCGCGCTCCCGCGCGGTGAGGCCGCCCGGGTGGTGCTCGACGTACTGGCGTACTTCGACGAGACGGCCGAGGACTTCGTGCGCCGCCGCCACCGGGAGCTGCAGTCCGGCGGCCTGGTGAACGCGGAGATCTTCGAGCGGATCGCGGCCGAGATGCCGCACCGCGCCGTGGCGCCGCCGGAACTCTCGCTCCGGCAGCTGCGCCGCATCGTCTACGGCTGAGCACCCACTCAACGACTCGAGGGATACACACTTCATGTGCGGAATCGTCGGTTACATCGGCAAGCGTGACGTCGCCCCCCTGCTGCTGGAAGGGCTCCAGCGTCTGGAGTACCGCGGCTACGACTCGGCGGGCATCGTGATCACGAGCCCCAAGGCCAGCGGCCTGAAGATGGTCAAGGCCAAGGGGCGCGTCCGCGACCTGGAGGCCCGGGTCCCCAAGCGCTTCGCCGGCACGACCGGCATCGCCCACACCCGCTGGGCCACCCACGGCGCCCCGAGCGACGAGAACGCCCACCCGCACCTCGACGCCGGGGGCAACGTCGCCGTCGTGCACAACGGCATCATCGACAACGCCACCGAGCTGCGCGCGAAGCTGGTCGCCGACGGCGTCGAGTTCCTCTCCGAGACCGACACCGAGGTCCTGGTCCACCTCGTCGCGCGCTCGCAGGCCGTGACGCTGGAGGAGAAGGTCCGCGAGGCCCTGCGCCACGTCGAGGGCACGTACGGCATCGCCGTCATGCACGCCGACTTCTCCGACCGCATCGTGGTCGCGCGCAACGGCTCGCCGGTCGTCCTCGGCATCGGCGAGAAGGAGATGTTCGTCGCCTCCGACATCGCGGCGCTCGTCTCGCACACCCGCCAGATCGTCACCCTCGAGGACGGCGAGATGGCCACCCTCAAGGCCGACGACTTCCGTACGTACACCACCGAGGGCTCCCGTACGACGGCCACGCCGACCACCGTGGAGTGGGAGGCCGAGTCGTACGACATGGGCGGCCACGACACGTACATGCACAAGGAGATCTCCGAGCAGGCCGACGCCGTGGACCGCGTGCTGCGCGGCCGCATCGACGACCGCTTCTCCACCGTGCACCTGGGCGGCCTGAACCTGGACGCCCGGGAGGCGCGCGGCATCCGCCGGGTCAAGATCCTCGGCTGCGGCACCTCGTACCACGCGGGCATGATCGGCGCGCAGCTCATCGAGGAGCTGGCCCGCATTCCCGCCGACGCCGAGCCGGCGTCCGAGTTCCGCTACCGCAACCCGGTCGTGGACCCCGACACCCTGTACGTCGCGGTCTCCCAGTCCGGTGAGACGTACGACGTCCTCGCGGCCGTGCAGGAGCTGAAGCGCAAGGGCGCCCGCGTCCTGGGCGTCGTCAACGTCGTCGGCTCGGCGATCGCCCGCGAGGCCGACGGCGGCATGTACGTCCACGCCGGCCCCGAGGTCTGCGTCGTCTCCACCAAGTGCTTCACCAACACCGTGGTCGCCTTCGCCCTGCTGTCGCTGCACCTGGGCCGCATCCGCGACCTGTCCGTCTCGGACGGCAAGCGGCTGATCGCGGGCCTGCGCAAGCTGCCCGCCCAGATCGCGGAGATCCTGGAGACCGAGGACGAGATCAAGAAGATCGCCGAGGAGTACGCGGGCGCCCAGTCGATGATGTTCATCGGCCGCGTCCGGGGCTACCCGGTGGCCCTGGAGGCCTCCCTCAAGCTGAAGGAGATCTCCTACATCCACGCCGAGGCGTACCCGGCCTCCGAGCTGAAGCACGGCCCGCTCGCCCTGATCGAGCCGGCGCTGCCGACGGTCGCGATCGTGCCGGACGACGAGCTGCTGGAGAAGAACCGCGCGGCGCTGGAAGAGATCAAGGCGCGCAGCGGCCGGATCCTGGCGGTCGCGCACCGCGAGCAGGAAAAGGCCGATCACACCATTGTGGTGCCGAAGAACGAGACGGAGCTGGACCCGATCCTCATGGGCATTCCGCTCCAACTCCTGGCATACCACACGGCTTTGGCCATGGGTCGCGACATCGACAAGCCGCGCAACCTCGCCAAGTCCGTGACGGTCGAGTAGCAGCCGGACGCCGCGTCGTCGTGGTCCCGTGCGCGCCGCGCGCTACGGGATCACGATGACCGGCCGCTGCGCGCGCCGGGCCAGCCGACCGGCGACCGAGCCGAAGATCCGCCCGACGATGCCGTGGGTCGACCCCACCACGATCGCGTCGGCCGAGTACTCCTGACCGACCTCCTCCAGCTCGTGGCAGATGTCGCCGCCGCGCTCGACCAGGATCCACGGCACCTCGGCCAGGTAGTCCGCACAGGCCAGCTCGAGACCGAGCACCTCGGTGCGGTGGTCCGGTACGTCCACGAAGACCGGGGGTTCGCAGCCCGCCCAGACCGTGGTCGGGAGCCGGTTCGCGACGTGGACGATGATCAGGCCGGAGCCCGACCGCACCGCCATGCCGATGGCATAGGAAAGCGCCCGCTCACTGGAGGTGGAGCCGTCGAAACCGACGACGACACCGTGCCGGAAGGCAGGGTCGCAGGAGTGGCGCGCTTGTTCCACCGCCCGGAGGTCGTCCAGGGGATCGACGACCTGCTTGCGGTCCGCGGGTTCGGGGGTTTCGTGACCGGCCATGGGTGTCTCGGCGAGAAGTCCTCTGGGGAGGGGTCGCTTTTATTGAGGGAAGCTATGACAATTGAACAGTGAACTGTGTCTGGGAATCATCTTCCCAAGCCCATACCCCCAAGGGTACGGCGACACTCCCTTCCTGCCCAGAGCCCGCCGGTCCCTCGCACGGCGTTTCACGGAGCATGCACGAGGCCGCCGCGTAAGGCAATGCCGGTTGCCCCCTACAGGCGTCTCGACAGGCGGACCCCTCAGTGACCCCTGACGGCCACCGTCCGTTGAGCACGGCCCGCCCGCGTACATAAGGAAGCCCGCCGTGCCCGGACCTCCGACCGGCCCCGCCACCGCCACCGTCCCCGCACCGCGCGGCCACCGCCGGGCGGCCGGGGCGCCGGCCCCGGCGCCCCGGGGGCAGCATCCCGCCGACGCGGTCGGCGGGCTCGTCCGCTGGGCCGCCTTCAGCTGCGCACTCGTCCCTGTGGTGCTCGTCATGTACGGCAGCTCCGTCGGCGGGGCGGCCGCCGCCGCGCTGGGGCTCGCCGCCGTGACCGCCGCCTGCCGCGCACTGCTGCGCCGGTCGGAACGCGTCGCGGCCGAGACGGCGGCGGCGGGGCCCGGGCGGGCGCGGACGGGGCCGGCGGGAGCGCGCCGGGGCGGGCGTCACGCGGGGCCCGGAGCTCCGGACGAATGAGGGTTTCGCACACACGGACCCATTGCTTTTCAGCCAACTTCTGGCCGTGACCCAACCCTTGGCGAAATGCCCTCCCACCCCCCGTACCACCAGGCATGAAAGGACCGACTCCGGCCAATGCACCCTACGGGGACGGGCCATGAGCGGGATGCGCACTTCCCTGCGCGGCCCGCGAGTGGAACGCTTCGTGATCGAATGCTTCGCGCCAAGTTGCCTTGTCGACATAGTGCCGAATGCCGAAGTTGTCACTCCGGCGCCACGGGACACAGTAGATTCGATCATGGGTATATACGGCGGGGGATTCATGCAGGACCGAGGGGAAAAGTGCAGGACCGAGAGGACGCGAACACCGAGGGGGGCTTAGCGTCATGAGCCAGGACTCCACTGCCGTACCGGAGGCCGCACGGAAGCTCTCCGGACGCCGCCGCCGGGAGATCGTCGCAGTACTGCTCTTCAGTGGCGGCCCCATCTTCGAAAGCTCCATCCCACTCTCTGTGTTCGGCATTGACCGGCAGGACGCAGGAGTACCCCGTTACCGGCTACTGGTGTGCGCGGGCGAGGACGGACCGCTGCGCACCACGGGCGGGCTCGAACTGACCGCACCGTACGGCCTGGAGGCGATGAGCAGGGCCGGCACCGTCGTCGTACCGGCGTGGCGGTCCATCACCTCGCCGCCACCGCCGGAGGCCCTCGACGCGCTGCGCCGCGCGCACGAGGAGGGGGCCCGCATCGTCGGGCTGTGCACCGGCGCGTTCGTGCTGGCGGCGGCGGGGCTGCTCGACGGCCGCCCGGCCACCACGCACTGGATGTACGCGCCGACGCTGGCCAAGCGTTATCCGTCCGTCCACGTCGACCCGCGCGAGCTCTTCGTCGACGACGGCGACGTGCTCACGTCGGCCGGCACGGCGGCCGGAATCGACCTGTGCCTGCACATCGTGCGGACGGACCACGGCACCGAGGCCGCCGGGGCGCTGGCCCGCCGGCTCGTCGTGCCACCGCGCCGGAGCGGCGGCCAGGAGCGCTATCTCGACAGGTCTTTACCGGAGGAGATCGGCGCCGACCCGCTGGCCGAGGTCGTCGCCTGGGCGCTGGAGCATCTCCACGAGCAGTTCGACGTGGAGACGCTGGCCGCGCGCGCCTACATGAGCCGCCGCACTTTCGACCGGCGTTTCCGGTCGCTCACCGGGAGCGCTCCCCTGCAGTGGCTGATCACTCAGCGGGTGCTCCAGGCGCAGCGTCTGCTGGAGACGTCGGACTACTCGGTCGACGAGGTGGCGGGCCGGTGCGGCTTCCGTTCGCCGGTCGCCCTGCGCGGGCACTTCCGGCGGCAGCTGGGCTCGTCCCCGGCCGCGTACCGGGCGGCGTACCGGGCCCGGCGTCCGCAGGGCGAGGTCCACCAGGGCGCGTCCGCGGCCACCCAGGTCGCGGACGCGGTGCCGCCGCAGGCCAGGCGCGCGGCGGCGGCCAGTACGCAGTCGGGCGCATCGGCGACCACGTCGGCGGTCCCGGAGCCGGGCAAACCCAGCTCCGACGTCTACACCCCGGGCCGCCCGACGCTCCCCGGCCAGCGGGAACGCCCCGTAGGGTGAGACACATGAACGATCGCATGGTGTGGATCGACTGCGAGATGACCGGGCTCTCGCTGACGGACGACGCACTCATTGAGGTGGCCGCGCTGGTCACCGACTCGGAGCTCAACGTGCTCGGCGAAGGGGTGGACATCGTGATCCGCCCGCCGGACGCGGCCCTGGAGACCATGCCCGAGGTGGTGCGGCAGATGCACACCGCCTCGGGCCTCCTCGACGAGCTGGCCGGGGGCACGACGCTGGCCGAAGCCGAGGAGCAGGTCCTGACGTACGTACGCGAACACGTGAAGGAGCCCGGCAAGGCCCCGCTGTGCGGAAACTCGGTCGGCACCGACCGCGGCTTCCTGCTGCGCGACATGTCGACGCTGGAGGCGTACCTCCACTACCGGATCGTGGACGTGTCGTCGATCAAGGAGCTGGCCCGCCGCTGGTTCCCGAGGGCGTATTTCAACAGCCCCGAGAAGAACGGCAACCACCGGGCGCTCGCCGACATCCGTGACTCCATCGCGGAGCTGCGCTACTACCGGGAGGCGGTCTTCGTACCGCAGCCCGGTCCGGACTCCGAAACGGCGAAGAGAATCGCCGCGAAGTACGTCCTGCCTGCGGAGTAGCCATCCGGTGAGCCCCGGTTAAACCTGGCGCGAGCACCCTCCCAGACCCTGTACACTTTTTCTCAGCCGGTCGGAAACGACCGGCCACGGTGGGTGTAGCTCAGTTGGTAGAGCACCTGGTTGTGGTCCAGGTGGCCGCGGGTTCAAGTCCCGTCACTCACCCTGAACGATCAAGCCCCGACCTGTGAAAACAGGCCGGGGCTTCTTCGTGCCCGAAACTTTGGGAACACAACGGGAACACAGACCCGCCGTGCCGGTCGTATCGTCTGCCCATGGCGAGCATCGTGGAACGTCCCAAGAAAGACGGCACCGCCACCTATCAGGTCAAGTGGCGACAGGCCGGCGATTGGCAGTCGGAGCGCTTCGGCGAGCTGGAGCAGGCCGAGCAGTTCAAGGCCCTTGTGGAGGCGCACGGAGGGCAGTGGCCGCATGGCTGGGTCCGCGGTCACGGATTCGTGGAGCAGCCGACGGTTCCCGGCGACATGCCGTTCGTCGACTACGCCACCCGCTACGTCGACCGCCTCACTGGCATTGAGGAGCGGACCCGCGACGACTACCGCCGGGACATCCGCCTCCACCTCTCCCTCCTGCGGCACACCGACCCGCACGGCGTCCAGCACCCGGCGACGATCTGCAACCTGACCGCAGACGACATCGCCGACTGGGTGCGCGCAGAGGAGAAGGGCGAGCAGGACCCGGAGAACCCGGAGCAGTGGCTCCGCAGGAAGGCCGACCCCAAGTCGATCGCCAACCGGCACGGCTTGCTGTTCTGCATCGTGCAGGCCGCCGTGGAGTCCACGCCCCAGCTCCGTACGAAGAACTGCTGCAAGGGCACGAGGTTGCCGCGGCTGGACGACCACGTGGAGGAGGAAATGTGCTTCCTGGAGCACGACGAGTATCAGCGGGTGGCCGCCGAGATCACCGACCCTGGGGCGCGGGACCTCGCGGACTGGCTCGTCGGCACGGGGATGCGCTGGGGCGAGGCCAGCGCCCTCCAGGTGCGCGACATCAGCCTCACGGGCGCCCGGCCCACCGCGAACGTCCAACGGGCGTGGAAGCGGGCAGAGAAGGGCAGTGCGAAGTCGTTCTACCTGGGGCCGCCGAAGACCAAGAAGGCGAGGCGTCTGATCACGTTGACGCCGACACAGGCGGACCTTGCCCGGCGCCTGGTGGCCGGCCGCCGTCCGGAGGACTTCGTGTTCCGGACGGCGACGGGCCTTCACTGGAGGCACTCGAACTACTACCACCGCAAGTGGAAGCCCGCCGTGGCGCGCGCCATCGAGAAAGGGTTCCCCAAGAAGCCCCGCATCCATGACCTACGGCACACGCACGTGGCGTGGCTGATCGGAAAGAACGTTCCCTTGCCGGCCATCCAACTCCGGCTGGGGCACGAGTCCATTTCGACCACGGTGGACCGTTACGGACACCTGGTGGCGGGCCTCGACGACGAGATTACGGCCGCCGTCGAGGCCGCCATGGGGGTACCGGCGCCGCGGAGTCTGCGCTCCGTCGGGGCGGGCGCCTAGTTGGGCTGGGGCGGCGTGTCGTCGCCGCCCCAGTTCTGCACCCAGAGCCCGTCACCGGCTATGCGGTCGAGATAGGCGTTCATTTCGTCGCAGAGCTGCTGCGTGGCGTAGTCCCTGCCGATACGCCACGTGAAGCGCTTCAGCCCTTCCAGGGGCAGGCACGGGACTTGCGGCGGTAGCTCTCCAGCAGAATCGATTTCCCACCGCACGTCGGCGAGCTTGAGACCTGCGGCCGGCTCTTCAACTCGACCGGCGGTTACGGGTGTCTGCGCCCACGCCCCCTCGCGCAGGATCTGCCGGTGGTGCCAATTCAGTTCCCAGCACAGTGCGTGTGTGGCGTGGGGGCGCCTGATCTGTACGACCAGGACGCCGTCAGTCTCTTCGATCCGGCAGGCGCGTCCTGCTGGAATCGAGGAGGCGGGCACGATCTCAAAGCGGACTTCTGTCACCTCTTGCATCGCGGCGAACTCCAGCCTTACGGCCGACATCGGCCGCGCGCAGGAGTGTGACATGCGGGGCTGATGCCGGAGTTGAATATTCCGCCCCCCAGGCAGGACCCCCATGATGCATGCTGCGGGCATATTCGACCACGGGTTACTCGGAAGTCACTGCACGTCACATCAGTCTCGGGTGCCCCTGCGGCTCCAGTCCTCGGCGATCGCACGGAGCCGCTCCCGGTCCTCGGGGCTGAGTTCCTCGTAGTGGTGGACCATCATCCGGGTGTCCGCGTCTTCGACCCTGACAATATCGATGTCGAAGAACTGCGCCGCAGCGGCGTCCTTCACCGCGCGCACCGGCAGTCGCAGACCGTCGGCCAGATTCTCAAGCTCGTACGACTTGGGGGCCTTGATCACCCGCCCCTTGGCCAGGTTCTCCAGCGTTCCGCGGCTCCATCCGGTGGAGGCTGACAGGGTGCGGTAGCTGAGTCCTAGCTCCTCCATCCGCGACCGCGTCAGGTCCGCCAGTTCCGTCCTCTGCGCCGTCTCCTCGACCACAACAACCACCTTGATCCTCCGGTGCGCGCGGGCTTGGGGGTGCCCAAGTGACTACGGGTACGTGTACTGCGTCGTTGCAGCTCAACGCATCGCGCCACTCGTGCGCATGGTCATAGTGTCCAGGTTCCTGGGCAGACGCCGCCACCCCACCCCCCGTTGTTGACCTAATCCATACGGATTCCGTGCCCAAAAATCTGGACACCGTGCCCAAGTTCTGTCACGCTGTGGGTGTCCAAGTTTTTGGTCACTTCGCCCAAGAAGGACGCGTACATGGAATTTCACCAGCGATACCGGCTGGTCAGCCCGATCAAGCTGCAAATGCTGATGGAGCGCACCGGCACCGGTTCCAGCATCAGCGGGCGTGCACTCGCCAAGGCTGTCGGCGTATCGAACGGCACCATCGACAACCTGCTGAACGGTGTCACCAAGACCCAGTCGTGCACCGTGGCGGCGGCAATCGCCCAGGTCATCGGCGTCGACCTGCTCATCCTGTGGGCCCCCACCGGGCGCTCCGTCCCTGCGGATGACTCCACCAGCGACATCGCGCCACATCTGGCGGTCTCGGCATGAACCGCCGCCACAGCTACTCCGAGGCGGCCGAGATCCTCCGCGTCGAGGAGTCGTGGCTCCGCCGGCACATCAAGAAGCTGCCCCACACAAAGCTCGGCCGCGTCGTGACGTTCTCTGACGACGACCTCGACCGCATCGACGCCATGTTCCACCACGAGCCGACGACCGGGCCTCTCGCCCCGGTTCGCACGGCGCCCCCTGGAGCGCACCCCTTGGCGAACCTGCGGCCCCTGCCTCCGCGCGGCGCTGCCGTCCGCGCTTCCTGACCCACGACGCAAAGCGGGGCCGCCCCGGACCTGCACGTCCGTACGCGACCCCTCGGCCCCCTCATCCACACGAGAAACGAGGACACCGTGACCATCGACCTTACCGGCCCCGCCGGCTACGAGGCACAGAGTACGAACCGCATCGCCATTGAGGCGCTGCTCGGGTACCTGACCCTGCCCGCCCCGACCGTGACCGTCCGCCCCGAGGGTGTGTTCGTGTCCGTCGCGGACGTCGACGACCTGCTCCCGTGGCTGGAGCAGCTCGGCGGCGAGGTCCGTACCTCCCCCCAGTTCGAGGGCATGCAGCTCTGGACCCTGCTCACCTTCATCCCGCCGTCGCACGGCTCCCGGATCCCGGTGCACGTGTCGGTGGCGCTCCCGGTCGGCGAGTCGGTGCTGCACGAGATCGAAGCGGCGGTGTCTCCGTGACGACGTTCGTCTGCCTGCTGCTCTTCCTTGGCCTGTACGCGCTCGGCGCGGCCTGTGTCTGCGTCGCCTGCGGCCTCGGCTTCACCACCTACCAGTCCACCAGGGGCACCCGATGACCGACCGTATGCCCGTTGACGGGCCGTACCGGATCTACGTCGACGCGACGCCGACCGGCGCGACGCTCGACCTGTCGCACTACCTCACCTCGGTCCTGTTGAACCTCGCGTCGGCTGCGGAGGAGGACGGGGAGAGCCTCCTTGCGGACCTCGTGAACATCGCCGAGCTGGCCCGTTCGGCGGCCGCGCAGGGCATCGACTCCCACGCCACGCACGAGCGGGACGCCCGGGTCGCGGACCTCCTTGCCGAGGTGGCCGACGACGGGCGGGTCCCGGTGTACGGGCAGCAGGTGCTGCGCCTCGCGGAGCGGCTGCGGTCGATCGCCGCGCCGAAGGCCGTCCCGTCGCAGCGTGAGGCAGGTGCCGCATGACCGCCCGCGACAGCCTCCGCGACTGCTTCCTCAGCGACAGCCGCGACCGCTTCGAGGCCGCCGCCGACGCCTACCGCGCCGAGGTGCTGCGCGAGGCCGCCGACGCGATCGAAGCCGACGACCGGTGCCAGCGCCGCTACCACCGCGAGCACTACGGCGACCTCCTGCGCCGCATGGCCGACGCCGCCGAGCAGGGCGAGAAGGACACGGCCCCGGCCGCGACGTCCACTCCCCAGCCCGACGACGTGCTCTGCGCCCACGGTCGCGTGCTGCTCCGAGACCGCTGCCTGACCTGCGACGAGGCCGCCACGGTCCCGCACCCCGCAGAACCCACCTCCGTCTACTCCCGCTGGGCCAAGGCCCACGTCCGCCGCTGCCGCGCCTGTGGCGAGTCTCCCGCGCACCACATCCACACGAAGGGCGGCCAGCGATGACCGGACCCGAGCACTACCGCCGCGAGGCCGAGCGCCTCGCCAACCAGGCGCACCACTTCACCTACGGCGACGGCGCCGACCCGGTCGTCGGGCACGCGCTCGCGGCCGAAGCGCAGGTGTACGCAACGCTCGCCCTCGCCGCCGCGCAGGCGCCGGCCGCCCCCGCCGTGCAGCTGGAGACAGAGCCCGCGGTCGCGTACGTCTACCGGGCCGCGTGGGGCATGACCCCGCTCGGCACGTACACCAACGCCGAAGCCGCGCGAATGCACTGCGAGGCGGACGCCCTGAACAACTCGCCCGAGTACGACGGCAAGGTCTTCGACTGGCTCGGCGACGAGTCCGAGCCTGATGACCCGTACGAGCTCGTCATCGGGCCGGACGACGACGAGCAGACCACGGACTACACCGTCACCCGCATCGCCGTCGCCACCGAGTACGACCCGGAGGCGGACGCCTGATGACGACCACCGCGCAGGCTGGGGCGGCCACCACCGCCCCGGCCGCCGGCCGCAGGCGCAAGCCCCCGGCCCCCGCCCCCACCGGACCCGACCGCATCCCCCAGCCCTCACAAGGCTGGTACCGCGACAAGGTCACCGGCGACAAACTCCGCCGCGTCACCACGATCCTCTCCCAGGGCTCCACCAAGGGCGACGTCCTCGCCCTGTGGGCCGCGAACCTCGTCGCCGAGACGGCCCTGGCCAACCTGCCCGCCCTCGTCGCGTCCTCGCGCATCGCCGAGCAGCGCACGCAGATGTACGACTGGCTGCGCCGCGCCCCGCTCCGCAAGAAGGACGAGCGCGCCGACATCGGCTCTGCCGTCCACCGGATCATCGAGGCCCGCGTCCTCGGCGAGCCCATCCCCGCGGACCTGGTCGACGACGAGGACATGGCCCCGTACCTCACGAACTTCCTCCAGTTCGTCGAGGACTGGCAAGTCACCTTCGAAGCCTCCGAGATGGTCGTCGGCAACCGCACCGCCGGATACGCCGGAACCCTCGACTACCTCCTGCGGTCCCCCCTGATCGCCGCCGAGTTCGATATCCCGGCGGACACCGTCCTCATGGGCGACACCAAGACCGGCGGCGAGCTGGACGTCAAGGGCGTCTATCCCGAAGCCGCGTTGCAGATGTCCGCGTACCGCAAGGCCGAGGTCGCGTGGCTGCGGGACGGGTCCACCGTCCCCATGCCGGCCACCCACTCCACCGGGGTCGTGCTGCACCTGCGCCCCGAGGGATACCGGCTGATCCCCGTCGCTTGCGGTGACGACGTGTTCGCCGCCTTCCGCATCGTCCAGCAGGCCGCGGACTGGGTGTCCGGCCTGTCCAAGACCGTCGTCGGCGACGCGCTCACCCTCCCGACCCTGACCGAAGAGAAGGCCGCCTGATGCCCATCATCGACCTCCAGCGCCGCATGCGTCAGCTCGGCGAGATCCGCCTCGGTCACGTCGTCCCGACCGCCAACGGCAAGACCCGCCCGGCCAAGCTCGACAAGTTTCGCTTCACCAGCCCCTCGCGCGACATCCTCACCGCCGTCGCCGAGCTGTATGGCGGAGAGGTCAAGCCCTGGACCCCGGCCAACGGCGGCCCCTCCGAATTCGAGGTGTACTCCAAGGCCAACCGGTTGCCCGTCCTCATCCCGCCGCAGGACGCCGTATCCCAGTGGTACGAGCTGTACGCCGGATCGAAGTGCGTCCGCCGCTGCGACGGCCAGACCGAGCACAAGTCCGACCGGCCCTGCATGTGCGACCCCGACGAGCGCGAGTGCGCCATGACCACCCGCGTCAACGTGATGCTCCGCGACGTCCCGGCGCTGGGCCAGTGGCTTCTCATCTCCAAGGGCTACTACGCCGCCGTCACCCTGCCCCCGGCTGCGGAGCTGCTGTCGCAGGCCGGCGGGTACGTCGCCGGGTGGCTCGGGATGGAAGAGAAGACTGCCATCGTCAAGGACAAGCTGGCCCGCTTCAAGGTGCCGACCCTGGACGTCGAGATCACCCCGGCTGCGCTGATGGCCGGGCAGATCACGGGCGCCCCGGCCGTCGCCCCTGGCCCTGAGCGCGTCGCCATCACCGGCGGGCGCCCGGACTACGCCGCCCTCGCCGCCGTCGCCAAGACCCCGGACGAGGTCGCCGCACTGTACCGGCAGGCCGTCGCTGCCAAGCACATGGACAAGGCCCTCGCGGACACGCTCACCGCCCGCGGCGAGGCACTCAAGCCGAAGCCGACCGTGCCGGACGAGGGAGACGCTCCGCCGGACAGCACGGACGAGGTGCATGACGCCGAGGTCGTCGATGACGACGACGTCGAGGACTTGTGGTTCCGCATCATCGCCGCAGCCGGCGTGCATGGCATGACGACCAACGAGGTGGAGGTGGAGTTCGCCAAGGCCAACGGCGGCCAACTCCCCGCCACCGCGAACGCCACCGCGCTCCGGTCGTTCCTCGCCACGCTGAAGGGTGGCCGGGCATGAGCTGGCACCTCGGCCGCCTGTGCGGTTTCGACCTGGAGACCACCGGCACCGACGTCGAGCAAGACCGAATCGTCACCGCCTGCGTCGTCGAGGTTGGCGGCGACCAGCCCGTCCAGAGCGGTAACTGGCTCGCCGACCCGGGCGTCGACATCCCCGACGGGGCGGCCAAGGTCCACGGCATCACTACCGAGCACGCCCGCGCCGCCGGACAACCCGCACGCGAGGCCGTCGAGGAGGTCGTCGCCGCGCTCGCACAAGTCATCCTCCTCGGCACGCCGCTCGTCATCATGAACGCCGCCTACGACCTGACGCTCCTCGACCGCGAGGCCCGCCGCCACGGCGTCCAGCCCCTGAAGGACATCGTCGGCGACGAGCTGATCGTCATCGACCCCCGCGTCCTCGACAAGCAGATCAGCCGCCGCAAGGGCGGCCGCACCCTCACAAACCTGTGCCAGCACTACGACGTTCGCCTCGACGGCGCGCACAGCGCCGACGCCGACGCGATCGCCGCGTGCCGGGTGGCGTGGCGGATCGGCGCCCGGAACGCCCAGCTCCGTGAGACGCCGGTGCGCGAGCTGCACAGGCAGCAAATCGGGTGGGCGAAGGAGCAGGGCGAGTCGCTCGCGGCGTACTTCCGCCGCACGCCCGGCAAGGAGTCGTGGGCCGACGGCGTACGCACCGACTGGCCGCTCATCCCGCACCAGCGAGGAGAAGAGTCGTGAAGCTGCCCCGCATCCTCTCCGTGATCCGGCCCCGCGGCCGGCACCGCGCCACCCCGCCCCCGGCGGCCACCTTCACCGCGCCCGCTCCCGGCACCCGGTACCTCGTGTGCGACGAGCCTCGGTGCGGCCACATGACCCACCTGCACACCCCGCAGCCCAACAACACCTGGGAGTGCACCAACTGCGGCCACATCAAGGGGGAGCAGTGACCGCACCGACCCTGTTCGACCAGACCCCCGCCGCCCCGGCCACCCTGCCGGCGGCGGGGCCCCGCCCCCTCGTCATCGGCCTCGACCTCTCCCTCACCTGCACCGGCATCGCAGGCGTCGGCTGGACAGACATCGTCCGCACCAAGCTCCGCGGCGACGCCCGCCTCCACCACCTCATCACCACGATCGGTTCGTTCATCAAGGCCGCCGACATGGTCGTCATGGAAGGCCCCTCCTACGGCCACGCCGGGCTCGGCGGACACGAGGAACTCGCCGGCCTGCGGTGCGCGATCCGCCTCGACTGCTACCGGCGAGGCATCCCGTACGGCATCGTCCCGCCCTCGTCGCTCAAGCTGTTCGCCACCGGGAACGGGCGCGCCACCAAGGGCGAGATGCGGTGCGCCATCGCCGACCGGTTCGGGCACCACACCGAGGGAGTCGGCCGGTACGACCAGGCCGACGCGTACGCCGCCCTTGCGGCCGGTCTGCACTGGCTCGGCTACCCGCTCGCCACCGTCCCGGAGCGCCAGGCGAAAGCGCTGGACGGCTGCTCGTGGCCAGAGACCGTGGCGGCGGCCCGATGATCATCCGCGCCGACATCGCCGAACTCCTCCACGCCGGACTGTCGAACCGCACCATCGCCGCCCAGCTCGGCATCCAGCCCACACGCGTCGCCGAGGCACGCCGCGCACTGAAACTGCCCAACGTCCCACCAGGAACACCGCCCCGCAGCAAGGCCACGCTTTTCCACGACCGCACCCTCGCCGTCGGCGATGGACACCTCGAATGGGCCGGACAACGGGACCAATACGGCCTGCCCATCCTGCGCAGCGGCGGCAACTGTTTCAGCGCGTTCCGTGTGGCGTTCCGCCTGCGCCACGGCCGCGAGCCCGTAGGCAAGGTCCTCCCGGGCTGCGACCGCCCCGGCTGTGTCGCTCCAGACCACGTGGAGGACCGCCCGATGCGCGAGCGGTACCGGGCTACGTACGCCGCCGTATTCGGGCGCGCACCGTGACCGACCCGGTGCTGATCACGGCCGCCCTGTTCGTTGACTGCGGCCAGACCCGCCGCGACGGCACGTACGTGCGCCCGCCCCGCGCCCGCTACGAGTGCCTGCTCTGCCACACCGCCGAGGGCCCCATCACCGGGCCCACCAAGGTCGCCGCATTCGTCGCGACCATCCGCACCAGCCACCGGGCCAACTGCCCGGCCACCACCCAAGGAGCAGCCGCATGACCACCATCAAGTTCGACACCAAGGTTCTCGCCGACGTCGAGCGGGCCATCCGCCCCCACGCCCGCGAGCTGTTCAACAACCTCGGCACCAACGTCATGGCCATCGTCGAAATTTCCTCCGTCGAGCGCACCGAGCAGGGCCCCGACGAGGAGAAGGACGACGTCGTCAAGGTCCGCGTCGTGGACATCGAGATCGCCGCCGACGAGTTCACCGACGAAAAGCTGCGGCAGCAGGCACAGACCATGCACCGCCAGCGCACCGCCGCCGGAACTCTCGACTCGGTCGCCTGATGGCCGGGCGCGCGGCACGGCAAGGACGCGACGACTCCCGCTGCCCTGCCTGCCGCGCGCCCATCCTCCGCCAACTCGTCGGCGACCGCGCCGCCCTCAACGTCACCGCGGACCTCACCGCATTGGACCTCGAGCAGCAGGCCGCTGCTCGAGAGCCCAACCGCCTCATCTGGTGCCTGAAGACCTCGAGGTTCGGGACCCCACGTCTCACCTGGATCAGCTCCTGGCACCGCACGGACTGCCCCCACGAGCACGTCACCGAACACCGCTGCACCCGGCAGCCCACCACCCTTTTCTGAGCAAGGAGCCGCACGTGGCGAACGTCCACCCCTTCCCGCGCGACCAGCAGGGGGACCACGACGGCCGCAACGCGCCCCACGACGCCGAGGCCGAGGACCTGATGGCCGGCGTCATCATGCACGACGTCACGGCCTACCAGGAGTGCGCGCAGGTCATCAAGCGCGAGGACATCTATCAGCCGTCGATCCGGCTGATCTGGGATGTCGTAGGCGGCATCGTGGCCGAGGGAAAGGCGCTCCACCCCGTCACCGTCCGGGGAGAGATCGAAAGGCTCGGCAGGCTCCGCGAGGTCGAAAACGGCAACCTCATCATCCGGCTGGGCGGCGACTACATCTCCGCCGGCATGGCCCCCGCGTTCGCCGAGCAGATCAGCGAAAAGGCCAAGCTCCGCCGCCACGACGAGCACGCCAATCGCGTCAAGATGGCGATCAGCCACGGTGCGACCGGTGAGGAACTCGACCAGCTCGACGCCGACCACCGCAAGCGCGAAGACGACCGCAACACCCAGACCGGCGGCCCTTCCCACCTCACAAGCGCCCTCCTGGACTGGGACCCGTTCTTCGCCACCGACTTCGGCGCCGTCGAACTCCTCCCCGGACGGCTCATGGCCCCCGGCCAGCAGATCACCATCGTCGGCGACGGCAAGGCCGGTAAGTCCCTCCTGACACAGGAGTGGTTGTGGCGCATGGCCACCGGCCAGCCGTTCCTCGGCGACCACGCCAAGGCCCCCGTCCCCGTCCTCTACATCGACGCCGAGAACGGCCACCAGGACATCCAAGACCGGTACGCCTCCTACGGCGCAGGCCCCGGACGCATGGGCCTCCTCTCCTACGCCAGCTTCCCGCCCATCCGCCCCCTCGACACCGCAGGCGGCGGCGCCGACCTCCTCACCATGGTCAAGGAGTGCGAGGCCCAAGTCGTCTGCCTCGACACCGTCAGTCGCTTCATCAGCGGCCCCGAGAACGACGCCGACACCTGGCTGTCCCTCTACCGCCACACGCTGCTCCCCCTCAAGCGCGCCGGCATCGCGTCCGTCCGCCTCGACCACATGGGCAAGGACGGAGAGCGCGGCGCCCGCGGCTCGTCCGCCAAGAACCAGGACGTCGACCACGTATGGGAGTTGCGCGCCCAGGGCGGCGGAGCGCTGTCCCTGCGGCGCACCCACACCCGGACCGGCATCGGCCCCGAGCAGTTCGCCATCGTCCGCCAGGCCCGCAAGGACGGCGACCGCTACCTCCCCGGCTGCACCCGCCACGTCCTCGGCGCGTACGAGCACCTGGAGCAGAACGTCGAGGGCTCCCACGAGTGGCTGATCATGAAGATCGACGGTCTCGGACTGCCCGACGACGCAGGCAACCCCCGCACAATCGCCGCTCTCGCGAAGGCCGGAATCCCCGCCTCCAAAACCAAGATCGAAGCTGCCGTCCGCGCTCGCAAGAACCGGACAAATCAGGTTCCCGCCGAGGTTCCCCCGACCCTTCCCGACGAAGGTTCCCCCGGGGAATCCCCGGCCGATCTTGAGGGAACCGCGAAACCCCAGGTCAACCATTCCCCGGGAACCTCGGGGGAACGTCCGGGAACCCCAGGTTCCCCCCCTTCCCCACCACCGAAGGTGGGGGAAGGGGAGGGAAGGCCCGACGCAGACGACGACAACACCCCCCTCTGCACCGTCTGCCACACCCCCCTCCACGGCTACCGAGCCGACCGCGGATACGACACCTGCCTCGCCTGCGACCCCACCACCGGCAGCCACCCCGACACCGCCGCCTGACCCACCATGAACGGAGTCACCCCGTGAACCTCCCCTGCCTCTCCTGCCGCGCTCCCCGCTCCGCTGGCCAGTACCTCTGCCGCTCCTGCTGGAGGCGCATTCCTAGCGCTGCCCGACGGAACCTCAACAAACGCGACGCACGGGCCATGGCCCGACTGCGCGAGCTGCACAGCCAGCTCACCAACGGCACGCCGCTCGCAGAGATCGTGGTGACTCCGTGACCGCCAGTCGCCTCCTCCTCGCCGCGCTCACCTTCGCCTGCGCCGCCACCGCTCTGTGGCTCGCCCTCCACGGCCAGATATGGGCCACCCTCCTCAGCACCGCATCCGCCCTCGCCCTCCTCGAAGTGAACGCCCACCAGAAGCGCACCCACCGACGCGCCCGAGCGAACGCCGTACAAGCCGAAGTCCTCGCCCGCCCCCGCAGCACCCACGAGCCCGAGTTCGTCGCCTGCTGCTGGCTCTGGCCCACCAGCAGCGGCCGCATGCACGACGACACCCACTGCACCAGGAACCACCCATGACGCCGGCCGAGGAGCGCCGCCTCGCCGCCCACCGGGCCGTGACTGACGCCCTCGCAGCGTGTCGCCTGCCCCTCCCGCCCGGCATACACGACGAGATCACCCGCGCCGCCCTCGCCGCCATCGAGCCGCACACCGAGCACTGCACCCACCTCCGCGCCACCCACGACCCCCACCACGATCAGCCCGTCCCCGGCTGCCCCTGGTGCACCCACTGACCCCACCAACGCCCGACGACCAACCGCCAGAAGGGGGCCGACCATGATCGACCTGCCCGACTTCCTCACCACCGGCCGCGCCCTGTGCGCCGAGACAGACCCTGACCTCTGGTGGTCCAGCAACGCCGACGACGAGGACCACGCCGTCCGCATCTGCGGCGCCTGCCCCCTCCGCGACGCCTGCGCCCAGTACGCCATCGACACCGACGAACACCACGGCACCTGGGGCGGCCTCACCCGCCTCGACCGGCTCCGCCTCCGCCGCGGTGACGGCTGGTGGATCGACACCGAGGGCCGCATCCGCCAGCCCTGCGGCACCGACGCCGCGTACGGGCTCCACCTGAAGTACCTGGAGCAGCCGTGCCCCACGTGCGTGGCAGGGAAGGACCAGCGGACCGAGGCGCAGCGCCGGGCCGTCCTGGCCGTCGAGCACGCCCTCCCGGCCGGCGGGTCCGCCCGCGGCTACGCCACCCACCGGCGGCTCGGTGAGGACGCCTGCGACCCGTGCAAGACCGCGATGAACGCCGAGGACCGCCGCCTCCGGGAAGCCCGCCAGGCCCGCCAGCAGACCAACCGCCGCCCGTTGACGACCGCCGCCTGACCACCACCCACCGAGGAGACCGACCATGCCCGACCCCTACCGCCACGTCGTCGCCGCCGTCGACCGGCTGACGACGCAGGTCACACGCATCGCAGACGCCATGACGACGCCCGTCGTCGAGCAGCAGACGACGTCAGACGACGGGGCCCGGTGCCCCACCCCCGAGACGCACAACTGGGGCTGCGGCTGCCCAACCGACCACAGCGCGATCACCATGCGCGCCAACGCGGAGGCGCAGCGAGCCGACGCCGCCGAGCAGCACCGCAACCGCCTCGCCGCCGCCCTCGCCGAAGTCCTCGGCACGTTCAACCCCATGCGGGACACGCACGATGGGCCGGTCGCGTACTACGACGGGTCCGCCGACATCACGCCCAAGCGCTTCGAGGCGTGGCGCGCCGCCCTCAACGCCCCGGCCGCCGAGGAGCAGCCCCACACTGGCCCCGGTCCGCTCTGCCACCTGACCGACACCGCGACGCTCCGCGAGTGCGCACTGCGTGCGGGACATGACGGAGACCACCAAGACGGCGACCTCGACTGGCCGGCCGCCGAGGAGCGGCGCGTCGACCCGTCGATGACCAGCAAGGAGCACTGACCCATGCCCGAGCCCGACTACCGCGCCCCGCTGCTCCTCCGCTGCTCCCTCACCGTCAACGGCCGCGAGTACGCGGCAACGCAATCCGTCAGCCGCCGCGCCTGGGAGCGGTACGACGAGGAGTACCGGGACTTCACGCGCGCCAAGCTGCGCCGCCAGCTCGGCGAGATCATCACCAGCGAGCTGGTCCCGCCCGTCACCGTGATCGAAGCCAGCCCCGCAGGCGAGGCCATGCACCGCGCCGCCATGGAGGAACTGGAGCAGCAGGAGTCTGGCGGAACCTGACCATCCCGTGACAGCGTCCCCACATCACCACCAGCACCACCAGGAGGAAGCACATGGCATCAGACCTCGGCCGCGAGGCCAAGGAAGCGCTGCTCGTCGCCATCAAGGAGCAGGCCGCCGCAATCACAGAGACGTACAGCGGCGACACGCGCGGCGCGGAGGCGCTAAAGGACCTGGCGCAGGCGTACGCGCTGGTTGAGCGCCCCATCGGAGGCACCGGCCGCTAAGCGACGCAGGCCAGACGCCCCGCCGCCCACCACGGACGACGGGGCGTCGCCACGCCCGGATGCAGGCATCCCCCACCCGGCGCACGATGGGTGAAAGAAGGAGGACGACATGCAGCAGAACACCGAGGCATACGAAGCCGAGTACACGACTGGCATGCGAGCGGCACGCCTGGCTCTGTTCAAAGCCATCAAGACCAGAGCCGAAAACATCAACGACTCCCAAGAGACGGGGGGCGGCGGTCAACCCTGCGGAGAGGAACTCCAGGCCCTTGCGAGGGCACTGGTAACAGTGGAGTCGGGCAAGCTTTCCTAGGCGTCTGACCCCCACACTCCGGGCCCGCCGCCCCGCCAGTCGATCAGCTCCGACCGCTCGACGTCCGACTCCTCGACGCCCTCCATGCCCGCCCGGCGCAGAAACTCGGCGATGTCCCGCAGGCCGTACGCGAGGCCGAGGATCTCCCCACCGACACGCACCCGTCGGCCGCCCGTCGCCGCGGGCGGGTAGACGATCACAGGCAGCACCGGCATGGCACCAGCGTCCCCCGAGTAGGGCGACGACGCATGTCGACGGGCGTCTACTTGCCCCTGGCGATCTGAGACGCCCGGTACCCCGACGTGCCGATCTCCGGGCCGATGTCGTCGTACGTCACGCCCTGCGCGTGCCACGCCTGTACCGCGTGCTGCCGGATCTCCCGCACCGTCCGGTGCAGCTCTGGCCACTCCCGCAGCAGCTCAGACGTCACCTGCGCCCGCTCCACCGGGTCACTGATCCGCTCCAGCGCTGCGATCGCCTCGCGTACCGCGTCTGCCTCACCCGCCATGATCCGCACCTCCGGTCGGAGAGTAAGGCTCCCCAGCACCATCCGAGAGGGGTACCCTGCTCAGCAGAGGGGTACCCCTCTAGCGTCAGGACGGGCCGACGACGCCCGACGACGCCCCACAAATGAATCGAGCCCCGCCGGTGTGCGACCACCGAACGAGGCTCTGACCACAGGAGAAGAGACCTCCATGGCTGTAGAGCAGCCTACCCGCGGCCGCCGCATCGGCGGCCCCATCCGAGCAGCCTGGTTCACCGTCCTCGCAATGATGCTCGCCGCCGCCGCCTGGTCCATCAGCGGCAAGCTCACCGCCTGGGGCATGGACCCCCGCCTCGCCTGGGGCCTGTCCCTCATGTTCGACCTCGCCGGACTCATCTGCGCCGAGTACGCCCGCCGCGCCATCGAGCGCGGCAGCCCGGCCGGCCTCGCCCGCCTCAGCATCCTCGGGTTCGTCGTCGTATCCGGCGCCCTGAACTTCAGCCACGGCCGCCAGATCGGCGGCCTCGTCGGCGGGTTCGGCCTCGCGTCCATCAGCGGTGCCGTGGAGCTGCTGTTCGAGCTGCACCGCCGGGACGTCCGCGACGAGCAGCGCGCCGCCCGCGGCCTGATCGCCGAGCGCATGCCGCACATCCCGCTCCTCGGTTGGGTGATGTTCCCCGCCCGGTCGTGGCAGACGCTGCGCGGCGCGGTCGGTGCCCGGCTCGATGGGCTGGACCCGGTGCAGCAGCCCCGCCCCATGACCGCGGCCCCGGTCGTCGAGCGCGTTGTCCCGCCCGCCCCGGCCGCCATCGAGCAGCCGCCCGCCCCGCAACTCCCGCCCGCCGCACCTGCGCCTGTCCAGACGCCGCCCGTCGAGGAGCAGCAGGAGCAGCCCGCGCCGATCACCTACCGCGACCCCCGCTGCGCCGCAGTCCGCCCGCTGTACGACAACAACACCCGCCCCGGCACTGGGCACATGCGCATGGCGCTCGTCGCCGCAGGGCACGGCCGCGTCAGTGACTCCACCATCCGCGGCACCATCCGCGCGGAGATCGAGGAGCACGAGCCGCACCTCCGCGACTACCCGCCGGCCATCGGCCCTTCCCGCACCGGCTGATGGCCACCGCCCTCGGCGTGTTCTTCGCCCTCGCCGCACTCCTCGCGCTGGCCGGCCTCTGCGCCGTCGCGCTCACCGACGTCCCCCGCATCACCGGGACCGTCGCCCTCGTCGTCACCCTCGCCGCGCTCGGCGTGGCCATCCTCCACTGAGGAACACCATGAACGTCGTCACTATCGGCGGTGTCACCGTCGGCCTCGCTATCCTCATCCGCTACCTCGTCACCTGGTGGCCAGGTACCAAGACGATCCGCGCCAACCCCCTCGGACACCTCGGCGTCCTGCTGCCGTTCCTCGCCGCCTGGGCATACGGCGTCCTGACCATCCTCACCGTCGGCGGCCTGATCGGATGGGTCGCAGACGGCGTCCTGTGGATCTCCTCCTGGCTCGGTGACGTCGCCCTCGTCTGGGGCGTCGGCACCCAGGCCGGCACGGCCGCCGGGGGAGGCACGTACCTGCCGCTCACCCAGACTGGCGCCGCGCTCGTGCTGCTCCTCACCGTCGGCATGGTCGCCGCCGCCAAGACCTCCCGCTACGGCGGGGACTTGAAGGCGGGCGCCTGGTGCGGCATCTGCCTGGGCACGTCCGCCGGCATCGCTGGAGCCGCCGCGGTGCCGCTCGCGGAGGCCGCGAACTGGACCGGCGGAGTCTTGTACGGGGCGATCGCATGACCACCGACGAGCAGACCGCCGAGCAGCGGCAGGCGGAGGAGCAGCCCGGCAAGGTCGCGGGCGGATGCGTGGCCGTCGTACTCGCCTCCGCCGCCGGGGCCGTCGCCTACGCCGTCCCCGAAACGGGCTACTTCGTGGCCGGCCTGATGGCCACGGCCAGCGTCCGCAAGGCCCGCGGATGGGTAGCGGCACGCCGCGACAAGGACGCCCCGGAGGCCGATGCAGTCGACATCGTGGAGGCCCTGCGGAACCTCGGCGCCACAGGTGAGAACGTGCGGCTGACCCAGCTCCAGGCAGCGACCGGCCTGCCCACCACCAAAGCCGTGCGGGCGCTCCTCGACGAGGCAGGCATCCGCGTACGGACCGGCGTCCGCGCGGGAGGGAAGAACGGGCCCGGCGTCCACCACCGAGACATACCGGCCCCTCTCCCCGCTGGAGGCGGCACCCCTGCTGGGCGTTGTTTGTGCAGCTCAGACGCCAACACCAACACCAACAACGCGCCCGAGGGCGAGGCCCGAGAGGGGTTCCGTGTAGAGCCCATCGGCCAGGCCGGAACCGTCGTGCACGACCCGGCCGAAGCGCACCGACACCACCCGGTACGCGCCCACTGAGACCCCGGAGCGGCCGCCATCCGCCAAGACATCGGCCGCTCCGGTCCACCCATCCCGATCACACGAGACAGGACACGATCATGGTATTCGGACGACGCACGTCATCAGCAGGCCCCGCGACCCAGAAGCTTCGCGAGACCGTGCGCAGCCTCCCGGACAGGGTGGCCGACTGGACCCCGGAGCAGCGTCGCCAGCACAACCAGGCCAGTGACGCCGCCTGCCGCGAGCAGGTCGACCAGCGCTCCAAGTAGGCGCCCCTACCGCCGTTGTCAGACCCGGCCCGTACCGTGAATGGTCCGAGCCGCTGGCGCTCCTCGGAGATGCCCCCGAACGTCCACGGACGCCGGGGGCATCGCAGTACCCTCCCCCCACACCACAGTCCTTGGGGGGATCATGCGCCACACCACCACCGCCGTACTCACTGCGGCCCTGCTCCTCGGCCTCACCGCGTGCACCGCCGACACCCCGCCCAGCACCGCAACGCCCAAGCCCGGCCAGGACTCCGCGACCGACAAGCCCGCGCCGGCCAACACCACCGACGACCTGGAGCAAGCCGTCCGCGCCTACTCCGCCGCGTACTTCACACCCGACCCCCCAGCCGCGTACAGCATGCTGTCCGCCCGCTGCAAGGCCGAGATCGACGCGAACATGTACAAGGCCGTACTCCAGTCCACGGCCAAGGACTACGGCCAGCAGGAGATCAAGACGTTCAAGGTCGACCAGGCCAGCGGCGACCTTGCTCGCGTCTCGTACACCTACTCGGTGCCGAAGCTGAACCAGAAGTCCCAGCCGTGGGCGCGCGAGGGCGGGGAGTGGCGGTTCGACGCCTGCTGACCGGGCGCACATTGCAGTCCCCAAGATCGGGCGCGGCCGGATTTCCGTACCTTCCCAACAGGGAGGTACGCCATGGCGAGCAGCAACGACCGGCCACACGGAGGCGACGGCCAGTTCGTCCGCGCCCTCACCACTGCCGAGCGCGACGCCGAAGCCGCGCGCCTGCGCTCCAAGGGCTGGACCTACCCCGCCATTGCCGCCGAGTTGGGGTTCAAGCACCGGGCCGACGCATACAACGCCGTCAAGCGCGTCCTCGACTCGACCGTCCGTGAGGCCGGTGACGACCTTCGCGCGCTGGAGCTGGACCGGCTCGACGACATGTACCGGGCCGCCATGGGCGTACTGGAACGGCAGCACGTCACCGTGTCCAACGGCAAGGTCATCAATGTCGGCGGTGAGCCGCTGATCGACGATGCCCCTACCCTCCAGGCCATCGACCGGCTGCTCCGAATCCAAGAGCGCCGCTCGAAGCTGCTTGGCCTGGACGCCCCCGTCAAGCGCGACATCAGCCTCACCGACGAACGCGCCGCCGCGATCGAGGCCCTCGTCGAGGAGCTGGGCGAGCAGTGACCACCGACCTGCGCGCCCGCCTCGCCACCATGACCGACGCCGAGCTGGACCTCTTGGAGGCCAAGCTCCGGGCGAAGCTGTGGCAGCGCAAGTGGGACCGGTGGACCCCGTACCCGTGGCAGATCGCCCCCGACGAGATCGAGACGCTCGGGTGGTGGCTCCAGCTCGGCGGCCGCGGCACGGGCAAGACCGACGGGTGCGCCCGGTACATGGTGGCCCACGTCAACGGGCCGCCCTGCGACGAGCGGGTGCCGGGCGGGCACCGCATGGCGATCGTCGCCCCGACGCAGGGTGACGCCGTCGAGGCGTGCGTCAACGGCCCGTCCGGGCTGAAGGGTCATGACCCGCGCGTCGTGCTGCGCACCACGGCCGGCGGCACCTTCGCCCGGTGGCCGAGTGGTGCCGAGGCCAAGCTGTTCGGCGCCCACTCGCCCGACGACGTCGAGCGCCTGCGCGCTGGCGGTAACCGGTGCCTCGTGTGGATGGAGGAGGCCGCCGCTATGCGCCGCCTCGGCGCCGCCATCACGCACTCCGAGATGGGTCTCCGCATCGGCCCGAACCCCCACTACATCGCGTCCACCACCCCGAAGCCGCGCACCGAGCTGATCGAGCTGACCCGCCGCGCGGACGTCACCGTCACCCGCGGCCGCACCCGCGACGCCCACCACCTCCCGCAGGCGCAGCGAGACAAACTGATCGCCAAGTACGCCGGCACCCGCATGGAAGCCCAAGAGCTGGACGGCAAGCTCTTGGAGGACATCGAGGGCGCACTGTGGTCCCGCACTCGCCTGGACGCCACCCGCGTCGGTGCCGCACCGCCCATGGTCCGCATCGTCGTCGCCATCGACCCCGCAGCGAAGGGCGGCGACGAGTCCGACGAGATGGGCATCATCGTGGCCGGCCTCGGCCAGGCGTACATCCCCGACCGCAACGGGTTCGCCCGCCGCCACGGGTACGTCCTCGATGACCTGTCGGGGCGCATGTTCCCGGAGGAGTGCATGCGCAAGGCAGCGCAGGCGTACCACGCGTGGAAGGCCGACGCGGTGATCGCCGAGGTGAACAACGGCGGCGACTGGATCGGGACGACGCTGCGGCAGATCGACAACAAGGTCACCTATCGCACGGTCACCGCGACCCGCGGCAAGCAGACCAGGGCCGAGCCCGTCGCCGCCGTGTTCGACCAGCTTGCCGCGCACGTCGTCACGGCGCTGCCCGAGCTGGAGGAGCAGCTCGTGTCGTGGGTGCCGGGCGACGACAGCCCCGACCGGCTCGACGCCATGGTCTGGGCCCTCACTGAACTCATGCTCGCGCCCGCGGGCAATCTCGCCGCGGTCGCATAGGAGGATCACGTGGGACGAATCAAGGACGCGTTGGACGTGGCGTTCGGGCGGCGCGCCATCGGCGGCGGCCTGGACACCCTGCGGGAGCGGCGCCCGATCACCGTCGCATCGGTCGGCGGCCAGCACTCGCTCACCATCGACCTGGACGCCGAGGCCCGCGGCTACGCCAACTCGGCTGTGGCCTACCGGTGCGTGGCTGCCATCGCCGACAACGGCAGCTCGGTGCCGCTCGCGGTGCGCCGGCCGGATGGCTCGGAGATCGAGGGCCACGAGATCGCGATGCTGTTCAACAAGCGGCCGAACCCGCTCATGTCCGCGCGCGTCTTCAAGTCGCTGGTCCTTCAGCAGGGCGAGTTGGCCGGGCAGAGCTTTGTGTGGCTGGACCGGGGGGAGACCGGCCTCGGCCCGGTGAGCGAGGCGCACATCGTCTTTGACCAGGTCGACGTCATTGTCGACAAGCCGATCGCGCAGCGGCCGACGATGGCCAACGTGATCGGGTTCATGATCCGGCGGGCCGACGGGCAGCAAGTCCCGGTGCTGCCCGAAGAGATGCTGTGGCTGCGTTACCCCCACCCGTTCGACCCGCTCGGCTGCCTGGCCCCGTGGAAAGCCGCACGGCACGCCGTCGACATGGACGCGTACGCGCGTGAGTGGCAGCGCTCCAGCTACGCCAACGGGGCGTCGCCGACGGGCGTCGTCTACCTCGGCCAGATGGACGAGAGTGCATTCGCTGCGGCCAAGGCATCGTGGCGCAGCAGCATGCAGGGGCCGGCCAACGCGGGCAAGAACCTGCTCGTGGCCTCACCCCCTGGTGGCGGGACTCCGATCAGCTACGCCCGGATCGGGCTGACCGCGGAGGAGATGGACTACCTCGAATCCCGCATGGCCAATGCGGACGAGGTCATGATGGCGTTCGGTGTCCGCCGGGACGTCCTCACCGGTGGCAGCACGTACGAGAACCAGACCGCGGCCATGGCCGGTCTGTGGTCGCAGACGATCAAACCGAAGCTGGAGATCATCGGCTCGGAAATCGACCGCGTCCTCCTCCCCTCCGACACCGAGGAGGCCGAGTTCGACCTGTCCGACGTGGAGGCCCTCCAGGAGGCCGAGGACTCCAAGGCCAACCGGGCCCGCGCGTCGATGTACGCGGACATCACCACTGTCGACGAGGCCCGCGCCGTCCTCGGGTACGACCCGCTACCGAACGGGATCGGCCAGCACACTCTCACCCCGTACCGCTCCCAGTTCGCCCCGGTGCAGGGAGCGGCCGGTGGGGACGAGGCCCGGTCGTGGGACGCCGACTTCTCCCGTCTGCTGCCGTCGTCGCCGGACGTTGGGCCCGTCGTCGAACGGGCCGTCGAGTCGGCGCTGGCTCGCATCCTCGGCGGAGCCCCGACGCAGGTCAACGCCCCGACGACGCCCCGTCGTCTGGAGCTCACGCGTGCGGACGACACCCCGTCGCCGCCGTCGCTCGCCGAGATCAACCGGGCCTATGACGAGCTGGAGCAGGCAGGCCGCGCCGCGGTACGGGCCCTCGCGCGCGAGCAGCGGGAGCGGGTGCTCCGCGACTTCGACCGGCTGATGAAAAAGCCCCAGCGCTCCGAGGAGTGGCTCACGGAGGTGCGCACCGAGGCGTGCGCCCTCGCCCGCGAGCAGACGCTCACCCTGGCCCCGCCGGACCTTGACGTCGTGCCGGCCGCCCGCGCCACGGACATGGATATCGCGACCGGGCCGGAAGGATGGGAGGAGCGCATCAAGGCCCGCGAGATCTTCGACCCCCGGTACTGGCGGCGCCGTACGGCGGAGGTGCTGCGCCCGTTCGTCGAGCGGGCATGGCGGCGCGGCGGCGTGTCCATCACCGGCAGCTTCGACCTGGACGAGCCGGACGTGGCCCGCGCCCTCCGCGACCGGATCGACGAGCTGGCCGGGCAGGTGACCGCGACGACGGAGCAGGTACTCCGCTCCCAGCTCCTCGCGCACGGGGTGGCCGAGGGCGAGTCGATCCCGGAGCTACGCGCGAGGCTCCAGCAGGTGTTCACGAACCTGTCCGACTACCGGGCGACGATGATCGCCCGCACCGAGACCGTCGGCGGCTACTCCGCCGCCTCGCACCTGGCCGCCCTCGACGCCGGGGCCGTGCGCAAGACGTGGCTCAGCACGGACGACACCCGGACCCGCGCCACGCACCGGGCGGCGCAGGGCTCCACCGTGGCGCTGAACAAAAAGTTCGCGCTCACCGAGAGCAGGTGGCCGGCGGACTCCGCCGCGCCCGCCAACCAGAGCATCCAGTGCCGATGCGCCCTCACCTACGAGTTCGAGGAGAACTGACGATGGCGACTCTGCTGCGGGGCGAGGTCCCCGTGATCCTCCAGCCCGCCGGGCACGCCCAGTACAAGGGCGCGTACTGCCCGCCCGGCGTGCCGTTCAAGGAGGTACGGCGCGGCCCGTTCGACGGCAAGCAGGACATCGTCGTCCGCCCCGACGCCGACGGCGGCCTGCCCGCTCACATGACGTTCGGGCGTGGCGCGGTGGTCTACGAGTACGACGGCACGGACAAGCAGGGCCGCGCCGTGTACCGGTACGCGCCGCGCCTGTCCCCCTCACACCAGGGCGTCATTACCGGCGTGGCCGAGGTGTACGCCGAGCACGCACTGAAGAAGGGTGACCAGTGATGGAGCTGGAGTTCAGGTCCCTGGAGGACATCGAGTGGCGCGTTGGCGAGGGCGACGATGGCACGTTCGAGGGGTACGCCTGCCGGTACGGCAAGAAGGATTCGTACGGCACGACGTTCCACCCCGGCGTGTTCCGGCGCGGCATCGACAAACGGGACTACGCCTACCTGTGGATGCACAGCCCGTACGAGCCGATCGGTACCTTCCGCGCGGAGGAGCGGCCGGACCACCTCTACATCGCGGGCCGCTATGACGACACCGTGGCTGGCCGCGACGCCCGCGCGCGGGCCAGGTCCGGGAGCGCACCCGAGCTGTCCGTCGGGTTCGTCCGTACGGACCTGCCGCCGTGGGAGAAGCTCGCGGAGATGGGCGACGAGGAGCGCGCCGACGTGCTCGACAACATCCGCTCAGCCCGCCTGGTGGAGGTTTCCCAGATCACGGCGCGCATGGCGGCCGTGCCCGGCTCGAAGCTGAAGACCGTACGGTCCGCGCTCGGCGACCTCTACGAGGACGTCCAGGCGCCCACCCTCGACGAGCAGGCCGAGCAGGAGCAGCAGGCCACCGCCGCCCGCAAGCAGCAGGAACGGCAGCGACGCGCGGCCCTGCTGCGCCTGACCACGATCACCGCCCCGTGACCGATGTGCGACGACGCAGGCAGACGCCCGTCGTCGCACATTGCAGCCCCCAGAAACACGCCCCACGGATTCGATCTACCCTCGCCCCATCCGGGCCGCACTGACCGGACGTGAAAGCCCAGTGCACGCCGGGCGCGATCCACCGGCCGTGAAAGACGGACGCAGACCCCCAGAACTCTGGGCGGCTGCGCGCCGTCCACGGACCGAAAGGACTCGCGGTGAGCAACTTCGCGAAGATCCGCCCCATCGGTCGCCGCCGCGACGGACGACCGATCTACCCCATCAAGGGCGGGGCCCCGACCCTTACCGAGCAGCGCGACGAGGTCGCCGCGCTCCTCGCTGACCAGAACTACGACGGCGACATCGACGAGCTGCTCCAGCGCGCCGACGACATCGCCGCGAAGATCGAGCAGGCCAACCAGCGCGACGCACGCCTCCGCTCGCTGCGAGCCGCGAACCTCCCCGCCGGTGACCCGCAGCCCAACCCCGGCCAGCGACAGGCACCGGGCATGCAGCCCGACGACCAGGGCAACGCCCACCCGGTCACTGTGGCCGAGGCGTTCATCCGCTCCGCCGCGCTGGAGAACTTCCGAGCCAACGGCAAGCGCGGGCAGTTCAGCGTCGACCACCGCGCTGCCCCGGCCGGCACCGTCACCACGGGCACGCAGCCGCAGCAGAACACCAGGGTTCCGGGGATCATCCCCCAGAACCCCGACTTCCCCCTCATGGTCGCGGGCCTCCTCGACCGGCAGTCCTCGGACGGCACCACGCTGGAGTACATGCGGGATGTGTCCGGCCCGCTGTCGACGTGGAACAAGGCCGCGGTCGTCGCTGAAGGTGCAGACAAGCCCAAGTCGGGGCCGTTCGTCTTCGACACGATCACGACCACGCTCAAGACGGTCGCCCACTGGGTGCCCATCACGAGGCAGGCCGCCGACGACAACGCCCAGCTCATGGGCTACATCAACGGCCGCCTCACGTACGGCCTTGAGTACAAGATGGATCGCGAGATCCTCACCGGCAACGGCACCACCGAGATGCAGGGCATCCTCACCACGCCCGGCATCGGCACCTACCAGCCCGGCGTAGGCAACACCGACGTCAAGCTCATCACGGTCCGCAAGGCGAAGACACAGGGCGAGCTGGCCCTGTACCCGCCGACGGCCATCGTGATGAACCCGCTCGACTGGCAAGACATTGAGCTGGACGAGGACAACAACGGCCAGTTCCGCGTGATCGCCAACGTGACCGACCCCGGAGCCCCGACCCGCCTGTGGGGTCTGACCGTCGTCACCACCGTGGCGATGACCGCCGGCACCGCGCTCCTCGGTGGGTTCCGCACCGGCGCGACGCTGTGGGAGCGGCAGGGGATCACGATCCTCATGACCGACTCGCACGCCGATTTCTTCACCGCGAACACGCTGGTCGTCCTCGCCGAGCGCAGGGCGAACGTTGCCGTGCACACGCCCGCCGCCTTCGTGAAGATCACGTTCGCTGCCGCGACCTGATCCCTGGCCCCACCCACCACGACACCGTGAGGAGGCCAGAGATGGCCGCACGTACCAAGCCCGACGAGACACCCGAGGAGCAGCCCAACCCGGCTGTTGTCCGCACGCAGGAGTACGACGCCGGCACCGGCTGGGAGATCGGCCAGACCGCACCGCAGGACGCCTTCCGCGCGCTCGGCGGGGAAGGCATGAGTACCCCGGTCGGCCCGGTCGTCCACTCCCACCCCGGCGGTTACGCCCGGCAGATCGTCGTCAAGGGCGGTCTGGTCACGCAGGGCGTCAAGCGCGAGCTGGAAGCGGCCGAGGCCGAGCAGTCCGACGAGAACGGCCAGGGCTGACCCATGGCGTACTGCTCTGTGGCGCAGGCCCGAGACGCGGGGGCGACCGGCACCGACGCCGAGGTGTCCGCGTGGATCACGGCTGCCACGGAGCGGATCACGTCGTACACGCAGCAGCTCTTCGAGCCCACTCCCCTGGTGGTGGTGGCGGACGTGGCGCCGGATGGACTGGTGATCCTCCCGCGCCGCGTCCGCACGGTCACCACGGTGGAGCCCGTCGTCGACGGCGGCGACGCCCCGTCACTCCCGTCGTCCGCATGGCGGGTCACGTCGTCTGACGTGCTCGGCGGCATCGACGCGGTGCGTCTGCACTGGCACGGGTACAACGACCTGATCGCCGGGGCCGAGTCGTACAACGGCGGGTGGCGCGGACTGTTCCAGCGCTGGGGGATGGAGCAGGCGCGCGTGATTGGGGAGTTCGGGTATGCCACCGTGCCGTACCTGGTCACACAGGCGTGCGCCCTGCTCGCCGCGCACATGCAGGCGCAGGCCGCCCCGTCCGACGCCGACTCGGCAGCAGACGCCAGCCTCCAGGTGGACGACGAGGGCAACAACGTCGCCATCACCGAGGAAGAGACGACGCCCGTCGTCCCGTCGCCGTCGACCGGATCGACGCAGGTAGACGCCCTCCTCGTCGACTACCTGAACCACGGCGTACCGATGATCGGCGGCATCTGATGGCCGTCTCTGGCAGCTTCAGCATGGACGCCCGCACCTTCGAGCGGGGACTCCGCCGATGGGTCGGCCGCCTCTCCACCGAGTCCAAGGAAGCCACCCGCCGCACGGGGGTCCGCGTCCAGAACGAGGCGAGGCGCAGGGCCCCGGTCGACACCGGGCGGCTGCGCTCCAGCATCGTGCACAGCGTCGAGGACCGCGGCCGTACGTACACCGTGACCGTCGGCACGAACGTGAACTACGCCGAGCACGTCGAGTACGGCACCGCTCCGCACCGCATCTACCCCCGCCGCACACGTGCCCTGTACTGGCCTGGTGCCGCGCACCCCGTGGCGTACGTCGACCACCCCGGCACCGCCCCGCACCCGTTCTTGGCCCCGGCTATCGCCATGGCTGAGACGTGGCTCCGCGAGGAGCTGGCCCGTGCCGGACGGAGGGCCCGCTGATGAGTCACGACCGCGACACTCCACCTGCGGACTGGCCGGGCCTGGAAATGGTCGGGCTCACCAGGCTTACCGATGACATCTACTTCGGGTGGCTGACCACCGAGGCGAACCCCATGTTCTGGCACTGGTGCGCCGCCCTGGCCGATGTGCCCGAGGACGCCACCGTGCATGGGAGCTGGGTAGCGGCTGGCACCGGGGCGCACACCCTGGTCTCCCCTGATCCGCTTCACCTCGAACCGTCCCTGCTGTGGTCCTGCTGCGGGCTGCACGGCTGGGTTCGCAACGGCCAGTGGACGGAGGCGTGATGGCTGCCACCACGTCGGGTGCGCTTAAGGCCCGCCTTGAATCCCTCGGCACCAGCGTGCCGTTCTTCCGCGACGGCGCCCGCCCCGGACAGGAGACGCCGTTCGGCGTCATCACTGAGGCCCTCAGCATCAGCATGGACACCGCCGGCAACGGCGACTTCGGCGACCCCGCCACCGAGCTGCACATCGTGGAGACGGCGACCGTCGACATCGTCCAGTCCGCCCGCGCCAAGACCGGTGCGGCCACCGCGAAGAACACCGAACGGTACGGCCTCGCCGAGGCTTTCGCGCACGCGCTGCACGGCCACGGCCTACCCGCTCACCCGGCCAAGGTCACCGCCGTTCGCGTCGTCGATATCGACCGGTTCCCCATCAAGGACAACCAGACGCGCACGTCCATCACCGTCGCCATTCACCGCACGCTCCTGCTCTCCGAGGTGGTCCCCGCATGACCGTCGTCTACGTCCCCGTGCCCCGCGACGCGGTGATCTCCAACCTCGGCCCCTGCTGGCCGCCCGCCCGTGACGCCGCTCTCCTGCGCGTCCCCGCCTCGGAGGCGGTCACCGACGGCGCGGTCTGCATCTACGAGCGCGAGGGACAGCCCGGCGTCACCTGGTGGCTGGTCGACAGCGTCATCCCGCCGCAGGACGCCGGCCCTGTCGACGAGGCCCTCGCCGCGCTGGTGCCGGGCTCCGTGCTGGAGGTCCCGCCGCCGCTCGACGAGGGCTCACCGCCGATCGACCCGCACACCAGCACTGCTGCCCTGTCCGCTGACCTGCCGTAGCCACCGCCGTCCGGGCCGAACCCCGGCACCAGGAAGGAACCCACCATGCCGATCTCCCGAGTCACCAAGCTGTACGCCGTCGAGGACGCGAAGATCTTCCCCCTCCTCTCTGACCCGGCGGGCGGGTCCCCGTCGTACGGCGAGGGCATCGACGTGCCTGGCATCAAGTCCATGGAGATCACCGGCGACGTCGAGGTAAAGGAACTGAGGGGCGATAACGGCCTGCTCGACTCCGACTCGTCGCTCACCAACGTGACCGTGTCCTACCCGCACGCCAAGCTCTCCCTCGACGTGCTCGCGGCCCTCGTCGACAGCAACGTCACGGACTCCGGAACCACCCCGGCGCAGAAGAGCAAGTGGGTGTTGGAGCAGGGGGCCCGCCCCCTCCCGTACAAGATCGTCGGGAAGACGCCGACGGGCGGCTCCGACCAGACCGCGGGCGACGTCCACTTCACCCTCTTCAAGTGCGTGATGAGCAGCTTCCCCGGCCTCGGCCTGGCGGAGGAGGACTACCGCACGATCGAGAACGAGGCCAGGGCCGTGCCGCTCATCAGCACCGGCGAGTGGATGTCCGTCGAGATCAACGAGACCGCCGTCGCCATCCCGACCGCCGCCACCCCGTAAGCACCGGGCGGGCCGCGCCTCGCTCCGCCGCCCGCCCGGCCACATCTCCACCACCCGCAGGCCGAAACCCGGCACTGACACTCGGAGTAGACCGTGACCACTGCTGCACCGCTCACCGCCCTCGGCAAGGAAGTCCGCTTCGCCGACGGCACCACTGCCCGCCTCCGCTACAGCCTCGGCGCCATTGCCCTCCTGGAGCAGCGGCACGGCGGCATCGACGGCATCCTCAACGTGTTCGGCAACATCGACGGCAAGAGCATGTCGGGCGTCATGATCGGCCCCGTGCTGGAGCTGATCGGCGCCGGGCTCACCGGCAGCGGCGGGTTCGTCCCGCACATCACGGAGCGCGTCACCACCGTGCGCGAGGAAACTCCCGACGGCCGCAAGACCAGCCGCGACGTACGGGAGATCACCGCTGTCCGGTACGTCCGCCAGTCCGACCGGCGCGAGCTGGGCGACCTGCTCGACTTCCGCGACTTCGAGCAGCTCGTCGACGCCATGACGACCGCGTTCGAGGAGGCGTTCCCCAAGGGGGAAGCGGAGGCCCCGGCGGGGCCATACACCGACGTGGAGCTGACCGTCCCGGACACCTTCCGTGGGGCGAGCTCTACTACCTCGGCACCGTCCCCCTCGGCCGCACAGACGCCGCCTTCTGGGAGCTGACCCTCGCGCAGCTCCTCGCCCTGGCTGACCAGCACCGCCACGCCTCAGCCTCCAGCGCCGGGCCTGCATCCCCCGAGCCTGCCGACGGCGCGTCCCTCCTCGGATTCGCCTCCATGCGCCGCACCTGAAAGGAGGTGACCACCTGTGGCCGATGACCCGGATCTCACCGGACGCGTAAGCCTGGACTTGTCCGGCCTCGTCGAGGGCCTGCGGTTCGCACAGGCCGTGACCCGCCGGCAGATCAGCCGACTCGTGCGCGACGCGAACGACCGCATGGACGGATTGGGCGGACGCCTCGGCGGGGTCACCGGCCGGATCGGCGCCGCGCTCGGCAGCATCGACACGGACCGGCTCACGAACGGGCTCGGCCGCGTCGTCGGCATGCTGGGCGGCCTGGCCCGACTGGCCGCCCCGTTCGCTGTGGCGGGGGCCGCGATTGGTTCACTGCTGCCGCTGGTGGCCGGGCTGGTCGCGACGCTGGCGCAGATCGCACCGGCCGCCGCATTGGGCGTGTCCGCGATGCTCGCGCTGCAACTCGCCTCCGGCACGTTCAAATTGGCGATGGTCGGCGTTGGGGACGCGGTCACGGCGGCGCTCGACCCGAGCGACCCGGCCGCGTACGCCGAGGCCCTGGAGAAGCTCAGCCCGAACGCACGGGCGTTCGTCGAGGTCATCCGTCAGGCGCAGCCCGCCCTCGACGCGCTCCGCAAGAGCGTGCAGGACCGCGTGTTCGCCGGGCTGGACGCCCAGCTCAAGGCCACGGGTGAGGCGACGCTGCCCGTCCTGCGCCGCGCGCTGATGGACACCGCCGGAACCCTGAACACGATGGGCCGCGGCGTCCTCACCGCAGCCCGCGATCTCTCCACCGAGGGCACCCTCGGCACCGCCCTCAAGGGCGCAACGGGCGGGCTGAAGGCGTTCCAACGGGTGCCCGGTCAGATCGTCACCGGGCTCGGCCAGATCTCGGCCGCCGCCGCGCCGACGTTCCAGCGCCTCGCGGAAGCCGGCGGCGGCGCTTTCGACAAGCTCGCGGCCAAGATGACCACGGCGTTCGAGTCCGGGGCGATGGAGCGCGCCGTCGAGCAGGCTGTTGACCTGCTCGGTGAGTTGTTCTCAATCCTCGGTGACGTCGGCTCCATTTTCGGCAGCGTGTTCGGGGCGGCCGAGGCGTCCGGCGGCGGCATGCTCGGCGTGCTCAAGAGCATCACGTCAGAAATCGCCCGCGTCGCCGCGACCGACGAGGTACAGGCGGGGCTGCGCGCCTTGTTCGACGTGATGGCCACGGTCGGTGAGACCGCAGGTCCGCTGCTCGGCCAGGCCCTCCAGGTGCTCGGTCCTGTGCTCGCCGAGCTGGGTCCTCCAGTTCAGATTTTGGTCGCCGCTTTGGGTGATGCTCTGTCGCCGATTCTCGCGGAGCTGGGCCCCGTGCTGGTTTCGGCGGCGGGCGCGTTCGGTGACTTGATCGTCGCCGCGTCGCCGTTGCTCACTCTGGCGGGTGAACTCGCCGCCGCCCTTCTGCCCTCTTTGATCCCGCTTTTTGACGCTTTGGGCAAGATCTTTGTAGCGGCCACGCCATTCGTACAAATGTTCGCAGAAACGCTCGGCGCAGTCCTAACGCCCCTGCTCGCCGCCCTAGGCCCCATCGTCGAAGCGCTACTCATCCCCTTCGTTCAACTGGCCGAAGATCTCTTCCCGTTGCTGGCCGAAACCCTCGCCGAACTCACTCCCGGCCTGGTCGAACTGGCGACCGCAGTCGGCGAACTCCTCGTCGAACTAGCCCCCTTGATCGCCGAGTGGTTCAAGCTAACCAGCGCCCTCGCCGTCGAGCTGATGCCGATCATCACGGAGGTAGCGACCTTCCTCGCAGGCGTCCTGTCCGCCAGCCTGTCCGGACTGGCCACGCTCGTCCGCGAGTTCATCGTCCCGTCCGTCCGCATCCTCGCCGACATCATGCGCGGCGACTTCGGATCAGCAGCCCAACGGATGATGGAGCTGGGCGAAAAGCTGCGGAGCAAGCTGAGCGAGGTCTGGACACAGATCAAGATCAAAGCGGGGGAGCAGCTCGCGCAACTGCGCCAGGCCGCCGTCGACAAGGCAAGCCAACTCCGGGACGACTTCGTACAGAAGATGATCGAACTGCGGTCTAGGGCCGCAGCGAAGATCGCCGAACTTCCCGGCGCCATCCGCTCCGGGCTCGGCGACCTCGGCGGCGTCCTGGCCGGGGCCGGCGCCTCTCTGATCCAGGGGCTGATCGACGGCATCCAGTCCCGCATCCCGTCCGTGCAGGGCATCCTCAACTCGCTCACCAACAAATTGCCCGACTGGAAAGGCCCGCGCCGCAAGGACGCGCGCATCCTCACCCCCGCCGGCCGGTGGCTGATCGAGGGATTCATCCGGGGCATCAACGAGACGACGGCGAAACTCCGCACCCGCCTGAAGAGCCTCACCGCCGCGCTGCCGGACAACGTGCGCCGCGGCATCGGAAAGACCCTCGCGGCGGGCACCGCACGCCTGGACAGGCTGATCACTCAGCGAGAGCACAGCATCAAGCGCCTCGCCGCCGCGCAGAAGAAACTCGCCGACCTCGTCAAGGAGCGCGACAAGGTCGCCAGCGACATCAGCAGCGGCATCCTCGGCGAGGGCAACATCACCACCGGCCACGCCGACATCAACAGCGTCGGCGCCATCACGGTCGGGCTCCAGCAGGCAGTCAAGAAGGCCAAGGAGTTCGGCGACAACATCGCCAAGCTGCGGAAGAAAGGCATCCGTAGCGACCTGCTTGAGCAGATCGGTGAGGCGGGGGTGGGCGGCGGCGGCGCGACGGCGGCCGCGCTTGCCCGTGCGACCCCTGCCGAGATCAAGCGCATCAACGACCTCCAGGCGCAGCTCGCCGCGTCGGCCAAGAAGACCGGCGCCACGGTCGGCGATGCCCTGTACGGGGCGGGTATCCGGGCGGCGCAGGGCCTCGTGAAGGGGCTCAAGTCGCAGGAGAAGGCGATCGAGCGGCTGATGCAGCGGATCGCCCGCGGCATGCTCGACGCGGTCAAGAAGGTCCACAAGACGCGGTCGCCATCGAGGGCGTTCGCAGACATCGGCGTCATGGACGGCATCGGCCTCTCGCAAGGTCTGCTCTCCACCCGCGGCCGCGTCCGGGACGCAGCGACCCGCGTCGCCACGTCCGCCCTGACCGCTGCCCGCGCGGTCGACCAGGCCCTGACCACCGTGCCGCAGGCCGGTGCGCTCACCGCCGCGTACGCGGGCACCGCACCCGGCGGGCGAGGCGACACGTACAACACGTTCCACCTCACCGGCGGCGACGCCACCCCCGACGGCATTCTCCGCGCCCTGTCGTGGCGCGGCCTCGTAGGGAGGCGATGACCCGTGGCACAGCAGCGACTCGGCCGCATCCAGTGGGGCAACCTGACGTTCGGCCCCGGCGACCGGTACCACGTCACCGCGATCGAGGGCCTCGACGACCTGCCCGACATCCGGGCCGAGGACGTCGACCGCCCCGGCCAGCACGGCGATTACACCGGCCCCGACTACGCGGGAGCGCGGGTCATCCAGATTGGTCTCGGCCTGCGCGGCGACACTCCCGACGAACTGCGCGCCCTCACCCTCGCCCTGCGCGCGGCGACGCAGCCGCAGCGCCAGCCGCAACCGTTGGCGTTCCTCGACCAGGACACCCTCGTCTACGGCAAGGTGCGCAAGCGCCACGTCCCGTACGACGCCGAGCACCTGTGGCGCACCGGCACGGCCGCCCTGGAGATCTACTGCGCCGACCCGCATTTGTATGGGCTGGAGGAGCACACCGCCTCCACGACGATGTACAGCCCGTCGGCCGGTCGTACGTACCCGCTGGTGCATCCGCGCTCGTACGGCCCGGCCGGCACGTCCGGCCGCCTGACCCTGGTCAACGCAGGAACGGCACCGGCCTACCCCGTGCTGCGCGTGGACGGCCCGGTCGCGAACCCCAGCGTCGAGCAGGTCAACACCGGCTCGACGCTCGTCATCGACGCCACGGTGCAAGAGGGCCAGTTCCTCACCATCGACACCCGCACCCGGGCGGTGCTCCTCATGGGCACCAGCCCCCGCCGCTCGTGGGTGCGCGCGGGGTCCGCGTGGCCGCTCATCATGCCCGGCTCCAACGAGATCGCCTACCGGGGCAGTGCGCTGCCCGGCGGCTCTGGCCAACCGTCCCTGCTGACTGTCACCTGGCGCGACACCAGCCTGTAGAGAAGGAGGCCACCCCGTGGCTGTGATCAATCCCCCGGCGTGGATGCAGGCCGGGTCGTACCCGGCGCAGAACGACCGGCTGGCGCTCACTGGGCTGCTCGCCTACCCCGGTTTCCTCGCCGACGAGGCAACGCCGATGCGCATCCGGCAGGGCATCAAGCCGTCGTATCAGCAGCAGCAGATGCGGGTGCGGGCGGCGGCCACCCCGAACATGACCGTGATCGTGTCCGGCGGGTTCGCGTTCATCGACAACCGCGACACCGGCGGCAAGGGCACGTACATCTGCGCCAACGACGCCGACGTCGTGTTGACCGTCGCACCCGCCGGCGGCGCCGGGCAGTACCGCAAGGACTGCGTGATCGCGAGCGTCTACGACGCCGAGACCGCCGGGGCCGTGTCCGAGTGGCGACTGGAGATCATCCAAGGGGCGTACGCCGCCTCGGCTGGTGCGGCTGTCCGCCCGTCGCTGCCCCCGAACTCGCAGATCCTCGCAGACCTGGCGATCGGCCCGTCACAGACGTCGGTGGCCACGGGAAACATCACCGACGTCCGGCAGTTCTCCGTGGCGGCCGGCGGCATCGTGCCCGTGTCGTCGTCGAGCACCCCGAACCGCCCCCACCCCGGCCAGGTGTTCTACCAGACGAACCTCGACAAGTTCGTCTACGGCAAGTCCGACGGAACCACGGCCGCCCTGCTCGACTCCGCCGGCGCGAGCACCATCGGCAAAGCGATCTTCAAGTACAAGGGTGTCGACACCGACCGCACCTCGCCGTTCATGGTCGACGACCCGCACCTGACCTTCACCCTGGAGGCCAATGCCGTCTACGAGATGGAGGGGATGCTCTACTCCAAGACCACCGACCACGTAGACCACGACATCGTCATCGACTTCACCGTCCCGACTGGGGCGACCGGCCGGTGGATGGGCCTCGGCCAGGGCGCCTCCGCCACCACGACCGACGGCGACGTCCGCACCGTCACCACCAACGTAGACGCGGCCCGCACCTACGGCTCCACCCTCTCCGCCACCGACGCTCTCGGCATCCTGCTCCGCGGCCTCGTCGTCACTACCAACGCGGGCACGTACGCCCTTTCGTGGGGCAAGAGCGGCCCCAGCGCTATCCCCACCCTGACCCTGTACGGGTTCTCGTGGATGAAGCTGACGAGGCGGGCCTGACATGGACCTTGCCGGAAGCAGCCTCCTCGGGGCGCAGACGAGCGTCGAGCACACGTATACGTACCTGTTCTGCGACCTGCTCACGGACACGCTCCTCGCCGAGCTGCCACTGAAGGACGTCACGTACGGCACCGAGCTGAACGGCATCGGCACCCTTCGCGCGCACATCCCGTACGCCGACGAGACGCTGCCGCTGGACCCAGATACCGCCTCGACGCCGGCACGCACCGCCCTGTACGTGGACCGGGACGGCGTCATCGTGTGGGGCGGCATCGTGTGGACCCGCGACCCGGCGCCGGGCGGGAAGGACATCCAGGCCAGCGAGTTCCTGTCGTACTACCAGCACAGGTACATCAAGCAGACGCTCTCCACCGATTCGTCCCTACTCCTCGACGCCGACCTGATCCCCAACGGCCAGCGCCTGTGGGCCGACCAGAAGTACCTGTTCTGGTCCCTCATGCGGTACGCGCATGGCCAGCCTGGCGGGGACATCCGCGTCGACATCAACGCACTCGCCTACCCCCCGCACGGCATCGAGCGGGTGGCCACGTACTACGGGTGGGAGCGGACGGAGATCTACAAGGCGATCAGCGAACTCGCGGCGGCCGAGGACGGGTTCGACTTCGGCATTGAGGTCGGGTGGACATCGTCCGCGAACAACCAGGCCCCGACCCGCTACCGCCGCGCGAAGGCGTACTTCCCCCGACGCGGCCGCACCGCCGACCAGTCCGGCCTCGTGTTCTCCAAGGGCGGCGGCCACGGGTCGATCATCGACTACACATGGCCCGAGGACGGCACCGCGCTCGCGACGGAGATGAGCGGCATCGGCGCCGGTTCCGGTGAGGCGACGCTCCAGGTCGTTACGCAGGATGCCGACCTCCTCGCCTCCGGGTGGCCGCTGCTGGAGGCCGTGACCAAGTACGACGGGGTTGTCGAGGTGGCGCAGCTTCAGTCGCTCACGAACTCTGATTTGCGCGCCCGCGCCCAATCGCAGGTGCAGCCGTCGTTCACCGTGGAGGCCGACGCCGACCCGGCATTCGGCTCGTACTCGGTGGGCGACGAGGCCCTGTTCGCCATCGACCCCGAGCCCCGCATGCCGCAGGGCAAGAGCGCGGTGCTGCGGATCGTCAGCATCGAGAACACCGCGCAGCACGGCCCCGAGCGCGTGCGCCTGAACTGCGTGGTGGCCTGATGCCCAAGCACGCCACGACACCCAACCTGCTGGAGCGCCTCGCGGTGCTGGAGGAGCAGGTGGCCGCGCTGCGCCGGACCGGGTGGGAGCGGGACGAGCTGCCGTTCTACGCCTCGTCGCTGCGGGGCATGGTGTTCGACGACGCGACGAGTTTCACCACGGTCCTGGAGACGGTGTTCGCTCCGCGCACCGGGTCGCTGTCCCTGGCGCTGCTGCTCCTCGGCGACCAGGTGTCAGCCGTAAATACGGGCGGTGAGTGGCAGGTGATTTTCGACGCGGCCGGCGTGAGCACCGTCGTGGCGAGCGGCACCGTCACCGCCACTTTTTCCTACCAGCAGGCGTCGCAGGTGATCGACCTCCGCCCGTACCTCAGCGCCTCCGAGGTGAAGATCCGCATCCAAGTTCGCCGCACGGCCGGCGCCACGACCGGCGGGAAGTTCGGCGGCGGCGGGTCCATCGGCCTCACCCCCCGCTACGCCCGACTCATCTGAAAGAAGCAGCCCATGCGACTCGTCACCCGATCCCAGTGGGGCGCCCGCGACTACCGCACCCCCGGCGGCGCGACTCTCTACAGCGGCCCCCGCCGGGGTGTGAAGCTGCACTACCTCGGCACCGCGTACAGCGCCCGAGCGCACGACCAGTGCGCCGCGTACGTCCGCTCGTTGCAGGCGTCCCACATGGACGGCAACGGCTGGTCCGACATCGGCTACAGCTTCCTCGTCTGCACCCACGGCTACGTGTACGAGGGCCGCGGCCTGCGCCGCCGCAACAGCGCGAACGGCAACACCAGCCTCAACGAAGAGAACTACGCCGTCTGCCTGCTCGTCGGCTCCAGCGGCCTCACCAAGCCCACCGACGAGCAGCTCCACGGCGCCCGCGACGCCATCGACTACTGCCGCGCCGAGGGCCCCGCCGGCACCTGGCTCGGCGGCCACCGAGACGGCTACGCCACCACCTGCCCCGGCGATGCGGTCTACGCATGGGCCAAGGCAGGCGCACCCCGACCCACCACCCAGGAGGACGACATGACACCCGAGCAGGCCAAGCAGCTCAAGGCCCTGTACGACAACCGCGAGGCCGCGCCTTGGCGGTACAAGGGCAAGGACGAACCGCGCGACACCTACGACTACCTGCGCACCACGGCACGCGACGTGTCCGCACTCAAGGCACAGGTCGGCGCGCTCACCACCGTCAACCGCCAGCTCGTCGGCGCTGTCGCCAAGCTCACCGCCGACGTCGGCGACCTGGACCCCGCGGCCATCGTCCGCGAACTGACGACCGCCATCGAGAACGTTGAGGTCCGCCTCGACGTGCCCGACACCCCGACCCCCTGACCCTGTCCATGGGCCAGGCCCTCACAGAACGGATCACCTCATGTCCATGCACTCTCTGCCTGACGCTCAGACCGTCGTGAAGACCGGCAAGACGTACGCGAAGGATCTCGCCGAGCGCGTGATCTGGACTTTCCTCGGCGGCGCGAGCGCCGTCGCCCTGGCGGCCGGCCCCGCCTCGATGTTCTCCGCCTCGTTCTGGGAGTCCGTCGGCGTAGGCGGCCTGGCCGCCGCCGCAGCGCTGCTGAAGGGCGTGGCTGCCCGCGCCGTCGGCAACAAGAACAGCGCCAGCACAGCGGCAGGCGTCTGATGTGCCGGGCGGCCCGGTGGCTGACCCAGCACCTGGGCCGCCGCGGCACGTTCCTCGCCATCCTCGGCACCGGCAAGACCTGCTACGGGGTGGGGTTCATCGTCATCCCGCAGCCCGACCCACAGGGCCTCGACCTGCTGACACAGTGGTGCGGCCTGGAGTCCTGGGCGTGGCTATGGATCATTGCCGGGCTCGTCACGCTGTTCTCTGCGTTCCTCCGTATCGGCCGCGACTGGCTCGGATTCCTCGCCGCTCTCCTCCCCCCATCGGCGTGGGCCACCGCCTACCTCTTCGCCGTCATCAACGGCGACTTCGCACGCGGCGGTTTCGTCGCCGCGTGGTACCTCACCTCGCACATCGGGGTCATCATGTGGGCCGCCACGCTGCCGGAACATTCGGTGCCCCCACCGCCGCGGCGTGCCCGGAAAGGTAAGGGCTCGTGACCCTGGCAGAGATCACGGCGCTGATCGTCGCAGCGGGGAGCGTCCTCGGCGGCGGCGGATATTTCGTGGCACGCGCCACGGTGAAGGCGGCACAGGCCACGGCGCGAGCGAACGAGGCGGCGGCCAAGGCTGCGGCCGCGCCCGTGCAGTCCGCCGAGAACTTCAAGGTGCTGCAAGCCACGGTCGACAGGGTCGATGCGGAGAACGGCCAGCTCCGTTCCCGCCAGTCCCGGTTGGAGTCGCTGCTCCGGGCGTTCGCATGGACCACCGACCGGTGGGCCCGGCAGATGCACCACGCCGGTATCGAGCCCGACCCCGCTCACCCGCTGGTGGATGAGTACAACCGAACTGGAGTGTGACCATGCCCTTTCCGCCCGGTGTCCAGACTGTCACCCTGGCCGGTCATCAGACTCTCGCCGATGGCGCGGGCAATCCTGTGCGTGTCCGCATCCGGCCCACGCCGACGCGCGTCGTCAGCAGTACCCACGGCGTCGTCGTCGACAACACGACGGTCGTCGTCACCCCCGACGCCGCTGGTCAGTGGACTGTCACACTCCTCGCCACCGACGCCGTCGGGTGCACGCCGACGGGGTGGACGTACCGCGTCGAGACGGGCGACGACGCCGTCTACGTGTCGCTGCCTGCCGCGCTGGGGGAGGTCGACCTCGCAGCCCTGACGCCCGGCGGGGCCGACGAGGGGGAGTACGTCCTCGTGCAGGGGCCGCCCGGTCCGGCAGGCCCTACGGGGCCGGCGGGTCCGGTCGGCCCGCAGGGTCCGGCGGGTGCGGACGGCTCGAACGCCGACGCCGAGGCGTACACCGACCAGGCCATCGTCACGCACTCGGCGGCCGCCGACCCGCACAGCGACCGGGCATGGGCTGACGCGAAGTTCGCCACGTCGACCGCGCTCGGCACCTTGAACTCGACCGTGACCGACCTCGGCGGCGCGGTCACCAACCTGGACGGATTCGTCCAGAACTGCCTCAACCGGGTCGCAGCGATCGAGCAGGGCACAGCCTGGCTCCAGGGCGTCAACGTCGACGGCCCCCTCCAAGTCGTCGACGACACGCTCGCGGTGAAGCGACCGGGCGGCCAACACGTCCTGCTCGCAGACGGGACGGCGAACACCCTCGGCCTGTTCGGGCAAGCGCCCGTTACCCAGCGCACGGTGTCCGGCACGTCCGAGGGTGAGCGCCTGTCGTCCCTGGTGCAGGGCCTGGCGCAGTACGGGATGGTGATCGACGCGGCCGCCCCGTCACTGAAGGGGGTGTACGTGCCCGACGGGTGGGGCACGCACTGGCGGGCGGCCCGCGCACAGGCGGCGGCCGGCACCGGCCTGGCCCGCATCGTCACCCTCGGCGGCTCCGCGACGCAGGGGTTCTACGCCTCGAACCCGATCACCAAGAGCTGGCCGGGCCTCGTGCGCACCACGCTCCAGGGCCAGTACGGCGACGGTGGCGGAGGGTTCATGTCCTCCTCGCTGTCCTCTACCGTCCTCGCCGGGGGCGACGCCGCGGCGCTCGCCGCGTGGCAGGCTGTCGGCGCGATCGTCGGGCAGACCGGCACCTGGTCGCTGTCCGGCAACCGGTACGGGCCCGGCATCACCGGCGTCTACACCGAGACCACGGGCAGCACGATGACGTTCGCGGTGCGCGGCAGCACGGTGCGGATCTACACCATCAGCGGCGGCACCCGCCCATCGTTCACGTACGCCATCGACGGCGGGGCCCCGGTAACCGTGACCGTCCCCGCAGGGTCGGCGGCTGTCCAGGTCACCACGATCACCGGCCTCTCCACCGGGACGCACAGCGTCGTCCTCACCTGCGGGACGACCGTGGCTGGCCAGTACCTCACGGTGGCCGGGGTGTCCGGCGAGAACGCCAGCGGCGTCATCGTGCACAACCTCGCGCGGGCGGGCGCCGGGTCAGGGTCGTACAGCACGCTGCCCGAGACCGCGCTCAACGCCACCTGGAACGGCGGTACCAACTACCCATGCGACCTGGCGATCTACACCGCCGGACCGAACGATGCGTCCGCCGACGTGGCACCCGACGTGTGGGTCGACAACGTCGCGGCGTGGCTGCGCGGCGTCCGGGACATCGGCACCTCGCAGGGCGACACCGACATCATTATCGGCCTGCCCCACCTCGGCCGGCACACGACGGCGAACTACCGGTACCCCGAGTACGCGTCCCGCCTGCGCAGCCTGGCCGCCACGTACGGGGCCGCGGTCGTCGACTGGTGGCAGATCGGCCGCAACTCGTGGCCGTACTGGTCGACGCTCGGCTACTGGGGCACGTCCGCGGGGACGGGCGCGGCTGGCTCCGACTCGGTGCACCTGTCCGACGCCGGGTTCGCCACGATGGCCGCCCCGGTGCTGGAGCTGCTGGAGAGCTGACCGTCAGTCGCGCTGCATGCCGATCTCGTACGCGACTTCCCAGCGCACGTCAGGGACGACGATGTCTGCGGTCTCGACCGGCCGCCCGTCGGTGTCGTAGTAGGTCCGCTCGATCTGCATAACCAAATCGCCCACGGAGATGCCGAGGAGGTTCGCCTGCTCCTGGCTCGCGCGGGCAGGGCGAGGAATCTCCACGGCCGTGTCGATCTCGACGCCGATGGACCTCATCCGCTCGACGACCCCAGCACCGGCGTGCGGTCCCATTTCGGGCAGCACGATGGGCGTCCCGTCGGTAATGGCCATCGGCTCCCACGATTCGGAGAGCTGGACGGGCAGCCCGTCGGCGAGGAACTCGTACCGGGTGACGACGCACAGGTCACCGGGTTCGATGGCCAGGCGCTCCGCGATGTGCTCGGGTGCTGGGGTGCGGGCGACGCTGCGGGACTCCCAAGTCCCGGCGCGGCCCTGCTCCTTCATGTCCGCACGGAAGGGCGACCCGCCGCGGCGCTCGCGGTGCCGGGAGCGGACCATGCGCAGGCGCTCGCGCGGCCGGCGGACGTAGGTGCCGGACCCAGACCGGCCTTCGAGGAGGCCCTCAATGATGAGCCGCTCCATCGCACGTTGGGCAACGGACTGCCCGACCCCGTATTCCTCGGCGAAGCGGGCGCGGCTGGGGAGTTTCTCGCCGATGGCCCACTCGCCCGCTTTGATCCGGGCGCGCAGGGCGTCGGCCACCTGAAGGTAAGGCGTTTCGCGTGGCATATGCGGCAGCTCCGGGGGTCGTACTCGACATTGACAAAGCTAACCCATCAGGTTGAAGCTGAATACTCAGCATCACGACGGGTGATCAAGCGATCACGAAGGGGACAGCTATGCGTTCCGCCGAGACCCAGGCCACGGCCATCGCCGCGATGCTCGCGGCGGCAACCGGCAGTGAGCCCCGGCTCGACGAGACACCCGACCGCATCCGCGTCGAGGCGAACCTTCCCGAGGACCTCCCCTCGATCACCCGCACCACCGTCCTTACTGCGCTCGCGCAAGCCCCGCGGTACGGACACGACCGCACCCCGGACGGGGACGTCGTCTGGGCGGAACTCGACAGAGAGGCAGAGCAGTGACCGAGCGCGCAGGCCGGACGCAGACCGCACCGGCACCGCCGGGCGACGCGGCGTACAAGGCAGTCCTGGAGCACGCGGTCCGCTGCCCTCGCTGCTTCGAGTCTGGCTGTCCCGTGGGCGCACGCCTGCGCCGAGCCGAACGCGAGGCACGGCGATGACGCAGTGCCCCAAGGGCCGCCACCAGATGCCCGACGAGGACGACGTCGGCGCCCGATGCGAAGAGCACGGGGTCACACTGCTGTGGCACGGACCGCCGATCACGCCCGAAGATCTGGCACCGGCGAGCGGCGCGACCCGCCCCACCAGCTACCCCCGGGCACTGCCCGCGCATCTCCCGCCCGCACCACGCGGCGACTCGCGCCCCACCTAGACTGGGCCGGCCGCCACGGAAGGAAATGATCACATATGCGCCTTGATACATTCCACGCTTTCGCCGTCGAAGCCCTCGCCAAGGCCCCGGACGTACAGTCCGCGGACGCCTGGAGCGGCGACGCCGAGCACCTGCGCGGGGTCCGCGTGACCTTCACCACGGGCGCTCAGCTCTGGCTCGGCATCACCGCGGCTGCGGCCCCCGGCGACAAGTGGGAAGGGCCCGAGATCCCGGTGGAGGGCGACGCGCCGGCTGAGGTCCAGTACCCGGACCTGTACGAGGGAGGCAAGGTCACCCCCGCCCGCGCACAGGAGTACCTCGCCGCAGCGATCATCAACTCCCGAAACCGTCAGATCGCACAGGTCTACGGCTACGACTCCGCCAGCCAGAATCCCGGGTTCGGCGTGATCTTCCACAGCGGGGCGAGGGCCTTCTGCCTTTTCCACCACAACGCCCGTCCCGGGCAGTCCCTCGGCGGCCGAGCCTTCGACCTTCAGCCCGCCGTCTAAGACTCCCGCCCTACCTGGGGCGGGTGGCACCACCTCTGTCAGCACCACTCCCAACCGGAGGAACTGATATGTGCACCACGTCTAACCGATTCGACCCCGGCCAGCTCTACGGATACTGCCCCGTGTGCGGTGCCGGCGTCGGCTCGGAGTCCGGCCAGCCGACCACTCCTCACCAGTCCGGCGGCACCGGCACGGACTACTGCCCCGGCTCGGGCCAGCCCGCCCAGTAGGCCACCTCGACAGCTCCGGCCGTCCGCTTCCCCCCGAGGCGGGCGGCCGGCGCTCTGCTCACTGCCGCACGAGGTCGCTGAGCGGTACGTCGATCGCGTCGGCAATGAGGATCAGCGAGTCGAGTAACGGCGACGCGTGCCCCTGCTCGATCCGGTTGTACGCCGCCCGGTCCATCCCGGTTTTGAGCGCCACGTCCTCTTGCGTCAAGTTCGCGTACAACCGCGCTGCGCGGATCTGGTCCCCGATGGCTCGGCGACGGGAGAGGACCCAGTCAGGCGGGGGGACAGAGCGCGGCACCCGATCACGTTCGCGGGTTCATGATCGAAGATCTGTAGGGCAAAACCTACACTGCATGATCTGGGAAAGTGTGGGTACCCCAGTCGAGCCACACCCCCACACGAACGGCACTCCCCGCAATGCTCCCCAGGCTCGCGGAGAGTGGCCGCTACGCCCCCGGCTGCGACACGGCCGGGGGCGTAGTCATGATCCCGTGCGCTGCGGATGGGGAGTTTTCAACTCACCCCGCGAGGGCCAAGGGGACCGCCGCAGAGGGGTGTTCCCACGGGAACAGGCCGCCTCCTCGGACCGCATTTGACGTCACCGAGCGACATCGAGCGTCATCGAAAATGGACAATATGTCCTGCTTTCCTGCATAACCCCAGGTCACGATGGGGCAAAAAATCAGGTTCAAGTCCCGTCACTCACCCTGAACGATCAAGCCCCGACCTGTGAAAACAGGCCGGGGCTTCTTCGTGCCCGAAACGCCCCCGCCGGAGGTCGAGTTGCGGCCCCGTCATGCGGCACTGCCGCCGCCCCGGGGCCTCCGGGGTCAGCCGTCCGGGTGCTCGATGCCGAACTCGTAGGCGATCTCCCACCGCACGTCCGCGACCGTGATGTCCGCCGTCTCCACCGGGCGGCCGTCGCGGTCGTAGTACGTCCGCTCGATCTGCGTGATCAGATCGCCCACGGAGATGCCCAGCAGATTCGCCCGCTCCTGCGTCGCGCGGGCCGGGCGCGGCACCTCGACGGCGGTCTCGATGACGACTGCGCTCGCACCGTCTGCTCAGGTGCGGCTGAAGGACCAGGACGGGTCCGCGGCCACGGCCGCTACCGGCGAGGACGCGTGCGAGTACGGGTCGCGCGGCCTGCGGCAGGAGGTCCACCGGGTGCGCCAGGAGTACGCCGCGCTCGGCCGCCCCGAGCCGAGCGACTTCGGACTGGCGGTGACCGCCCGGGGCCAGCGCGTCTGGCTCCAGCACCCGGAGCGGATCATCGAGGCTGCGCCGCAGCGCACTACCGCTGGAGGGACCGCCCCGGCGGGCGTCGCGCCGCGATGCCGGGGGGCTCATGGCAGGCAGCGGATGAGGTCGTCTGTCGTCTCGGCTCTCCTGATGTCCGTGGGGGTGGTTGAGCGGTGGGTCGAACGCACAAGTCTTGAACCAGTGGGAGCGCTCCCAAGCGTCGAGCGGGGCGCAATGTGTGTCAAGGGAAAAGACAAGAGCGAACTGTCGAATTAATTCGACAGCAGAAGTTCTCCATGCCCCCTGGCCCAATTCACTGGTTGGCGCTACCTTCCGATGAAACCAGTGGGAGCGATTCCGTTCGTCGAGTGCCGTAAAGGCGCTGCCGACCAGCAGGGAGTCGCTCCAATGCGATCATTCTTACGTCGACCACCCCCGCGTCTTCACGTTCTGGGGGCCGGCGCGCTGCTCGCCCTGTCGGGCGTCGCACTGCCGCCGCCCTCCCCGGCCTCCGCGGCCGGTCCCGCCTGCACGGTGGCGTACTCCGTCGTCAGTGAGTGGGACGGCGGCTTCCAGGGGGCCGTGACCGTCACCAACAACAGCGCCGCGATGGGCGGCTGGGCCCTCACCTTCGACCTGCCCGCCGGGCAGAAGGTGACCCAGGGCTGGAACGCCAAGTGGTCCCAGGCGGGTACGGGCGTCACCGCGGCCAACGAGAGCTGGAACGGCTCGCTGGCCGCCGGCGGCAGCGTCACCGCCGGATTCCTCGCCTCCCGTACGGCGGCGGGCCCCGCGCCCACGGCCTTCCGGCTCAACGGCGTGGCGTGCGGCACGGGCCAGCCCGGCGACCCGGGACCGGACCCCACCGATCCGCCCGACCCGCCCGATCCCACCGGACCGCCCGAGCTGCGCGTCCTGGGCAACAAGCTCGTCGACCGCGACGGCGCCACCCGCCGGCTGCTCGGGGTCAACCGCTCCGGCGGCGAGTTCATGTGCGTACAGGGCCACGGGATCTTCGACGGGCCGGTCGACGACGCGTCCGTACGGGCCATCGCCGACTGGAACGCCAACACCGTGCGCATTCCGCTCAACGAGGAGTGCTGGCTCGGCCTGAGCAACATCAAACCCGAGTACGCGGGTGCCCGCTACATCGCGGCCGTCCGTGATTTCGTGCGTCGCGTCGAGGATCACGGAATGACCCCGGTCGTCGAACTCCACTGGACGCACGGCCAGTACACCGGGAATTCCGCGGGCTGCCACGACATTCACGCCAGCTGCCAGAAGCCGATGCCGAACGCGCAATACACACCGGCTTTCTGGACCTCGGTCGCGAATGCCTTCAAGGACGACCGGAAGGTGGTATTCGATCTCTTCAACGAGCCGTATCCCGACCGGGCCACCTCCACACCGGAGCAGGCGTGGGCCTGCTGGCGCGACGGCGGCACGTGCCCCGGCATCGGCTACGAGGTCGCCGGGATGCAGGACCTCCTCGACGCGGTGCGGGCCACCGGCGCCCAGAACCTCGTCCTGGTCAGCGGCATCGCGTACGCCAACGACCTGAGCAGGTGGCTCCAGTACGCGCCCGACGACCCGGCGGGCAATGTCGCCGCCGCCTGGCACGTCTACAACTTCAACGCCTGTGCGAGCGAGACCTGCTGGGACGCCCAGCTCGCGCCGGTCGCCGCGCGCCTGCCGCTCGTGGCGGGCGAGATCGGCGAGAACACCTGCGCCCACGGCTTCGTCGACCGCGTCATGGACTGGTTCGACGCCCGTGGCGCGTCCTACCTCGGCTGGACCTGGAACACCTGGAACTGCTCCTCGGGACCGGCCCTGATCAGCGACTACAACGGCACACCCACCGCATTCGGCATCGGGCTGCGCGACCGCCTGCGCGCCCTCGACTGAGAGGTTCCCCCCGGACATGAACCCCACCACAGCCGCGCCCACCCGGCGCCGCACCGCTCTCCTGGCCGCCTGCGCCCTGCTCGCGGCGACCGGCGCCACCGCCACCGCCCTGACCACGTCGGCGGGGGCGGCCGCTCCCGGCTGCACCGTCGACTACAAGGTCACCAACCAGTGGGACGCCGGCTTCGGCGCCAACGTCACCGTCACCAACACCGGCGACCCGCTGAGCTCCTGGACGCTGGAGTGGACGTACGCCGGCAACCAGCGGGTCACCCAGCACTGGAATGCCGCCGTCACCCAGTCGGGCGCCGCCGTCACCGCCAAGAACGTGTCGTACAACGGCGCGCTGGCCACCGGCGGCTCCACCTCCTTCGGCTTCAACGCCTCGTACAGCGGCGCCAACGCCGTGCCCGCCACGTTCAAGCTGAACGGGGTGACCTGCAACGGCGGTCCCGGCGGCCCGACCGACCCTCCCGGTCCCACCGATCCTCCGTCCGGCCGCGTCGACAACCCGTACAGCGGCGCCAAGGGCTACGTGAACCCCGAGTGGTCGGCGAAGGCCGCCGCCGAGCCCGGCGGCTCCCGAGTTGCCGACCAGCCCACCGGCGTCTGGCTGGACCGCACGGCCGCGATCGAGGGCGTGGGCGACGGCATGGGCCTGCGCGACCACCTCGACGAGGCGCTGCGGCAGAAGGGCTCCGGCCAGCTCGTCGTCCAGCTGGTGATCTACAACCTGCCGGGCCGCGACTGCGCCGCGCTCGCCTCCAACGGCGAACTGGGCCCCAACGACATCGACAAGTACAAGACGCAGTACATCGACCCCATCACCGCGATACTCGCCGACCCGAAGTACGCGGGCCTGCGCATCGTCACGACCGTCGAGATCGACTCGCTGCCCAACCTGGTCACCAATGTGACCCCGCGCCCGACCGCCACGCCCAACTGCGACGTGATGAAGGCGAACGGCAACTACATCAAGGGCGTCGGGTACGCGCTGAACAAGCTGGGCGCGATCGGCAACGTCTACAACTACGTGGACGCCGGCCACCACGGCTGGCTCGGCTGGGACGACAACTTCGGCGCGTCGGCCGAGCTGTTCAAGCAGGCCGCGACGGCCGAGGGCTCGACGGTCTCCAAGGTGCACGGCTTCATCGTCAACACGGCCAACTACAGCGCACTGAAGGAGGACCACTTCAAGATCGAGGACGCGGTGGGCGGCGTGTCCGTGCGCCAGTCGAAGTGGGTCGACTGGAACCGGTACACCGACGAGCTGTCGTACGCCCAGGCCATGCGCGCCAAGCTGGTCTCGCTCGGCTTCGACCAGAACCTCGGCATGCTGATCGACACCTCCCGCAACGGCTGGGGCGGCACGGCCCGGCCGTCCGGCCCCGGCGCGACGACCAGCGTCGACACGTACGTCAACGGCGGCCGCTACGACCGGCGCATCCACCTCGGCAACTGGTGCAACCAGTCGGGGGCCGGTCTCGGGGAGCGTCCCAAGGCCGCTCCCGCCGCGGGCATCGACGCGTACGTGTGGATGAAGCCGCCGGGCGAGTCGGACGGCGCCAGCAAGGCGATCCCGAACGACGAGGGCAAGGGCTTCGACCGGATGTGCGACCCGACGTACACCGGCAACCCGCGGAACAACAACAACATGTCGGGAGCGCTGCCGAACGCGCCGCTCTCCGGGGCGTGGTTCTCCGCGCAGTTCCAGGAGCTGCTGAAGAACGCCCACCCAGCGCTCTGATCACGAGGAAGCCCGGCCGACCAGTTCGGTGGGCAGCATGATCTGCGGCCGGCCGGCCTTGCGCGTCCCGGTCGGCCGCCGGTCTTCGATCTCCGCGAGCAGGACGCGGGTCATCTCCCGCCCCATCTCCTCTATCGGCTGCCGGACGCTGGTCAGGGGCGGGTCCATGTGGCGGGCGATGGCCGAGTCGTCGAAGCCGACCAGCGCCACGTCGCCGGGAACGCTGCGGCCCCGCTCCCGCAGGACCTGGCGGGCGCCCGCCGCCATCACGTCGGACGCGGCGAAGACGGCGTCGAGGCCGGGGCAGCGGTCGAGGAGGTCCGTCATGGCGCGGCGGCCCCCCTCTTCGGTGAAGTCGGCGGGGGCGACCAGCCGCTCGTCGGCGTCGAGGCCGGCCCCGGCCAGGGCCTGGCGGTAGCCGTCGAGCCGGCACTGGGCGCTGTACATGTCGAGCCGGCCGGTGATGGTGGCTATCGCGCGGCGGCCGCGGGATATGAGGTGGTCGACGGCGGCGCGGGCGCCCGACACGTTGTCCGCGTCGACCCACGGGAGCGGCTCGCGTTCGGATCTGCGGCCGCTGATGACCGCCGGGATGCCGAGCGGCACCAGCAGCTCCGGCAGCGGGTCGTCGGCGCGTACGGAGACGAGCAGCACGCCGTCGACCCGGTTGCCGGCGAGGTAGTGGGCCAGGCGGCTGCGCTCGCGGTCGTTGCCGACGATGGTGAGCAGCAGCTGCATCTCGGTGCTGTCGAGCGCGGCGCCGACGCCGCGCACGATGTCGGAGAAGTAGGGCTCGGCGAAGAAGCGGGACTCGACCTCCGGGACGACGAGCGCGATGGCGTCCGTCCGGTTGGCGGCCAGGGCGCGGGCCGCGCGGTTCGGTACGTACCCCAGCTCGTGGACGGCGGCCTCCACGGCGGCGCGGGTCTCCTCGCTGACCCGCGGGGAGCCGTTGACCACCCGCGAGACGGTGCCCCGGCCGACACCCGCGCGCGCGGCCACCTCCTCCAGGGTCGGCCGCCCGCCCCTGCGGCCCCCCGGGCCCCGGATTCCGTGCGTCACCATGTCCCGACCTCCCCAAACTGTGCCCCGTCCGGACCCCGTCCGGTCGCCGTCCGGCGCTGCGCAATATCTCATGGCGGTCTCGGACAAGAAATCCGCCGTCCGGAACCTTGACACCCCCGCGGGGAGCCGCGAACCTTCAACACATCACACATGGGAGCGCTCCCACCGTACCTGACTCATACACGTCCCGCACGTTCCCCGCCCGGACCGAAGCCGCAACTGCGGGCCGTACCAGCACAGTTGGCCGGGGGGTCGGCACGTCAGGGCAAAGGAGGACGCAATGCGCACCAGTACCCGAACGCGTCGCAGAGCGGTGGTCGTCGCCGCCGTCGTCGCACTCGGCGCGGGCCTCCTCGGCGGCTGCGCCGAGGACAGCGACGAGGGAACGGGCGGCTCCGGCGGCGGTACGAGGGACGCCCGGGGGAAGACCACGATCGAGATCGGCACCTTCGGCGTCTTCGGCTACAAGCAGGCCGGGCTCTACGACGAGTACATGAAGCTGCACCCGGAGATCGTCATCAAGGAGGACGTGACCGAGCGCAACGACACGTACTACCCGGAGCTGCTCACCCACCTCGCGGCGAACAGCGGACTCCAGGACATCCAGGCCATAGAGGTCGGGAACATCAACGAGATCGTCACGACGCAGGCCGACAAGTTCGAGGACCTGTCGAAGGCGCCCGGCGTCGACAAGGCGAACTGGCTCGACTGGAAGTGGGCGCAGGGGTCCACCAAGGACGGGCGGACCGTCGCGCTCGGCACCGACATCGGTCCGATGGGCCTGTGTTACCGCAAGGACCTCTTCGAGAAGGCGGGGCTGCCGACCGACCGCGAGGCTGTGGGCAAGCTCTGGGCGGGCGACTGGCAGAAGTACGTCGACGCGGGCAAGAGGTACAAGAAGAACGGGCCGAAGGGCACCACCTTCACCGACTCGGCGGCCGGCCTCTTCGCCGCCGTCAACAACGGGTACGCGGAGCGGTTCTACAACGCCGAGGGCGAGCTGATCCACAAGGACAGCCCGGCCGTGAAGACGGCCTGGGACCTGGCCATGCAGGCCGCGGAGGGCGGACTGACCGCCAAGCTCAAGCAGTTCGACAAGGCGTGGGACCAGGCGTACGCCAACGGCTCCTTCGCCACCGTCTCCTGCCCGCCGTGGATGCTCGGGTACATCAAGGAGAAGGCGGGCGCGGCGGGCGAGGACAAGTGGGACGTCGCCGCGGCCCCCAAGCCGGCCAACTGGGGCGGCTCCTTCATCGGCGTGCCGAAGGCCGGCAAGAACAAGGCCGAGGCGGTCAAGCTGGCGGCCTGGCTGACCGCACCCGAACAGCAGGCGAAGCTCTTCGACAAGCAGGCGAGCTTCCCCTCGACCCCGCCGGCGTACGAGATGGACGTGGTCTCGTCGGCCAAGAACCCGTACTTCGGCGACGCCCCGACCGGCCGGCTCTTCGCCGAGGCCGCCCAGGGCATCCCCACGCTGGTGATCGGCCCGAAGGACCAGCAGATCGGCACCGCCTTCGGTGACGTCGGCATCCTCCAGGTGGAGCAGCAGGGCAAGAGCCCGCAGGAGGGCTGGAAGGCGGCCCTGAAGGAGATCGACAACGCGGTGGACGGCTGATGCGTCCGTACACCGACCAGGCCGGTCCGGCCGCGTCCCCCTCCTCGGGGGACGCGGTCCCGGCCGGCGACCCGCCGTCGGCGGCCGTCGCACCGCCGCGGGCCGACGACCGCCGGCGGGTGTGGCGCAGCAGGCGCTACCGCTGGGACACGAAGTACAGCCCGTACGCCTTCGTCGCCCCCTTCTTCCTCTTCTTCGCGGCCTTCGGGGTCTTCCCCCTCCTCTACACGGGCTGGTCGTCGCTGCACCGTGTGTCGCTGTCGGCGCCGAACGACATGGAGTGGGTGGGGCTGCACAACTACACGCGGCTCCTGCAGGACGAGTTCTTCTGGAACGCGCTGCGCAACACCTTCACCATCGGGATCCTCTCGACGGTGCCCCAGTTGCTGATGGCGCTGGGCATCGCGCACCTGCTCAACTACCGGCTGCGCGCCTCGGCCTTCTTCCGGGTCGCGATCCTCACGCCGTACGCCACGTCGGTGGCGGCCGCGACGCTCGTTTTCGTGCTGTTGTTCGGGCGCGACTACGGGATGATCAACTGGGCGCTCGACGCGGTGGGGCTCGGGAAGGTCGACTGGCAGAGCGGGACGCTGTCGTCCCAGATCGCGGTGTCGACCATCGTCATCTGGCGCTGGACCGGGTACAACGCGCTGATCTATCTGGCCGCGATGCAGGCTGTGCCGAACGACCTGTACGAGTCGGCGGCGCTGGACGGCGCCACCCGGTGGCAGCAGTTCCTGCACGTCACCATCCCCTCGCTGCGGCCGACGATCCTCTTCACGGTCGTGGTGTCGACGATCGGCGCGACGCAGCTGTTCGGCGAACCGCTGCTGTTCGGCGGGGCGGGCGGCCAGAAGGGCGGGGCGTCCCACCAGTTCCAGACCCTCGGTCTCTACCTGTACGAACAGGGCTGGTTCAACTTCCACCTCGGGCGCGCCTCCGCGATCGCCTGGGCGATGTTCCTGATCCTGCTGATCGTGGCGGGCATCCACCTGCTGGTCACGCGCCGCCTGAGGAAGAGCTGATGAAGCCGACCCAACCGAGGCAGCCGGTGCTGCGCGCCCGGGCCGGGCGCCACCTCCACGGCGGCCCCGTCACGTACGCCGTCCTCGTCGTCTTCACGGTCGGGTCGCTGTTCCCGCTCGTGTGGACGGCGATCGCGGCCTCCCGCAACAACACCCGGCTGTCCCAGACGCCGCCGCCGTTCTGGTTCGGCGGGAACCTCCTCAAGAACCTCCAGACGGCGTGGACCGACGCGAACATGGGGCTGGCCCTGCTGAACACGGCGGTGGTGGCCGGGACCGTCGCCCTGGGCACGGTGCTCTTCTCGACCCTCGCCGGCTTCGCCTTCGCCAAGCTGCGCTTCCGGTTCAAGAACGTGCTGATGCTGCTGGTCGTGGCGACGATGATGGTGCCGCCGCAGCTCAGCGTCGTACCCCTGTTCATGACGGTGGCCGAGCTGGAGTGGACCGATCAGCTCCAGGCCGTCATCCTGCCGACTCTCGTCAGCGCCTTCGGGGTCTTCTTCATGCGCCAGTACCTGACGCAGGCGCTGCCCAGCGAGCTGGTCGAGGCGGCGCGGGTCGACGGCGCGAGCAGCCTGCGGATCATCTGGCACATCGTGTTCCCCGCCGCCAGGCCCGCGATGGCGGTGCTGGGCATGCTCACCTTCGTGGCCGCGTGGAACGACTTCTTCTGGCCCGTCATCGCGCTGACGCAGGACAACCCGACCGTGCAGGTGGCGCTCGCCAACCTCGGTCAGGGCTTCGTGCCCGACCAGTCGGTCGTCATGGCCGGCGCTCTGCTGGGCACGCTGCCGCTGCTGCTGGCCTTCCTGCTCTTCGGACGGCAGATCGTCGGCGGGATCATGCAGGGCGCGGTCAAGGGCTGACGCCCGGGTTCTCACACCTTCCTCCCACCACCAGGAGTGCTTCCATGACCGAAGGCACCGACAGCTTTCCGCCCGGATTCCTGTGGGGCTCGGCGACCGCCGCCTACCAGATCGAGGGCGCCGTGCGCGAGGACGGCCGCACCCCGTCGATCTGGGACACCTTCAGCCGTACGCCGGGGAAGGTGCGGGACGGCGACACGGGCGACGTGGCGGTCGACCACTACCACCGCATGCGGGACGACGTACGGATGATGGCGGACCTGGGGCTGAACGCGTATCGGTTCTCGGTGTCGTGGCCCCGCGTCCAGCCGACCGGCCGGGGACCGGCCGTCGGGCGCGGCCTCGACTTCTACCGCGCGCTGACGGACGAGCTGCTGTCCGCCGGCATCACGCCCAGCCTCACCCTGTACCACTGGGACCTGCCGCAGGAGCTGGAGGACGCGGGCGGGTGGCCGGAGCGGGACACCGCCCACCGCTTCGCGGAGTACGCGGGGCTCGTCGCCGACGCCCTGGGTGACCGCGTGGAGCTGTGGACCACCCTCAACGAGCCCTGGTGCAGTGCGTTCCTGGGGTACGGGTCCGGCGTGCACGCCCCCGGCCGTACCGACCCGGTGGCCGCCCTGCGCGCCGCCCACCACCTGAACCTGGCGCACGGCCTGGGCGTGCAGGCGCTGAGGGCCGCCCTGCCGGGGCGGGCGAGGATCGGCGTGAGCCTCAACCCGAGTGCGGTCAGGCCGCTGACGCGGTCGGCGGAGGACCTGGACGCGCAGCGCCGCATCGACGCCCTGGCGACCCGCATCTTCACGGGCCCGATGCTGCGGGGCGCCTACCCGGCCGACCTGCTGGCCGACACCGCGCACCTGACGGACTGGTCGTTCGTACAGGACGGGGACCCGGCGACGGCGGGTGCGCCGGTCGACTTCCTCGGCGTCAACTACTACGCGCCCGCGGTCGTCTCGGCGCCGGCCGGCGGCGACGGCTCCCGCCACGACGGCCACGGCGCCAGCGACCACTCCCCCTGGCCGGGATCGGAGACGGTGGCCTTCCACCAGCCGCCGGGCGAACTGACGGCGATGGACTGGTCGGTGGACCCGACCGGCCTGTACGACCTGCTGACGCGGTACGCCGAGGAGGCGCCCGGGGTCGCGCTGATGGTCACCGAGAACGGCGCGGCGTACGACGACAAGCCGGGCGACGACGGCGCGGTCCACGACCCGGACCGCATCCGCTACCTGCACGGCCACCTGGCGGCGGTGCGCCGGGCGATGCGGGACGGCGCGGACGTGCGCGGGTACTTCCTGTGGTCGCTGATGGACAACTTCGAGTGGGCGTACGGCTACAGCAAGCGGTTCGGGGCGGTGTACGTCGACTACGAGACGCAGAAGCGCACTCCGAAGGCCAGCGCGCGGTGGTACTCCCGGGTCGCCAGGACGGGCGCACTGCCCTATCCCGTGCTGGAGGAGTGAGCGGGGGCCGGTGACCGGCGCCGCCGGGGTCCGCCCGTCCCGCCGGTCGGGAGGCGGATCCCCGGCGGGCGCGGGGGCTGTCCGGGCCGGGAGAGCGGCGGACTACCGCTGCTGCGCCGCCCTGCCCGTCATGTCGGCGGTCCGGTCGGCCGGCGGGGCCTCGGCGTCCAGTTCGGCGCCGAAGTCGCTGAACTCGACGACGGTCCGGACCTCGGCCTTCTGCGGGCCGCCGGACTGCGCACCCTCGGGCGCCTTCACCTGCATGTCGATCTGCTGACGGCGGATGCGCCCGTCGTCGTCCAGCCAGACGTCCATCGGCAGCGTCGGGCCGAGCTGCTTCTTCAGCTGTTCGGCCTTGGCGCGGTCGCCGGAACCGGCGAGCTTGTCGACGTCGACGGTGACGCGGTAGCGCGTCGTGTTCGTGCCGCCGACCTGCTCTGTGCCGAGCTTCTTGACGTCCTTGTCGGTGACGCCCCTGGCGAACCCGGCGGACTCGGCCGGGTCGTTGGCCTGCGAGGAGCCGCCGCCGCTCTGCCGGGCGGCCTTCTTGAGGTCGATCTTGATCCAGGGCTTCTTGCCCGGCACCTTCGCCTGCTGGTCCTTGGGCAGCTTCTGGTAGAGGACGCCGTCGACGACCCGCTGCTCGATCTTCTGCCCGTCGGCGGTGAGGGTCATCTCGCTGTCGCCCTCGGCGAGGTCGATGACTCCCCGGCCGTTCGCTGACACGGTCCGGCCCTCGGCGGAGGTCCGCGTGGTCAGCGTCATGCGCGCCGTCTCGGCCTCGGCGGTCCTCTCGTACGCCGTACGGACGGCCGCCGTTCCGTCCTCCCGGGCTCCGGGGCTCTTCTTCGCGGCCTTCTCGTCGCCGGCCGCCTTGCCGCCCGGGTCCGAGCCGTCGCTCCCGCACGCCACCAGCGCCGTACAGGCGACGGCTCCCGCCACGCCGACGGCTCCTGCCCTGAGTCCTTCGCGTAACCCGAACATGCATCCCCACTTCCGGTGATGGTCTCTCAGTCCACGGCTTGACCTGGCATCTGGTGCCCCCGGTCACCGCGGCTACGCAGCATTTATGCGGACTCGGACCCTCCGCCCGGTGTCGGGCGGTCTGTGCTGTGATCACCGTTCGCTCTAGGCTTTCGTCAGCCGAAGGGGTGGGACATGGACGTGCCGAACGTGGTGGGGGACTGGCAGGAGTACCAGTCCGGGGAGTGGGCCGGGTTACGCGTGCGCGTGCACGGCATCAAGAAGGCCGTGCCGCCGCGAGGCCGGCATGACGACGCCAAGGGCATGACGTACGTCGGCTTCCACGTCACCTTCGAGAACCGCGGCTCCACGTTCTTCTCGATCGATTTCAACTCGCATCCCGAGCACTACGAGGTGCGCGTGGGGCGTGCGGGTCACGGCGCCTTCGTCGACGAGTACGCCGCCGACGCAATCCACGACTTCAACCTCTATCCGCAGCGCCGGGTGACGGCCACGCTCTACGTCGCGGCCTCGTCCGCCCGCCTCAAGGACATGAGCATCCAGATCAGCCCCAAGATCGACGAGGAACCGTCGTTCGGGTACGTGTGGGTCGGCGGGCTCGGGGTCCACGAGGGCTCCACCGGCGCCGGCCCCCGCACGTCGACCGCGCGCTCGGGTGTCGCCAACGAAGTGGAGCGCTTCCTCCAGGACAGTGCCTCCGAGGAGTGACCGGCCGACCGGAGGGCACCTCGGCGCGTAGCCTGGAAGAGGACTCGGGGAACGCTGTGCGATCACCGGAAGGCGGACGATCATGACCGTGGTGGTATGCAGGAACTTCGACTCCGCGGACGAGACGCGGCCGTTCGAGGACGGCAAAGGACGGCTTGACCTGCTCAACACCGACCGGGGCCCGGTGGGCCGCGCGGTCTTCGAGCCGGGCTGGCAGTGGACCAAGCACGTCAAGCCCATCGCCGGCACCGACAGCTGCCAGGCGTCCCACGTCGGCTACGTCGTCAGCGGCCGGATGAAGATCGTCATGGACGACGGCGAGAGCGGCGAAGCCGGACCGGGCGACTTCATCGCCATCGCGCCCGGCCACGACGCCTGGGTCCTGGGCGACGAACCCTGCGTCACGCTCGACTGGGTCGGCTTCGGCGACTACGCCGTGGCCTCCGGCTCCTGAGCGGCGCCCATAAGCCATCCGTGTTGTCATCGAATGGAGGAGAGAAGAACGTTCCGAGCGCGGGAGGACACACGATCATGGCTACGAACAAGCAGCTCAAGGCGCGCGACATCATGACGAGCGGCGTGCAGTGCGTCGGCGCGCACCAGTCGCTGTTCGACGCGGCACAGATGATGCGCGACCTCAACGTCGGCTGTCTGCCCATCTGCGGCGACGACAACAGGCTGACCGGCCTGATCACCGACCGCGACATCGTCGTGAAGTGCTGCGCCGAGGGCGTCGACCCGGCCACGGTCCAGGCCGGCACGCTGGGCGGACACGTGCACTGGATCGACGCCGACGCGGACGCCAACCAGGCGCTCGAGAGCATGGAGACGCACCAGATCAAGCGCCTGCCGGTCATCGACGTCCAGGGCGGCCACCAGCTGGTCGGAATGATCACCGAGGCCAACCTGGCGAAGAACCTCAGCGACGAGCAGATCGCCGAGTTCGCGACGCGCGTCTACGCGAACGTCGCCGGATAGTGCCGTACGACCGCCCGCCCGGGGCGGGTCAGCCGTTGCCCCGGGAGGCCAGGGTCTCCAGACCCTTCTTGAGGTCGTCGCCGTTCATCACCGGCAGGATCTCGACCTCCGCGCCGAGTTCCATGAAGAACGTCTCCGCCACGGGAGGCAGCTGCGAGCTGTCCTGCATGTCGAAGAAGAACATGCAGGACCGCCGCCCCATGCTGGGGAAGAAGTACGCGGCCTCGGGCTTGAGCTGCTCCGTAACCTTGCTCATCATCTGCGGCAACGTGCCGTTGCGGATGGCCTCGTTGCCGGCCTCGGTGTCGATGTGGGCGTGCAGCATGACCCTCATGGCGTTCGCTCCTTCGGCACGGCCGGGCCGGCGCGGTCCGCCCGCGCACACCGGGGCCCGGTGCCGTCCCGCTCAGCCTCACCGCGGGCCGCCGGGGCGGCAACATCTCGTCGACCGTCCGTGCGGCGGCCGGCGAAGGGGCGGCGCGCCCCGGCCGGGTGGGGATCCGGCGGGGGCGCGCCCGGGGGGTGGCGGTCTCGCGGGGCCGGTGGTCGCGGGGAGGCGCCGCCGCCGTCATTTGTACGTCGCGAACGCCTTCGTGAAGGCGAGCGGCTCCTGGAGGACGGAGCTGCACGTCGCGTCCGCCGTGTCCCTCGCCCCGCCCGGGCACTGCTTGTCGCGGGTCGAGGACCACATGGACAGCCAGCGGATCCCCTTCTCGCGGGCGAACTCCACCAGCTGCGTCGCGTCGCCGACGGTGAAGATCTCCGTGGTGACGTCGTTCACCCCGATCATGGGCGTGACGGCGACCGTCTTCCATGCCGCCGCGTCCGAGAGGCCGAGCACGCCCTTGAGCTGGGCCTGCGTCGCCGTCGCCGCCTGGACCGCGTACGTCCCCATGTCGCCGCTGTACGACGGTCCGTAGTCCATCGCCATGATGTTGACCGCGCTGATCCGCACGCCGTTCTTCCGGGCGTCGGCGAGCAGGTCGACCCCGGGCTGGGTCAGCCCCTCGGGCATGACCGGCAGCGTGAACGACACGTCGAGGCCGGGGTGCTTTTTCTGGAGCTGCGCGATCGCCTTCGCCCGCCGGGTGTTCGCGGCGGTGTCCGGGAGCGCCGCGCCCTCGACGTCGAAGTCGACCTTGGTGAGCCTGTACGCGTCCACGACCTTGCCGTACGCCGCCGCCAGCTCGTCGGCCGAGGCGCAGTTCAGCGCCAGCTCACGCCCCGCCGCGCCGCCGAACGACACCCGCACGTCGCCGCCCTTGGCGCGCAGCGCCCCGATCTGCCCGGCGACCTTGTCGCCCGTCAGCTCCGTCACGCCGCCCCACAGCGGCGCGCAGCCGCCGCCCGAGGTGATGAAGGCCAGGTTGAACTCCTTCACACCGGTCCGGGCGGCCGTGTCCACCAGGTCGTACGCCGGGTGGAGGGACGTGTCGACGTACGGGGCGAACCGCGCGCCCGCGGCCGTCGGCGGCGCGGTCGTGGGAGCCGGCGTGGTCGGTGCGGCGGTCGTCGGCGCCGCGGTCGTCGGGCGTGCGGTCGTCGGGCGTGCGGTCGTCGGGGCGGGCGACGTCGGCCGCTGCGAGGGAGTCGCGGAGCCGGTGGGCCCGGGGTTCTCGGTCGGGCGCCCGCTCGGCCGCGGGGTGGCGCCGGGGTCGACCGAGCACTTCACGTCGTCGATCAGGCAGCCGGTGGGGTCGCCGGCCTCGCCGCGGCCGTCGGCCGAGGCGACGAAGCCGACGGTCACCGACGCGCCGGGCGCCAGGTCCTTGTTCCAGCTCGCCGGCCTGACCGTCACGTGCCGGCCGTCGACCGTGTGCTCGGCGTTCCACAGGGAGCCGATCCTCGTGCCCGCCGGCAGGTCGAATTCGAGCGTCCAGTCCGCGCGGGCCCTGCCGCTCTCGTTGGTGACGACGTACTGGCCGGTGTAGCCGCCGCTCCAGCCGCTGGTCCGGGTGTAGGCCGCGCCGACCGAGGCGGCCTGCGCCGTCCCGGTGAACGCGAACGCCGCACCTCCGGCGACCGCCGCCGCGACGACCGCGCCGAGCGCCTTGGTCCTGCCGCTCGTCCTGCGCCGGTGCGTCGTACCGCTCATCACGTGCCTGCCTCTGCGTTACGGGAACCCCCGGGGGGACGGCCCCGGGGGTTACGGCGCGGAAGTCACGCCGTAGGGGTGCGGCAGCACGCTAGCGAGCGGGAAACGGACAAATGACCGGTTCGGCACGGGCCTTGCGGATCTTAGGGCGCCGTTAAGGAAGGCATGGGAGCCAGTTAAAGCTTCACGTCGAAAACGCGCCGGGGCGCCGCGCCCGCCCGCTTGCGCCGCCCCAGCCGGTGACCGCTCCGGTCCCCCGCCGCGCGCCGCCCGTCGAGCCCGAGCCCGATCCAGATGCGGACCTCCGTACCGCCGAGCACCGAGTGCCCGATGCGCACGTCGCCGCCCGTGGACTCCGCGACGCGCCGCACGATGTCCAGGCCGAGGCCGGTGGACCCGTCCCTGCCGCCGCTGTTGCCGCGCACCAGCGCCGCCTCCGGGTCGGCGATGCCGGGGCCCGCGTCCGAGACGAGGACGATGACGGCGTCCTCGCCGTTGTGCACGTCCACCGAGAACGCCGTGCCCACCGGGGTGTGCCGGAAGACGTTGCCCAGCAACGCGTCCAGCGCTGCGGCCAGTTCGGGGCGGGCGACCGGGATGCGGACCGGCCGCTCCACGCCCGCGAGCCGCACCTTCCTGCCCTCGTCCTCCGCCAGCGCCGACCAGAAGTCCATGCGTTCGCGCACGACTTCGGAGACGTCGCAGCCCGCACCGGGCCCGTGGCCGGCGGCTCCCTGCGTCTGGGACCGCTGGTCGCGCGCCGTACGGATGATCGTGTCGACCTCGCGCTCGAGCTGCTCGACCGCCGCCCTGGTCTGCTCGGCGGCCGGGCCCTCGCCCAGCGACGCGGCGTTCAGGCGCAGCACCGTCAGCGGGGTGCGCAGCCGGTGGGAGAGGTCGGCGGCCAGTTCCCGCTCGTTGGCGAGGAGCTGGACCACCTGGTCGGCCATGGAGTTGAACGCGACGGCGGCGGACCGCAGTTCGGTCGGCCCCTCCTCCGGCACCCGTACGCCGAGCCTGCCCTCGCCCAGGTCGTGCGCCGCGCCCGCGAGCCGCTGGGCGGGCTGGACCATCCGTACCCCGAGCCGGTCCGCGACCGCCACCGAGCCCACGATCAGGGCGATCCCGACCCCTGCCAGCACGAGCCACGCCGTGGCCACGCCGTTGCTGACGTCGTCCTCGGGCACGAAGACCTCGACGACGGCGATCTTCCCGCTGGCGACCGCGGTGGGCTGGAGCAGCGCGAAGCCGCCCGGCACCTCCGAGATCGAGGCGCGGCCGATCTCCCGCGTGGTCTCCAGGTCGCGCTGCGCCGCCCGCCGCCGCCCGATCTCCAGCGGCTGACCACCCGCTTCGCCGGAGGCCGGGACGTGCACCGCCATGCGGCCCTCGATGCCGACCTCGGTGGTCTGCACGGCCCGGTCGAGCGAGTCGCGGTCGGTGGTGATGGAGAGGGTGGGGCCGATGGTGGCGGCCCACCGTTCGGCGTTGGAGAAGGCCCGGTCGCGGGCCATCTCCTTGATGACGAGTCCGAGCGGTACGGCGAAGGCCACCACGACCATCGCCGTGACGGCCAGGCTCACCTTGACCAGCGCCCATCTCATCGCGGCGGCTCCAGCTTCACGCCGACGCCGCGCAGGGTGTGCAGATAGCGGGGGCTGGCCGCCGTCTCACCGAGCTTGCGGCGCAGCCACGACAGGTGCACGTCGATGGTCTGGTCGTCGCCGTAGCTCTGCTGCCACACCTCGGCGAGCAGTTCCTTGCGCGGTACGACGACTCCGGGCCGCCCCGCGAGGAACGCCAGCAGGTCGAACTCGCGGCGGGTCAGGTCGAGCCGCCCGCCGTCCAGCTCCGCCTGCCTGCGCAGCGGGTCGATGGACAGACCGCCGACCCGGAGCACCCGGGACGGCGGCTCGGCCCCCGCGGCGGAGCGGGCGCGCCGCAGCACGGCGGCCATGCGGGCGGACAAGTGCTCGACGGAGAACGGCTTGACGAGGTAGTCGTCGGCGCCGTCGTTGAGCAGCCGGACGATCTCCGCCTCGTCGTCGCGCGCGGTGGCGATGATCACGGGCACGTCGGTGATGCCGCGCAGCATCTTGAGCGCCTCCGACCCGTCGAGGTCGGGCAGACCGAGGTCGAGCACGACCACGTCGAAGCGGAAGTGTGCGACCTCGCGCAGCGCCTCGAGTGCCGTGCCGACGCTGCGCACCGTGTGGGCGGCTTCGGTCAGGTGCCGGATGAGGGCGGAACGTACGAACTGGTCGTCCTCGACCACGAGCACACTTGCCATGGGCGGCACCGTACGCCATACGGGTGATGCCGGTCCCGCTGGGACGGTGTGGGACGGGTGGTGCAGTATGGCCCGGATGCAACGAGGATTCGTACACGCGGTCGCGTGGTCGCTCGCCACGGGCGCGGCGGTCACGCTGTCCTGGTGGGGCGTGCACACGGTGATGTCGGGGACGGCGTACGACCCTCCGCAGGCGCTCCCGGTCCCCACCGACCTGCCCGCGCGCAGCGGCACCCCGCAGGGCGCGAAGCCGCAGGCGTCGTCGACGCGCCGCCCGGCGGCCGCGGGGGACGACGCGAAGCCGTCCCGGTCACCGGAGCGTTCCCAGTCGCCCGCCGGAACCCCGGCCGGCCGGAGCGCCCCTCCCCCGAGCCGTACGCCGGACGGTCCGGGCAGCCCGCCGGCCTCCCGCGCGCAGCCCCCGGCGCCCGCGAACGACGGCCAGGTCAAGAGCTACAGCACCGACGGCGGCCGGGTCACGTTCGACCTGGGGAAGACCTCCGCCTCACTGGTCTCGGCGACGCCGGCGACCGGCTGGTCGATGCAGGTCTGGAAGGACCCGAACTGGATCCGGGTCGAGTTCACGGGGGGCGCGGCGAGCGTCTCGGTCTTCTGCACCTGGCACCACCACGCGCCGACGGTCGAGATCGTGAAGTCCTGACCTGACCTCACTGCCGGAAGTCTCCCGGCCGGCAAGGCCCTACTGGAAGGCGGACGCCGGCGGTTCCGGTGAGGGCCGCGCGCTCGCGTCGGTGACGGCGGCGGCGCCCCCGGTGAAGTCGGCCAGTCCCCGGCCGTGTTCCACCCGCCCGGGATGCGGGTCGGTCGCGACGCGCCGGGTCCATTCGGCGACGGGCAGCGTGCGCTCCGAGGCCAGCAGCACCGCGTTCCCGAAGCGGCGGCCGCGCAGCACGGCCGGGTCGGCGGCCAGGGCCAGTTCGGGCCAGACGGTGCCCGCGGTCGCGATCTGGCCGCGCAGGTACGCGAGCGGCGGTCCGTCCGCGAGATTGGCCGCGTAGAAGCCGCCGGGCTTGAGCGCCCTGCGTACGTCGGCGAGGAATTCGGCGCTGGTGAGGTGTCCGGGCGTACGCGCGCCGCCGAACACGTCCGCGACGACCAGGTCCGCCCAGCCGTCCGGCACCTTGCCGAGGCCGGCGCGGGCATCGAGCGAGCGGACGCGGATCCGGGCCTGGGCGTCCAGCGGGAGTTCCCTGCGCACCAGTTGGACGAGCGCCGCGTCCAGCTCCACGATCTGCTGGGTGGAGCGCGGCCGGGTGGCGGCGGCGTAGCGGGCGAGGGTGAAGGCGCCGCCACCCAGGTGCAGGACGGTCACGGGCTGTCCCGGCGGGGCGGTCAGGTCGATGACGTGGCCGAGCCTGCGCTGGTACGCGAAGTCGAGGTGGGACGGGTCGTCCAGGTCCACGTGGGACTGCGGGGCGCCGTCGATGAGCAGGGTCCAGCCGCGCGGGCGGTCCCGGTCGGGTATGAGCTCGGCGAGTCCGCCGTCGACCTGCGCGACGACGGGCTCGGGGGCGGCGCGCTCGCGCCGCTTGTTGTTCTTTGCCACGCAGCCAGTATCGGCCGCGCGGCTCCCCGGCGTTTCCGGCGGTGCCCCGGCCTGCGGCGATGCCCTACGCGCCGCTCGTGCGGCGGCGCACCGGCCGGCCCTCAGCGCACGCGGTCGGCCGCTTCGATCAGCCGGGCCGCCTCGCCGAGCGCGGCTCTGAGCACGGCCGGGTCGGTGACCGGGCCGGTGTCGGTGGGCGGCAGCAGCCAGCCGGTCCCGGAGACGGGCGGCTCCGGGACCAGCGGCGGGGCGTCCGCCCCGATGTCGCCGGTCAGGGCGGCGGGCAGGCGCAGGCCGCGCCCGGCGGTCTGCGTACAGGCGCTGCCCGGCAGGTCCCAGCCGTCGGCGGTGCCCGGGGGCACCAGGAAGCCGAGGGTGGCGCACGAACCGTCGTGCAGGACCGGCCCGACGGCGGGGGCGGACGCCCGGCGGAGGATGTCCACCGCTTCGAGGCCCTGGCGGACCGGGACGGTCACCAGGTCGCACGGTCCGACGCCCGCACCGGCGGCGGAGGCGGGTACGGCGCTGAAGTCCTGACTGGGCCGGTGCCGGGCCGTCGACCGTGAGCCGGCCCGCGAGCCCGTCCGTGCGCCGCTGATCTCCATGTCGGCCTCCAACAAGGGAACCCCTCCTCGCTCGAGTGGGAGCCGCGCTCCCTCTCCTCAAGGTTCAACGCGCGGCACTGTCAACGGCTACGGCGCCGCGCCGCCGCAAAGGATGGCAGTTCATGGCAGATCAGGGATGAGATATCCCGTTTGTATCGAAACACCGTGTGTCCGAGCCGTCACAGCCGGTACGTTTTTGCTCCGCCGAAGCACGCGAACCCTGCGGGAGGTCTTGGTCATGCAGAACAACGACTTCCGCCGACTGCGAGGGTCTCGTTCACCGGCCGAATTCGCCGCCGCGGTCCGCAGGGCGGCGCGTGAGATCGGTGAACAGGTCGCATGCGACGCCCGCTACATCGGGCGCGTCGAGGCCGGCGAGATCCGCTGTCCCAACTACGCGTACGAGCGCGTCTTCCTGTACATGTTCCCCGGCCTGACGCTGGCGGACCTGGGCTTCTCGGCCCGTGAAACGGTACGTGGCAGGGGGGCGCGCACCACCACGACCCCTAGCCACAGCGACGAGGAGAGCGACGTGCTGCGTCGCGCGTTCATGACGAGCGGCACCGCCACGATGGCGGCCGCATCCCTGGGACTCGGCACCGCGCCGGGAGCCTGTGCCACCCCTCCCACGGCCGCGGAGGACACGCCCGGCACACCGGGCGCGCACCGCCGGGTCGGTGAGGCCGAGGTGAGCGCCGTGGAGGACGCGGTGCGCCAGATCCGGCTGCTCGACGACCGGCACGGCGCCGACGGCCTCTACAAGCGGGCCGCGCTGCCGCTGCGCACCGCGTACGCCCTGCTGGAGGCGAGCACGACGTCCGGCAGGTCGATGGCCGACCGGCTGCACGCCGGCGCCGGTGAACTGGCCCTCTCGGTGGGCTGGCTGGCGCACGACTCGGGCCGCTTCGACGACGCGCGCTCGCACTACGCGGAGGCGCTGGCGACGGCCAGGGTGGCCGGCGATCCGGCGCTGGAGGCCCACGCGTTCAGCAACTCGGCGTTCCTGGCGCGCGACACCGGGCGGCCGCGCGAGGCGGTACGGGCGGCCCAGGCGGGGCAGCGTGCGGCACGGCACGTGGCGTCGCCCCGGCTGCTGTCGCTCCTCACCCTGAGGGAGGCCGGCGGCTGGGCCGGGCTCGGTGACCGCAGCGGCTGCGAACAGGCGCTCACCCGCGCCAAGGCGCTTTTCGAGCGCGGCACGGCCGAGGCCGATCCCGAGTGGATGAGCTTCTTCGGGCAGGCGGAACTGGAGGGCCTGGAGGCCCAGTGCTGGTCGGCGCTCGGCGACTGGGCGCGTGCCGCGCGGCACGCCCGGCGCGCGGCGGCGCTCCAGGACCCCCACTTCACCCGGAACCTGGCCCTCTACAGCGCGGAACTCGCCGACGACCTGGCCCGCGCGGGAGCGCCGGACGAGGCGGCGGCGGTGGGAGAGGGCGTGCTGGACCTGCTGGAGGACGTCCAGTCCTCCCGCGTACGCACGATGGTGGCCGAGACGACCCGCGTCCTGCTGCCGCACCGCCGTTCGCCCTCGGTGGCCCCGTTCCTGACACGGCACGCGGCCACTTCGCGCAGCAGCGCCTGAGCCGGCGCGCCCGCGCGCCGCACCACCGGCTGGCGGACGGCCGTACGCACCGTCCTCAGCACTTCACGGAGGCCGCGGGCGGGCGCGGGTCAGCCGGCCAGGTGGCCGGTGTCGTTCCAGCGCTCGATCGCCGGGTCGCCGTACGCCCAGCCGAGCACCGACAGGGACGTCGGGTCCAGCCGGATGCGGGCGGCGAACGAGACGTCCAGGCCGAGCCAGCGCGCGCCCAGCGCGCGCAGGATGTGCCCGTGGGCGAAGACGAGGGCGTCGCGGTCGGCCGAGTGCGCCCAGGCGATGACCTCGTCGGCGCGGTCCGAGAGCTGCTGGAGCGTCTCGCCGCCCGGCACGCCGTCGCGCCAGATGAACCAGTCGGGGCGCTGCGCCTTGATCTCGGTGGGCGTCATGCCCTCGTACGCCCCGTAGTCCCACTCCATCAGGGCGTCCCACTCCTGCGCGCGGGCGCCGAACCCGGCGATGGCGCAGGTCTCGCTCGCGCGCCGGAGCGGGCTCGTGCGCACCTCGACGTCCGGCAGACCGTCCAGCGGCGCGCGGTTCAGGCGCTCGCCGAGCAGCTTCGCGCCGCGGCGGCCCTCGTCCAGCAGGGGGATGTCGGTCCTGCCGGTGTGCCTCCCGGACAGGGACCATTCCGTCTGTCCGTGCCGGGCCAGCAGGATGCGCGGTGCCATGACGATGTCTCCCTGGACGGTGCGAAGAGGACGTGCTGAAGGTCTCGAGCGGAGCGCTTCACCAGCGGAAGGCGCCGCCCGTCCCATCATCGCGCACGTGCCGCACGGGCAACCTCCGGGGCGTTTTCCACGTCAACCTACCTGCGCACCCGGTGCGCACACGTGTTCTTGTACACCGTACGGTTGAAAGGGTGGCCAGCCAGCCCGCAGGCCGCACACGCAGACAAATGGAGAGCGTCCGGATGCAGGACACCGCGCCCCGCCCAAGGCCCCGCTGGTGGACCGAACTGCTGCTCGTCGTGGTCGTCTACGCCGCCTACAGCGGCGGCCGTCTGCTCGTGCGCGGCGGCGAGCCGGCGGCCGTCGAGCACGGCCTGGCGATACTGCGCGCCGAGAAGCTCCTGCGTCTCAACGCCGAGCACCCCCTCAACCGGCTCTTCACGGAGCACTCCTGGCTCGGGATACCCGCCGACTTCGCGTACGCGTCCCTGCACTACCTCGTCACCCCCGCCATCCTCGTCTGGCTGTTCAGACGCCGCGGCGCCCACTATCGCGCCGCCCGGACCTGGCTCATGCTGTCGACCCTGCTGGGCCTCGTCGGCTTCACGTTCCTGCCGACCTGCCCGCCGCGCCTGCTCGACGCGAGCCACGGCTTCGTCGACACGATGGCGCAGTACAGCGTGTACGGCTGGTGGGGCGCCGAGGCGAGCGCGCCGCGCGGGCTCGGCGGCATGACCAACCAGTACGCGGCGATGCCGAGCCTGCACGTGGGCTGGGCGCTGTGGTGCGGGGTGATGCTGTGGCGGCACGGGCGTACGCCGCTGATGAGGTGGCTGGGTGTCGCGTACCCGCTGCTGACCACTTTCGTGGTGATGGGGACGGCCAACCACTACTTCCTCGACGCGGTCGCGGGAGCCGGCGTGATGGGCCTGGGAGCGGCCCTGACCAGGCCCTTCATGCGTCTGGTCGACCGGTTCGCACCGCGACCGGCACCGGCGGCCGGCCGGACGGAGTCCGTGGTCTCCGACGGTGTTGTCAGTGGTGGATGCGAGACTTCCGAGGGTGAGCGAATCCCTGGGCAGCGGACCCGAACCCACACCTCCGCGCGTGCCTTCGCAGGCGACGGCTCCGACGCGGACGCGGGAGCCGGCGACGACGCTCCGGCAGCGGCTCGCTGAGCTGCGCGGCCCGTCCGCCGCGCCGCTGCCGATGGACGCGCGTGCGCTGGCGGCGCTGGCCGCGAACCCGGGGTGCAGACGCCGCGCGCTGCTCGACGGCGCGGGGGTGAACAAGGCGGCGCTGGCGGCGGTGCTCGGCTCCCCCTCCGCCTTCGGCCAGTCGCAGTTCGCCTTCATGCGGGGCAACGCCTTCGAGGCCCGGGTCAAGGCCGACGGCGGCACGGAGCTGATGCGGCTGCTGTACGAGCGGATGGGCGCCGGCGGTGAGCCGCCCGTCCCGGGCGGGACACGCGTACCGGACCTGTCGGCGGCGGGCCCGGAGGGCCGGGCGGCCCGTACGGCGCTGGCGCTGCGGGAGGCCACGGCGGCCGGGACCTGGTCGCTGCTGGACCATCCGATGCTGGCCCTGGAGGTGGCGGGCTCCCCCGCGTACCTGGAGCCGGACGCGGTGGTGGTGCACCCCGACGGGCACTGGACCGTCGTCGAGATCAAGTCCTTCCCGATGATCGACGACTCGGCCGACGCGGCGAAGGTGGGCGCGGCGGCCCGCCAGGCGGCGGTGTACGTCCTGGCGCTGGAGCGGGTGGCGGCGAAGGTGACGGACGCCCGGGTGGGGCACGCGGTGCTGCTGGTCTGCCCCAAGGACTTCTCGAACCTGCCGGCGGCGTCGGTCGTCGACGTACGCAAGCAGCGGTCGGTGACCCGGCGCCAGCTGGAGCGCCTCACGCGCATCGAGGACCTCGCCGCCGCGCTTCCCGACGGCACGACCTTCGACCTGGACCGCCCGGCGGAGGAACTGGCCTCGGCGGTCGCGGCGGTGGACGCGGCGTACGCCCCCGAATGCCTGGCCGCCTGCGAGCTGGCCTTCCACTGCCGCGAGAAGGCGCGGACGGCGGGCGCGGTGGAGGCGCTGGGGCGCAGTGTGCGCGGCGAGCTGGGCGGCCTGACGACGATCGGCGAGGTCCTCGCGGCGGCGGAGGGCTCGGCGGGCGACCCGGACGACCCGACGGTGGCCGCCCTGCGCCGGGCAGCGGCCCTGCGGTCGGAGGCGCTGGCCGGAGCGGAGGCCCGGTGCTGACGCCGCTCCCCGCCCGGCTCACCGGTCCCGACCGTGCGCCGCGGCCCGCGCGGGGCCGCGCCCTGCCGGCCTCCTCCGCCCACCGCCGGACCGCCCACCGCCGAACGAAAGGCGCCGCATGTCGCTGATCAGCACGCTCGCGCGGCTCGACGCCGTACGCAGCGGGCGGGCGCAGCCCCTGGCCACCGTCCGGCACCGGCACCTGTCCGAGCGCCCGATGGTGTTCGTTCCGCTGACCACCGCGGGCGAGGCCGGGGCGCCGCTTGGCGCGCTCGTCGGGACCGACCGGGACGCGCCTCGGCTGCTCGCCGTGACGCAGCCGCGCGACCGCGACCTGCGGTTCGCGTTCCTCGCGGAGCTGGCCGAGACGGTCCTGCCGTACATCGACGGATACGCCGACGACGTCGAGGCGGCCGAGCGCAACGAGACCGACCCCGAGACCGGCAAGCGGGTCAAGGTCGCGGTGGAACTGTGCGCGGACGCGCCGCAGTTGATCGTGCCGAGCCGCGCCGGCATCGAGTACGTACGGCTTCTGGGGCGGTCCATGCGCTTTCGGCGTACGGCCGACCAGGACCCGGACACGCCCTACCCCGCGCCGCCGCACATCCCGCTGCTCGGCCGCTGGCTGACGCACTTCGGGGAGCGGGCCCGGGTCCCGGGGTCCTCGCTGCTGCTCGCCGCGACCGATCTGCTGGGCCGGCACTGGGCGACCGGCCAGTCGAGCCTGGAGGACCAGCACCTGGGCGCGCTGCTCGCCTGGATCGATCCGTACGGCGCGGCGGACGGGTCCGGCGCGCGGGCCGCGCTGCGGGCGGAGCTGGAGCGGGACGCGGACGGGCTGCTGGTGTGCCCGCCGGCCGGTCCGGCGACCGACCCGGCGTTCGACAACAAGCTGCTCGCCCCCGCCATCGACCGCTACGACCGGGCCCGCAAGGCCCTCGCCGCCGCCGAGGACGGGCTGGCGGCCGACGCGCACCTCGGTGAACTGGCCGCCGCCGAGCGGCACGTCCGCGAACTGCTCGCCGCGCAGATGCGGCCCACGTGGGACGCGGTGTGGCGCGGACTCGATTTGCTGCGGGAGCTGCCGGAGGGAGCGCGGGCGGCGGACCGCTGGACGCGCGACCGGTGGTCGTACACCGGCCACCGCGACCGCGTACGGGCCGGGGAGCCGCCGCAGCCCCGGCGCGACGACGCGGTGACCGCCGCGCGGAAGCTCGCCGCGCGGGAGACCGCGCAGGCGCAGCTGGAGGCGCAGGAGGCGCTCGACGATCCGCTGGTGATGGCCGGGCGCCGGCTGGCGGGCGAGGCGTTCACCAGTGAAGTGCTGGACGTGGTGATGACCATGAGCGAGGGCGGGCGGCCGAGCCCCCGCCCCCTGGTCACCGTCCGCACGGACGACGCCCCGCACCTGGGCGAACGCGTGAAGGTCTACCGGTCGCTGGACGGCAGGCCGCAGACGGCCGAGTTCGTACGGTACGAGGAGGAGCCCGGCGTCCTGGTCCTGCGGGTGACCGACAAGATGGGCCGGGCCAAGGAGCCGGCCCCCGGGTCCGTGCCGGAGAAGGGCGAGCGCGTCTGCTGGACCCTCTTCGAACACGACCAGCGCGGCGGCCCTCGGCTGCCCGAGCCCGAGGCGACGCCCTGGACCCACGGCGGCCCGCCCGGCGCCGGCCCGGAACGCCCGGACCCGGTGACGGCGGAGGACATCCTGTGAGCCTCCGCGCTCCCGTTCCCCGCACACCCGCGACCGCGCCGCCGTCGCTTCCGGCCGCCGGCCGGTGCGCCGGCCCCCGGCCCGACCGCCCCGCCCGCATGTCCCCGGAGGACGTTTCGTGAACCAGCCCCTGCCCGCGGGAGCGCCGCGCTTCGACCCCGGCGCCGAGGCCGGCCGCGCGACGGCGGCGATCCTCCACGACACGCTGCACGGCGCCCACCGGGGCGTCGTCGTGGACTCGCCGCCCGGCGCGGGCAAGTCGACGCTCGTGGTGCGGGCCGCGCTGGAACTGGCCGCCGCGGGGCGTCCGTTGATGGTGATCGCGCAGACGAACGCACAGGTCGACGACCTCGTCCTGCGGATCGCGGAGAAGGCGCCGGACCTCCCGGTCGGCCGTCTCCACAGCAGCGACACCGACCCGTACGACAAGGCCCTCGACGACCTGGGACACGTACGCAAGTCCGCGAAGGTTGCCGACCTGGCGGGCCTGGACGTCGTGATCTCGACGGCCGCGAAGTGGGCGCACGTGAAGACCGCGGAGCCGTGGACGCACGCGATCGTCGACGAGGCGTATCAGATGCGCTCGGACGCGCTGCTGGCCGTGGCGGGGCTCTTCGAGCGGGCGCTGTTCGTCGGCGACCCGGGCCAGCTGGACCCGTTCTCGGTCGTCGGCGCCGAGCAGTGGGCGGGGCTGTCGTACGACCCGTCGGCGAGCGCGGTCTCGACCCTGCTGGCGCACAACCCCGAACTCCCGCAGCACCGCCTGCCCGTGTCCTGGCGGCTGCCGGCCTCGGCGGCGCCGCTGGTCTCGGACGCGTTCTACCCGTACACGCCCTTCCGCAGCGGTACGGACCACGGCGACCGGCGCCTCACGTTCGGCGTCCCCTCGGACGGCTCGGGACCGGACCGGGTGCTGGACGAGGCGGCCGCCTCGGGCTGGGGCCTGCTGGAGCTCCCGGCCCGCCACACGCCGCGCACGGACCCGGAGGCGGTGGGGGCGGTGGCCCAGGTCGTACGCCGCCTCCTGGACCGGGGCGGCGCGGCGGTCAGCGAGCGCTCCCCCGACCCGGTGCCGCTGACGGCGGACCGCGTCGCGGTCGGCACGGCCCACCGCGACCAGGCGGCGGCGGTCCGGGCGGCGCTGGCCGGCCTCGGCGTCACGGGGGTCGCGGTCGACACGGCGAACCGGCTCCAGGGGCGGGAGTTCGACGTGACGGTGGTGCTTCACCCGCTGTCGGGACGGCCCGACGCGACGGCGTTCCACCTGGAGACCGGCCGTCTGTGCGTGCTGGCTTCCCGGCACCGGCACGCGTGCGTGGTGGTGTGCCGGGAGGGGGTGGCGGGGCTGCTCGACGAGCATCCCTCGACGGAGCCGGTGCAGCTGGGCGTCACGGTCAAGTTCCCGGACGGCTGGGAGGCGAACCACGCGGTCCTCGCGCACCTGTCGGAACACCGCGTGCGGTACCGCGACTGAAGCGCACCGGAGGCCCACTTGCACGGTCCGGGACAATGGACGGTGGCCATCGAGCACACGTGGCCGCGAGAGGGAGGGAAACCCCATGGCGGAACCCGAGCGCACCGAGCGGCGGCTGCGCCCCGCGCCGCTGCTCTTCGAGCCTTCGGAGGCGGCCGCCGACCCCGAGCACTTCTTCGACCTGGAGTCGATGGAGGACCCCGGTGAGCTGCTGGAACGGGCCACGGAGCTGACGCTCGCGTTCCGGACCGCGACCGACCGGGCCACCGAGTTCCAGGCCATCGCGGCCGCGCAGCTCGCCGACCCCAAGCGTTTCGACCGGCTGTCGCCGGCGGACATCGCCCGGCGCGCCGACTGGACCGAGGACTACGCCAAGAAGATGGTCGAGTTCGGCCGCGATCTGCTGCGCGGCCCGAAGCACCAGTAGTCCCGTACCGGACCGGCCGTCCCTCGCGCATCCGGCGGACGGGGTCACGGGCTCATGGCATATGCCCGGCGGCAAGATACTCCTCTCCGCCCCACCCTGTCCCCGTTTCCCGCAACTCTGCGGAACGGAACAGCTACGGCCGGTAGATGTGGGTGTCATGACCGTCCTCCAGGAAACCGCTGTCCCCGCCTACCCGCATCCCACCGCCCCCGCCCAGGTCACCGCCGCCGGGGCCGCCTGGCTCGCCTCCGCCGCCGCGTACCCGCGCAGCACGCTCTCGCTCTGGGAGTCCCGTCCCACCGACGCGGGCGTCCTGCCCTGCGGCTCGGTGTTCGACGTGGTGAGCGCCCCTGCGGTGTTCGGCCGCCGGATGCTGGACCGGCTGTGGGCCGACGGGCCGGGGTCGGGTCCGGTCGCCACTCACCGGGGCCGCATGCTGCTCTTCGCCGCCCCCGGCACCGCCCAGCGCCTCCCCTCACTGCTCGCCTGGGAGCAGTGGGGCCGCGGCGCCGCCGAGGCCGCCGCGCCGCCGGTCCTGTGCCACGGCGCGGGCGACGCCGTGACGGTCCCCCCGCTCAGCGCCCCGGACGGTCCCGCCGGCGCGGGACCGCGCTGGCTGGTCGCCCCCGACGTGCGCCGTCCGTGGCTTCCGGGCGCCGAGGCGATGCTCTGGGCGTGCGTACGGGCGGCCCGCAGCGGCCCGGCGGACGAGCCCCGGATATCGATTTTTCCTCCCGCCGATCCGGGTGCTAATGTCTACGACGTCAGCAGGCGCCGCTAGCTCAGTTGGTTAGAGCAGCTGACTCTTAATCAGCGGGTCCGGGGTTCGAGTCCCTGGCGGCGCACAGACGGGAAGAGCCCCTCGCGGAAGCGGGGGGCTTTTTCGTGGTCCGCGGGCCTCGCCCGCCTCACGCCTCCGGCGTGATCCGTACGGTCCACGCCCCCGAGCGGGTGCGGTCCGCCACCTCCACCCGCGTCCCCTCCCCCGGCACCGTGAACGTCTCCCCCTCCCGTACCGGCGCGTCCGCCAGCGGCGGGTACACCGACCGGTCCCAGCACGCTTCGCTCTCCGGATGGGCGTCCACCACCTCGATCGGCCCGCCGCCCGACGCGGCCCCGTTGCGCACGCGGTAGATCAGCACCCCCTCCGTGCACAGCGACTCGTCGTTGCCGGACCCGCCGCGCGCCTCGATCGCCAGCACGCTGCCCTCCCCGGTCCGCACGACGGCGAGCCGCGTACCGCCCTGCTCGCCGGGGACCGGCTCCGCCGTCAGCGGTTCCAGCGTGAGATGGGTCGGGCCGGCGCCCGCCACGCAGGCCACCTGCCGGCGCTCCAGCCAGCCGAGCTTCCACTTGTGCCAGCCGAAGAGCTCGGGGGCGAGCCCGAACTGGCTTCCCATGACGTCCCAGTCGCCGACGTACGTGTCCCAGTCGCCCTTGCCGTCCACCGGCCGGTGGTAGAGGTCCGGCAGGTCGAAGACGTGGCCGGTCTCGTGGGCCAGCACGTTGCGGTCCGGCGGGTGCTGCTCGAAGACGGTGACGATGCGCCTGATGTCGCGGCCGTCGGCGTGCAGCGGCTTGTCGAAGTTGACGACCTTCGTCGCGTCGGAGTCGACGCCCGGCGCGTCCGGGTCCGCGACGAGGTAGACGATGTCGTACCGCGTGAAGTCCACGCGGTCGTCCGCCGCCGCCACCGCGTCGCGCAGGTAGGCGGTACGCCGCCCCGCGTCCCAGTCGCGCTCTATGCCGTACGCCGTCGAGTCCTGCGGCATCTCCACCCACTCGCGCTGCGGATGCGGCCGCAGCGCGAACTTTCCGTACGAGGCCCGCTCGAAGAAGTCACTGGTGGCCGGGAAGTAGTCGGCGGCCAGTTCGTCCGGGGTGGTCGTGGGCGCCGAGTCGGGGAACGCCAGGAAGATCATGACCGCGTCGAGCGTGTCCACGGGCCGGGGATAGGCGGGGTTCCAGGTGTCGAGGCCCAGCGAGTGGTGCGCCGCGGTGCGCGTCAGCACGCACGGCCCGTCGCCCCGCGCCGCCACAGCCGGCCCGGCGACGAGCGAGGTGGCGGCGAGCGCCGTGAGGGAGGTGAAGACGGCGGCCGTACTGCGCAGACGCTCGCGGCGGCATCGGCGGGACCGGTCGGCTCCCCCGGGTGTCTGCTGGCGGACCACGTCGACCTCCGGGTGCGGAAATACGGGGCACGCCACCCACATTGTTGGGTTTTGATGATGTATGCCCTGTTCCACTGCCCCACACGGGTGACCGGGGCTTCACACGTACCCGCCGGACCGACACGCCCAGCAGCACCCGCAGAGATCACGGAAAGTCACATTCGATCACGTAGGAACACCGCAAGGCGCACCTGTGCAGAAACGATCGTCCGTGAGCCTCGGGTGCTCCGCATCACGGCGGCGTAGCTGGAACGGCCCTGCCGACAGCCTCTATGATCGGCACACTTTCCTGCGTGGAGTACGCCCCTTGGGGGTCTCCACCCCGCCGACGACCCCGACGACATCTGTACGCGATCAATGCCCTGCGGGAGCGAACGGTGAGCGGAACCTCCGAAGAACCCGGTTCGGCCCCCGACACCATCCGATCGACCGTCACGCTGAGTGACGACGCGGACGCTTCGACGCCCGCGCCGCGCGACGCGTGCGGGCCGCACGACTACCGGGCCGCCTTCAACGCCGCGCACCTGGCCATGGCCGTCGTGGACCGCGAGGGCCTCGTCGTCACCGCCAACCCGCCCCTGGGCGTGCTCCTGGGCGCCGAAGCGCATCAGCTGCGGGACCAGTCCGCCGCGGACCTCCTCGACCTGGCGTCCGACGCCCGCAGCTTCCACGCGTACCTCGAAGTGCTCGCTGGCCGGCGCGCCCGCTTCCGCTGCACGCGCAGGCTCAAACACCGCGACGGGCGCTCGCTGTGGGCCGAGGTGACGGTCACGCCCGTACCGGGCGGCGGGAGCGTCCTGCTGTCGGTCACGGACACCAGCGACCGGCGCGAACTCCAGGCCAGGCTGCGCCATCTCCAGATGCACGACCCGGTGACCCGCCTCCCCAACCGGACGCTCTTCTTCGAGCGCCTCACCTCCGCGCTGGAGAACTCGGCGTACGACGACGGGGGCACCGGCCGGATCGGCGTCTGCTATCTCGACCTCGACGGGTTCAAGGCCGTCAACGACACCCTCGGCCACCGCGTCGGCGACCGGCTGCTGACCGCCGTCGCCTCACGGCTGGCCCGGTGCGCCGACCAGTACGGCTACGCAAGGGCCGGCGGCCATCTGGTGGCGCGGCTCGGCGGCGACGAGTTCGCGCTGCTCGTCGAGGACTCCACCGGTACGGAACAGCTCGCCGACCTGGCGCAGTCCGTGCTGACCGCCCTTCAGCAGCCGTTCGACCTGGCGGGGCAGCGGCTGGCGGTGTCCGCGTCCATCGGCGTCGTGGAGCGGGTCGCCGAGGGGACGACGGCGACGGGTCTGATGCAGGCGGCCGACACGACGCTGTACTGGGCCAAGGCGGACGGCAAGGCGCGCTGGACGCTGTTCGACCCCGAGCGCAACGCGCACCGGATGACCCGCCAGGCCCTGTCGAGCACGCTGCGCCCGGCCGTCGAGCGGGGCGAGTTCACACTGGAGTACCAGCCGCTGGTGGACCTGGAGGGCGGCGGCGTCCGGGGCGTGGAGGCGCTCGTGCGCTGGGAGCACCCGCAGTTCGGGACGCTCGCGCCGAATCGGTTCATCTCCATCGCCGAGGAGGACGGCTCGATCGTCCAGCTCGGCCGCTGGGTGCTGCGGACCGCCTGCCTGCAGGCCAGGCAGTGGCAGATCGCGCACCCCGGCACGCCGCCGATCTTCGTCAGCGTCAACGTCGCCGTGCGCCAGGTCTGGGACTCCGACCTCGTCGCCGACGTCGCCGGGATCCTCGCTGAGACGGGGCTCGCGCCGAACCTGCTCCAGCTGGAGCTGACCGAGTCGGCCGTCATGGGCTCGGCGGGGCGCCCGCTGCAGGCACTCCAGGCGCTGAGCGACATGGGCGTGCACATCGCAATCGACGACTTCGGGACCGGCTACTCGAACCTCGCCTACCTGAGCCGGCTGCCCGTCTCGGTGCTCAAGCTCGACGGGTCGTTCGTCCGGGGCTTCCAGGACGAGGCGCACGCGAACCCGGCCGACGAGACGATCGTCGAGGCGCTGGTGCAGCTCGCGCACCGGCTGGGGCTGACCGTCACGGCCGAGTGCGTGGAGACGTCGGGGCAGGCGGCGCGGCTGCGCCGGATCGGGTGCGACACGGGGCAGGGGTGGCTGTACTCGCGGGCGGTGACGCCGGAGCGGATCGCCGCGATGATCGCCGTCAGCCCGCAGGACCGGCCGGGCCTGCGGGTCTGACGCCGGCCGCGCGCGTCCGGCCGCCGGGGCTCGCGCGCTCAGGCGCGGGGCAGGCCGTACGCGTCCGCGATGAGCTCATAGCTGCGCAGGCGGGCGTCGCCGCCGTGCGCGTTGGCCGTGATCATCAGTTCGTCGGCGCCGGTGCGCTTGGCCAGGTCGTCGAGGCCGGCGCGGACGGCGTCCGGGGTGCCGTGGACGACGTTGCCGAGCCAGCTGTCGACGAACTCCCGCTCCAGTGGGCTGAACGCGTACGCCTCGGCCTCCTCCGGCGTCGGGATCAGCCCGGGGCGGCCGGTGCGCAGGCGGACCATCGACAGCGCCCCGGTCAGGACCTGCCGGCGGGCCTCCCGCTCGTCGTCCGAGGCGAGGGCCGAGACGCCGATGAGGGCGTACGGGGCGTCGAGGACGGCCGAGGGGCGGAACGACTCGCGGTAGAGGTCTAGCGCCGGGATCGTGTTCTGCGCCGAGAAGTGGTGGGCGAAGGCGAACGGCAGGCCGAGGGTGGCGGCGAGGCGGGCGCTGAAGCCGGACGATCCGAGCAGCCAGACCGGCGGGCGGGCGGAGGGGCCCTGGACGGGGCCGGGCACCGCGTGGATGCGGGCGTACGGGTGGCCGTCGGGGAAGTCGTCGTCGAGGAACCGGGTCAGCTCGGCGAGCTGCTGCGGGAACTCGTCGGCGCCCTCGTGGAGGCGCTCGGTGCGGCGCAGGGCGGCGGCGGTCGCGCCGTCGGTGCCGGGGGCGCGGCCGAGCCCGAGGTCGACGCGGCCGGGCGCGAACGCCTCCAGGGTGCCGAACTGTTCGGCGATGACCAGCGGTGCGTGGTTGGGCAGCATGACGCCGCCGGAGCCGAGGCGGATGCGCTCGGTGTGGGCGGCGATGTGGGCGAGGATCACGGCCGGGGAAGAGCTGGCGACGCCGGGCATGGAGTGGTGCTCGGCCACCCAGTACCGGTGGAAGCCGCGCGCCTCGGCCCGGCGGGCGAGGGCGACGCCGGTGCGCAGCGCTTGGGTGGCCGTGGTGCCGCTGCCCACCGTCGCCAGATCGAGTACGGAAAGGGGTACGGGCGCGCTGCCGCTCGCCGTGCCTCGGATCGCGTCCACCGGTGGGTCCTCCTGCGTAGTGCGGTGCGTACAACGAAGGCGGAAACAGGAGGGTGACTCCGGTTATTCCCGGCGGGCCGGACCGGGGCGCGAACGGGCGCCTTCCCCGCCGGCCGGCCCGCGCCTCTCGCCGGCCGGCCGGCCCACCGGGTGGCGGCGGTCGCCGGCGGCCCCCCGCGCTACCCCCGGCGGGCGAACAGCGCACCGAGGTGGTTCGTACGCACCCGCCGTCCCGCCAGGCGCAGCCCCTCCCAGACGGTGACCTGGTTCGCCGTGAGGACCGGCTTGCCCAGCGCCTCCTCCAGCTCCGGCAGGTACGCCGCCGTGTGCAGCGCCGTGTCCGGCAGCAGTACCGCCTCCGCGTCCGGACGGTCGCCCGCCCGGGCCAGCTCCAGCACCTCCTCGCGGCCCCACGTGCCGACCTCGGCCGCCGTGACGATGCCGCTGCCGTGCGTGGCGACGACCTCGGCGCCGGCCGCCTTCAGGAAGTCGGTGAAGTACGCCGCCACGTCGTCCGGATACGTCGCCGCCACCGCGACCCTGGCCGCGCCCACCTCCCGTACCGCGTGGGTGAAGGCGAACGACGTGCTGGAGGCCGGCAGGCCGGCCGCTTGGGCCAGCAGGCTCACCTGGTCCTGGGCGCCCACGTGGCCGTGCACGAAGCTTCCGCTCGTGCAGGCCCACACCACCGCCTCCGCGCCCGCGAGCCGCAGCTCCTCGACCCCGGCCGCCAGGCGCGCGGGCGAGCCCATCTCCAGGAGGGCGTCGACGCGGTGGGCGTCCTCGCCGATGTCGGTGTGCACGACGGAGAGCCGCACGTCGCTGTCGAGCAGCATTTCGATCCGCGGGTAGTCGTCCTCCGCGGAGTGGCCCGGATAGAGAAAGCCGACGGCTGTCATCATCACCCCTCTTGTTGTCGCTGCCGCTGTTGCCTGGACCGTTCCCGCGCCCTCTCCGCCTCGTCGATCAGCAGCCGCTGGTACGGGCCGACGGCGCAGGCGCCGATCAGCCGCAGGGCGGACCACATCGTGACCTGGTTCGCGGACAGCACCGGCATGCGCAGCTCGGCCTCCAGCTGCGGGATCACGTCGTACGTCGGCAGGTTCGTACAGCTGATGAAGAGGCAGTCCGCCGCCCCCGCCACCGCCTGTCTCGCCATGTCGACCACATCCCGGTAGGGGACTTTCCAGATGTGCCTGGTCAGCCCGAGGAAAGCGCGTCCTGTGACCGCTATCCCGGCCTGCCCGAGATATTCCTCCAGCGCACGGGTGACGGACTCGGTGTACGGGGTGACCAGGGCGATCCGCCGCGCGCCGAGTGCCGCGAGCGCTTCGAGCAGCGCCCCGGACGTCGTCACCGCGGGCAGCTCCCCGGCCCGGGCCATCGCCGCGCACATCGCCCGCTCGCCGGCCACTCCGCCGACGAAGCTCCCCGACGTACAGGCGTACGCGACGACTTCCGGCGCCACCGCGCACAGCGCCCGCACGGCCTCGCGCAGCGTCTCGTGCTCGCTGACGAGCCGGGCCAGGTCGAGGCTGACCTCGACGGGGACGAAGGGCGTACGGGTGAGATGCAGCGAGATCTCGTCGGGGACCCAGCGCCACAGTTCCCGGTCCAGCGCGAAGTCGAAGGGGGCCACGACGCCCACGCCGCGCTGCGGCCTCGGTCCGCCGAGGAAGGAGATGTCCAATGCGGCCCCCAGGTGCCGGTGTTGACGACCGTAGGTTCGGGTGCGAGCGTGGTCGATCCGTACAGCAATCCGTACATGTCAGACGTATCGAAGGGGTTTCGCCGCCATGTCCGAGGAGACCCTTCTCGTCCTCGACGCCGATCCGCCGCCCCGTCTGGGCCGACTGACCGGACGCGCCCGCATCCTGCACGGTGACGAGAACACGCTCGCCCGTCAACTCCCCCTGGCCGACGTACTGCTGGTCTGGGACTTCACCTCCGACGCCGTACGCCGCGCCTGGCCGGGCGAGGGCCCGCGGCCGCGCTGGGTGCACACCGCGAGCGCGGGCGTCGACCACCTCATGTGCCCCGAGCTGGTCGCGTCGGACACGGTGGTGACCAACGCCCGCGGGATCTTCGACCTGCCCATCGCGGAGTACGTGTCGGGCCTGGTCATCGCCATGGCGAAGGAGCTGCCCGGCACGCTGGAACTCCAGCGGCAGCGGCGCTGGCGGCACCGCGAGACCCAGCGGGTGGCCGGAAGCCGGGCGGTGGTCGTGGGGTCCGGGCCGATCGGCCGGGAGATCGCCCGGCTGCTGCGGGCGCTCGGGGTCGTCACGGCGCTGGTCGGGCGCACCGCGCGCCCCGGCGTGCACGGCGCGCACGATCTGACGCCGTTGCTCTCACGCGCCGACTGGGTGGTGTGCGCGGCCCCGCTGACGGACGCGACGCGCGGGATGTTCGACGCGGCGGCCTTCGGCGCCATGCCGCCGTCGGCCCGCTTCATCAACGTGGGGCGCGGCCCGCTCGTCGTCGAGGACGACCTCGTCGCCGCACTCCGGAAGCGGTGGATCGCGGGCGCGGCGCTGGACGTGTTCGCCGCGGAGCCGCTGCCGCCGCAGAGCCCGCTGTGGGACGTGCCCGGGCTGCTCGTGTCCCCGCACATGAGCGGCGACACGGTCGGCTGGCGGGACGAACTGGGCGCGCAGTTCGTCGAGTTGTACGAACTGTGGGCCGCGGGACGGCCGCTGCCGAACGTGGTGGACAAGAAACGTGGGTACGTCCCCTCCCATGACTGACCTGAGCGCACTGACCGCCCGTCAACTGCTGGCCGGGTACGAGAAGGGTGAGTTCTCCCCCGTCGACGCGACCCGCGCCGCCCTGGCCCGGATCGAAGCCGTGGAACCGCTCGTCAACGCGTTCGTCCGGGTCGACGCGCGGGAAGCACTCGCCTCGGCGGAGGCGTCCGCCGCGCGGTGGCGCGGGAAGGAGCCGCTGGGGCTGGTCGACGGCGTGCCGGTGTCGGTGAAGGACCTGCTGCTGATGCGGGGCGGGCCGACGCTGCGGGGCTCCAGGACCGTGCGGCCGGCGGCGAAGTGGGACGAGGACGCCCCGTCGGTCGCACGGCTGCGGGAGCACGGCGCGGTGCTCCTCGGCAAGACGACCACGCCGGAGTTCGGGTGGAAGGGCGTCACCGACTCGCCGCTGTCCGGCGTGACCCGCAATCCGTACGATCCGTCCCGCACGGCGGGAGGGTCCAGCGGCGGCAGCGCGGCGGCCGTGGCGTACGGGGCCGGGCCGCTGTCGCTCGGCACGGACGGCGGCGGTTCGGTCCGCATCCCGGCGTCGTTCTGCGGGATCTTCGGCCTGAAGCCGACGTACGGCCGGGTGCCGCTGTACCCGTCGAGCCCGTTCGGGACGCTCGCGCACGCGGGCCCCATGACGCGGGACGCGGCGGACGCGGCGCTGCTGATGGACGTCGTCAGCGGTCCCGACTGGCGCGACTGGTCGCAGCTGGCGCCCGGCGGAAGCATGACCGCCGCCCTGGACGGCGGGGTGAAGGGACTGCGGGTGGCGTACTCCGCGTCCTTCGGCGGACAGGTGGCGGTGCGCCCCGCCGTGGCGGCGGCGGTACGCGGGGCGGCGGAGCGGCTGGCCGGGCTCGGCGCGTACGTCGAGGAGGCGGACCCGGACTTCGCGGATCCCGTGGAGGCCTTCCACACCCTGTGGTTCAGCGGGGCCGCCCGGCTGCTCCAGCACCTGCGCACGGAGCAGCGGGATCTGCTGGACCCGGGGCTGCGCGAGATCGCGGCGCGGGGCGCCCGGTACAGCGCGCTGGACTACCTGGCGGCGGTCGACGCCCGCATGGAACTGGGCCGCCGCGCGGGCCGGTTCCACACCACGTACGACCTGCTGCTCACGCCGACTCTGCCCGTCACCGCGTTCGAGGCGGGGGCCGAGGTCCCGAAGGGGTCGGGTCACCGCCGCTGGACCGGGTGGACCCCGTTCACGTACCCCTTCAACCTCACGCAGCAGCCCGCCGCGACCATGCCCTGCGGCCTCGACGCCGACGGCCTTCCCGTCGGCGTCCAGCTGGTGGCCGCCCGTCACCGGGACGACCTGGTGCTGCGCGCGGCGCACGCGCTGTACGGGGCGGGAGCGGCCGGGATCAGCCGGGCGCCCGGCCGCGCCTGAACGTCAGGGTCTCGCCGAGCGCGCCGGCGCGCCAGAGGTCCTGGCATGCTTCCGCCATGCGGTCGAGACCCTCCACGACCGTGCCCCAGACGATGCCGGGGACCCAGCCGGTGTCGCCGTTGAGCAGCAGGTTGTTGCGCTCGTAGAACAGGGCGAGATCGACGACGCCCTGACCGGGCCGGATGGCGGGTGCGGGGCCGTAGCCGTGGGAGGCCGTGCCGAGTTGGGTGTCGGAGAAGGCGAAGTAGCAGAGGTCACCGGGGACGGGTGTGACGGTGGGGTTCTCCAGCGGCGGTTCCTGCTCCGCGAAGGGCGCGACCAGGGCGTAGATCTCGTTGCGGGCGTACTTGGCGTGGTAGACGTCCCCGCCCAGGGGGAGCGCCCGCCACACCGCCTCGCAGGTGACCGGGGCCCGGTCGTCCAGGAGTTTCGCGGTGCAACGCACACCGCGCTTGTCGAGCGATACGTCCACGAATCGGTCGGTCATCTCCTCATGGTCCCCACGGGGTCAAGGGCGCAGCCGCCGTGAGACCGGCTGGAACTCGTCGGCATGCCCGGCCTGAAGTGGGGTAGCCGCGCGCCCATGGCTCCACCACCAGGGAACGACTCAGGCAGCACCACCCGACATTCCATACGCCGGCGCTCGCTTCTGCTCGGCACGGCCGCGCTGGGCGCCGCGGGGGCGCTCGGCGCCGCCGGCTGCGCGAAGGTGCCGTCGGGCGACACGCTCGCCCGGCTCAGATCGCAGGGCACGGTCCGGCTCGGCATCGCCGGTGAGGCCCCGTACGGCTACATCGACGAGCAGGGCGAGTTCACCGGTGAGGCGGTGGAACTGGCCAAGGTGATCTTCAAGCGGCTCGGGGTGCCGAAGGTGCAGCCCTCCCCGACCGACTTCTCCTCACTGATCCCCGGCCTCCAGTCGCAGCAGTTCGACGTGGTCTCCGCCGGGATGTACATCAACAAGGAACGCTGCGCCCAGGTCCTCTTCGCGGATCCCGAGTACCAGATGCTCGACTCGTTCATCGTGCGCAAGGGCAACCCGAAGAACGTCCACTCGTACCAGGACGTCGTCGCGAGGAAGGCGAAGATCGCCAGCGGCGCCGGATACGCCGAGATCGATTACGCGGTCGCCGCGGGCGTCCCGCGCGAGGAGATAGCCATCTTCCAGGACCCGGTGGCGGGCCTGAACGCCGTGGAGTCCGGCCGGGTCGACGTCTTCGCGGGCACCGCGCTGACCGCCCGCGGCGTGGTGAAGAAGAGCACGAAGGCCGAGGCGACCAAGCCCTTCGCGCCGCTCGTGGACGGAAAGAAGAAGGTGGACGGCGGCGGCTTCGCCTTCCGGCTCGACGACACGGAACTGCGCGACGCCTTCAACGTGGAGATCCACCGGATGAAGAAGAGCGGCGAACTGTTCCGGATCCTGCGGCCGTTCGGCTTCACCGAGGCGGAGATGACCACGATGACCGCAGAGGAGCTGTGCGCATGACAGCCGGACTGTGGACGCAGTGGATACTCCCCGGCATCTGGATCACGATCCAGCTGACGGTGTACAGCGCCGCCCTGGCCACCGCCGTGGCCTTCGGCATCGGAATCGCCCGTACGCACCGCTCCCGCGTCGTCCGCTTCCTCGCGGGCTTCTACACGGAGGTCTTCCGCGGCACGTCCGCGCTGGTGCTGATGTTCTGGCTGTTCTTCGTGATGCCGGGACTCTTCGGCTGGGCGCTCGTCCCGATGTGGGCGGCCGTCCTGGCCCTGGGACTCTCGTACGGCGCGTACGGGGCCGAGGTCGTGCGGGGCGCGCTGAACTCGGTCGCCCCGGCGCAGCGTGAGGCGGGCGTCGCGCTCAGCTTCACCCCCTGGCAGCGGATGCGGCTGATCCTGCTGCCGCAGGCGGTGCCCGAGATGATCCCGCCCTTCAACAACCTGCTGATCGAGCTGCTCAAGGGCACCGCGCTCGTCTCGCTGCTCGGTGTGGCCGACACGTCGTTCTCCGCCTATCTGGTGCGCCTGGCCACCCAGGAGAGCGTGGAGATCTACTCCGTGACCCTGGTGATCTACTTCGTGATCGCCTTCGTCCTCACCCGGGGCATGCGGGCCCTCGAACGCAAGACCAAGGCCGGTGTCGGGATCACCGCCGGAGCCGGAGGGGCGCGATGAACAACTGGGACTGGTCCGCGGTCGCGGACTTCATGCCGGCGTTCCGGGACGGCCTGCTCGTCACCCTCCAGGTGCTGGTGCTCGGCTCGCTGCTCTCCTTCACGCTCGGCCTGGTCTGGGCGATCGGTTACCGCGGCCCGCGCTGGGTCCGCTGGCCGGTGAACGTCGTCACCGAGTTCATCCGCAACACCCCGCTGCTGGTGCAGCTGTTCTTCTTCTACTTCGTGCTGCCGGAGTGGGGTCTCCAGGCGTCGGCGCTGACCACCGGCACCCTGGCGATCGGGCTGCACTACTCGACGTACACGGCGCAGGTCTACCGGGCGGGCATCGACGCCGTCCCGGCCGGGCAGTGGGAGGCGGCCACGGCGCTCAGCCTGCCGGCGTCGCGCACATGGTGCGCGGTGATCCTCCCGCAGGCGATCCGGCGAATCGTCCCCGCTCTGGGCAACTACGTGATCTCGATGCTGAAGGACACTCCGCTGCTCATGGCCATCGGCGTGCTGGAGATGCTCCAGCAGGCCCGGCTGGCGAGCGCGCAGACCTTCCAGTACGCCGAGCCGCTGACCGTCGTCGGCGTCGCCTTCATCCTCATCGCCTACCCGGCTTCTCTTCTCATGCGAGCCCTGGAGCGTCGTCTTGTCCGCTGACCCGAACCCCCACGCCAACGAGCTGATCCGTTTCGACCACGTCACCAAGCGGTTCGGCGACAACACCGTCCTGGACAACCTCTGCTTCTCGGTCGAGACCGGGAAGCACGTGACCCTCATCGGGCCGTCCGGCTCCGGCAAGACCACGATCCTGCGGCTTCTGATGACCCTGGTGAAGCCGGACGAGGGCGTGATCAGGGTGAACGGCGGGCAGCTCTTCCCGGCGGGCGAGAAGGAGGTACGCGAGGTCCGCAAGAACATCGGCATGGTGTTCCAGCAGTTCAACCTCTTCCCCAACATGAGCGTCCTGCGCAATGTCACCGAGGCGCCGGTCCGGGTCCTCGGCATGTCGAAGGACGAGGCCGCCGAGCGCGCCAAGGGCCTGCTGGACCTGGTCGGGCTCGGCGACAAGCACGACGTGCGGCCCACCCAGCTCTCCGGCGGCCAGCAGCAGCGGGTCGCCATCGCGCGGGCGCTGGCCATGCGTCCGCAGGTGCTGCTCCTGGACGAGGTGACGTCGGCGCTGGACCCGGAGCTGGTGGCGGGCGTGCTCGACGTCCTGCGTGACATCGCCCGTACGACGGACATCACGATGCTCTGCGTCACGCACGAGATGAACTTCGCGCGGGACATCTCGGACGAGGTGCTGATGTTCGACGCGGGGCGGGTCATCGAGTCCGGGTCCCCGGAGAAGATCTTCGGCGATCCGGAGCACGCACGTACGCGCGAGTTCCTCGGCGCGGTGCTCTGACCAGGCGGTCGGGGCGAAATCCTGCCGTTGGCATATGCCGTAGTGGGGGGGGGGGGGGGGGGGGGGGGGGGGGGGGGGGGGGGGGGGGGGGGGGGGGGGGGGGGGGGGGGGGGGGGAGAAGAGGGTGGGAGGGGA
>NZ_JBWKLQ010000013.1:0-7388 GCF_056429965.1 Streptomyces sp. NPDC046122 | reverse complement strand
GCGTCGCGTTTGCGACCCGTTCCCGCCTCTCCTCCCCCCCCCCCCCCCGCCCCCCCCCCCCCCCCCCCCCCCCCCCCCCCCCCCCCCCCCCGCCACAATGTCGTCAACAGGAGCCCCACGAGCGGTTCTTGGCGGCTATCGTGGAACGGATGCAAGCGGTCACAACCTGGTAGGGGGAAACCGTGGCGCTCAAGCCGGAGCCGACCGCACCGTTCCACTCGGTGCAGTACGCCCTGCGTGTACTGGAGACGGTCTCCAGGCACGGCGGCGGTGTGACCGATGCGCAGATCGCCCGCGAGACCGGACTGCCGACCGCCCACCTGGCCTCCCTGATGCTGATGCTGCGCCGCGAGGGGTACGTCGAGCAGGTGGCCGACGGCGCGTACGTCGTCGGGGACTCGCTCGTCCTGCTCGGATCGGGCTCCACCCGGCGCGAGGCCCTTCAGGCCAAGCTCCAGCAGACCCTCGACCAGCTGCGCGACACGGTGGGCGCGGCCATCTACATCAGCCGGTACATCGACGGCGAGATCAAGGTGACGCAGATCGCCGAGAGCCCGCAGACGCCCCGGGTCAACGAGTGGGTGGACTTCAGATCGGCGGCGCACGCGAGCGCGATCGGCAAGTGCCTGCTCACCCAGCTCGACCAGAACGGCCGCCGCGACCACCTCTCCCGGCACAGGACCGCCCGGCTCACCTCGAAGACGATCACCAGTGAGCGGGTCCTCTTCTCCAAGCTGGACAGCCAGCCGCCCACGGTCCCGGTCCTCGACCTCCAGGAGTACGCGGTGGGCACGGTCTGCGCGGCCGTGCCCCTGACGGCCGGCTCCTCGGTGGGCTGCCTGGCCCTGTCCCTGCCGGTGGAGCACGCGCACCGCCTGCGCGCGGCGGCGGACACGCTGAACCGTCGGGCGGCCCCGGTGGTGCTGTCACTGGCGCTGTGACGGCGATCACCCCGCGTGGTGCGAGGCACCCCCGCGGACCAGGTACTATTTACGAGTCAAGCGCCGCTAGCTCAGTTGGTTAGAGCAGCTGACTCTTAATCAGCGGGTCCGGGGTTCGAGTCCCTGGCGGCGCACAGCGAGGCAATCGCCTGACCTGGCCGTTCTTCCTTCGGGAAGAACGGCCATTGGCGTTTCTGGGGCTCGGTGCTAGCGAGGGGCTAACCGGCCCGTCGTCGGCTCGCTGGGGCCTCGCCTGCGACACCAGGGCAACGGCGGCTTCCGCGTTCTGGTGAGCGATCTCCGGCAGGACCGAGGTGTAGGTGTCGGCCGTAATCTGGATCGATGAGTGCCTGAGCATGGCCGAGATCACTTTCATGTCTCCTCCAGCCGCCAGCGCCAGCGTGGCGGCACTGTGGCGCAGGTCATGGAGTCGGATTGGTGGCAGGTAGCCGGGGTGGGGATACGGCCGCAGCGGGTTGTCCGGAGTGAGCCGGTACCAGGTCTGCGGGTCGACGATGCCGTTGGCTGTTAGCCCCTGCTCACGCTGAAAAGCGAAGACCGCTCGACGCAGCTGGTCGTCGAACACATCCATGACGGGCAGATCAAGCGCCCGTTGGACATCGGCCACGGCCTGGCCCCCATCGCCCACTCGCAGCGTGTTGGCCCGTTTGATCATCCGCACGAAGTGCCGGCTGACGTAGTCAGGGTGGAGCGGCTTGCCTTCTTCGGTCGTGAAGACATGGTTGCTATCGCCCCAGGCCGGCCCCAGGGCCAAGCGTTCCGCCAGCTGCCGGACCCGATGGGCGCGCAATACCTCCACGGTCACCGAGTCGAGCGCGATGACGCCGCCGCTGTCGTCCTTCGGCCGGGTAGTGGCCGTAGCCCAGCCGACCTGGACGACCTGCTGGGAGATCACCAAGGTCCCGGCGTCCAGGTCCACGTCCGGCCAGGGCAGCCCAATGCCTTCCCCACGCCGGGGGCCCCGGAAAACCAGCAGGTGGTAGTAGGCGTAGAGCCGGTCGTCGGCCATCAAGTGCAGGAAGGAACCGATCTGCGGCGGCATCCAAACCGCTACTTTCGGGCGGCGGCCAGTAGCCATCCATTCGATTACCCGCTGCGGAGTCCACAGCACCGGCTTCGGCCGAGGCGTGGAGTCAAGCTCCACGAACAGGGCCGGGTTGTCCACGATGCGGTGCTGCCGCTTGGCGGCGTTGAGAGCCGCCCGGAGCGTGGCGTGGATCCGGGCTAGGGTCACGGGCCCGACCGGCCGAGGCGTGGCCGCAGTGGTCGCCACAATGGCGTCGTAGGCGGTGCGGATGTGGCTCGGACGCAGCTTTTCTAGATCGATGTCGCCTAGGTAGGGCTTGAGCCGCTGCTCGATGTGTCCCGCGTAGGACCGGCGAGTATTGAGGGCTAGCTTGCGCTTGCCGGCCAGCCACTCGTCCAACCACTCCCCGACGGTTTGCCGCAGGGTTAGCGACAGGCCAGCCCCGAAGCGCCGCTTCGTCTCCGTGTAGTCCGGCAGCTGCTGAAAGCGGCGATAGTGCTCGCGGATCGTCGCCAGGATGTCTAGTCGCCCGGAGTCATCCTCGGTCTCAGGTATCTCCAACAAGCGCATGGCCGCTTGGAGCTCGGCCGTGGCCTCCCGCTCAGTCGTGAAGCCGCCTCGGGTCAGCTGTTGACGCCCATACGTGCGGCGGCCCTCCTCCGACAACGGCACATCGACCACGTACGACCACGTGCCGTGTTTTTTGGTGCAGGCCAGCCGCCGCCCAGCCGGGTTGTATCGCGGCGGACACTTGCAGCGCTTATACGTCGTGCCTTTCATGGCTTGCCCTGTTCTCGGACTCCTCGGAGCCCCGGCTCGCCCCCGCCTTCAGATCATCTTCCAGCTCGGTCAGCAGCTCGCGGGTGATATGGCCACGCAGGGCCTGGAGTTGGCGTGGTTTCGCGTCCGCAGCTCGGCCAGCCAGCCGGCGGTCACGCTCCTCCGACCACGTTCGTTCCCAGCGGGCGAGCGCCACAACGTTGACCCACTCCGGCGACGTGCCCACCTTTCGCGCCACATGCCGCTCGGCATCGCTGACGGCATTGGCCGCCCGCTCAACCAGAGCCGGATCGTCCAGCCCAGACCGCTGGGCAGCGTCCAGCAGGTCCGGCTGTCGGCGGCTCGATAGATGGCTCGACTTACCCACAGGCTGTGGAGCCAGCTTCTGCAATGCCTTCTGGTCACCAGACAACAGCGCCCGCAAGACGGCAGCCGACAGGCGTACATCCGGAACCAGCTCGACAAGCTGGTCATCCGGCACCGTGACGAACTGAGCTGGTGACACTTCGAAGGCCAGCGACAACAGCAGCAGCTCCTCGACGGAGAACCGCCGCGCGCCCACCTCGGCCTGGGCCACGGTGCCCCGAATCCACGACGCGAGGCCCTGCTGCCGGATGAGACCAGCCGCCTCTTCCTGCCGCAGACTGCGCGCCAGCCGGACCTGCTTCAGGCCAGCGGCCAGAACATCACGGAGGGGCAGTGCCGTGGGTTCCATGATCGCCTTTCTCGTCGAAACTGAAGGCTCCACGGTACGCCTTCATCTGCTCGCAGACCAGAGCGTTTCATTCGTTACAAGTTGGGGCATCATGCGCTCACCAATGAGAGCCCTTCACTGAAGAGGTGAGCCCATGAACGGCATGAGCCGGACCGAACTGCTTCAGCTACCGGTCATCACCGACCTGGTCACGGCCGGCCGGGCGCTGGGCATCGGCCGGACGCGGGCGTTCGAGCTGGCCCGCCGCGGCGAGTTTCCCGTGCCTGTTCTGCGGATCGGCACTACATGGCGAGTGCCAACGGCACCACTACTCACGTTGCTCGGTCTCGCCAAGTAGGAGCGGCCAATGCATCCGCCGCAACCATCCCCCGCTCGGCCCAGCACGCCGAGCGTGCTTCGTGTGCTGCGTGGTTGAGTTCCCTTCATGGCCGAGCGTCCACTCACCGAACCGAGCTTCCCGGAGGTCTACCTCGGGCTCATCACTCCAATCGGCGCTCCAACCAATGATCTAGTTGGTGCGATCGAATCTGAGCTTAAGCGGCATCATTATCAGCCTCACGTCATTCGCCTCAGCGATCTTCTGGCCAAGATCGATCCGAGTGTTGAATCCCGCGCCGACAACCGAATGCGCGACCTCATGGAGAGAGGAAATCAGCTCTGCCAGAGGTTCGGCAATGACGCAGTCGCAAAGCTTGCCATCCATGAGTTGACCCAGATCCGGCGACGGGAGCGCAGGCGCGAGCGGCCAGGCACGCCACACCTGCCACGGCACGCTTGGATCTTCAGATCCCTTAAGCGACCAGAAGAATTGGCACTGCTGCGACGCGTATACGGCCCAGCCTTCTACACTGTTGCACTTCATGCTGAATACGAAAACCGCAAAAGGCGGCTCTATTACGACCTTCGAGCTTCCCGCCCATCTCTAGACGATCAAGCTGCACGTGATGCAGCCAAGGACGTAATCGACCGCGACGAGCACGAAGCAGAGAACGTTGAGCATGGCCAAAATGTGCGAAGAGTCTTCCCAATGGCCGACGCCATCATCCCGGGCGACGACAGTACGGCATTGGAGCGCGAGGCGCACCGATTCGTAAGAATCCTGTTTGGCGAGAACATCACACCCACGCTGGAAGAACACGCCATGTACCTAGCTGATGCCACTGCGGCGCTTTCCGCGTCACTCAGCCGGAAGGTCGGCGCGTGCTTGACGACACCCAAGGGCGAAGTGATCGCCGTGGGCTGCAACAAGGTCCCCAAAGTCGGTGGTGGGCAATATGGAACTACCGACATTATCAGCCGCGACAAGAGTCTTGGCGTGGACTACAGCACAGTCTCCCTGCATGCACTCGTGGCTCAAACACTGAGGATTCTGGCCGGAGCCGAGTGGCTCACAACGGAGAGAAAAGACCAGGCCGACCAAGACCTCGACAGACTCACGTCTACCGCAATGGAAGTGTTCAAGGCCAAGAAGGCGGATCTTCTTGGCCTGATCGAGTTCCAGCGGTCAGTCCAAGCCGAAGTAGCCGCACTTCTTGATGCCGGCCGACGCGGCGTGTCTACCGAGGGTAGCCTCATCTTCACGACCACTTACCCGTGCCACTTGTGCGCCAAAGAAATCGTGGCCGCAGGCGTACGTAAAGTCATTTATATCGAACCCTATCCGAAAAGTAGGGCCGAATCCATGTACGGCGCTGAAATTCTGAGTAAAATGAAAGATAAGGGCGACAACTTCATTGCCTTCGCTCCCTTCCCCGGCGTAACTCCCCGCTCCTATCGCACCCTCTTTGAAACCGAGGGCTTCCGCAAGAAGGATGAACTGGGCCGAGTCATTGAAAGGCCCTTGGCGGAACGCGAGCCCAAGGTGGGCCTTCTCTCCCCTTTTGTTACCGTCTCGCAGCGGGAAAGGGATGCCGACCTACCTCCACCGACAGACTTGTAATGGCCTATGCAAGCGCGGGCGCGGCATCGGCTTCAGCCCCGCTCACAGCAACCAGTTCTGTCCCCGAGCGCACACCACTGACTCGTTTCACGACCCCACCCTCGAAGATCCAACGTGGTGCTACTAGCATCCGACCTCCAAGGAGGCCATTGTGAACACATCCCAGTCACTGTCGAGCGATTCGTCCGCCGACCCCGCAGCCGCATCCGACGACATCGATCTCGATGATGTTGATGTCGATCAGGCTAAGTGGATCAAGCAGGAACTGGCGCGCGAGAAGGCTCGTTTCGACGAGATCGCATGGATAGCCCGTCACGCCCGGTAACGAACACCTCTCAGTCCAAGGACTTCCTTGGACTGTTTTCATGCACGCTCGCCGCATATCTGAGCAGCGAGGCCCGTCAGCCGAGTGAAACGGAAACTGGGCTCAACCACGCCCGACCAGAATGCCGCCCAGACACGTGATGCGGAACGCACCCTTGTCCCGGATGGTCTGCACAACCAGCTGCTGCGCCCGCTGGATCGTCTCGATGAACGGCACGCCCAGTTGCTCGGCCCAGGCTTCGTACGAGGCCAGGTGAGCCACGATGGGCGCTGAGTCGGTCAGCTCAATGACGCCCGGCAGCTCCAGCACCTGAATGGCGTCGAAGGCCGTGCCCAAAAGCTCCGGGGCTTTCTCCAGCGAGAAGCGGGCGCTCAGTGAAACTCGGGCCGGCCCTTCGGCCACGCCCAGCACGTCACCGGCCGCCCGCCGCCACAGCTCATCCAGCTCCCGCTTGTCGGTGTCGCTATTGGTCGAGGCCACCAGCAGACCGCCCGGCTTCAGCACGCGGGCCAGCTCGGTGACCGTGGCCGGGATGTCTCGCGCGTGGTACAGCATGTGCAGTGCCAGGACGGCGTCAGCACTGTCGTCGGCAAAGGGCAGGGCCTGGGCGTCCGCCACGGCCACCGGCCCCGGCACGTCAGCCAGGATGCCCGCCGAGATGTCCAGCCCGATCACATCGAGGTCCGGCCGATCCTGGCGCAGCCGTTTGACGAACTTGCCGTTGCCGCAGCCCACGTCCAGCACCCGGCCGGTGGTGCCTCCCAGCTGCTCGACAACCAGGCCGGGTAGGTCGTACTGCGGCTGTTGCCAGCGGTAGATCGACTGCCGGGCGGCCAGATGACGCTCATCGCCGTAGGCGCTGTTGGCCAACAGCTTGGCGTCGGTCACGGCGGCATTCTGCTGGTCAGTGTTGCTCACGCTGCGGGCTCCGGAAGGTTGGTGAGAGCGGGGCGACGGCACGCCTCCTGAAGGCTGTCTCGCAGGCTACGGGCCGACACCGACCCCGCGTAGGTCGGTTGGGCAAGAAGGTCACCGAAGGCGTGCAAGCGGCTGGAAATGCTGGCGGTCCGCCGCTCGGGAGCAGCCTCCAGTACGACCGTCAGCTTGTCCCGGGCACCGTCCAGGTCACCGCCAGCCAGGTGGGCCGTGGCGAGGTCGAGGTGTGAGGCCAACAGGTCGCCGGAGGACTGATCGCGCTCAGGCGCGGACCGGTACAGCGTGATGGCCTGCGACGAGGCTTCAATGGCGCGGCTGAGGTGCTGCTGGCTGCCGAGGGCCAGCAGAGCGGTCCCGGCATAGGCCCACTGCTTGGCTTCAGGGAAGGTGAAGACCCCGGGCAGCTCTTGCAGAGCCAGGGGCAGCTGCCGGGCGTCCTGGGCCGATTGGACGGCGCGGAGCGTACCCACCTGGTCCCCGCAGGCGGCGCTGGCCCTGGCTTCCAGACTGAGCAGCCGTGACCGGATGGTGCCGCCATCGGCGTAGCGCAGGCCATCACGGGCCAGGTCGGCCGCCCCGCAGTAGTCCTGCTGCCAGTAGGCGATCAAAGAGCGTTTTCAGCGTGGCCACTGATCGGGTGACGCCGGTCAGGTCGAGGTGAGGGCCGCAACGCACAAAGCCCCCGTGCCGTTGAGGGAGGTGTT
>NZ_JBWKLQ010000012.1:65692-184321 GCF_056429965.1 Streptomyces sp. NPDC046122 | reverse complement strand
ATCGAGCTGGGTGAGATCCGTGCGGCGTTGATCGCTCATCCGCAGGTCGCGGACGCCACGGTGGTGGTGTCGGAGGACCAGCGGCTCATCGCCTACGTCGTAGGAGTCGCGGATGATCTGTCGGCGTGGCTGGCAGGATCGCTGCCCGAGTACATGGTGCCGTCGGTGTTCGTCGAGCTCGACGCGATCCCGCTGACCGCCAACGGCAAGACCGACCGCCGAGCCCTTCCCGACCCCGAAGCATCCGAAGACACGTATGTAGCACCTCGCAATCCAGTCGAGGAGCGCATCGCCGCGGTTTGGAGTCGGGTGCTGGGGCTGGAGAAGGTCGGGGTCGAGGACAACTTCTTCGACCTGGGCGGCCACTCCATCAAGGCGATCGCCCTGGTGGGCGCCCTGCGCGCCGAGGGTTTCGAGGCAGGCGTCCGGGACGTGTTCCAGCACCGTACGGTCGCCGGACTCGCCACCGCGCTCGCCGGCACCGAGCCGGTCGCCGAGACCACCGTCGTCGCACCGTTCGCCCTGCTGACGGACGACGTTCGGGCGGAGCTCCCCGCGGGGCTGGTCGACGCGTACCCGATCTCCAAGGTGCAGCTCGGCATGCTGGTCGAGATGCTCGCCGACGACGGGCTGAACAAGTACCACAACACGTCCACCTTCCGGATCAAGGACGGTCGGCCCTTCGACGCCGATGCCCTGCACCGGGCCGGGCAGACGATCGTGGAGCGGCACGAGATGCTCCGTACGTCCTTCTCGCTCGAAGCGTTCGACGTACCGCTCCAGTTGGTGCACCCGAGCGCCCTCATTCCGGTCACCGTGCGCGATCTCCGCGGCCTGGACGACGCAGAGTTCGCCCGGGCGCGCCAGGAGCACATCGCCGCCGAACGGGCCGAGCTGTTCGAGCTCACCCGGCCTCCGCTCCTGCGGATATCGGCACTCGTCGAGTCCGGGGAGGCGTGGCACCTGGGTTTCACGCACTGCCACGCCATCACCGAGGGCTGGAGTCAGCAGTCGCTGCTGATGGAGGTGCTCGACGTCTATCACGCGTACGCCGCGGGGGAGGAGCCGCAGCGGCCGGAGCCGGCGGCCGTGCGCTACGCCGACTTCATCGCCGCCGAGCAGGAGTCCCTGGCGTCGGACGACGACCGGGAGTACTGGAAGGGGATCGTCGACCGGCACGCCATGTGCGTCCTGCCCCCGGACTGGGGCGACGGCAACAGCGCACCGCGCGAGGACTTCAAGCTGTCGGTGGAGTTCCGCGACATCGAGCCCGAGCTGCGCGCACTGGCCAAGTCCAGCGACACGTCGTTCAAGGCGGTGCTTCTGGCCGCGCACCTGAAGGTGCTCAGCACCGTGACCAACGAACCGGCCTTCCACACGGGCGTGCTCTACAGCGCACGCCCGGAGGTGCCCGGCGCGGAGCGGGTCTACGGCATGTACCTCAACACGCTGCCCTTCGCGCACGACCGCACGGCCCGGACCTGGCGCGAGCTGGTCCGGCAGGTCTTCGACCGCGAGGCGGAGGTCTACAGCCACCGCCGTCACCCGCTCCCCGCCGTGCAGCGGCTGGCCGGTGGGCGCCGGCTGTTCGACATCATGTACCGCTACCAGGACTTCCACCAGGTGGACACCGGGACCGTGGACGTGCGGGCGGGGGCCGGTGACAGCTCCAACGAGTTCACCCTGTCCCTCGCCAACCTGCCGGGCCGGCTCGTCCTGCGGGCGGTCAGCACCGGTCTGAACCGGGCGAACGCCGAGCGGCTGGCCGGAATGTACCGCGCGGTCCTGGAGGCGATGGCCGCCGACCCCGACGGTGACGTGGACGCGGCGCTCATGTCCGCGTCGGAACTGACCCAGGTCCTCGAGGACTGGAACGACACCGAGGTGGAGTGGGGATGAGCAGATACGTGCACGAGGTGATCGTGGCGACCGCCTCGGCCACCCCCGACGCAGTCGCCGTACAGGTGGGGGCCGAGACCCTCACGTACCGGGAGCTCGACGTACGCGCCAACCGCATCGCCCACCACCTGCGCGAGGCCGGGGTGGGGTCCGAGTCGGTGGTGGGTGTCCTGCTGAAACGCGGGCTCGGCACCCTCCCCTGCCTGCTCGGGATCTGGAAGGCCGGCGGCTCCCATCTGCCCCTGGACGCCGGGCTGCCGGCGGAGCGCCTGACCTACATGCTCGGCGCGGCCGGCGCCGGGCTGATCGTGACGGAGGGAGGGCTGGAGGAGCGCCTCGGCGGCGGGTACGCCGGTGCCGTCGTGGATCTCGACCGCGACCGGGACCTGATCGCCGGGCGGTCCGCCGGCCCTGTCGGTACGCACGAGGCGCGACGGGACCCGAAGGACCCGGCCCGCCGGCACCGCCTCGCGTACACGCTGTTCACGTCCGGCTCCACGGGGCGCCCCAAGGGGGTGCAGATCTCTCACTTCTCCCTGCTCAACGTGCTGTTCTCGATGCGGGAGCGGTACACGTCCGGACCGGAGCACACCTGGATGGCGGCCACCTCGCTGTCCTTCGACATCTCCACGACCGAGCTGTACCTGCCGCTGATCACCGGCGGCCGGGTGCTGCTGGCCGACGACGAGGCGGCGCACGACGCCGCCGCGCAGGTGCGGATGATCGAGAGCGGCGGGGTCACCCACGCTCAGGCCACCCCGGCCGGCTGGAAGCTCCTCGTCGCCGCCGGGCTGGGCCGTACCTCAGTCACCGCCGTGACCGGTGGCGAGGAGTGCCCGCCGGCGCTGGCCCGCGAACTGGGCGGCAGGGTGCACCGGCTCGTCAACCAGTACGGCCCCACCGAGACGACGGTCTGGGCCACCGCCTGGGAGGTCGCGCCGGACGCCGGCACCGTGCCGATCGGGCGCCCCATCCACAATTACCGGGCGTACGTGCTGGACGCGGTGCAGCGGCCGGTCCCGGTGGGGGTGGTCGGCGAGCTCTACCTCGCGGGCGCCGGTGTGGCCCGCGGGTACGTCGGCCGGCCGGGGATGACCGCGGAGCGGTTCCTGCCCGAGCCGTTCGGCGGACCGCCCGGCTCGCGGATGTACCGGACCGGTGACCTGGCGCGGTTCCGGGCGGACGGTGAGCTGGAGTGTCTCGGCCGGATCGACAATCAGGTGAAGATACGCGGCTACCGCGTCGAACTGGGCGAGATCGAGGAGAATCTGCTGACCCACCCCGAGGTTCGCGACGCGACGGTGGTCGCGCGCGAGGACGGCAACGGGGAGAAGTGGCTCGTCGCCTACGTGGTGACGGACCGGGAAGCGGTGGCCCACGGCGTACCGGCCCCCCGGCGCGACGAGGCGGCTGAGCAGGCCCGGCTGCGTGCCTTCCAGGCCGCGTCGCTGCCCTCGTACATGGTGCCGGCCGCGTACGTCCTGCTCGACGCGATGCCGCTGAGCGCGTCCGGCAAGGTCGACCGGAAGGCGCTGCCCGCCCCCGGCCGTACGGCGCTGGTCGCCGACCGGGAGTACCTGGCGCCCCGCAACAGGACCGAGCGGCTCCTGGTGGAGACCTGCGCCGAGGTGCTCGGCGTGTCCGACGTAGGCGTACGCGACCGGCTGCTGGACCTCGGCGCCGACTCGATGCGCATCGTCCATGTGATGGCGGCCGCCCGCCGGGCCGGGCTCGCCCTCACACTGCGGATGCTGCTGGACAGCGAGACGGTCGAGGATCTCGCGCGGACGATCGACGGCGTACCACCGGACACCGCGGAAGCCGGAGAGCCCGGAGCCACCGGCGAGACCGAGAAGACCGACGAGACCGACGGGGGAACGAGCATGCTGATGACGGTTGCCGCCGGGGGAGCGCGGTCGGCCACGACCGACGTGACCGGGGCGATGGAGGCCCACCGGGTACCCGGGGCAGCGGTCGCGCTCCTCAGGGACGGGCAGCTGGTCGGAGTGCAGGCGTACGGGGTCCGTACGACCGAGACCGGCGCTCCGGTGACCCTGCGGACCCGGTTCCAGGCCGGTTCGATCAGCAAGCACGTCACCGCGTTCGCCGCGCTGCGCCTCGTCGACCGGGGCGTCCTCGATCTGGACGCGGACATCGACGGCTGCCTGGCCGCCCGCCGCGCGCCCAGGGCCCCGGGCGGCGGTCCCCTGACGCTGCGCCACCTGCTCTCCAACACGGCGGGTCTCACGCAGACGCCCGCCACCTGGTGGCGGCCCGGCGAGGCGATGCCGACGCTGTCCGCCGTGCTGGACGACGTACGGGCCGAGCACGAACCCGGGGCGCTGTTCCGCAAGGCGGGCAGCCAGTGGGCCATGATCGAGCAGCTGCTGACCGACGTCACCGGCCAGGAGTTCCAGGACACGGCGGCGGACCTGGTCTTCGGCCCCCTGGGCATGCGGGACAGCTCCTTCCTGGCTCCCGGCGCGCCCCAGGAGGCCGGCCAGGACGTGGCCGGGGGGCACGACCAGCACGGCCGGGCGCTGCCGGACGGCTACCGGGTCCGTCCGGTCCTCGCGGGCAGCGGGCTGTGGTCCTCGCCGTCCGACCTGGCCCAGCTGGCCGTGGAGATCCGCCGGGCCCGCCTCGGCTTCTCGGAGCTGCTGTCCGCGAAGTCCGCCGGAGTCATGCTCACGGAGGCGTTCCCCGGGAGCTTCTACGGGCTGGGCACCGTGGTCGACGGCTCGATGGCGGACCCGGAGTTCGGGCACGGCGGACAGACCGCCGGCTTCCGTGCGCTGACCTCGCTGCGGCTGCGGTCCGGGAACGGCTGTGTGGTGATGACCAACTCCGACAACGGCAAACACGTGCACAAGGTGGTGGCCGCGCTCCTCGGCCGGGACCTGGAGGTCACCGCCGACTGAGGGCGCAGGCCGTGCCGTTACCGGATGGATAACCCGTGAATAAAGCCCCCGCATAGCTTCTGCAGCGAGCACACGTTCGTATTCGCCAGACGGGGGGTGCCGAATGGACTTCCGAGTCCTCGGCCCGGTAGAAGCTCACAAGGACGGCGCACGCGTGGCGCTGTCCGGTTCCAAGGTCCACACGGTACTCGCGACCCTGCTGCTCGCCAGGGGCCGCGTGGTGTCCGACGCACGGATGAACTCGCTCCTGTGGGGATGGGAGCCGCCGGCGACGTCCGGCGCGCAGATCTACACGTACATGTCCAGGTTGCGCAAACTCCTCGGTGACGAGGTGACGATCGAGCGCCGCCAGCCCGGCTACGTGCTCCAGGCGCCGCACAGCAGCGTCGATCTCCTGGAGTTCGAGCGGCTGGACAGACTCGGGCGGGCGGCGCTCGGGCACAAGCGCTTCGGTGAGGCGGCGGCGCTGCTCACCGAAGCGCTCGGGCACTGGCGGGGCCACGCGCTCGCCAACGTCACCGAGCACCTCGCCGACGCCGAGCTCCCCCAGTTGGAGGAGGCGCGGATGCACGCGCTCGAAAGCCGGGTGGAGGCGGACCTGGCGCTCGGCCGGCACGAGCACGTGACCGCCGAACTCGCCGGGCTCGTCGCGCAGTTCCCGCTCCGCGAGAAGCTGCGCGCCCAGCTCATGACGGCGTACTACCGCGGCGGGCGCCAGAGTGACGCCCTGCAGAGCTACTACGACGGACGCAGCCTCCTCGCCGACCAGCTGGGCGTCGACCCCGGAGAGGCGCTCGGGTCGACGTACGCGGCGGTGCTCGCCGGCCACCGGGGGCCCGGACCCGGAAACAGGGTCCGCTCGCCCGAGCCCTCGGAACACGAGCACGCCGACGCGCCGGACATGCTGCCCCCCGACATCGAGGAGTTCGTCGGCCGGGAGGCGGAACTGACCGCCCTGCGCAACCAGCTGACGGAATCGGCGGCCGGTCGCGGCCCGCGCCACCTGCTGGTGACGGGCATGGCGGGGGTCGGCAAGACCGCGCTGGCCGTGCACGCCGCGCACACCAGCGCCGCCCACTGGCCCGGCGGCCGCCTCTTCGCCGAACTGGCCCGGCCGGACGGCCGGCCCAAGCACCCCGCCGAGGTCCTCACCGGGCTGCTGCGCGGACTCGGCGAGCACGTCGGCGCCGGCGACACGGACCACCGTACGGGCGACGGCGCGGACGGCCGCATGGAGCTGGACGAGCTGGTGCGCCTCTTCCGGGCGAGAACGGCGGGCAGACGGGTCCTGGTGGTGCTCGACGGCGCGGTCGGCAGCCGTCGGCTCGACCCGCTGCTGTCCGGGTCGCCGGACGCCGTCGTACTCATCACCGGCCGCGCCCGGCTCGCCCGGGTGACCGGAGCCAGGACGACCGCGCTCGCTCCCCTCGGAGACGGCGCGGCGTTCGACCTGCTCGCCGCGTCGGCGGGGCGTGCGCGGCTGCTGGCCGAACCCGACGCCACGGACGACCTGATCGCGTACTGCGGGGGACTGCCGCTCGCGCTGCGCGCCACCGGCAGCAGGCTCGCCGCACGCCCCTACTGGCCGGTGGCCCGCTTGGCCGGCCGGCTCGCCGCCCCGGAGACCCGGCTGCGGGAGCTGTCGTACGGCGGGATCGACGTGGCCTCGGCGCTGCTGCCGTCGTTGCGGCAACTGCCCGCGGCCGACCACGCCCGCGCCACCCTGACGCAACTGGCCGGCATCGGCCTGGACTCGTTCCCCGCCCAGCGGGCCGCCACGTACCTCGGGACGCGGGAGCCGGTGGCCGAGCAGCGGCTCGAACAGCTGGTGGACGGCGCGCTGCTCGACATCTGCGGCGTCGACCGGCAGGGACGGCCGCTCTACCGCTTCCACGAACTGGTGCTGCTCTTCGCCGCCGCGCTGAAGGACGCGCCGGCGCAGGACGAGCCGCACCACGCACCGTCAGAAGCCACCGCCGCCCGCTGAGCGGGGGCCCGGACCCGGAATCACGGCCCGTCGGGCGCGTCACGTCGCGCCCGGCGGTCGCGCAGGTGCAGCCGCACCGGGCCGCAGGCCGGTTCGGTGGCGGCCGGCTGGGCGACGGACGCCGCCACGCGGCCGGAGAGGGCCAGATCCCGTACGACCCAGGCGGTGCGCCCGTCCTGACCGGCGCCGTCGGGAGACAGGCCGCCGGGACCGGGGTTCGCGCCGCCTGCTGTCGGGCTTCCGCCGGCCGGTGCGCCGCCCGGGGGGCCGGGACAGTGCATCAACACGGTCCCCGTGGCGGCCGGGTAGGACTCGATCTGGTCCAGCCGGACGTCGTCGAGCCCGTGGCCCACCGCCTTGAGAACGGCTTCCTTCCGGGTCCAGCAGCGGTAGAAGACCTCGTCCCGGACAGCGCCCCGGGGCAGCGCGAGCAGATGGAGGACCTCGTCCGGGGTCAGCCACGACTCGCTCAGAACGTCCTGCCGTACGGGCCGCACCAGCTCCGCGTCCACGCCGATGGCGGTCCCGGTCCCGACCGCGAGGACGGTGTGCCCCCCGGTACGGGCCAGGCTTATCGCCAGCGGTAGTGGGGGCCGGCCGAGCCGGGTCGGGCCGTGCCCCGGGTCTCCGCACGCCGGGCACGGAGACTCGTCGATGTCGACGTCCTCGGGAGCGGCGTCGAGGAGTTCCCCGAGCGCCCGGCGGGCCATCGCCCTGGTGTGGACGTACGCGGCTGCCTCCCGATCCGAATGGACCGAGAGGGCCTGCCGGAACTCCTCCGTATTGAGCAGAGCGAGATCGGCGGGATCAGTGCCCAAAGGCTGCCGCCACCACCAGATATGCGTATCGCCACCGGCGCGGAGCGCGCGGAACGCGGCCGCGGGGCTGTGGTCAGCTCCGCGGCCGCGGCTGTTCTCGAACATGTTGTAAGGCGGCGCCATGGGCACTCTCTGTCATTTCGACTGCGGGCTGCGTGGCGCGGACCTTACCGTCGTCTTATATGGCGGAAATATATTTCCACCTTCGCGTCAGGCAATCGGCCGACTGTGGCGGCTCAGTGCCAGCTCTCGTCGTCGGTGCCGGCGACGACCTCGGTGGTGATGCCCGCGGCCGCAGCCGGAAGCCCGCTTCCGGACTGCGCCGCCGTCGCGGCTCCCGCGCCCACGAAAGCGCACAGCCCTACGAGAACGGTGGTGACGGTGCCCATCGCGATGCTGCTGCGTACGTTCTGCATTTCTTCCCCCATGTCGTCCTGCTGTTATGTCTCGACACTAGGACGCGGGGTTTTCGGCTCATTATCGGTCCGCTTTCGGTTTCCGGGCCGCTCGATAGAATAAAAGGGATTGCTTGGTTCCGGGCCTGCGGCAGTCCGGATTCCGGGCCGGGAGCCGGAAGGTTCAGAGCCTGCCCACCGTCTTTTCCTCCGACACGCCCCTGGTCAGTGCCAGTTGCGCCCGCTCGGCCCACTTCTCCACGCCGATCCGCGTGAAGTCCGCCCGGGCGTCGGTGAAATGCCTGCGGGCGGCGGAGTGCTCACCGCATTCCCAACATGCCTCGCCGAGGGCCAGTTTGATTTTTCCCTCCACCAGAGCGCTGTCCACCAGACCGGCGATCTCGAGCGCGTGCAGCAGGGTTCCCTTGGCCTGGCCCCAGCTCCGGGCGCCCAGCCGGGCCTCGCCCAGGCCGAGCAGACCGTGCGCGACGCCCAGCATGTCGGCCTTGGCCCGTACGATCTGGATCATCTGAAGAAAGGCTTCTTCAGCGAGGTCGTACTTGCCCTGCGCGAGATGCACCCGGGCCAGCCGGTGGGTGCCCAGAGCCCGGCTGCGGGCTCCGCCCTCACCGATCGCCGTGGAGACCCGCAGCGACTCCATGCTCAGCTCCTCCGCGGAGTCCGTACGGCCCCGGTCGAGTTCGATCTGCGCCATGTTGTTCAGCACATGGGCCTCCGAGGACAGGTCGCCCACCGCGCGGAACGTCGCCAGGGCCCGCGCACTGTGGTCCATGGCGGTCTCCAGCTCGCCCCGCATCTCGTCGATCATGGCCATGTTGCGCAGCACCAGCGCGCGGCCGTGCTCCTCACCGGCCTGCTCGTGCAGGGCGAGCGCCTCGGTGAACGTCGCGTACGCCTTCGTGAAGTCGCGCAGGCGCATCTGCAGCGCGCCGAGATTGTGCAGCATGGCGGCCTGGCCGCGGGAGTTGCCCGCGGCCCGGGCGGCGGCCAGTGCCCGCTCGCTGCACTCGCGCCAGTCGTCGAGGTAGTTCCGCGTCTCGAAGAGCACCGCGACGGACATGGTGAGGTCCCACGCGAGGTCGTCCAGGCCGAGGCCGGCCGCCTGGTCGACCACCGCGACCAGCGAAAGCCGCTCGGTCTCCAGCCAGTCCAGCGGGGCGGTGAGCAGCCCGTCGGCGAGCTCGTCGGGCAGCGGATGACGGGGCGTCGCACTGTGGATGATGCTGAAGTCGCCCCCGTAGGCGCGCCGGTGCGCCTGCTCGGCGAGCGAGAGATACGCCCGGAAGGCGCGTTCCCGCGCCGCCTGTCGCTGCTCGGGGGTCTCCTCCGCCTCCGCGCGCTCACGGGCGAACAGCCGCAGCAGGTTCTGGAACCGGTAGCGCGGATGCCCGGTCGCGTCCAGGCCCACCACGTCCAGGAACTGGGCGTCGACCAGCTGCTCGATGAGCCGCTCACCGGTGAGCAGGTCCGTGTCCAGGAGGGCGGCGGCGACCCAGGCGCCGAAGTCCGGCACATCGAGGAGCCCCAGGCTCCGGTAGAGCAGTGCAGTCGGGGCGGACAGGCCGCGGTACGTCAGGGTGAAACTCGCGCGCACCTGCGACTCTCCCGAGCTGAGCTCGTCCAGCCGCAGCCGTTCGTCGCTCAGCCGCCGCACCAGGCGGGACACCGTCCAGTGCGGTTTGGAGGCGAGCCGCGCCCCGGCGATCCGCAGCGCGAGCGGCAGCAGGTCGCACAGCTCGACGAGCCGGTCGGCCGAGGGCGGGTCGGCGGCGACGCGCTCCTCACCGACGATCTTCCCGAGCAGCTCGACCGCCTCGTACGGGGACAGCCTGCCCAGTCGCACCCACGCCTGCGGCGGCCAGGCGAGCATCTCGGACAGCTGCTCCCGGCTGGTGACCAGGACGCAGCATCCTCCGCTGCTGGGAATCAGCGGCCGCACCTGGGCATAGGTCCGTACGTTGTCGAGCACCACCAGCACCCGGCGGTCGGCGAGAAGGCTGCGGTACAGGGCGGCGCGCTCCTCCGGTTCGGCAGGGATCTGCCCGATGGGCACGGAGAGCGAGCGCAGGAAACGGCCGAGAATTTCACCGGCGGTGGTGGGCTCCAGGTGCTCGTCGTAGCCGCGCAGGTCGGCGAAGAGCTGCCCGTCGGGGAACTGTTCCGAGACGCTGTGCGCCCAGTGGATCGCCAGGCACGTCTTGCCGACGCCTCCGACGCCGGTGATCAGCCCGGTGGAGGGGCCGCGTGAGGCCGTACCGACGTCCAGCAGGTCGTCGAGCTGGGCGAGTTCCTCCTTGCGGCCGGCCAGCCCCGGCACGTCCGGCGGCAGCTCCAGCGGGTCGCCGACGGGCTTCGACAGCAGCGCGTCGCCGCTCACGGCCTCGGCCCCGCGCACGGCCAGGGAGGGCTCGTCCTGAAGAATCGCGTTGTGCAGCTCGGAGAGGGCCGGGCCGGGCTCCAGACCGAGCTCGTCGATGAGCCACCGGCGTCCCTCCCGGAAGGTCTCCAGGGCTTCGGCCCGTCTGCCCGACCGGTACTGGGCGGTGATGAGCTGATGACGCGCGCGCTCACGCAGCGGATGCTCGCGGACCATCGCCGCCAGGTCGGGAAGGATCTTCTGGTGGTCGCCGAGCTGCAGATGCACGGCCGTCGCGTTCTCGTACGTGTCGAGCCGCAGCTCCTCCAGCCACTGGGCCTCGTCCTCCACCACCCGCCCGGTCACGCCCGACAGGGGTCTGCCGCGCCACAGCTTCAGCGCGTTCGCGTAGCAGCGTGCCGCCTCGGAGAACCGGTTGTCCCCGACGGCCAGTTCCGCCGCCGCGACGAGCTCGGAGAACTCGTGCGAGTCGAGCCGGTGCATCCCGACGCGCAGCAGGTAGCCGGGATGCGCGGTGGCGATGACCTCTCCGGGGACGCCGGCGGTTTTGAACGCCTTGCGGAGCGCGGCGATGCAGATGGACACCTGGGTGCGCGCCGTGGCCGGCGGGTGATCGCTCCACACGGCCTCGATCAGCGTGTCGACGGGGACGATCCTGCCCGGACTGAGCAGCAGCATCACAAGAATGGTCCGGTGCCGGGGCCCCCCGACGGGCACCCGGGCGTCCCCGGACGTCACTTCAAGGGGCCCTAATACCTTGAAGTTCAGCCGATTCTCCATGCACTCCCCCTGCTCCCGAGCGACGGCAGCGACCGGCCGTGTGACCCGGCAGACCGTCCCACCTGCCGCACCCCCAGCGCTGCCCCGCACCCCCACCCAGCCGTGTCCTGTCGGCCGGGTGCACCTCCCAGGATCGCCCGTCGACGGCAGGAATGCGCGCGTCATGAACGGCGAAGCCGCTGTTATTGAGCCAGTCCCGAGGCAGCCAGGATACGGCGACCCGGCGATCTACCGCCCAGTACGTACGGCTTACTCCAGAGTAAGCGTCAACTGCGCCGCCGGAATGCCGTGGTGCTCCGCAAAGTGCACGGGGAAACGCCGACGGTGTACCGATCGAGGTGATTGAACGCGTAATTGCGCGCGAACGTCTTGGAATCCCCCGCCGGTGGCCCGGGGTGCGCCCCGCGTTCCGTTCACGGGTGCTTGTTCTGCGCCGGTACCGGAATCCGCAGTGTGGCCGTCGCGGTTTTCGACCGAACCGCGGACTGCTTAATGTGAATTCTGTTCATCTTTTATCGGCCGCTTACGGCTGCGGTGACTTCCGGGGCTTCGGCGCTGTCGGCCACTCCGGCGTCGTGCGACGTACCGCGACGCGGGGGCGGCCGGACGGTCGGGGGCGACCCGGCGGGGCGAACGGTGGGAGCGGGTGCCCCTTGCCATGCCAAGTAAGAAGCGCGAAGCTCTACTGGTCCTTACTGAACGCTCGGAATGCGGAGCCCCGCCATGCCCCTTTTACCGGCCACCGGGCCGCAACGCGCCCTCGCCGCCTCCAACTTCGTCAACACCGTGGGCAGTGGTCTCTTCCTGACCGCCGGGGTCCTGTACTTCACCCAGGCGGTGCACCTGCCGGTGACCCGGGTGGGTCTGGGGCTGGGTGTCGCCGGCTTCGTCTCGCTGGCCGTGGGCATCGCCGTCGGCCACCTCGCGGACCGGTGCGAAGCACGCGGCGTCTACGCGGCCACCCTGGTCGTCCAGGCGGTGGCGACGGCGGGCTTCGTACTGGTGGACAGCTTCTGGCCGTTCGTCGTCACCGTGAGCTTGGCGGTCGGGGCGAAGGCGGCCGGTCAGGCGGCCCGCGCTCCGCTCATCAGGCACTACGGAGGAGACCGGCCGCAGGAGTTCCGCGCCCATCTCCGTGCCGTGACCAACATCGGCATCTCCCTCGGCGTCCTGCTGGCGGGCTGGGTCGTCCACATCGGCACGCTCACCGCCTATCACCTCCTGGTCGCCGGCAACGCGATCGCCTTCGCGGCCTCAGCGGCGATCCTGGTCCTCCTGCCACCGGTCACGAGCACGCCCGCGCCCGGCGGTCCCCGGTGGATCGCGCTGCGGGACCGGCCCTACCTGGTGATCACCGCCCTCGAAGGCGTCATGGCCATCCAGTTCAAGGTGCTCACGGTGGCCATTCCGCTCTGGCTCGTGGAGGCGACCACCGCACCGCACTGGCTCGTCGCCGGCACCATGCTCGTCAACACCGTCATGGTCGTCGCGTTCCAGGTGCGAACCAGTCGCGGCATCGACACGCCGGTGAAGGGCGCCGCCGCCTACCGCCGGTCGGGCGCGGCCTTCCTCGTCTCCTGCTCACTCGTCCCGTTGGCCGCCGGGATGCCGGCCTGGGTGGCCGCGACCCTGCTCGTGACCGCCGTGGTGGTGCATACGATCGGTGAACTGTGGCACTCCGCCGCGGGCTTCGAGGTGTCGTTCGTCCTGGCTCCGCGGCATGCCACCGGCCAGTACCTGGGCGTGTTCGGACTGGGCGCCGGGCTGGCCGAAGCGGTGGGGCCGGCTCTGCTCATCGCCCTGTGCCTCACCTGGGGCCGCCCCGGGTGGTACGTCGTGGGAGCGCTGTTCGCCCTGACGGGCCTGGCGGCGCCCCTGGCCGTTCGCGGGGCGCAGCGACACCCGGGCGGCGGGTCGGCCGCGCCCCTGGCGGCCGCGGAAAAGGCGCCGGCCGCCTGACGGCGTACGGTCGGCCGCTCCCCGGCCGGGCGGAGGCGGTCGTCGGCGTACGCGTGCGGGCCGGTCTCACGCGCTCGGGTCGTACGCCAGCAGCCGGGTTTCGGCGGCCGGCAGTCCCTTGGCCCACCAGTGGTCGTAGCGCCGGTACGCCCCGGGGTCACGGGCGGCGAGGAGCGCGGCCAGCGACCCGGCCTCCGCGGCCAGAGCCTCCCACGTGGCGGGGCCCAGCGTGTGGAAGGCGGTGGCCTCGATCCCTCCGCCGACGGGGCGCCAGACCCCGGCGACGTAACCGTCGACCAGCAGGGTGGGCAGCACATCGCCGTTGATGCGCGTCACGTGCTTGCGGTAGGCGGGTGGTACCACCCGGCTCCGGTCGGCGTAGGCCAGCAGAATGCTGTCCCACATCCCCAGCAGCCGCGGCGGCGCCGGGGTGACCCCGCTCGGCCGCGGTGCGCGGGGGACGTCGTACATCACCGTGCCGTCAGGGCCTTCCAGCTGTTCGAGCTCGTCGGTGAGCGCGGCCAACGCCGTTCTGATCCGGGCCCGCTGGATCATCGCGAACTGCGCCATGTCCGCCACCGACGCCGGCCCGAAGCCCTGCAGGTAGCGGCGGATCAGCGTCCGCAGGCCCGCGTCGGCGACGTCCGGGTCCGCCGGCGCCGGCGGCGTGCCGGCCGCCACGTACGACGGCCGGGTCCCGAACGACCAGGGCCCTCCCGTGCCCGCGTGCCACAGCGGCGCGTACTGCCGCAGCATCCGCTGCGCCGCCGGCGCCATCGGGGCGCCGAGCCGCTCCTCCAGCCGGGCCGCCAGCTCCGCGCCGGTCCGGGGGCGGTCGGCGAACTTCAGCAGGTCCGCGACGAGTACGGCGGTCCGGTCCGCCGTGAGCCCGGCCGCCCTGTAGCGCGCGTCACCGAGCCTGGAGGCGTACAGCGTCGGCTCCATGGCCTCACGGAAGGCCCGGTAGTCATCGACGTCGACCGCGTGGAGCGTGAGCCGTATCAGGGTCGCCTTGACCGTCCGGAACCCGGCCAGGGCCGCGTCGAGCGCGGCCGGGTCGAAGCCGCTCAGCCTGTTCCACAGCGCGATGTACGGCGATGCGGGCTGCTGCGCCTGCAGGGCGACCGCACGCCGTACACCGGCGGCGACGTCGAGCGTCTCGCGGCGGAGCAGCAACTGCCGGGCGAGGGTGGCGCGGTTGAGCGCGGGCGCGGAGATCGTCATACCGGGATTCTGTCCGCCCGCCGGGCGACGGGAAAGGCGGGCGCGGCACCCGCCGCCCGGGCGCCGCCGCCCACAGAACACCCAGACCGGGCCGCCGTCCGGGTTACGGCCGCTGGTTGACGTTGATCAGCCAGGTGATGCCGAAGCGGTCCGTGCACATGCCGAAGACATCGCCCCACATCTGCTTCTCCAGCGGGACGGAGACCGTACCGCTGCCGGAGAGCTTGTCCCAGTACCCGCTCAGTTCGCCGGAGTCCTCGCCGCTCACGCTCACCGCGATGTTGTTCCCCGGCTTGTGCTCCATGCCGGGCGGGACGTCGGCGCACATCAGGGTGAAGCCGCTGTCGGTCTCGAGCATGCTGTGCATGATCTTGTCGGAGGCGTCCGCGGCCTGCTCCTCGCCGAACTCGCCGTAGGTGTTGACCGTGAGGGTGCCGCCGAAGACCTCCTTGTAGAACTCCATGGCCTGCCGGGCTTCGCCGTCGAAGCTGATGTACGGATTGAGGCGAGAAGGCACGAGTCTCTCCGTTCCTGATGGAATGTCAGCTTCGACAGCCTAGGCGAGGAACCGCCGACAGGCGGGACGGCTCCCCGGTCGCCGCCTCGGCCGGCCGGGCCGGTGGGCGGACTCCTCACCCGCCGGCGGGGCAGGGGATCACGCCCGGGCGGTCGCGCGGACGGGGTGTCTGCTCAGGACGGAGACCCGGTTGAAGGCGTTGATCGTGATCGCCACCCAGATCACCGCCGAGATCTCGTCGTCGGTGAGGGCCCGGCGGGCCGCGTCGTACGCACGGTCCTGCGCGACGGCGTCCGCGGGCTCGGTGGTGGCCTCCGCCAGGGCGAGTGCCGCGCGCTCCCGCTCCGTGAACACGCCGGTGTCGCGCCAGGCGGCGAGCACGCCCAGGCGCTGGGCGGTCTCTCCGGCGCGTTGCGCGGCCCGGGTGTGGACGTCGAGGCAGTAGGCGCAGCGGTTGATCTGCGACACCCGGATGTTGATCAGTTCCACCAGCGTGCGGTCCAGTCCCGCGCCGGCGGCCACCGCGCGGACGGCTTCCGCCGTCCCGGCCAGTGCGTGGTACGCCTTCGGGCTCTGCTTGTCGATGAAGACCCGCCTGCTCACCGGGCCCGCCGCGTCACTCAATCTGAACTCCCTCACGGGCCGCCTCCGGCCGCTCGCCGTACCGTGCGCCTGAGGTCTATCATCGAATGTGCTTGTTGAATATGCAATTATCTCTGGGGAGAGGGGTGTGCGATGAGCAATGTGGAGACGGATCCCGCCGAGCTGCGCTGCGGCGACGAGCACCGTGACGCGGGGGCGCCGCGGGTCGACGTCCTCTCCGCGCGGGACGTGCCGCTGGGCGGTCCACGGGCGATGACGGTACGCCGCACCCTGCCCCAGCGGGCCCGCACGCTGATCGGCGCCTGGTGCTTCATCGACCACTACGGCCCCGACGACGTCGCCGAATCGGGCGGCATGGCCGTCCCGCCCCACCCCCACACGGGCCTGCAGACGGTGAGCTGGCTGTTCAGCGGGGAGATCGAGCACCGGGACAGCCTGGGCAGCCACGCCTTCGTACGGCCGGGTGAACTGAACCTCATGACCGGTGGGTACGGCATCAGCCACTCGGAGGTCTCCACCGCCCGCACCACCGTCCTGCACGGGGTCCAGCTGTGGGTGGCGCTTCCCGGCGAACACCGCGACGCCGCACGGGACTTCCAGCACTACGCACCCGAACCGGTGCGGGTGGACGGCGCCGAGGTCCGGGTGTTCCTGGGCGCGCTGGCGGGGGACACCTCTCCCGTCCGCACCTTCACGCCCCTGCTCGGCGCCGAACTCGTCCTCGCACCGCGTTCGGCCCTCACGCTCGAGACGCGGACGGACTTCGAGCACGGCCTTCTCGTCGACGAAGGACAGGTCGGCATGGCCGGAACGACGCTGCGCCGGGCCGAGTTGGGCTACCTCGCCCCGGGCGGCGGCACGCTGACGCTGTCGAACGACGCGGACACCGCCGCCCGGGTGATCCTGCTCGGCGGGACGCCGTTCGACGAGCAGATCGTCATGTGGTGGAACTTCGTCGGACGCAGCCACCAGGACATCGTCGAGGCGAGGGAAGCCTGGCAGAACGCGTCCGACCGCTTCGGCACGGTCGGCGGCCACGGTGGCATGCGCCTCCCGGCCCCCGCCCTTCCCCACGCCACCATCGCACCGCGCGCCAACCCGCCCCGCCGCTGAAAGGCACACGATGACGCAGCCCGCCACCGCTCCGACCGTCCGGCGAGTGCACTCCCGGCACCGGTACGAGATCCTCGCCGACGGCGTGAGCGCCGGTCACACCTCGTACCGCGACCGCGAGGACCAGCGCGTCTTCTACCACACCGAGATCGACGACGGCTTCGCCGGCCGGGGCCTGGCCGCGATCCTCGTCCGGCAGGCGCTGGAGGATGTGCGGAGCGCGGGCAAGCGCGTCGTGCCGGTCTGCCCCTATGTGGCGAAGTTCCTCGAGAAGCACGGCGAGTTCGCCGACGTCACCGACCCGGTGACGACCGGGACACTGCGGTGGCTGGACACCGCGCTGACCCGCTGACCGTCCGACCCGCCCGGGGGCGGTACGGGCGCGAGCCCCGCGACGCCCAGCGCCCCCCATGCGCCCTACGGGTTGGTGGTGACTTCGAAGCCCGCGCCGTAGACGTCCCCAGGGTCCGCCGCGTCCCGGGCGCGGAGGTCGGCAAGGATGTTCGCCGAGCTGGTGTAGACGTACGGGGGGAATCCGAGGATGCGGGCCTTCGTGATACCGGCCCACGGCCCGGCGGCCTGGAACCCGTTGGCCTCCGAGGGGTACGCGCTGCCCGGTACGTGCCGGACGGCCGGGCCGCCCGAGTCGCCCGCCTTGTGCGGGGCGTGCGACTGGTAGACACCGCCGGAGTTGTTCGTGATGCGCCCGTACCACACGCCCAACTGGCCGGACACGACCAGCTCGTTGTTGTCGAAGAGCCCGGCGCCGAGGAGGCGCTCGCTGTCGAGCGCGGGCTGCGGGGCGTTCGGGCTGACCGCGCCGCCGGGGACTTCCACCATGCCCGTCTGCTTCAGGTGCGGCCCCTGGGAGGAGAGCGTCACCTCGGGCACCAGCTCGATGATCATGTAGTCCTTGGTCGCGTGCCCCGTCATCGAGCCCTCGGCGCTCTTGAAGTACCGCACGTGACCGATCGGGCCGTACGCGAAGTCCTGGCGGTCGTACACGGGCGCGACGTTCTCGCGGATCTCGCGGTCCGCGTACTCGGCGCCTCCTCCGCAGTGGCCCGCCGATACGGCGATCCTGCGCCCGTAGTCGTCCGTTCCCACGGCCCCGATCGTGCAGAAGGCGTCGGGGGAGGCGGGGTGCGCGAACTGCATGGAGTTGTATACGCGCTTCGCCGCCCTCTCGCCCGGCTCCTGGGCCTGCGCCTGGGCCGCGCCGACCGCCATGGCGGCGGTGACGGCCAGAGCGGTGACGAGGGTGCGCAATGGTCCGAGCATGCGTGGATCCTGTCTGTCGGGGAGCGGGACGGCGAGGTCCGGGATCTCGACCGGGCCGGCCCTCGCCTCGGCGACGACACTCTCCCGTGGCGGCCCGCCGGGGGGCCCGGTCGTCGCAAGTTGGCCGGATCGCCATGGTCGGGTGCTCCCCGCCGGCCGGGGCCGCGGCACGTCATGCACGCGGCCGCCCGCCGCTGCGGGTGATCGGCCGGCGGCCGGCGGTGAGGCGGACGCCGGTGCGAGAGCGGTCCGGGAACACCGGGGCGACCATGGAAGGTATGGAGGCAGCGCAGACGGCGGCCGCTGCGGCGGGCGATTCCCCGCCCGAACCGCAGCGCGATTCCCGTGCGCCGGCGGCGGCGGGAAAGGTGCGGCCGCGGGAAGCGGGGAGGCGCGGGATGAATGAGCCGAACCCGGTCGAGGAGCTCGTCAGCGGCGCGGCCCAGGACGCCGGCGGCTGGCTGGGCGCGCTGCCGGTGGCGCAGGTGGCCACCAGCGCCGACGGAACGATCGTCCGGTGGAACCGGGCCGCCGAGGGGCTGCTCGGCTACAGCCCGCAGGAGGTGACCGGACGGCACATCGCCGAGCTGCTGCACCCGGGCGCGGACAGGAGCCTGGGCCGGTCGTTGTGGGAGGCGGCGTCCGGCGGGCGCGGGGTCATGGGCACGGTCACCGCCTGGCACCGCGACGGGCACCCCGTCGAGCTGGAGATCTGGGCCACCCCCGTCACCGACCGGCACGACGACGCCTCCACGATGCTGCTGTTCGCCGCCGAGGCCCACGCGGCCCGCCGTATTCGCGGATCGTCGGCGGTGTGGGACGGTCTTTTCGCCCGTTCCCCGGTCGGCATCGCCATCCTGGACACGCAGCTGCGGTTCCTCCGGGTCAACCGGGCCCTGGAGCGGATGAACGGCCTGTCGGAGTCGGCCCACGTCGGCCGGCGCCTGTCCCAGCTCCTGCCCGAGGTGAACGCCGAGGACATGGAAAGCGCGATGCGGCAGGTCGTGGACGGCGGGGAGCCGGTCCTCGACCGCCGCCGCATCGGCCGCACCCCCGCCGCGCCCGATCACGACCGGGTGTGGTCGTGCTCGTACGTACGCGTGGAGGACCCGGGCGGCCGGCCCATCGGAGTCATCGCCTCGCTGCTCGACATCACCGACCAGCAGCGCGCCCACACCGAGGCCGAGGCGGGACGGCGCAGGCTCGCACTGCTCAGCGAGGCGTCCATCCGGATCGGTTCCAGCCTGGAGCTGGAGCGCACCGCGCAGGAACTCGCCGATCTCGCCGTCCCCGGCCTCGCCGACGCGGTCACGGTCGACGTCCTGGACACGCTCGCCCACGGCGACGAGCCGGGCATGGGCCTCGCCGGCGGCGTCTCCCTGCGCCGCCTGGGCAAGGCCCCGCTGACCGGCTCCCCGGTCACCGACGTCCTGGCCCCCCTCGGCCGCACCCTCGTCTTCCCGGGCGCCGCGCCCTACACCCAGGCGCTCTCCGACCGCCAGCCGTTTCTGCTGGCCCGCCTCGACGAGAAGGCGATCGCCCCCGCCGCCCGCCACACCAGCAGGCCCGCGCAGCTGCTGCGGCTGGGCGTGCACTCGTTCATGATGGCCCCGCTCTTCGCGCGGGACCTGGTGCTCGGCGTGGCGACGTTCTACCGCACCCGTCCCACCGGTCAGTTCACCGCCGACGACGTGACGCTGGCCGGCGAGCTGGCCGCCCGTGCCGCCCTCAGCATCGACAACGCCCGCCTCTACCACCGGGAACACGACACCGCCCTGACCCTCCAGCGGAGCATGCTGCCGCAGCACATCACCGCGCCCCCCGGGATCGAGGTCGCCCACCGGTACCTGCCCGCCAGCGACGTCAACGAGGTCGGCGGCGACTGGTACGACGTGCTGCACCTGCCCGACGGAAAGGCGGCCCTGCTCATCGGCGACGTCATGGGCCACGGCATCCGGGCCGCCGCCGTGATGGGACGGCTCTCCGCCAGCGTCCGGGCTCTGGCCCGGCTCGACCTCGAGCCCGAGGAACTGCTCTACCAGCTGGAAGCGGCGCTCGACGACCTCGCCGAGCCGATGCTCGCCACCTTCCTCTACGCCGTGATCGACGTGGCCACCGGGCAGTGCCGGATGACCCGGGCCGGTCACCCGCCGCCGGCCACCGTCGGTCCCGACGGCGCCGTCCACCTCCTCGACCTGCCGCCCGGCACGCCGCTCGGCGTCGGCGGCACCCGCTTCACCACCACCGAGACCACTCTGGAACCGGGCAGCCTCCTCGTCCTGTACACCGACGGCCTCATCGAGGCCCGTGACAGCGACATCGACCAACGTCTCGCCGAACTCACCCATGCGCTCGCCCAGCCCCACCCGTCCCTGCCCGGACTGTGCGACAGCCTGCTCACTTATCTCGTGCCGGGTTCGGCCGACGACGACATCGCCCTGCTGATCGCTCGTTACACCGGCCGCCCGACCGCTTCCCACCCGGACGAGGAGCCGTGAGGACACGGACACGAGCCGGCCGGGACCCCTCGCGTGTTACCCGTCGGTAGGCCATGATGTCGGGCAACAACCACACGGCCGGGGGCTGAGGCAGCGGTGACGACGTACGACGAGCAGGCAACGGTGCACGCCTTCCGGGACGACGCCCTGGGAGAGCACGACGCTGTCGGTCTCGCCGAGGCGATCCGGCGGGGTGAGGTCAGTGCCGCCGAGGCGGCCGGGGCCGCGGCGGAGCGGGTACGCGCGGTCGAGGCGCGGCTCAACGCGGTCCAGGTCCACGCCGACGTCCCGGCGCACCTCACCGGGGCGGACGGCGCCTTCGCCGGGGTGCCGACCTTCGTCAAGGACAACACCGACTACCTGGGACTGCCCACCGGCCACGGCAGCGCGGCCTTCACACCGCGCGCCGCGCGACGGCATGCTCCGTTCGGCCGGCAGTTCCTGAGCAGCGGCGTCACGGTGCTGGGCAAGACCCGGCTGCCCGAGTTCGGGTTCAGCCCCACCACGGAGTACGAGGGCGCCGAACCGGTCCGCAACCCCTGGAACACTGCGTACTCGGCGGGCGGTTCGTCGGGCGGCAGCGCGGCGCTCGTCGCCGCCGGCGCGGTGCCGATCGCGCACGCCAACGACGGCGGCGGCTCCATCCGGATCCCCGCCGCCTGCTGCGGGCTCGTCGGTCTCAAGCCGACCCGCGGCCGGGTCGTGGCGAACGCCCAGAGCCGTCAGCTGCCGGTCGACATCGTCTCCGACGGTGTCCTGAGCCGTTCGGTGCGGGACACCGCCGTGTTCCTCGCCGCCGCCGAGCGGTACTGGCGCAATCCGAAGCTGCCGCCGGTCGGGCTGGTCGAAGGCCCTTCGGCCCGGCGGTTGCGCGTCGGGTTCCTGCTGGACTCGCCGAACGGTGTCCGCTCCGACGCCGCCATCCGGGCGGCCGTCACGCGGACCGTGACCGCGCTCGAACGGCTCGGCCACACCGTGGAGCCGGTGGAGCCGGCCATCGACCCGCGCTTCACCGACGACTTCCTCACCTACTGGGGAATGCTGTCGTTCCTCCTCGGCGCCACCGGCCGCACCCTCGGCCCCGACTTCGACCGGCGCCGCATGGACGGCCTCAGCCGGGGGCTGCGCGAGACGTACCTCAAGAACTGGCACGGCACTCCGGGCGTGCTGCGGAGGCTGAAGCGTACGAGGGAGGCGTACGCGGCGGCGTTCCGCGGGCTCGACCTCGTTCTTTCCCCCGTACTCGCCCACACCACGCCGCCGCTCGGACATCTCAGCCCGGCCGTTCCCTGCCCGACGCTGATCGAACGGATCCTCGCCTACGTCGCGTTCACGCCGGTCGACAACGTCGTCGGTACTCCGTCGATCTCGGTGCCCGCCGCGAGCGCGGCCGAGGGCGGGCTGCCCGTCGGTGTCATGTTCTCCGGCCGCCCCGGCAGCGAACGGACGCTGCTGGAGCTCGCGTTCGAGCTGGAGGCGGACCGTCCTTTCCGGCGCATCCAGGACGGCCCGGCCTCGTGATCACCGGCCGGGCACGGCACCGCCCCGCCGGACCGCCTCGTGCGGAGGTCGAGGAGGCCGAGGAGGCCGAGGAGGCCGAGGAGTTTCAGGAGGCCGAGGGGTGCTAGGAAGGCATGTTCTGCTCCGCCCAGACCACCTTGCCGGTGACGGTCCGGCAGGAACCCCACCTGCGGCACAGCATGTTGATGAGCTGAAGCCCCCGGCCGCCCTCGTCGCTGACCTCCGCGTGCTGGATCTGGGGCAGGTCGGGGCCCGTGTCGGAGACCTCCACGACCAGGCGTTCGCCGCGCATCAGCCGCAGCTGACCGGGGCCGTTCCCGTACCGCAGCGCGTTGCCCACGAGCTCGGAGACGACGAGTTCGCACACGTCGGCGAGCTCCCCGAGGCCCCACTCGGCGAGCTGGCCGGTGACGAGGCCACGGGCGGCGGAGGCCGCGGGGCCGTCCTTCGGCAGATCCCACACGCGCAGATCGCCGGGCGGGAGGGAGGAGCCCGCCGCGATGAGGAGCACGGCCTCGTCGAACCGCGCGGCGCCGGCGGGTGCGCAGTCCAGCAGACGCCCCGCCGCGAGCGCCCCGGGGGCGAGGCCGAGCGCCGCTGTGCGCAGGCGGTCCAGCTGGGAGTCCAGGTCCTCGGTCCGGGACTTGAGGAGTCCATCGGTGTACATGACAAGGTGGCTGCCGTCCGGAACCCGCAGCCGCAACGGGTCGTACGGGATCACACCCGCCCCGAGCGGCGCCCCGGTCGGCACCTCCACGAAGGAGGCGGAGCCCGGCCCGTCGACCAGCAGGGGCGGCAGGTGTCCGGCGCTGGCGAGGGTGTAGGTGGAGTCGGCCGGGTCGTAGACCGCGCACAGGCACGTCGCGACCTGTTCGTCCTCCAGGTCGCGGGTGGCCAGGTCGAGTCGCGCCAGGATGCGTTCCGGGGCCATGTCCAGGGTCATCAGGGTGCGGGAGACCGCCCGCAGCCGGCCCATGGTGGCGGCGGCGGGCAGCCCGTGCCCCATGACGTCACCGACCACGAGGGCCGTGCGTCCGCCGGGCAGGGCCACGGCGTCGTACCAGTCGCCCCCCACGCCGTGACCGGCGGTGGACGGCGCGTACTCGGAGTGCACCCGCAGGCCCGGCGTCGACGGGGTCCCGCGCGGCAGGAGACTGCGCTGCAGTGAGACGACGTGCTCGCGCTCGCGTCCGTACATGCGGGCGTTGTCGATGAAGACGGCCGCCTTGGAGGCGAGCTGTTCCGCCAGGGCCAGATCCGTGGAGGAGAACGGCGGCGTGCCGGGGCCCCGGACGAAGTCGGCGCTGCCGAGCAGCACCCCCCGGGCGATCAGGGGCACGGCCAGGTAACTGTGCACCCCGGCGGCGCTCATCTTCACGGCCGCGCTCGCGGAGGGCGCGACGCGGACGAAGTCGTCGTCCCGCATCCGGCTGAGCAGGACCGGCTTGCCCTGGCGCAGGCAGTATCGGTGGAGGAGAGTCTCGTGCTGCGTGTCGCCGCGGACGAAGGTTTCCCCCACCGGCGTCGGCTCCAGGGAGGACAGCTCCTCGATGGCGCACAGTGCCGTGGCCCGCATGGCGGGGATGCCCGTCCCGGTCCACCGGGCGCCCTCGTCGCCGCGCAGTACGCTCTCGAGGATGTCGACGGCCGCGCCGTCGGCGAACCGGGGCACGGTGAACTCGGCAAGCTCCCTGGCGGTGCGCTCCAGGTCCAGGGTGGTGCCGATCCGGGAGGTGGCGGAGTTCAGCCAGGCGAGGCGACTGCGCGTGGTGAACTGGTCCGGCGGCACGAGGCCCCTGCCCCGGCGGAAGCGCGGGCCCGCGCTCCCGGAGCGGTGCGCGGACGCACCGCCGCCTGTCGAGGCCCGGCTGGTCAGGCGCCGTTTGCGGCCGCCGCCGTTCACCGATCCGGCCTCCCGTCGTCTCGATGCCCTTTGCTGCACAGTGTGCCTTGGAAGGGGCCGCCACGCTCCCCGAACGGCAGGGCGGAAAGCACACGTGCCCCTAGAAGAACCCGAGCTTCTTCGGCGAGTACGACACCAGCAGGTTCTTCGTCTGCTGGTAGTGCTCCAGCATCATCTTGTGGTTCTCCCGGCCGATGCCCGACTGCTTGTACCCGCCGAAGGCCGCGTGCGCCGGGTACGCGTGGTAGCAGTTCGTCCAGACGCGTCCGGCCTGGATCGCGCGCCCCGCCCGGTACGCCGTGTTGATGTCCCGCGTCCAGACGCCGGCCCCCAGGCCGTACAGCGTGTCGTTTGCGGTCCTCATCGCGTCCTCGAAGTCGGAGAAGGACGTCACGGCGACGACGGGGCCGAAGATCTCCTCCTGGAAGACGCGCATGCGGTTGTCGCCCTCGAAGATCGTCGGCTGGACGTAGTAGCCGCCGGCCATGTCCCCGCCGGGTTCCAGCCGCCGGCCTCCCGTCAGGACCTTGGCGCCCTCCTGCTGCCCGATCTCCACGTACGACAGGATCTTGTGCAGCTGGTCGCCGGACGCCTGGGCGCCGATCATCGTGTCGGTGTCCAGCGGGTGGCCCGGCGTGATCTGTTCCGTACGGGCGACCGCCGCCTCCAGGAAGTCGCTGTAGTGGCCGCCCTGGATCAGCGCGCGCGACGGGCAGGTGCACACCTCGCCCTGGTTGAGCGCGAACATCGTGAAGCCTTCTAGCGCCTTGTCGCGCAGGTCGTCGTCGACGTTCCAGACGTCGTCGAAGAAGATGTTCGGACTCTTGCCGCCCAGCTCCAGCGTCACCGGCCGGAGGTTCTCGGCGGCGTACCCCATGATCAGCCGACCCGTCGCCGTCTCGCCCGTGAAGGCGATCTTCGCGACGCGCGGGCTGGACGCCAGCGGTTTCCCGGCCTCCTCGCCGAACCCGTTCACGATGTTGACCACGCCCGGCGGCAGCAGGTCGGCGACCAGACTCATCCAGTAGTGGACGGACGCGGGCGTCTGCTCGGCCGGTTTCAGCACGACCGCGTTTCCGGCGGCCAGCGCCGGCGCCAGCTTCCACGTCGCCATCAGAAGGGGGAAGTTCCACGGAATGATCTGCGCGACCACACCGAGCGGCTCGTGGAAGTGGTACGCGACGGTGTCGTCGTCGACCTCGCTGAGCGCACCCTCCTGCGCCCTGAGTACGCCCGCGAAGTACCGGAAGTGGTCGATGGCGAGCGGGATGTCGGCCGCCAGGGTCTCCCTGACCGGCTTCCCGTTCTCCCAGCTCTCCGCGACCGCCAGCTCCTCCAGGCGCGCCTCCATGCGGTCGGCGATCCTCAGCAGGACGTTCGCGCGGTCGCCCGCCGCCGTACGCCCCCACCCGGGAGCGGCGGCGTGCGCCGCGTCGAGGGCGAGTTCGACGTCCTCGGCGGAGCTGCGGGCGACCTCCGTGAAGGGGCGGCCGTTCACGGGGCTCGGGTTCTCGAAATACCGGCCGCGGACCGGCGGGACGTACGCGCCGCCGATCCAGTTGTCGTAACGGGGCTGGTACGAGACGATCGCGCCCTCGCTGCCGGGCGCGGAGTAACGGGTCATCGCGGTGGCCTCCCTCCGGCGCCGCCCGCCGTCGGGCGGCACTCGGCGCGAGGCTAGGAGGCCGTACGTTGCGACCGGGTTGCGGCGGCGGGCCGGCGCGGGCGGTGGCCGGCCCGCAGTGGTCCGGCGTGCCCGGCCGTGACCCCGCGTGCCGTGCCGCGTCCGCCGGATCGCGGGTCCGCCCGCTCGGTCACCTCGCCCTGATCATGTCGGCGCACTTCTCACCGATCATCATCGTGGTGATGCAGGGGTTGACCGCCGGCAGGAAGGGCATCACCGAGGCGTCGGCCACCCGAAGCCCCGCGACGCCCTTGACCCGCAGCTGCGGATCGAGCGGCGAGCGGGCGTCGTCCGCCGCACCCATCCGCACCGTCCCGGCCGGGTGGTAGACGGTGTTGTGGGTCTCGCGGATGTACGCGAACAACTCCTCGTCGGTCGTGGCCCCCGGGCCGGGCGCGAGCTCGGCGCCCGTCCACTCGGCCATCGGCGCCTGTGCGGCGATCTCGCGTGCGAGCCGCAGCCCGTACGTCATCACCCGGACGTCGTGCTCGTGCGTGAAGTACCGGGGGTCGACCTTCGGTTTGTCGCGGTGGTCGCGGCTGCGCAGCCGTACCGTTCCCATGGAGCGCGCCCGGGTGACGTTCGGCGTGAGGCAGAAGGCGTTGTCCGTGGTCGGATAGCCGCGCCGGTAGGTGTTCAGGTCGAAGGGCACGGAGCCGTAGTGGAACATCAGGTCCGGCCGGTCCAGACCGGGCTGAGTGTCGGCGAAGATGCCGATCTCCCACCACTGGGTGGACGACGTGACCATGGGCTGCTTCGCCTCCCACATGATCACGCCCTCCGGGTGGTCCTGGAGATGCGATCCGACGCCGGGGGAGTCGACCCGTACATCGACGCCGCAGTCGCGCAGGTGCCCGGCCGGTCCGATGCCCGACAGCATGAGCAGCTTCGGCGAGTCGATGGCGCCGCAGGCGACGATCACCTCACGCCGGGCCGTGACCGCGCCGGTGTGGATGGTGTCGGGTTCCAGGTACTCGACACCGGTGCAGCGGCGGCCGGCGGGAGCGCCGCCGCTTCCGTTCTCGTCGTCGAACAGCAGCCGTCTGGCCTGCAGCCCGGTGCGCACCTCCAGGTTCGGCCGCTTGCCGAGCACCGGGTGGAGGTACGAGACCGAGGCGGACGACCGGGTGCCGTCGGGGCGGGAGTTGATCTGGAACCAGTGGGCGCCGCGCACGACCGTCGTCCCGGAGTTGAACGGTGTGGTGGGAATGCCGGCGGCCACACACGCTTCGAGCAGCGCCGCGCCGCACGGGTCCTTGGCCGGGACGGTACGGATGGTCACCGGGCCCGAGCGGCCGTGGTGGTCGCCGGGCGCGTCGTTGGTCTCCAGCCGCTGGTAGAGGGGGAAGCAGTCCGCCGCGCTCCAGCCCGTGCAGCCGAGCGCGCCCCACTCGTCGAGGTCTTCGGCCGGCGCCCAGAAGGCGATGCAGGAGTTGTGCGAGGAGCAGCCGCCGAGCACCTTCGCGCGGGCGTGCCGCATGAAGCTGTTGCCGTTCTCCTGGGGCTCCACCGGGTAGTCCCAGTCGTAACCGGACTCCAGCAGGGCCATCCACCGGTCCAGCCGCAGGATGTTGTCGTCTCCCACGTCCGAGGGGCCGGCCTCCACCACGCAGACGGTGACGTCCGGGTCCTCGGTCAGCCGTGCGGCGACGACGGCTCCGGCCGTACCGCCTCCGACCACGACGTAGTCGTACACGGCCGACGGGTTCACTGCGGGCATCGCGTCTCCAGAGTCAGCGGGTCACGGGGCGGCCGACGGCGGGGGAAGGGCGCCCCCGGCGTCGAAGCGGTGCTCGTCCAGGACGCCGGTCTTGTGCCGCTGTACGAACCAGTAGTAGGCGAAGCCGCCGAGGGCGACGATGCCGATGAAGAGGAACGCGCCCCACCGCAGGTACCAGTGCTGCGGCCCGGTGGCGTTGTAGACCTCGGCGCGCGGCCAGGCGAGGTTGACCGCCATGGCCAAGCCCCACAGGACGGCGGCGATGTTGACCGGCAGTCCGAACCTGCCGAGCGAGAAGTTGCCCTCCGCCGGCTGCCACTGGCCGCGCAGCCGCTTGAGCAGCATGGGCGCGGTGACCATGAGGTAGGCCACGTAGATCATGATGATCGCGATGCTCGTGATCACGGAGAAGATCTGCGGCTGGTTGATGTTGATCACCAGGATGACGACGGCCACCACGCCGATCAGCACGGCGGGCACCACGGGCGTCTGGAACCGGGGGCTGACCCGGGCGAGCCGGGAGCCCGCCGGCAGGTTGTTGTCCCGGGCCATGGCGAACATCAGCCGGATGCCGGCGGCGTGCACGGCCAGCACGCAGACCGTGATGGCGACGACCACGGCCCACAGGAAGATCTCGCCGATCGTCGAGCCGAGCGTTTCCAGCACGACGTACTGCAGACCGCCCGTGGACAGCTCCTCCGCGGCCAGGTCCGGCACGGCCATCAGGGCGAACAACAGGATGAGCCCGCCGATGAGGAAGGAGGCGACGAGCGCCCTCAGGATGGCGTGGGGCGCGTTCTTGCCGGGGTTGTGCGACTCCTCGCCGAGCGACGACGCCGTGTCGAAGCCGTACATGACGTACGCGGAGGCCAGCGAGGCGGTCAGGAACGCGCCGAAGTAGCCGAGGCTCTGGCCGCTGCCGAGGCCGTACGTCTCCGTCAGGACGCTGCTGGGGCCCCGGGTGATGTGCGCCGCCAGGAAGACGATCAGTGCGACGGCGGCGATCAGCTCGATGAACACGCCCGCGGAGTTGATCCGGGCCATGAGCTTGACGCCGAAGGCGTTGATGACGGTCGAGAAGAGCACCAGGACCGAGCCGAGGAGCACCGCGTTGGCCGCCGCGTCGGTCTTGCCGCTGCCGTCGCCGACGAACTGGAACCAGTCGTCGATCTGCGGCAGGGTGATCTGGTACGCGAGGGCCACGGCCGACAGCGTCACCATGGTGGCCGTCATCATCATCCAGCCGCCCAGCCAGCCGATGTGCGGGCCGCCCATGGTCTTGGCCCAGTTGTAGACCGAGCCCGCGACGGGATACCGGGCGGCCAGCTCGCAGAAGCACAGCGCCACCATGAGCTGGCCGGCGAAGACCATCGGCCACGACCACCAGTACGCGGGGCCGCCGAAGGACACGCCGAAGTAGAAGAGCTGGAAGGTGCCGGTCAGGATCGAGATGTAGCTGACCCCGGCGGCGAAGGTGTGGAAGTTGCCCAGGGTGCGCTTGAGTTCCGGGCGGTAGCCCAGCTCCCCGAGGGCGTCGTCGTCGTGCTGGGTCTGGGTGCGCGCGGCGGTCTGGGGCTCGGGGGCTTCCGGCGCCCCTCCGGCGGCGTTCGTACTCATTCGAACCACCTCTGCGGAGCCGGGGCGAGGTTGCGCCAGATGTGTTTGGCCTCCTGGTACTCCGCCAGTCCGGCCGGTCCCAGTTCGCGGCCGAAGCCGGACTGCTTCATTCCGCCCCATTCGGCCTGGGGCACGTACGGGTGGAAGTCATTGATCCACAGGGTCCCGGCACGCACCCGGGACGCCACCCGCTGACCCCGCGCCACGTCCTCGGTCCAGACCGCGCCGGTCAGCCCGTAGACGGTGTCGTTGGCGAGTGCGACGGCCTCGGCCTCGTCCCGGAACGTCTCGACGGTGAGCACCGGGCCGAACGACTCGTCCTGCACCACGGACATGCCGGGCGTGCAGTCGTCCAGCACGGTCGGCAGGTAGTAGTAGCCGTCCCGGAGGGCCGGGTCGTCGGGCCGGGCCCCGCCGCAGCGCAGTACCGCGCCCTCCGCGACCCCCGCCGCGACGTACGCCTCGACCTTGTCGCGGTGGGCGGCGGAGATCAGCGGTCCGGTACGGGCGTTCTCGTCGAAGGGGCCGCCGATCGGGATCGCCCGCGCGCGCCGCACCAGTTCCCCGACGAACGCGTCGTGTAGCTCGTCCTGCACCAGCAGCCGGGCGCCGGCCGAACACACCTGACCGGAGTGCAGGAAGACGGCCATCAGGGCATGGTCGACGGCCGCTTCGAAGTCGGCGTCGGCAAAGACGATGTTGGGGTTCTTGCCGCCCAGCTCAAGGGCGACCTTCTTGACCGTCGGGGCGGCGGCCGCCATGATGCGGCGCCCGGTGGCGAGCCCGCCGGTGAACGACACCATGTCGACCCGGGGGTCCTCGGTCAGCGGGGCCCCCGCGGCCGGCCCGGCGCCGAGGACGAGGTTCGCGACACCGTCGGGCAGCCCCGCCTCGGCGAGCAGCTTCATCAGCATGACGGCGGTGTGCGGGGTCAGCTCGCTGGGTTTGAGTACGAACGTGTTGCCCGCTCCGAGCGCCGGAGCGACCTTCCAGGCGGTCTGCAGGAGCGGGTAGTTCCACGGAGTGATCAGCGCGCAGACGCCCACCGGCTCGTGCACCACTCTGCTGTCCACGCCCTTGTTGCCCGTGTCGACGATCCGGTCGGAGCCGCCGGAGGCCGTCAGGTTGCCGAAATAGCGGAAGCAGTTCGCGATGTCGTCCATGTCGTACTCGCTCTCGACGAGCCGCTTCCCGGTGTCCAGGGACTCGGCTCGCGCGAAGGCGTCCTTGTCGCGCTCCAGCAGTGCGGCGACCCGCAGCAGCAGCGCCCCCCGTTCGGCGGCAGGGGTCGTCGGCCAGGGGCCGCTGTCGAACGCGTCCCGCGCCGCGACGACGGCCGCCGCGACGTCCTTGGGGCCCGCTTCGTCGACGGTCGCCACCAGGGAACCGTCGGCGGGGCAGCGGATCTCGCGCACCCCTCCGTCGGCGGCGGCGGTCCAGGCGCCGCCGATGAACAGCTCCGGCATGGGGGCTCCTCCGGGTTCGGCCGGTCGGACGCCGGGGCGGCGCCCCGTCGGGTCACGCAGCGCGGTGTGCCACCGGCGGACAGCGCTCCCTGTACGACACTTCCGGGAACGACACTAAGGAGGCGGGGCGGGGTTCGCAGTACGGAGCGGTCATCCGGCGCAAGCGAGCGAACCGGACACACACTCGCGGCCCCTTCCCCGGCCCCGTCAGGCGCCCTGCCAGGCGTGGAGCTCGCGTACGCGGCTCAGGGCGGCGGGGCGCTGCGGTGCGGGCAGCGCCGAGGCGAGGGCCTCCCAGACGGGAAGGTCGTCCTGGCCCCACGGGCTGTACGCCCAGTCCGCGAGCAGCCCGGGATCCGCGCGGGCGAGCAGTGCCTGCCGCAACTGCTCCGCCAGGCGCTCCCGCACGCGTACCACCTCCGGGGCCCGCGAGGCGGGCAGCAGCGGGCCGGCGTACCCGCTCATGGCGGCGGTCGTCCCGCCGGACGCCAGGCGCCGCCCGACGGCGGCGAAGTCCGTGTCGACGGGCACGGCGAGCCGGTACGGCCGGGACAGGACCAGAGCCGGGCCCACCAGGCGGCGGAGCCGGGCCACCTCGGCGCGCAGGGTGACGGGGGTGACCGCCTCGTCCTCGTACAGGGCGATGACCAGCTCCTCGCCGGTGAGGCCCTCGGGGTGACGGGAGAGCAGCACCAGGATCTCGCTGTGGCGCCGGCTGAGGCGTACCGTGCGGCCCCCGACCGCGAGCAGCGCCTCGTCCCTGCCCAGGGCCACCAGCCGGGGCCGCTCGCGCACAGGGGGTGCGAGGAGCGCGAGCCGTGACTCGGCCGCGCACGCGACCGCCTGGACGAACGCCAGGCTGTGCGGGTGCGCGAGCCCGTTCCCGCCGGTGATGTCGACGGCCCCCAGGAGCCGCCCGGTGTGCGGGTCGTGCACGGGAGCCGCCGCACACGTCCAGGGCTGTACGGGTCTGCTGAAGTGCTCGGCCGCGAACACCTGCACGGGCCGGTCGAGGGCGACGGCGGTGCCCGGCGCGTTCGTGCCCACGGCGGACTCGGCCCAGCGGGCGCCCGGCACGAAGTTCAGCCGCGCAGCGCGCCGCTCGGTCCTGGGGTGCCCCTCGACCCACAGCAGCCGGCCCCGCGTGTCGCACACCGCGAGCAGATGCTCCCCGTCGTGCGCGAAGGCGCCCATCAGCTCGCGGAACAGGGGCATCACCGGCGCCAGCGGATGCTCGTCCCGGTACGTCCCGAGGTCGCCGTCGGCGAGCTCCACACATGCCGTCGTGTCGGGGCTGACGCGGGCCCGCGCGGAACGCCGCCAGGACTCGCCGACGACGGTACGCACCCGCCGCTCCAGTCGCCCCGCCATGGTGAACGCCTCGTGGGCCCGGCGCAGTTCACTGATCCGCGCCCCGGGGTCGGCGCCCGCTTCCAGAGCCACCCATGCATCGCTCACTCCGGCCTCCCGGGCCATCGTGACGGAGCCCGAGCGCCCCGGCAACCACGCCGTCCTCCCGGACGACCGCGGCGCCGCGCACGCTCCGGGACCGGGCTCGACCGGGGCGCGCACCGGCGCGCGCATCCCGTGCCGGGGTGTACCCGCCCCCCCGCACCCCTGGGGCGGGCACCCCCGGAACCCGGGGGCTGCCACCATGGTCGTCCAGGGGTACCCGTCCGTAGTTTCGGGAGCTCGGAGCACTGCTCGGAGCCACCTGAGAACCGGAGACCCCATGCCCCAGGCCGCCGCCGTCGCGGAACCCACGACAGGCTCCGCGGGGAGCGATTTCGCCCCGCTCCTGCGCAGCGTTCGGGATCAGGGCCTCCTGAAGCGACGCACCGGCTGGTACGCGCTGGGCATCGCCGCCAATCTGCTCGCCATGGCCGCCGTCCTCACCGCCGTGGTGTTCGCCGGCGACTCCTGGTGGGCGCTCGCGCTCGCCCCGCCGCTGACCGTGCTGTGGGCCCGTACCGCCTTCGTCGGCCACGACGCGGGACACGCGCAGATAACCGGCGACCGCCGGGTGAGTCTGGCGATCAGCCTCGTCCACAGCAATCTGCTCCTCGGCATGAACCAGGCGTGGTGGAACGACAAGCACGTACGCCACCACGCGAACCCCAATCACATCGACAAGGACCCGGACGTCGGTGTGGGGGCACTGGTGTGGACCGAAGAACAGGCCGCACAGCGGGCGGGCTTCGCCCGTTGGCTCACCCGCCACCAGGCACGCCTGTTCTTCCCGATGCTGCTGCTCGAAGGCATCGCCCTGAAGATCTACGGCTTCCAGTACCTGCGCCGCCTGCCGGTGCGTGAACGCGTACGGGAAGGCTCCCTGCTCGTGGCGCACCTCGTCGGGTACTTCGGCTTCCTGTTCGCCGTTCTGTCGCCGGGCAGGGCCGTCGTGTTCGCGCTCGTGCACCACGCGCTGTTCGGCCTCCACCTCGGCATGGCGTTCGCCCCCAACCACAAGGGGATGGAGATGCCCGACCCCGACGGCGAGCGCTGGGGACATCTGCGCCGGCAGGTCGTGACCTCACGCAACGTACGCGGCGGGGCGCTCACCGACTGGTTCCTCGGCGGCCTCAACTACCAGATCGAGCACCACCTCTTCCCGAGCATGGCGCGCCCGAACCTCCGGCGCGCCCAGCCGCTGGTGCGCGCCCACTGCGCGGCCCTGGGGGTGCCGTACGCGGAGACCGGGCTGATCGACTCGTACCGGCAGGCCCTGCGGCACATGCACGACGTCGGAGCGCCGCTCAGAAACGGTGGTACCGGAAAGAACAGGGCAGGGTAGCGGCCCGGTCGGCGGAACTGTGGCGCGGTCGCGCACGTTGGTGGAGCATGAGGCGGCAGCAGCCGCGAAGGAGGCGTCGAAGATGTCGAAGAGCGCGAAGGTCGCCACCGGTGGCGTCGTGGTCGGAGTCGCCCTGATCTGGCTGGTCGGATTCTGGCCCGCCCTGCTCGTCATGATCGGTGTGCCCGTCGCGGCCTACCTGCTGCTGGACAACTCGCAGCGCCGCAGGCTGCGCGGGATCTCCCGCAAGCAGATCGGCCGCTGAGCCCGCCCCGACCGTGCCGGGATAAGGTCGGAAAGAGATCGAGTACCGGCACGGACGAGGGGGCTTCGACACCATGAGCGGCGCAGTGACGGCGGTCAGCAGCAACGGGGAGTACGCGTTCACCAAGCCGAACCGCGACAGCATCACGCTGGTGGCCGGTCTCGGTGTGGAGGGCGACGTGCACGCGGGGACGACCGTCAAGCACCGTTCCCGCGTCGCGCAGGACCCCACGCAGCCGAACCTGCGCCAGGTGCACCTCATCCACGAGGAACTGTTCGGCGAGCTGAGCCGCGAGGGTTTCACGGTCCGGCCGGGCGAGCTCGGCGAGAACATCACCACCAGCGGCATCGACCTCCTCGGACTGCCCGAGGGCACCCTGCTGCACCTCGGCGCCGAAGCCGTCGTCGAGGTCACCGGCCTGCGCAACCCGTGCATCCAGATCGAGGCCTTCCGGGAGGGCCTCCTGAAGGAGGTCGTCGGCCGGGACGCACAGGGCAACGTCGTCCGCAAGGCCGGGATCATGAGCGTCGTCAAGGTGGGCGGCGCGGTGCGGCCCGGCGACCGGATCGAGGCCGTCCTGCCCGCGGAGCCGCACCGCCCCCTGGAGCGCGTCTGAGCCCCGGCTCAGCCCAGCGCGCAGGAGTTGACCACGTCACCGCCCGCCGGCCTGGCTATCGTCCGGTCCGCGGGCGGAGCGCTGCCCTCCTCGACCCACGCGACGAGCGTGGTGAACGCCGAGCGGTAGCAGGGCAGGATGGGCCGCAGCCGGTCGGGATACGCGTCGTGGAGCGAGTCCACGTGGGTGCCGCCCTCGACGGTGTAGTAGCGGTGCAGCCCGGAGCGGCCCCGCCGGGTCACCATCCGCTCGTACACGTCCGAGTCGGTGGCGATCGGCAGCAGCGTGTCGAGGTCGCCGTGCAGGGTGATCAGGGGCCTGCCGATCCGTCCCGTCAGCGCGACCCGTCCCACCGCGCGACGCACCGACTCGGGGCGCGCGGCGTAGTCGTACTCCGCGTCCGACGCACACGGCGCGAGGATCTCCGGCAGCGTCGCACCGGCCGTGGAGCCGGGGCAGGCCCGGTCGTACGACGGATCGAACTCGGCGCGGTAGATCTTCTGCGTCAGGCCCCAGTACGCCTTCTCGTGGTACGGCCACAGGAACCGCGAACCCGGTGCGAACCCGGCCCGCAGCATGTCCTCGTCGTCCGCCCGGCCGAGACTCCGGGCCACGGTGACGGGCAGGGAGCCGAGGAGACCGCCGCCGTCGGCCGTCCACAGCGCGCCCTCCCAGTCCACCCCGCCGTCGTACAGCTCCGGGTGGTTCTCCAGCTGCCAGCGGGTCAGGTAGCCGCCGTTGGAGATGCCCGTCATGTACGTGCGCCGGGGAGCGTGCCCGTACCACCGCTTGAGCGTGGTGCGGGCCGCACGCGTCAGTTCCGTGGTGCGCCGGTTCCACTCCGCCACGGCGTCCCCGGGCCGCCTGCCGTCCGTGAAGAAGTCGGGGCCGCTGTTCCCCTTGTCGGTCGCCGCGTACGCGAATCCCTGAGCCAGCACCTGGTCGGAGATGAGGGTGTCGGTCGCGTACTGCTTGCGCGTCCCGGGCGCGCCCGTGACGACGAGCCCGCCGTTCCAGTGATCGGGCATGCGGATGACGAACTGCGCGTCGTGCCGCCACCCGTGCGTGATGTTGAAGCGCGAGTCGTCGCGGAAGTAACCGTCGATCTGCGCGCCCGGCACCCCGGAGGGGTTCTTCGTGCCCTTCGCGGACAGCCCCGCCTGGTCGGCCATGTCGGTGTACGCCGTGCCGGCCAGCCCCGCCGTCGTCAGGTCCGGCAGACAGGCCACGCGTTGGTGTTCCGCCCCCGGAACGGCCGGACGGTCCCCCCGAGCGCAGAACGTGGCGTCGGGGGCACGGGCCGCGGCGCCGACGGGGCCGGCGGCGGTCAGAACCATGAGCAGCGCGGCGACGAGCGGGACGCCTCTGGACGGGCGCATGGAAGCCTCCGGGTTCGCTTCGAGACACTTCTGGACGGTTCGAAAAAGGGGGAAGAAGGGGGTGCGGCGCCACATCGTGCTGTCGGACGGACCGTCGAGGCCATGGGCGCGGCCCACACGCCCGGGCGCGCTGGCATGGGTGCCGGACCCGAAAACCCCTTGCCCGCTGATCGACTCTCTGTGACGATGACCGCATGAAGAACGGAAGGGAGGCCACGCGATCCTCCGGTGATCGCTGATGGCCCCGTACGACGCCCCGCACGCCCGGCCCCAGCCCCTGACACCCGAATGGCTGACGGCCCACTTCGACCCCCTGCCCTTCCCCGCGCGAAGGGCCGCACTCGCCCGGTACGGCAGAGCACTCGCCCCGGACGCCTACGCCGCGCTGCACGCCGCCCTCGACGCCGGCGACCCCGGGCAACGTCATACGGCGCTCTTCCTCGCCGTCGTACGCCGGGACATCGGCACGGTCTCCGCGGCCCTCGCGGATCCGCTCCTGCGCCGGCGCGCGCTCGCCGCCGCCATCCGCCTGCCGCTCCATGAACAGGCGCTCACCGCACTCGCCCTGCACGACACCGGCGCCGTACGCCACGACACGTTCCGCGTCCTGCGGGCCGGACGCCGCACCGCACTCGCCGACACCCTGGTGCGGCGTGTCCACGAGCGCCACGGCCCCCGGGACGCGGCGCTGCTGCTGACCGCCTGCTCGGCCCGGATCGCGGCTCTCTGGCTCCGACGCCTGGAACCGCCGGCCGGAGTGCTCGCATCCCTGACCCGCACGGCTCCCCGAGCCGTCGCCGCCTGGCTCGCCGCCGCGCACGAATCCCACAGCGACCAGGAACGCCGGCGCAACACGGCAACCCACAGGACCATCGCCACCGCGGCCGCCGAACGCGACGCGCGGGCCGGGCTGCTGCTGCTCCGCAGGGCCCCCGGCCTGCTCACGGAACGGGCGGCGGTGGCCCTCCTGCGCCACCCTTCCCACGTGCTCCGCATCCTGCGGGCCGCACCCCCCGCACCCGGCGGCGAACCGTACGTACTGCAGTTCACGCCCGGGCCGCTCCCTCCTTCGGTCAGGCGCGCCGTACGGGCGCTGCCGCCCGGGGAACTGGCGGAACTCGTGCGTCTGTGCCGGGCCGCACCGCTCAGGCGCCGCGGGTGGGGCCCGGGTGCGGTGGCGCCCGACGCGCTGCTCCAGCTGCTGCCGGACGACGCGCGGCGCCGGGCCGTCGAGGAGCGCACACGGGGCGACCTCGGGCGCCGCACGACGCTGTCCCACCTGGCCGCCGTCGCCGCTCTGCGGCCCGACGACCGAGCCGCCGCCCTCGCCCCCTGGGTCGAGGAGTTGCGGCACAGCGACAGGTCCTTCCGCCGGGCGGCCGCCGGTCTGCCGCTCGCCTTCGCCGAGCCGCTCCTGCGCGAACAGGCGGAGGACCACCGGCTGCACGTGCGGTTGCCGGCCTGGCCCGCTCTGCTCGCCGCCGCCGAACTCGACGGCGACCCCCGGGAGTACGCCCGGATCGCGGCGTCCTGCGAACGCGCGTGGCACGACCAGAACGAAGTACGCCAGTGCGTTCTCGCCCGGCTGGCCGATGCGCCGCCGCACCTGCTCGCGGCCGTCGGGGAACGCGTGCTGCGCGACGGGGTCATGACCGCCGTCCAGTCGCGCGACTCCACCGCTCCCACCCTCGCCGCCGCCGAGAGGTGGCTGCGCCGCACCGCTCGGAGCGCCGGGGCGCGCGGCGACGGCCCGAGGGCGGCCTTCACCGCCCGGCTGCTGTGCGAGGTGATCGCCGACCCGCGACGGAAGGGACCGCGCGAACCGCTGCGCGTCGACGCCCGTACGGCGCGCTCCGTCTGGTCCTCGGTGGCCACCGGGGAACAGCCGCGTCCGGCAACGCTCACCGCCCTCGCGGAACTGCTCGCCCCGCACCTGGCGGAACTCCCCGCCCTGGAAGCGCTGATGCGTCGTACCGCGGAACAGCACGACGACCCGGACGTCGCCTCCCGCGCGGCGGCGGTGTGGATCGGGCCCCCGGCGACCCGGGAACGCCGCTGCGCGGAACTCGTACGCCTCGACCCGTCCTTCGCGGCGGTCCCACCCGTACTGCGTACGCTCGCCACCCGCCGCACCGATCTGCTCGACGACGTCCTGACAGCCGCCGCGCGCGACGGTCTGCGCGGGCGTCTGAGGCCGCGGGCCACCCCCTGGGCGCCCCGGCTGCGGCCCGGTGACACCGGCCGCTGGCTGCCGCGTCAACGCCGTCAGTGGTCGGCGCACCTCGCGGCGGTCGCCGCCGACGAACGGGCCCCGCTGCGGGAGCGGGCCGACGCGGCGGCGCTCGTGACAACCCCGGACGAACTCACCGCCCTGGCCGAGAGCGCGCCCCAGCCCGTCGCGGCGGCCGCGCTCGGCGCGCTCGGCCGTCTCGGCACGCACGGTACGACCGGACCCGTCACGGCCGGACTGCTGGGCACAGCGCTCCGGCACGCGGGCACGGGCGGCGTCCGGGGACGCGCCGCCATGGCCGCGGTACGCCGCCTCCTCGACGCCGTACCGGACGGCGAGGCCGTCGCGCTGCTGGCGGCCCTCCTGCGCAACCCGGCCCACTCGGTCGGCACCCGGAAGGAGGCGGCCAGGGCGCTTGGATCGTTCACCGGCACAGCCCCTCTGGAAGCGCTCGTCGCGGCCTGGGACGAACCGGCCCAGCACCGGGACGTACGGGTCGCCGTCGCCCCCTTCCTGCTGCGCGCCGTCGGCCGGGCCGGCATCGCCGAGCGGCTGTCGTCGCACCTGCGCACCCCGGCGGTCAGAGAAGCGGTCCTCGGGTCGCGGGCCCCCGGCGCGCCACGGGGGGAGCGCGCCGCCTACGCCGCTTTCCTCGCCGGCCTCCTCGAGGACGGCGACGACGACACGCTGGTGGCCGTCTGCCGCGCCCTGACCACCCGTCTCGGCCCGGAGGGGACCGAGGGGCCCACGGACGCCGTCCGCCTTCTCGCGGAGCTCTTCGTGGACCCGTCCCGGACGGGGGAGGTGTGGCACGAGGCGGTACGGCAGCTCGTGTCCATGCCTCCCACCGCGCACACGCGGACCGTCGTCGCGAGCGTGTTCCGCACGCTCCTGCTCGCGGCGCGCTCGGACGACACGGGCACCCGGGCCGGCGCGCTGCGCCGCATGGACGCCTGCGCCGAGGAACTCGGCGGGCAGCAGCGGCACGCGGGCCGCCGGGCCGTCACCGACGCGGCGATCGACACCCTCGAAGAGGCGGGACTGCTCCGCCGGGCGGTCGCGCTCGCCCTCGAAGCGGCTCTGGGAGCGGTACGCCGGGGAGAGACGGAGCCCGCACGCTGGGAGCGGCTGCTGGAACTGATCGGTGAACGGCCCGAGCGGCTCTCGCTGAGCGGCTCGTTCCACCTCGAACCGGGCGACGGCGTGATGGCCGCGGCCCTCGACGCGTCACGCCTGCTGCGCGGACACGGCTCCGGAGCCGCCGGACGGCTCGCTCTCGCCCTGGTGTGCGCCGCGGGGCGTGCGGCGCGATGGCGCGACCCCTGGCCCGGCGAACTGGCGGCCCTGCGCGAGCACCCGGACGCCGACACGTCCCTGGAAGCGCTCCTCGCCGATCCCGGGAACACGTGCTGAGCGAGCGGGAGTGCCGCCGTCAGGCAGGCCGTACGGCGATCCGGTCGAGAGCCGTCAGCAGGCCGGGCAGCTCGGGTCCCCGCCCCACGGGCAGCACCTCGCCCGGCTCGTCGTCCAGCAGCACGAAGGCGATGTCGTCGGTCCTGGCGACCACGGACCACCCCGGGCCGTCGGCCCGCAGTGTCCGCGCCTCGCCGGACGCGAAGGTCGAGCGCACCCGCCCGGGCGGCGGCGGGGCCTGTACGTAGCCGTGCAGCTCCTCGATCACACGCCGCACACCCCGGTGGGGCGTGTCACCGGAGCCGGCGGACATCTCGCCGTCGTCGATCTGCTCCCGCCAGGCCGCCCACTGGAGGGCGATCTCGTCGGCGCCGAGCCGCCGCTGGGCCGGCCCCCAGGTGCCGGTGTCGGGCGGCGAGAGGAGAACCGGGCCGCTCTCGCCGCCCGCCCCGTCCTCGGGTGCGGGGTCGTGCGGGGCGGGGATGCCCGGAGCGGCCACCGCGAGGTGGAGCGGCCAGCCGGGCAGCCCGGCGACGACCGTGCGCTCGTCGGGCGACAGGTCGTACTCCATGCCGCAGTCCCAGGACGCGATGGCGACCGCCACCAGCGACACGTCGTCGATCACCACGGTCCACCGCGCGCCCGTGCCGTCCTGCCCGAGCACCAGCCCGTACCCGTCGGCGTACGGCTCCAGACCGAGCGCAGCGCAGGCCTGCGGATAGTCGTCACCGAGGACGCTCGGGAACTGCGCGGGCGTCAGCAGCACCGCGGTCAGCACGAACAGTGCGTCCTCGGCGTCCTCGGCACTCTCGGCGGTGTCGGTGTCCGGCCCGGTCACGGCACCCTCCTTCGGATCGGTCGTCGGCGCACCCTAACCAGTGAGTAACCCCCTCGTCGAGGGCGGCGAGGTAACGAGCGGATCAGGCGGCCGGCAGGCCGAGCAGGGCACGGGCCACGCTCTGCGGCGACTCGCCGCTCTCCCGCGCGAGAGCGATCACCGCCCGGCAGGCGAGTTCGTTGACACCGAAGGAGAGGGCCTCCGGCGACACCCAGCCGGCCGCTTCCTCGCTACGGCGCTCGTCGTCCTCCGCACACGCGGCGACGTACACCGCGGCGGCCTCGAAGAGGTTGTGCTGACGCGTTCCCGGGCGCGCCCGCGGCGCACCGGCCGCACCGTCCGTACGCGGCCCCAAGAGCTTGCGGAGTCTGTCCTTCGCGTCGTCGAACATGTGGACCGCCTTCCCCCTGGCTGATTGGTGCACGGATCCTCCATGTGTGTTCTTCCAACGTAGAGTTGGAGGCCGGGCGACAGAAGGGGGCGGTGCGTTGAAGCGCTACGACCGGTTGAAGGAGATCCAGCGCCTCGACCCGGACAAGGACTTCCTGACGATCTACCGGCTCACCGCGACGTACGAGTTCCCCTGGGACTACACCCGCGCACTTGAACTGGCCCTGTACCGCACGTACGCCGTCCCTGCGATCGGCCGCCTCCTCGCCGAGACGGCCGAGCTCACCGACCGTTCCCAGAAGCGCTACGACGACACCGCGCTGCTCCTGGACACCGTCGTGGAGCACGGCTTCGACACCGACGATGGCCGCACCGCGATCCGGCGTATCAACCAGATGCACCGGGCCTACGACATCAGCGACGACGACATGCGCTATGTGCTGTGCACGTTCGTCGTCATGCCGAAGCGCTGGATCGACTCCTACGGCTGGCGACGGCTGTCCGACCACGAGCTGCGGGCAGCTGCCGCGTACTACCGCACGCTCGGACGGCACATGGGCATCACGGACATCCCTCAGTCCTTCGAGGAGTTCGAGCGCTTCCTCGACACGTACGAGGCGGAGCACTTCGGCTGGGACGAGGGGGCGCGCGCGGTCTCCGACGCGACGCTGGCGCTCATGGCGTCCTGGTATCCGCGCCCCCTCGCGCCGCTGGTGCGCGGCGCCGCCCTCGCCCTCCTCGACGACGCCCTCCTGCGGGCCTTCCGCTACGACACTCCGTCGCCCGCCGCCCGGGCGGTGGTCAACGGCGCCCTGCGGCTGCGCGCCCGCGCCGTGCGCCTGCTCCCACCGCGCACCGGGCCCCACTACGCACGGCAGAACCCGGAGATCAAGGGGTACCCGAACGGCTACACGGTCGCGGAACTCGGGACGTTCCCGGCCCCCCGCGCGGGTGGCTGCCCGGTCCCGCACACCGTGCGCCCGGCCGCCGAGTGACGACCGGGCGCGGGCGGCACGGCTCCCGGCTCAGTCCCGGACCGCCAGCGCCAGGTACCTGTCGTCCTCGTCGGTGTAGGACGTCATCCGCCACCCGGCGCCCGCCAGCAGCTTCCGGAGGTTGGGCTCGGCCCTCAGATCGTCCGGTGTGATCCGGCGGCCGTGGCGCGCCGCCAGCGCCGCCCGGCCGACCGGATGGAACAGGGCCAGCAGGCCGCCGGGGCGCACCGCTCTTGCCACCTCGCGCAGATCCGCCGAGGGCTGGGCGAGGTGCGAGATCAGCCCGGCCGCGAAGACGGCGTCCAGGGAGCCCGTCCGTACGGGCAGCCGGGCGACGTCGGCCACGAGCAGCCGGGCGGCGCGATCCCGGCCCGCGTCCACGGCCGCCCGAAGCATGGCCGGCGTGAGGTCCGCGCCCAGCACCGCGCCTTCGGGCCCCACGGCCTTGCGCAGGTACGGCAGCGCGCGGCCGGTGCCGCAGCCCGCGTCGAGCACGGCGTCACCGGCCCGCAGACCGAGATCGGCCACGGCGGCGGCGTACGCCGGCCCGTCGTCGGGGAAGCGGGAGTCCCAGTCCGCGGCGCGGGCCGTGAAGAACTCCTGTACGTGCGTGGGGTCGTCGTGCGTGAGGTCGTTGGCCATGCGTACATCGTCCCTCAGAAGCCCCGGGCTCCGGTGACGGCACCGCAGATCCGGCGCGCATGTTCGAGCGCAGGCCGATCGTTCGGCAATGTATCTCTGTCATATTCGGGCAGCTTTCGAAATGCGCCCCCAATGTGCGCCCCCGTGAGGGCTAGCGTCCCTGAGCCATGGGACACCTGGACCACGCCACCTTCGGCTGGCTGACACCCGCGCTGTCGTACGCGATGGCCGTCATCGGCGCCGCCCTCGCCCTGCGGTGCACCGTCCGCGCGCTGGAAGCGAGCGGACGCTCCCGCCGCAACTGGCTGATCACCGCCGCGTCCGCCCTCGGCACCGGCATCTGGACGATGCACTTCGTCGCCATGCTCGGGTTCGGCGTCGCCGGCACCGAGATCCACTACAACGTTCCCCTGACCGTCCTCAGCCTGATCGTCGCGATCCTCGTCGTCGGCGTCGGCGTGTTCGCCGTCGGATACGGCCGCGACCGCGGCAGGGCGCTGCTCCTCGGCGGCGTCACCACCGGGCTCGGTGTGGCGAGCATGCACTACCTCGGCATGGCAGCGCTGCGCCTCCACGGGTCCGTCTCCTACGACCCGCTCACCGTCGGCCTGTCCGTCGTCATAGCGGTCGTCGCCGCGACCGCCGCTCTGTGGGCGGCCCTGAACATCAAGTCGCCGGTCGCGGTCGCCGTGGCCTCACTCGTCATGGGGGCGGCCGTCAGCAGCATGCACTACACCGGCATGGCCGCCGTAGGCGTCCGCGTCAGTCCATCGGGCGAGGCCCTCCCCGGTGCCACGGCCATGCAGTTCATCTTCCCCCTGGCCGTGGGTCTCGGGTCGTACCTCTTCCTCACCGCGGCCTTCGTGGCGCTGTCGCCCACAGCCCGCGAGCGCGCCGCCTACGCCTCCGCCGAGCGGCCGACCGAAACGGCCGTTCCCTAGAACGGCGCCGCGTCCACCGCACCACTCACCGCACGACCCCGTATCCGGAACGAGGAGGCCATGCGCAGACCCCGCAGGACCCCGGGCGCCGAAACACCACCCCGGTCCGCGCCTCCCGCGCGTGGACGGCGGGCGCACGCCGGCCCGCCCGCCGACGAGAACTCCCGAGCGGCGGGAGGCGACACCCGTACGCGGGCACGTTCCGCCGCCGCTTCCCGGGAACGCCGGCGACTGCGCCCCAGAACGGTGCGGGCGAAGATCGTCTCGTTGCTGATGGTGCCCGTCGTCTCCCTGCTCGCTCTCTGGGCCTTCGCCACCGTCACGACGGCACAGGACGTCGCCGGACAACAGCGGCTCCAACGCGTCGACGAGGAGATACGCCTCCCCATCACCACCACCGTCGCGGAACTCCAGGCGGAGCGCCGTGCCGCGCTCCGCCACCTCGCGTCGCCGGACGACGACCGCGCCGCCGCCCTGCGGCAGCAGGCGAAACGGACCGGCAGCGCGGTGGACGTCCTGCGGCTCGACGACGCGCACACCGTCGCCGACGGCGCGGACCTCCCCGGGGAGGTGGCCTCCAGACTGGGCACGTTCGTGTCCGGCACGGAACGGCTGAGCGCGCTGCGTACCCGGGTCCTCGACGGCGGGGCCGACTGGGACAGGACGTACGCGCAGTACACACGGGTCATCCAGGACGCGTTCGGCGTCCAAGGAGCGCTCACGCGCGTCCAGGACGCGCGGCTCGGCTCCTACGCACGTGTACGGCTCGAGTTCGCCCGGGCCGGCGAGATGCTCGCCCGCGAGGACGCCCTGATCTCCTCCGCGCAGCTCACCCGAAGCTTCGAGGCGCGCCGCCACCGTCAGTTCGCCGGAGCGGCGGCGACCCGCAGAGCCCTCACCGAGTCCGCAGTCGCGGACCTCCCGGCCCCTGAGCGCGAAGCCTGGCGCGCACTCACCCGCGAGCGCGCGTACGGCGGCGTACTCACCGCCGAGGACGAAGTGATCGCCGCGCCGCCCGGCCGGAAGGCCGCGCAAGCCGTTCCCGCCGCGTCCTGGGAAGCCGCCCACACCGCCGTCCGGCGCTCGGCGCGCGACATCGGGGAGCGGGCCGAAAGAGGCGCGAGCGGGCCCGCGGGCCCCCTCGCCCGCGGCGCGTTCACACCGTCCGGAGCGGCCGTACTCCTGGGGCTCGTGGCGGTGGCGGCCTCCCTCGTCATCTCCGTACGCATCGGCCGCCGACTCGTCGGCGAACTCGTCAGCCTGCGCAACAGCGCCCTGGAGATCGCCCGGCGCAAACTCCCGCACGCCATGGACCGGCTCCGCGCCGGCGAAGAGATCGACATCCATGCGGAAGCCCCTCAGGGGCCGCCCTCCGACGACGAGATCGGCCAGGTCGGCGAAGCCCTCGCCACCGTGCACCGCGCGGCCGTCGGCGCCGCCGTGGAACGCGCCGAACTCGCCAGCGGCGTGTCGGGCGTCTTCGTCAACCTCGCCCGGCGCAGCCAGGTCCTCGTCCACCGCCAGCTCAACCTGCTCGACAGCATGGAACGCCGCGCCGACGACCCGGGCGAGCTCGGGGACCTGTTCCGCCTCGACCACCTCACCACCCGCATGCGCCGGCACGCGGAGAGCCTGATCATCCTCTCCGGAGCGGCCCCCGGTCGTGCCTGGCGCATGCCCGTACCGCTCACCAACGTCGTACGCGCCGCCGTGTCCGAGATCGAGGACTACGCGCGCGTGGAAGTGCGCCACCTGCCCGAGGCCGCCGTCGCGGGCACCGCCGTGGCCGACCTGACGCACCTGCTGGCGGAACTCGTCGAGAACGCCGCCCAGTTCTCCCCGCCGCACACCAAAGTGCGCGTGACGGGTGAACCCGTGGGAAACGGCTACGCCCTGGAGATCGAGGACCGCGGGCTCGGCATGGGCCCCCAGTCCCTGTCCGAGGCGAACCGGAGGATCGAGCAGTCCGAGGCGCTCGACCTCTTCGACAGCGACCGGCTCGGCCTCTTCGTGGTCAGCCGGCTCGCCTCCCGCCACGGCATCAAGGTCCACCTGCGCACCTCGCCCTACGGCGGGACGACGGCCGTCGTCCTGCTGCCCGTCGCGCTGCTCAAGAGCGCCGTGACGCAGGCGGCGGACGCGGAGCCGGCGGCCGTTCGCGAGCAGCGGCAGGACGGCGTTCCGGCGCGGGACGAGAACGATCCCCGGTTCGGGCCGTCTCTCGCTTCGCGCGGCGGCCCTGTGCGTACGAACGGGGCCGCCCCCACCGCACAGTCCGCGCGTCCGGCACTCGCCGTACAGCCGCAACCGGAGCCGCAGCCGGAGCCCGGCCCGCGCCGGCCCGCCGGAGTGACGACTCTGCGGCCGCACAGCCGCACGCCCCGGCCGGACGTTCCCGGGAACGACGAGAGCGGGCTCCCGAGAAGGGTCCGGCAGGCCAGTCTCGTTCCGCAACTGCGTGAAGCACCCGCACCGCCCGATCCAGCGTCCTCGGACCCCTCCTCAGACGAGGCCGCGAAGCGACGCACTCCGGAACAGGCGAGGGACCGCATGACGGCCTACCGCAGCGGATGGATCCGCGGCAGAGAAGGAGACCCGAAGTGATCGAGCACGAGCGGACGACCCGCACCGCCCACGGCTCCGGCGAACTCGACTGGCTGCTGGACGACCTGGTGACCAGGGTGGGGGAAGTGCGGCACGCGGTGGTGCTGTCGAACGACGGCCTGGCCGTCGGCGCGTCGAGCGGGCTGAACCGCGAGGACGCCGAACACCTGGCGGCCGTGGCGTCCGGCTTCCACAGCCTCGCCAAGGGGGCCGGCCGTCACTTCCGCGTCGGTGACGTACGCCAGACGCTGGTGGAGATGGACGACGGCCTGCTGTTCGTCGCGGCGGCCGGTGACGGGTCCTGCCTCGCCGTGCTCAGCTCCGCCGCGGCCGACATCGGCCTCATCGCCTACGAGATGGCGCGGCTGGTCAAGCGCGTCGGTGAACACCTGTACACGCCGCCCCGCTTCGCCGCGCAGCCGCCGGCCGCGGGGTGACCGTACGACCGCACAGAAGGCGGGCACCGCACATGACCGAGGACGCAGGCACCGACCCCGCCCTCCAGGGCAGCCACTGGTACGACGCCGAGGCGGGCCCTCTGGTACGCCCGTACGCGATGACCGGTGGCAGGACCGAACCGGGTCCCGGTGGGGCGCGGTTCGACTTCATCGCGCTCGTCGACCTCGCGGAGGAGGCGCCGGACAGCGCCGAGGAATCGCTGCTCGGCCCCGAACACCGCGCCCTGGTGGCGCTGTGCCGCCTGGAGACGCAGTCCGTGGCGGAGCTGTCGGCGGGCGCCGACCTGCCGGTCGGCGTCGTCCGCGTTCTCCTCGGTGACCTGCTCGAGTCCGGCTACGTGAGGGTCAGCCGGCCGGTGCCCCCCGCGCAACTGCCGGACGAACGGATTCTCAAGGAGGTGATCGAGGGCTTGCGCGCCCTCTGAGGCCGACTCCCGCGACCCACCCACCCCGCCCCACCCCCCGAACCCCTGCATGGCCGAGCGGCTTGGGGCGACAGGGACGTACCGATGCTGAAAGTTCTCCTGAGAGAAGTGATCGATGGGCTCCGAGCACTCCGACGACACGGCCGGTCAGACGGCCTCCCTCGCGTTGAAAATCCTGGTCGCCGGCGGCTTCGGGGTCGGCAAGACAACCCTCGTCGGCGCCGTCAGCGAGATCCGGCCGCTGCGCACCGAGGAACAGCTCAGTCAGGCCGGCCGTACGGTCGACGACACAGGAGGCGTCGACCGCAAGACCACCACGACCGTCGCCATGGACTTCGGCCGCATCACGATCCGGTCCGGCCTGTCGCTCTACCTCTTCGGCACACCGGGGCAGGACCGGTTCTGGTTCCTGTGGGACGAGCTGTCCCAAGGAGCCCTCGGCGCCGTCGTCCTGGCGGACACCCGTCGCCTGGAGGACTGCTTCCCGGCCGTGGACTACTTCGAGCACCGCCACATCCCCTTCGTCGTGGCGGTCAACTGCTTCGCGGGTTCACGGGCCTACGGTGCCCACGACGTCTCGCGCGCACTCGACCTGGACCGGGGGACACCGGTGGTGCTCTGCGACGCGAGGGACCGCGACTCGGGCAAGGAGGTCCTCGTACGTCTCGTCGAGTACGCGGGAAGGATGCACACCGCACGGCTGCTCGACTCGGTCGGCTGAACCTCCCTCACATGTCCGGCGCCCCACCCGCCCCACGCGTACCGGTGGAAACACGTGCTTGCCGCGACGACGACAGTGGGTAAGGCTGGTCAACGACCAGGGCAACGGGGAACGAAGGAACGGGGAGGCCCAAACATGGCCATGGACAAGGGACTCGACTGGCTGCTGGACGACCTGACCCAGCGGGTCGAGCACGTGCGGCACGCGTTGGTGCTGTCCAACGACGGTCTGGTGACCGGGGCCAGCACGGGTCTGGCGCGGGAGGACGCCGAGCATCTGGCCGCCGTGTCATCGGGTCTGCACAGCCTCGCCAAGGGGTCGGGCCGGCACTTCAGGGCCGGCAAGGTCCGCCAGACGATGGTCGAGTTCGACGAAGGGGTTCTGTTCGTCACAGCGGCCGGCGACGGCAGCTGCCTGTGTGTGCTGAGCGCCGCCGAAGCCGATATCGGGCAGATCGCGTACGAGATGACCCTGCTCGTGAACCGCGTCGGTGAACACCTCGGCGTAGCCGCGAGGCAGCCGGGACTGGGTGCGGTAACCGAGTTCTGACCTGCGCGTTCTCGCCCGGCCGGGAAGTTTTCCACAGGCCGGGCGGGCTGCGCGCGATCCGGGCTACGGTCGTCACCGAGAGTATTCGGATCTCACGGGGGAGACGATCATGACCGTACAGGCAGCACACCGCACCGCCGCGGTCACGCAGACGGCGAAGCCCCTGCCCGTGTCCCGGGCCGTCCAGGAACTGGGCTTGAAGCGCGGGGAGTTCGACCTGGCCGTCCTGCTGGGGCATGTCCGTGCGTCGGTGGAGAGCGACGGCAGTCACCGCAGGGTCGCCCGTGCGGAGATCGACAGGCTGCGGGCGGCGGACCCGACTCTGGAAACGCTGCGTGAGCGGGTGCGGACCGTGGGGACCACCGAGGGGGCACAGATGATGGGCACCAGCCCCGCGCGGTTCGGCAGGCTGGCCCGTGCCGGGTACATCACGCCCGTCAAGTTCTGCTTGAACCGCTACCGGGCCGTCGTCTGGCTGTATCTCGCGGAAGAGCTCCGGGAGTTCGCCGACAATCACCCCGCACTTCTCACCGGCAGGTCACCGCAGAAGATGCGCGACGTGCTCGACGCGGGGGCGGACCGCCGCGCCCGCAACTGGCGAAGCCGGCGCATGAGCCTGCTGACGCGGCAGACTGACGACCTCTGGGAGCAGGCGGCGATCACCAGTTCCGTCCTGAGTGCCGCCCAGCTCGCCGAGGTCGTCGACGACCCCTACGAGCGCGCCTACCTCCACAAGCTCCGGCCGGGGCTGGTGGAGCGCCACAACGAATCACCCTCCGCGCGCGAGGCCATGGACCGGTTGCTGCGGGCCGACGAACCGGACGAGGTCCTCTGGCAGCGGGTGAGCCTCGCGCTGCTGCTGGACGAGGCGCGCGAGCACCGCGGCGCGCCGCGCCCGGCAACGAGCCGCCCGCTCCCTCCGCCGCCTCCCGACCCGGAAACGTCAAGGGGGCTGCGTGCGTGGCTGCGCCGCAGGGTCTGGGAGCCCATGGGCGTCTGACGGCCGCCGAAGTGCGTTCGGCGCATGACGGGACGCGAGCTTTTATCGGCCGATAAAGCTTTTGCTTGGGGCTAGGATCGGATCGGAGTGGTGACCAAAGCAGTGGATGGGGTCAGAGACGGATGCTCGCGGTGGACGTGCGGCAGTCGCTTCGCAAGGGTCAGACCGTTGCGGAGGGGGCTGCCCGGTGGTGGCGCTTCTCCTCGCAGACGGTCGGCAGGCACGGAGACTTCCTGCTGGCCTTCGTTGACGGCGGAGTCTGCGTGGGCGCCTTCCGGATCGTCGGATCCGAGCCGGACGTCACCGCGGGCGGCAAGTACGTTTTCGACCTGGCCCCCGCCACGCGGTTCCAGTGGGCACTGGGGCATCGGCTTCCGCTGCCTCCGGGCCGCAATCCCGCCCGTATCCTCACCGGTCGGCACCTGCGCGAGTTCCTGGACGCCGACCCGCACCGCACCTCAGCGACCGACACCGACTGACACCCGACCGGGACCCGACCGACACCGAAGGAGCGAGCGCCGCATGGCGAGCAAGCCCGACCCCGTCGACGCCCTCCTGAAGTCGGGGCCGCGCCGCACTCACCTGCCCGAGCCGGCCGAGCGTGCCAGGCTGCGCACCGACTACGGCCTCACGCAGGCGGAGATCGCCGCCGCGCTGGGGGTCACCAGGACCACCGTGGCGGGATGGGAAGCCGGCCGCAGCGAACCGCAGGGCCCCACTCGAGCCGCCTACGCGAAGCTGCTCGAAGGCATCGCCACCCAACTGGCAGCCACGCCGCCTCCCCCGACCGCTCCCACGGCGGCCGCGCCACGACCGGGCACGTCGGCCGAAGAGCCGCAGACCGCTCAGGGCACTGAGCCCGTCCGGACCACTGAGCCCGCCCCGACCCCTGAGGCCGCCCAGGCCACCCCTTCCGCTCAGGACGCACCACCCGCCCCGACCACTCGTCCCGCTCAGCCCGTGCAGCCGGCTGAGTCCGCCCGGGCCGCTTCTGGCGCGTCGGAACGGTCGAGCGCGTCCCCGGCACGACGTGTCGCCTCGGCGCCACCCGCCGCCCGCACGCCGGCGGGTCCTCCGGCGTCGCGTCGCTCCTCGGCCGGGAAGCCCGCGTCGCGTGAGCCCGCAGCCGCGCAGGCGGCGTTCGATCCGGCCTTCGCCCACGGCCCGCTCGCGGTGCTGGACGGTGACGGGGCGGCGTACTGCGTGGGCGGACTGGTGCTGGACTGCCCCGCGACGACGGTCCCGGGCCTGGTCGACTGGGCCCTCAACGAGGCGCGTCTGGGAGCGCCCCGGCTGAACCGCAACGGCAAGGACGCCGACCCGCTGATCGTCGTGACCGCGGCGGCCGCCGAGCGGCTCGGCCTGCCGGCCGAGCTGGAGGACCGGCGGGGCCTGCGTCTTCCCGCAGATCACACCGTCAACAAGCAGATTGCCCGGGCCCACTGGCAGACCACCAAGCGCGGCTTCGGACCGTGGGCCAGGGTCTACCGCCCGGCGCAGGCGGGCCGGCGCCAGTGCGTCCAGTTCGCGATCGTGCCCTGGGGCGCGCTCGACCCCCGCGCGTGGGGTGATGCTCCGAACCTTCCAGCGGCAGACCTGGCCCAGGTCCTGGGCGCGTACGCCACCAGAGTCATCACGCCGCGCGGCTCCTGCGCCGTCTCCGGTCTCGAGCTGATGACGGCGCTGCGTCCGCCCACCCGCGCCGTCAAGGACGCGACGACGGGCACCTGGTCGTCCGGCCCCAACCCCGGTGCGCTCACCGCCCCGGTGGACCCGGCGCCACCGGAGGCCCCGGACGAACACCCCGTCGTGGCCGCCCTGTATCCGCGCGGCCACCGGCGCACCCCTGCCGAGGTCCTCGACGAGGAGGCGTACGAGTGGATCCGCGACCCGGAGCTGCTCACCGACGAGGAGTGCGACAAGCCCTACGCGGTCGGCATCGACGTCAACATGGCGTTCGCCGCCGCCGCGAACCGGCTGAACGTGGGCATCGGCCCCGCGGCGCACTTCCACCATCCGGCGTTCGACCCGAAGCTGCCCGGCAGTTGGCTCGTCGACCTGTCACACATCGACATCGATCCGCGCCTCCCCAACCCGTTCACACCGCACGGCGAACGGCCCGCGGGACCGGCCTGGTACGCGACGCCGACCGTCGCCTACGCGGTGGAGCTCGGGCACGAGGTACGGCCGGCCGAGGCGTACGTGCGGCCGCAGAACGCCGCGTACCTGGACGCCTGGTACACGCGGCTGCGCGACGCGTACATGGTGACCATGGAGCGGCTCGGGGTCGTCCCCGGCATGCGTGAGGCCGACTTCCTCAAGGCCATGGACGAGCACAAGCACATCGACGCCCAGGAGGCCGCCGTACTGTCCGCCGTCAAGGCCACGGTCAAGGGCGGCATCGGCAAGCTCCGGGAACGCCCCCAGGGCATCGGATACCGCCCCGGCGAACGCTGGCCGGCACTGGAACGCCCGACCTGGCGTCCCGACATCCGCGCGGCCGTGATCTCCGCCGCCCGGATCAACATGCACCGCAAGATGATGAAGCTGGCGAGTGTCGGACTGTTCCCCATCGCGGTCCTCTCCGACTGCGCGGTGTACCTGTCCGACGGTCCCTCGCCGCTGGACTTCCTGCCCCGCACGCCCGATGACAAGCCGCTGCCCGGCGGGTTCCGGCTCGGCGTGTCACCCGGCATGGTGAAGTGCGAGGGCAGCCGGCCGATGATGTGGGCGGTGCATATGCTCGACCAGGGCCTCAATCCCGCCCGGCACATCAAGGGCGGCGACGCGTCCGCCGACGGCGAGTAGGGGAGGAGGGGGCAGCGATGGGCATCCTGGGCGACAGCCTCGACAAGGCGGAGGCGAACACGTTCACCCGGCCTCTGCCTAAGTCCGCGCAGGCGCGGATGCGTTTTCTGGTGAAGCACGAGAAGGGTTCCACCAAGGCCGTGGCGGAGCGGCTGGGCGTCTCGCAGCGCACCGTGGAGCGCTATCTCACCGGCCAGTTCAAGCGGCCCCGCAGAGACCTTGCCGACCGCCTGGTCGCGGAGGTGGCCAAGAACTGGCAGCCCCGGGTTCGTCAACGGGCGAAGCAGCAGGCCGCGAGCACCACCGGCATCGTGATCGAGACCCGCGCGCGGTTCGGATTCACCGCAGCGCCGGGCACCACGGACGACAGCCGGCTTCGGCTGATCACCCAGCACCTGCCGCCGGCGTACGCGAGCCGCCTCTTCGACGCGCAGGCGGCGGGCGCGAGCGAACAGCAACTGCAGCGCATCGCCGCGGAGGCCCTCCAGGAGGAGTACTTCAAGGACCGCGGGCGCCGGGCGCCCGGTCTCCAGGTCGAGCTGAACGACATCGACTACGTCGAGTTCGACTACCGCTAGGCCCGTCGACCCCGCCGACCCCGACGAGCCCCCGGGCATAGTTGGTGTGTACCTGCCGCTAGAGTGCGTTGCTTGTCGACGTGCCGTACGGCGGAGGGGGACGCATGAGTGGGCAACTGCGGGACACCGCAGGTGAGTTGGCCGACGTGCTGTGGCGGGAGCACACCGTGTACCGGGACCGCGCGGGGGGAGTGGTCATCAGGGGCGAGCATGTGCAGCGCTGGATCAGCCTCGCGCCGGCAGGCGGCCGGGGCGAGATCCTCGTCCGCGCCGGCCGGATCCTCGACGGCGGTACGACGGCCCCGGCCCGTTCGGAGGCGATAGTGCCGCTGGCCGCCGGGGCCGGCGAACTGGCCGCGACCTGCCGCCGCCTCCTCGCGGAAGCCGCCGTCGACACCACCCCGCGGGCGCCGGGCCGCTCCGGCAAGCCGGGAGACCCCGGCCGTCCCAAGAGCTCCGGCAGGTCCGGCCGGTCCGGGAGGTCGCGCGCGCCCCGGCGACGGGGAAGTCACACGAGCTTCAGCTCCTTCGTGGTCCTGGTCTGCGTGGCAGGCGTCGTCGCTCTCTACCTCTACAGCGCCGGAGTGTTCGGCAGGTAGGCGGCTCGCCCGTTCCCGGTCCACTCCCGGCGGTCGGCCTCACACCGGTCTGCGGGCCTCGATGAGGAAGCGGGTCGAGTGAGCCACGAACGGCCCCTCGTCCACGATCTTCTCGTGCAGTTCCCGGAGCCGGTCGCGGTACTGGTCGACGGTGAAACCGGGCACCATCCAGATCACTTTCCGAAGGAAGTAGATCACCGCGCCGATGTCGAAGAACTCGACGCGCAGCCGTTCGAACCGCAGGTCGACCACCTCCAGGCCCGCGGCCTCGGCGTCCCGGCGTTCGTCGTCGGGGTGCCGGGCGCGGCGCACCTCCTCGGGCTGTCGGCCGAGGAAGTACTCGACGAGTTCGAAGACGCTGGAGTGGCCGACGTGCTGGGAGAGGTACGTGCCACCGCGCTGGAGCACCCGGGCGATCTCCTCCCACCACACCGTCGCGGGGTGACGGCTGGTCACCAGGTCGAAGGCGCCGTCCGCGAACGGCAACGGAGGTTCGTCCGCATCCGCGACCACGACGGCGCCGAGCGGGTGCAGCAGCCGCGTCGCCTTGGCGACGTTGGGCGGCCAGGACTCCGTGGCCACCATCGTCGGCGGCAGCTTCGGAGCGCCGGCGAGGACCTCCCCGCCGCCGGTCTGGATGTCGAGCGCCGAGGACGCGCGGGCCAAGCGCTCGCTCATCGCCCGCTGGTACCCCCAGGAGGGGCGCTCTTCGGTCGCCCGGCCCTCGAGCCAGGAGAAGTCCCAGCCCTCCACCGAAACGGCTTCCGCCTCGGACACGAGTTCGTCAAAGGTGCGTGACATACCCGGATGATTGCCTCGGCAATCAACGAAGTCAAAGCGATATGCGATGCGTTCGCCCGGTGAGGAGCCCTGCTCGCCGTGATCGCGTCCATGCTGCCCCCGTCCCGGCCATCACCGGGCGGTCTTCGCACGGCACGACCGCGGCTGCTCCGCACCTTCCCCTGACGCGCGGTCCGGCGTCGCGGACAATCTTCACGCGCCGCCACCGAATGCACGCGCTCCAGTCGGTGGAAACCGGCGGGCCGGCCCACCGGGCAGACACCGACGCGGGATGCCGGCACCCGTGAGCGCCGCGCGACGGCGGCGGCGTTCGTACCGCGCCCGGCTTCGCTCTGCGGTGTCCGAACCGTGCCCGGCTTCGCGCTCATGCCGGGCGGATCGCCCACGGGTCGAGCCGGCCGCACACTCCGACGACCCCTCGCGAAATCCTGTTGACCGGGCCGCCGCCCCACCACAGGATCTGCCCATGGACACCACGACCGCCGCCCCTTCGCCGCTGACCTCCGCCGCCCTTCCGGTGCGGGTCCAGCAGCAGGCCGGCCGATCGCGAAGGCCGACGCTCGTCCGGTCGTGATCGCCGCCCTGGTCGCGGGGCTCCTCGCCGGTTATGGCATCGCCGTGCCGGTGGGGGCGGTCGCCGCGTATCTGGTGTCGCTCACGGCTCGTACGTCCCTGAAGATCGGTGTCTGCGCCGCGCTCGGCGTGGCGACCGCCGACGGTCTGTACGCGCTGATCGCCGCCGTCGGCGGATCCGCGCTCGCCCCCGTCATCCAGCCGGTCGTGCTTCCGCTGCGCTGGATCTCGGCATGCGTACTGATCGCCCTGGCGGTCCGCGGCGGCGTCAAGGAACTCTTGCGATACCGCGAGCGCCGGGCGGCGACGCGGGACGACGACGGGGAGGCCGGCGCCGCGCGGGCGTATCTGGGGCTGCTGGGGATGACGCTGATGAACCCCACCACCGTCATCTATTTCGCGGCGCTCGTGCTCGGCAGCAGGAGCGCGGACCCTCCGGGCCACGCGGAACAGGCCGTGTTCGTGCTCGCCGCGTTCACGGCGTCCGCCAGCTGGCAGCTGCTCCTCGCCGGGGGCGGGGCCCTGCTCGGCCGGGCACTGACCGGCAGCCGCGGGCGACTCGTCACCGCCGTGGCTTCGAGCGCACTGATCATCGCCTTCGCGCTCCACCTCCTCGTGCACGGCACGATCGCTCCGGCCTGACCGCTCGCCCTCCCCGGTGACCGCGAGGAGCGCCGGCCCGAGCGGGCGCCCGGACCTCACCCGAATGGACGACGCGTCCCTCCCGAGTACTGCGATTCCCAGCCGGCTCAACGTGCGGAGCCCCGGCTTTGCGGTTACTCGTAGGTCATGGCATCGAAGTGGCAGCAAGAGCACGGAGACGACGAGCCCGGCCGCGAGAACCGCTCCCCGGACACCGGTCCGGACGGGGAGTCCGGCCGCCGCGCGGGCCCCGACCCCGAGGTGGAACGGAACGCTCCCGACAAGCCCACCCAGCTGGGCAAGAAGTCGTGGGGAGCGGTGCTCAAGCGCACGATGGCGGAGTTCAAGGACGACGAGCTCACCGACCGGGCCGCCGCGCTCACGTACTACGGCATCCTCGCGCTCTTCCCCGCCCTGCTGGTGCTGGTGTCGATCCTGGGCATCGCGGGGGAGTCGGCGACCAAGACCGTTCTCGACAACATCGCGAAGCTGACGCCCGGCTCCGCCCGCACGGTCATCACCGGTGCGGTCGAGCAGTTGCAGGCCAGTGGGAGCGGCACGGGGTCGGTCATCGCGATCGTCGGTCTCCTCGGCGCGCTCTGGTCGGCCTCGGGCTACGTGGCCGCCTTCATCCGTACCTCGAACGCCGTCTACGACATCCCGGAAGGCCGGCCCGTCTGGAAGGTCACGCCGCTGCGCCTGCTCCTGACCCTGGCGCTGATGATCCTGGCCTGTGTCAGCGCGCTGATCGTGGTGTTCTCCGGCAACCTCGCCCGGCAACTGGGCAAGACGCTGGGGATCGGCGACAGCGCCCTGAACGTCTGGTCGATCGCGAAGTGGCCGGTGCTCGTCGTGCTGGTCACCATCATGATCGCGCTCCTGTACTGGGCAGCGCCGAACGCACGGGGCCGAGGCTTCAAGTGGGTCACCCCCGGCAGCTTCCTGGCCCTGGTGATCTGGATGGTCGCCTCGGCCGGGTTCGCGCTCTACGTGGCGAACTTCGGCTCGTACAACAAGACGTACGGCGCCCTGGCCGGTGTGATCATCTTCCTCGTCTGGCTGTGGATCACGAACCTGGCCATCCTGCTGGGGCTGGAGTTCGACGCGGAGATGACGCGCGAACGCGCCATCGCCGGCGGGCACCCCGACGACGAGGAGCCGTACGTCGAACCGCGCGACACGCGGAAGTGGACCGATCAGGACCGCAAGCAGATGGGCAGCGACTGACTGTGCCGGAGCGCCTGGGCAGGGGTGCCGACGGGGTCGGCATCACACGGTCGGCAGACACCGTGACGCGTTTCCTCCACGACCTCCGCCGCCTCGACCGGCAACTCACCCACCGGGCCGCCTCATGGGACTCGCCGCTGGCCCGGCGCGTGCTGCCGGCGGTGGAGTCGGCGGCCGAGCGGACCAAACTCTGGTGGGGCGCCGCCCTGGCCATGGCGATCCTGGGCGGCGCGCCGGAACGCAGGGCCGCGGCCGGGGGAGTGGCCAGCATGCTGTCCGCGCAGCTGATCGCGAACGCCGTGTTCAAGCAGCTGTACGAGCGGCGCAGACCGCCCGCGGACATGATTCCGCACAACGGCGCCGAGGAGCGTCCGGACAGCTCGTCCTTCCCCTCCGGACACACCGCCGCCGCTGTGGGGTTCACCGTCGCGGTGGCCTTCACCTCGCCGTGGCTCGGGGCGGCGGCCGCGGTGCCCGCCGCGATGGTCGCCGTACAGCGCGTCCAGGCCGGAGCACACTACCCCAGTGACGTCGCGGCGGGCGCGGCCATCGGTGTCGGAAGCGCCCTGCTGGTGCGTCACGCGCCGCGCCTGCTGCTGCGCCTGCTGCTCTAGTGCGCCGCGTACGGGCGGGGCAGATCCGGTCATCGGGTGGATATGTCCCTTCCCCGCGCGTGGGGTGTCGGCTGGCGGGCACCCGAAGGAGCGGTTACGACTTGGAACGACAGCCACCAGCGAGCGGGCCGGCGGCGCCACCCACGGCGCCGGCCGAGATGCGGCAAGGAAAGGCAGGTCACGAGGATGAGCACGACAGTGGGCCAATCGCCCCGCAGGGAGACCGAGGAGTCGGTGGGCGACCTGGTCAAGCACGCGTCGGAGCAGATTTCCCAACTGATGCGGCAAGAGCTGCGCCTGGCGCAGGCCGAGATGCAGCAGAAGGGAAAACGGTTCGGGCTCGGCGGCGGCCTGCTGGGCGGAGCCGGTGTGGTGGGCCTCCTCGCGCTGCAGGCCGCGGTGGCCACCGCGATTGTTGCTCTGGATCTCGTCTGGCCGCTGTGGCTCGCCGCGCTGGTCGTCACGGGCGCGCTCCTCGTACTGGCGGCCGTCCTCGCCCTCATGGGCAAGAAGCAGGTCGGCCGTGCCACGCCGGCCGCCCCCGAGCAGGCCATCAGCAGCGTCAAGGCCGACGTGGCCGAGATCAAGGAGAGGGCACGGCGATGACGGACAAGGCAAAGGGCGACGGTTCCTCGCCGAACCCCGAGGAGTTGAGGGCCCAGGTGGAGCGGACCCGCGAGGAGCTCGGCCGGACGGTCGAGGCGCTGGCCGCCAAGGCCGACGTCAAGGCGCAGGCGCAGCAGAAGGCCGCGAAGGTCAAGGGGATGGTGCACGACAAGGCCGCGTCCGCCAACCAGCAACTGTCGGGCACGGCCCACGTGCTGGGGCGCAAGATGCACAACCGGGACGCGGAACCCGGCGCCCACGCGGCGTCGCACAGCAGCCGCAATGTGTTGGTGATCGCCGGTCTCGCGGTGGCGATCGCCGTGGTCGTCGTCGCCACCCGACGCAGCGGGCGGTGCTGATGAAGGCGTCGAAGGTCGTCTACAAGCCGGTCGGCATGGTGCTGGGCGCCGTGAGCGGCGCCCTGGCCGGTGCGGTGTTCAAGCAGGTGTGGAAGGTCATCGGCCACGACGAGGACGCCCCCGACGCCACCGACGAGGAACGCGGATGGCGGGAAATCCTGATCGCGGCGGCCGTGCAGGGCGCGATCTTCGCCGCCGTCAAGGCGGCGGTGGACCGCGGCGGCGCGACCACCGTTCGGCGCCTCACCGGAACCTGGCCCGGCTGACGGCCTGTCCCGCACGCCGACGGGGCGCGCGGAGTGCTCGTGGGGCCGCAGGTCCTCAGAGTGCGACGCGTCGCTCGTCGGCCGCGATGGGCAGGTCGTTGATGCCGGCGTAGCGGCGCCGCATCAGGCCGTTCGCCTCGAACTCCCAGTTCTCGTTGCCGTAGCTGCGGAACCACTGGCCCGTCGCGTCGTGCCACTCGTACTCGAAGCGGACGGCGATCCGGTCACCGGTGAAGGCCCACAGGTCCTTCCGCAGGCGGTAGTCCAGCTCGCGCCGCCACTTGTCGCGCAGGAAGCCGACGATCTCCGCGCGCCCGCGCAGGAACGTGTCGCGGTTGCGCCACTCGGAGTCCTCGGTGTAGGCGAGCGCCACCCGCTCCGGGTCGCGGCTGTTCCAGGCGTCCTCGGCCGCCCGCACTTTCTGGCGGGCGGTCTCGGCGGTGAAGGGCGGGAACGGCGGCCTCGCGTCGGACATGACTCTCCTCTTCGGATGCGGGAGAATGATCGTTCTCCCTCGCTTCCGCTAGCCTAGGAGAACAGTGATTCTCTTGCAAGGAGAAGTGGACATGGAAACCGCGGCCCAAGAGACCCGCATCCTGGACGCCGCCGAGGCGCTCTTCTACGGCCGCGGCCTGCAGGTCGTCGGCCTGGCGGAGATCCGCGACGCGTCGGGAGCGTCCCTGAAGCGCGTGTACCAGCTCTTCCCTTCGAAGGACCACTTGGTGGAGGCCTACCTGCGCCGGCGTGACGTGCGGTGGCGGGCTTCCCTGGCACAGTACGTCGAGTCCCGGCGCCCCGGGGAGGACCGGATCCTCGCGGTCTTCGACTGGCTCCGTCAGTGGTTCGAGGAGCCCGGCTTCCGCGGCTGCGCCTTCGTCAACTCCTTCGGGGAGCTGGGCGCCACGTCGGACGCCGTCGCGGCGGCCGCCCGGGACCACGTCGAGGCGCTGAAGGACTTTCTCGTCGGGCTGGCCGGCGAGGCGGGCCGCTCCGCCGGCCTTGCCCGCTCGCTCCTCCTCCTGGTGGAGGGCGCGATCACCACGGCGGCCGTATCCGGGGACAGCGCCGCGGCGGACGACGCGAAGGAGACGGCCCGCGCGCTGCTGGCCCAGGACTTCGCCCGTACCGGCAGCCGCTCTCCCGCGCGGAGTTGACCGCGCCGCCCGCGCCCTCCGGGCCTGTCACGGCCTGCGGTCGACGAGGAACGGCAGGAGCGGATGTGTCACTGACAGCCGCCGACGCCAACGGGTATGCATGGAGTGTCCAGTCGGCCGGCTCCCGAACCCTGGTGCGGTAAGGGGCCCTTGGGTCGCCTGCTCTCTCGCGGCGGACCCCGTTGTGGATCAAGACGGCTGCCGCGCACGGAGGATTGGTCACGTCCGGGGATTCTTCCGGGCGACCGGCAGGAGGTAGTCGCCCGGGGCGTCTCGGCGCCGCGCGGGCGAGTGGGGGAGCGACTGCCGGCAGCATCGGGCGGACCGGCCGTCGAAGCCGGTCCGCCTGACACGACGAGCGGATCGTCCGGTCCGGCGCGCCCGTCCCGTCGTCCGGCGAGGCGACGCGGTGGTTCGGCAAGGGGGTGGGCGACTCGCCGCCCTTCAACCCGTGTGCGCGGGTACGTGGACGGTGCCGCTGCGGCTGATGGTCAGGGGCGGGCTGCAGGCGCCGTGCGGCAGCTCGGGCGACGTGATGCGCACGCGGTACGGCCCCTCGGGCAGCTCCGGCACCACGACGGAGGCGCGCAACGCGCGGGGGTCCACCTGCGAGGCCAGCACCGCCGCCTCGCGCCACTTCCCCTCGTCGGTCCTGCGCTCCAGCGTGACGCAGCACGGGTATCCCAGGCCCCCCGTGATCCGCCAGCTGATCTGCCGTCGCTCGACGCAGGTCCAGCATTCGCCTCCGGTGGGCGCCCGTACGAGCAACGCGTCGGAGGCCGGTTCGGGCGAGGTGGGGCGGGGTGGGAGTACGGCGTCGGTCGCCCGCTTCAGTCGGGCTCGGGCCAGCGCGATCCAGCGCATCGTCTTCCTTCCGTGGTGCTCCTGCGGCGGCTGCGGACCACCCGGCGCGGGAACGGTTCCTCGTCTTCGTGATGTGGGTGTTTCCGTCCCGAAAGCGCCCGACACGGGACCAAGGTCCCGTACGGCCGGGGCCTTGGTCCCCCTCACCGTCGCGGCCCCGCCGTCCCCACCCGGTCCGTCAGCGTTCGCGCGTGTCGGAGGCGGAACCTACGATCAGCGAGAACGGATCTTGATGCGCGCATCCGGGAGGACGTCACCGTGAAGGTCGTGGACGGCAGGGCGGTGACGGCCCCGTGAGCTTCTCCCTGCCCGGCCTGCCGGATCTTCCGCACGACGTGGACGGCCTGAAGGCGCTCATCGAGGGCGAGGTCGCCGCTCTGCGCGCCGACGTACGGCGCAAGGCGGAGGAACGTCTCCCGCTCGCGAGCGCCATCACCCACGCGTCGCCGATGAGCAGCCAGTCCCTGGAGACCTTCACCTCCGGAAGACCGGGTGCGGAGAGCGGCCCCGCGGCCGCCGGGGCGAACACCTCCGGCGAGATCTGTCAGGAGGGCGCGGCGGGCCATGACCCGTGGGCGTGCCTGTGCTCCAGCATGTCGGCCATCCCCGTCTCGGCGGCTCTGCTGGACCCCGTCGTCGACGAGGGCGGCGAGATCACCGACTTCGTCATCCGGGCCGGCAACCACGTCCGCTCGTCGGAATGGCTCGAAGCGCCGGACACCCAGGTGGGGCAGCGGTTCCTGGAGGCCCGGCCCGGAGCCGCGACGAGCGGGCTGCTGTCCGCCCTGACCTCGGTCTTCAAGTCCGGCCGCGCCCTCAACGGGCTGACCGTCGACTACACCGAGGAGCGGCACGGCCGGCTGCGCCGGGCCCCCCTCCTCTACTACGCCGCCTCCTGCGGCGACCACCTGCTGACCACCTGGGTCCCGGCGCGCAGCGAGGCGGAGATCCTGACCCTCGACGCCCAGCACATCGCGTCGATGGGGTGGGGCCACTGGGACCTGCTCTCCGGGCAGGTCAGCTGGTCGGAGGGGTTGCACCGGATCTTCCGTACGGACACGAGGATGCCGTGGTCCCTGACCGAACTGTGCGACGCGGTCCTGCCCGGTGAGGTGGCGGCGCTCGCCGAGCTGATCACCGCCGTCCTGGCCGGTGAGGAGCCGTCCTGGACGCGCATCCGCTTCCGGGTCTTCGGCGAAGTGCGGACCCTGGACCTCCTCGGCAGACCCGTCGCCGGGATCGACGGCCGCCCCTGGGCCGTGCACCTCGTGGCGCGCGACCTCACGCCCCAGATGCGCAGCCGGCGCCGCCTGGCGGAGACCCAGCGCGAGACGGAACGTCTGCGCCAGCAGGCCGAGGCGGAACGGCACATCGCCTCCGTCATGCGCGAGGCCCTTCTGCCGACGCACTCGGCGGAGCTCGCGGAGCTGGGCCTCACCGTGGCCGCCGCCTATCTGCCGGCCGAACCCGACGCCGCCGTAGGGGGCGACTGGTACAAGTGCAGGCGGCTGCCCGACGGGCGCGTGCTCGTAGCCATCGGAGACGCCGTCGGCCACGGTCTGGACGCCGTGGCCCGGATGGCCCAGCAGCGACACGCCCTCGCCGGGCTCGCGCAGACCGGCGCCTCGGCGGGCGAGATGACGACGTGGCTGAACGAGCTGGTGTGCAGTGACTCCTCGGCGATGACCGCGACCATGGCCACCGGACACATCGACCACGACCGCGTCCTGCGCTGGGCGTGCGCGGGTCATCCGCCCCCGCTGCTGCGGCGCGGGCAGGAGGTGTCCGCGCTGCCGACGGACCACCTCGGCCCGCTGCTCGGCACGATGCCCGGTTACCCGTACGAGACCGCGGAGGTGCCGCTGCGCAGCGGCGACCTGCTGTTCCTCTACACCGACGGCGTGGTCGAACGGCGGGGCGAGGACATCACCGTGGGCATCGGCAACCTCGGCCGGAGTCTGTCCGGCCACGCGGGTCTCTCGCCCCGGCGGACCCTCGACCGGATCATCGCCGACTACACGCGTTCGGCCCACGACGACGACGCGTGCCTGCTCGCCATCCAGGTGGAGTGACCGGCCGCCGCCGGGGTCACGGGCCGTTGTCGCCGAAGCGCAGTACGAAGCGCTTCTGCCCGGGAGTCTCCACGGCGCGCGGGTGGTAGTGGCGACGCGTGTACGCCACGGCTTCCTCCGGCGGAACCCCGTCGAGGACGGCCAGGCAGGCGAGCGCCGTGCCCGTACGTCCGACACCGCCGCCGCAGGCGACCTCCACCCGCTCGTGGGCAGCCCGCTCGAGCGCTTCGCACAGTACGTCACGGGCCCGGCGGCGGTCGCTCGGCAGGCGGAAGTCCGGCCAGCGCAGCCAGCGGGCCTCCCACGCGGCGGGCGGCGGTTCCTTGCCCAGCAGGTGGACGGCGAAGGAAGGCGCCGGCCCGGCGGGCAGCGGACGGCGCAGGCCCCGGCCGCGTACGAACAGGCCCGAGGGCAGCCTCATGACTCCCGCGCCGGACGGGTCCCAGTTCTCGCTCATGCGCCCACTCTAGGAGCGGCGGCCGGAGGCGGGTAGGGGAAACGGCCGTCCCCGGCCGCCCGCACCCCCGCGCGCATGTGTGAACATCCGCGTCCGTCCGAGTGGCACCGTGAAACTGATGAGGCGTCAGCGGGCGCCGATGCAGCGGGCGCGCACCAGCGCGTCAGATCTTCCTCTAGGAGAGCAACATGCGTATCCGCACCGCGTTCGCCGCCACCGCCCTGGCCACCGCCGCCGTCCTCGCCGGCGCAGGCACCGCCAGCGCCGACGCCTACGCCGAGGGAAAGGTGAAGCACTCGCCCGGTGTGCTCTCAGGCAACCTCGTGCAGATCCCGATCCACGCGCCGATCAACGTCTGCGGCAACACCGTCAACGTCATCGGCCTCCTCAACCCGGCCACCGGCAACCACTGCTTCAACAAGTAGTCGCTGCCACCGCGCCGCGGGGGGGGGGGGGGGGGGGGCCCCCCCCCCCCCACCCCCCCCCCCCCCCCCCCCCGCGCCCGGCCGGCTCAGGCGGCCGACATCTTCGGCATCTCGCCCTGCGTCGTCTGCAGGTCGATCACGGCGAACGCCGCGCCCTGCGGGTCAGTCAGCGCCGCGAATCGGCCGAACGGGCTGTCCATCGGCCCGAAGTGCAGCGTGCCGCCGCACTCCGTCGCCTTCGACACCGCCGCGTCGCAGTCCTCGACGGTGAAGTACACCTGGACGTACGGCGGGATCTCGGGCGGGAACTCGTCCGTCATCGTCATCCGCCCCAGAACGGGGTTGCCGTCGACGTTGAAGACCTTGAAGTCCATCGCCTCGTCCTCCACCCGCTGCACGGTGAACGGGAAGACGGCGGGGAAGAACGCGTCCGACTTCTCGGGCGCGCGTGTGAAGACCTCTGCCCAGGCGTACGCGCCGGGCTCCCCGTGCTTTTCGAAGCCCTCGTGCCGGCCGGCCTGCCAGACGCCGAACACCGCGCCGCTCGGGTCCTTCGCGATCAGCATGGACCCGAAGTCGCCGACCTGCATCGGCTCCATCAGCACCTCGCCGCCGTTGTCGGTGATCTTCCGGGCGGTGGCGGCGACGTCCGGCGACGCCAAGTACAGACACCACGCCGGCGGGGCGTCCTGGCCCGGCATCGGCGGGACGACGGCGGCCACCGCCTTCCCGTCGGAGTACGCCTGGGTGTAGTCGCCGTACTCCGACGAACTCTCACCGAAGGTCCAGCCCAGCACGTCGCCGTAGAAGGCCTTGGCGCCTTCCACATCGGTGAACATCGCGTCGGCCCAGCACGGAACACCCTCTGGTTGTGCGGCCATCGTTTCGCTCTCTCCTGCTCGATGATTAGTCCCGTTGACCACGGTATCCAGTGATTTGTTCCCATGCAGTTCTCCCGTCGCGACCCCGGTTCCCACAGGGACCGAGGCGGGCGGCGGCGAGGGCGGGCCAAAGGGGTGACAGTGCGCAACCAGGCGGGTGACTCCCCGCCCGTGGCGATCACTCCGGGGCCCTTCCGTGCGTTGAGGTGGGCTCGCGCTCACGCCCGTCGCCCAGGGCCGGGCCGTCCGAACACATCAACAGGAGGTTCCATGCTCCGTTTCCGTGCCCGACAGCTGTCCGCCGCCGTGACCACCGCCGCCCTGGCGGTGACCGCCACGGGCGCCTTCGCCCTCAGCGCCCAGGCGGCCCCGGCGCCGAAGGCCGAGTCCAAGGCGAAGGTGCTCAACTGGCTGGCGCACAAGCACTCGGACACCATGCCGCGCAAGCTCCGCAAGGGCTCCGACTGGACGTCGTACGCGTACCTGTACGACGTCAAGAAGGGCAAGCCCGGCAAGAAGATCGGTGACGCCACCTCCCACTGCAGCGCCGTCGAGGTGACGCCCCACAGCGTCGTCGCGCAGTGCCAGGGCGTCATGCGCACCGACCGCGGCAGCATCACCGTCAGCGGCACCGTGGATCACCAGGGCCCGGGCCCGTACGGAGGCGACGCGGCGATCACCGGTGGCACCGGCGCATACGAGGACGCCGAGGGGCAGGTCGAGGCCGTGTTCTACGGCGACTACGCCAAGCTGCGCGTCAGCCTCGACGACTGACGCACCGTACGCCGGCCGCCCGTCCCCTGCACCGGGGGCGGGCGGCCGGGTGATGAGCGACGGATGGTGCCTGAGTTACAGAAGAGAGGGAAGGAGCTTGAAGTGCCTGAAGTTACCGACCCTCTGCTGAACCTCGTCCGGTGGCACAAGGAACCTGTAGTCGTACAGACCGTCAGATCCACCGTCGCCGCCGTGATCTCCTACGTCGTCGCCCTCATGCTGAGCAGCGAGCCGGCGCCGCTGACCGCGCCCCTGACGGCGCTGCTCGTCGTCCAGGTCACCCTGTACGCGACGCTCACCACCAGCATGCGCCGCATGAACTCGGTGGTGGCGGGCGTGGTCATCGCCATCGGCTTCAGCTCCCTGGTGGGACTGACCTGGTGGAGCCTGGGGCTGATCATCCTCGCCTCGCTGGTGATCGGCCGCTTCGTCAAAGCCGGTGAGTTCGTGCCCGAGGTGGCGATCAGCGCCATGCTGGTGCTCGGCGTGACGCGGGTGGCCGCGACGGCCTGGGACCGGGTGCTGGAGACGCTGATCGGGGCGGTCGTGGGGCTGCTCTTCAACGTCCTGTTCGCGCCCCCGGTGTGGGTGCAGCCCGCGAGCGCCGCCATCGAAGGCCTCGCCGGCCGGATGCGGGACCTGCTGATGCGCCTCGGTGAGGAGGTGCGCGGCCACACGACCGTGGCGGAGGCCGCGGAGACGCTGCACGACGCCCGCCGGCTCGACCACGACATCGTCCAGGTCGACGCCTCCCTGCGGCAGGCGGAGGACAGCCTCCGGCTGAATCCCAGGGTCAAGGAGGGCCTGCTCTTCCGGGTCGTCCTGCGCACCGGCCTGGACACCCTGGAGATCTCCGCCGTGGTGCTCCGCACGGCGTGCCGCACCCTGACCGACCTCGCCAAGGAGCGGACGGAGGAGTCGCTCTTCCCGGAGGAGATCTCGTCCGCCCTCTCGGAGTTGTTCGTCCACATGGCCCGCGCCGTCGAGAGTTTCGCCGTCCTGATCACCACACAGGTCACCGTCAACGCCGAAGAGGCGGAGGACCGGCTCGTCAGAGAGCTCGCCGCGAGCCGCGCCAGCCGGGAGATCGTGGCGCACCTGCTCCTCGACGGCGTACAGGAACACCCGCGCCAGTGGCAGCTCCACGGCGCTCTGCTGGCCGAGATCGACCGGATCCTGGACGAGTTGGACGTGGAGAAACGTTCCATGCGACTGGTGGAGGAGCTCGACCGGCAGTCACGCGAGCAGCGCGAGAAGTACCCCGTGGTGGACAAGCTCCGGAGCAGGCTGCGCATCCGCCGCTCCAGGGAAACGCCCGAGGAATCGCTCGACTAGGGCCGTGATGATCGGGTACCCGGTGCTCGTGCCGAGATCCGCGCGGCAGGCACGCTGCCGTGCGTCACCCGAAGGAGGCGCAGATGAGCACGGTGAAGGAGACGGTAGAGGTCGAGGTCCCCGTCCGCACCGCCTACAACCAGTGGACGCAGTTCGAGGAGTTCCCGAACTTCATGGAGGGGGTCGAGGAGGTCAGGCAGATCGACGACCGCCACAACCACTGGACCACGAAGATCGGCGGGGTCAAGCGGGAGTTCGACACGGAGATCGTCGACCAGCTCCCCGACGAGCGGATCACTTGGCGTACTACCAGCGGTGACATGCATCAGAAGGGCATGGTCAGGTTCCAGCGGGTCGACGACACGCACACGCGTGTGGAACTCGTGATGGACGTCGAGGCGAGCGGCGCGGCGGAGAAGGCCGCCGACATGACCGGCATGATCGACCGGCGGGTGAAGGGCGACATGCGGCGGTTCAAGGAGTTCATCGAGCACCGCGACGGCGAGTCCGGGTCCTGGCGCGGTCGCATCACGCCCGGCTGACCACCGGCGTCGGAAGCACATCGACGGCCCTGACGCCCCGGCGTCAGGGCCGTCGCCGCTGCCCCGGACCCCTGACACGCGGAGAAGTCAGATTGAGCGGGGGCTTGTCAAGTTTGCTGCTCCGAGCTATATAGGTGTTGTCGCCATGTGCATCCCGTATCCGGGAAAGGAGTGACCGATGATGCTCATGCGTACCGACCCCTTCCGTGAGCTCGACCGCCTCACCCAGCAGCTGATGGGCACCAACGCGAGGCCGGCGGCCATGCCGATGGACGCGTTCCGCGAAGGCGAGACCTTCGTCGTCGAACTGGATCTGCCCGGCGTGGACCCCGAGACGATCGACCTTGACGTGGAGCGGAACGTGCTGACCGTGAAGGCCGAGCGCCGCTCCCGCGCGGGAGAGGACGCCGAGGTCCTGATCGCGGAACGGCCGACGGGCACTTTCAGCCGCCAGCTCTTCCTCGGCGAGACGCTGGACACCGAGCGGATCGACGCGTCGTACGACGCCGGAGTGCTGCGGCTGACCATTCCCGTCGCGGAACAGGCCAAGCCGCGCAAGATCTCGATCTCCGGGGGCAGCGGTCCCAAGGAGATCAACGGCTGACCCTGTCGGGGCGGGACCGGCGGACCCGGTCCCGCCCCTCGGCCCGCCGCGAGCGGGCGAGAGCCGCAAGTACGCACACGTACGAGGAAGGCCGGCGGCATGGTGATGATGTGGGACGCGTTCCTGTCGGCCGTGCAGGAACGGGGCCAGTACCCCTCACGGCAGGAAGCCGAACGGGCGACGCGCGTGGTGATCGCCCTCCTCGGCGCGCATGTGGTGGGCTCCGAGCGGTCGGAACTGGCTGCCCGGCTGCCGGAAGGCTGCGCGCTCCTGTTGCTCAATCCGCTGCCGGCCGCCGAGCCGCTCGGACCGGAGCGGTTCGTGCGGGCGACAGCCGCGTGGATCGAGGGCGCCACGGAAGAGACAGCGAAGTGGGACGTCAGCGCCGTTCTCAGCGTCGTCGCCGACGCGGCCGACGACGAGCTGATGCGTCGCGTCCTGCTCCAGCTGCCCCCCGGCTACGACGTCCTCTTCGGCCGCCCCCAGACGACGTGAGGTGTGGGGCGTTCGGCGGAGTCGGCGCGGCCTGTGGGCGGGCCCGCGCATAAGGTGCTGCCTCCCCGAAGAGGGGGCATGCTGATTCTGGACATCACGCAAAACCGCACATAGCTAGCACGAGCGGTACATGCAGCACAAGCAACACAAAGAAATACACCGGACGCGTCCGGACATCAGGAAAACAGCAGAGAGGCAGGTAGCCACAGTGATGCGGTGGAACGAACTCGTACAGCAGGTCCGCGCCTCGGGGCAGTACGCCACCGACGCCGAGGCGGAGCGCGTCCTGCGCACCGTGCTGACTGTGCTGGGCGCGCATACCAGTGGTGAAGAGCGCCGCGAGCTGGTGCGCCTGCTGCCTGTGGAGGCGGCCGTCATCCTCGCCCGTCAGGCCCCGGCCGCCCGGGCCCTGACCGCACCGGAGTTCGTCGAAGCCGTCGCCGCCAGACTCGGCGGGCTCACGCACCCGGCCGCGCGCTGGGGAGTGAGTTCCGTGCTCGGCGTGGTGGCCGACTGCGTGGGCGACGACCTCACCCGTCGCATCACCGCCGGCCTGCCGAGGGGCTACGCCCTTCTGTTCGGCCGCGCGGAGCTGTCCCCGGCAGCCGCCTGAGCCTGTACGCCGCCTGCCGTACAGGGGGAACGCCCACCGGGCGTTCCCCCTTCTCCATGCCCCTTCGCCGCGTCCGCCGACGCTTCGGTGCATACGGTCGTACGCTTGCCGTATGGCGGACAAGGAACGCGTCACGATCACGATCCCGGCGGAGAGCGCGGCTGCGCTGCGCAGGCTCGCCAAGGAGAAGCGCATCGAGTCCGTGTCGGCGTACGTGACCGAGGCGGTCGAGGAGCGCCTCGGCCGCGAGGAGCGCGCCCAGCGCATCATCGAGGGCTGGGCCGCGGAGGTCGAACGGGCCGGTGTCGAGGAGTGGGCCGCGGCGGTGGAGTGGGCGCGGGCCTCCGACCGGCGGGGAGACGACGCGGGGGGCGCAGCCGCGTGATCGGCGGGTACATCCTCGACGCCGGCGCGATAAGGCAACTCGTCCTCGGCCGCCCCTTCATGGTGGCCCGGGTGGTCGTCTCGGTCGAGCAGATCCAGGTCCTGTACGTACCCACCACGGCTCTGGCCGCCGGCCTGATCGGCCACGACATCTCGCCCCGCCGGCGGGAGCAGGTCGACACCGCCCTGGCCGCGCCGGTTTTCGAGTTCCACAGCCTGGACCGCCCGGCCGCCCAGGCGGTCGCCGAACTCGCCACCATGGCCCAGGTCGACCTGGCCACCGCCCACACCGGCCACCTGGCCCTGCGGCGGCCGGGCTGGCCGGTCATCACCGACCGTCCGGCCGAACTGCACAAGATGAACCCGGGCATCGAGACGGTCGACCTGCCGTAGTGGTCCGTTCGACTCCGCCGTCACCTGGCTTCGGCGCGCGCCGCCGCCTCCTCGGCGCGGCGGCGGGCCGTACGGGCCTCGGCGGCGGCCTCCCGGGCGCGGCTGCGCGCCGCCCCGACCTCGTCGCGGGCGGCCCTGTGCCGTTCCTTCGCCGCCCGCAACCGCTCGGTCAGCGCGGCCTCCTCGTCCGCCGCCTCGCGCAGCCGGCTCTCCACCTGGGCGAGTTCGTCCTCCCGCCCTTGGGCCCGCTCTTCCGCGGCGCTCGCGTCCTTCGCGGCCCGAACGCTCCGCGCACGCGCTTCCTCCCGCGCCTTCCTCTCCCGCTCCGCCTCCTTCTTCTTCCGCCCGCTGTCGGGGGCAGAGGGCGGAGAAGCCTTGCGCGCCACCGCGTCCGCCGTCGTGACGGCGGCGAATCCGACCGGCGGGCTGAGCGGTCTGGTGAGGCAGCCCGCGGCCCACTCCCGAGCGGCTTCGGGGTCGGCGAGAACGGCGTGCAGCGTGGCCTCCACCTCGTGCCGCACGTCCTCCCCGACCGGATGCCCGGCCTCGGCGGCCAGCGCCGTCGCCTGCCGGGCCAGTGCGCCGACCAACTCGTGCTGCCGGCGCCCGAGGTCCCGCAACTGCTCCCCGTCGAGCTCCCGGTGAGCCCGGCGCATGCCTTCGCCGAGGCTGATCAGCGGCTGCACCTGCTCGGGCAGGCGGCGTACGAGCAAATTGCTCGCCCACGCGGACAACGTCGGGCGGCGCAGGGCCTGGATGTGCCGCGCCAGCTCACGGTCGCCCGCCGTGCGGGCCGCCGCCACACGCTGGTTCCTGGTGGCGGTGAAGCCGGCCGGGGGCAGCCCGTACAGCTCGGCGGTGACGCTCTGCAGGTCCACGGTGCTCCCTCCATCCTGCCGACGGCCGACGGGGGGCCGGTCGCGGGCCGCTCCCGCGTGAGGCCGGCGGACGTGCGGGCCCGGAGACGGATGGGGCGGGGCGACTAGCGCGAGCCGGGCTCCGGCGCGCCCTGCTCGTCGTTGTCGTCCCGCTCTCCCTCCGCCTGGGACGGCGTCGTCTGCCGTACGTCCTCGTGCGTCTCGCCCTCGCGCTCGCCCTCTGCCTGGGAAGGGGACTGCTCACTCATCGGTGTGGTCCTCACTGCTGGAAGCCGCGGACGGCCGGCCGCCGTGAAGGGGCGCGGCCCTGCCTACGCCATTTTCGGCGGTGAGCGCCTTTCCTGCGATCCGGCGGACCTGTCCCGGGCCGTGCACACGGTGATCGTTCGCGGCGGACGGCTTCACGCGGTGGGCTTGCGCAGTTCCTCGTTGAGACGCAGGGCTTCTTCGAGCTGGTCTTCCAGGATGACGATGCGGCAGGCCGCCTCGATCGGCGTACCGCTGTCGACCAGTTCCCGTGCGCGGGCCGCGATGCGCAGCTGGTAGCGGGAGTAGCGGCGGTGGCCGCCGTCGGACCGCAGCGGCGTGATGAGCCGGGCCTCACCGATGGCCCGCAGGAAACCGGGCGTGGCGCCGATCATCTCGGCGGCGCGGCCCATGGTGTAGGCGGGGTAGTCGTCGTCGTCGAGGCGGTCGGTGGTGGGCGTTCTGGTGGCGTGCGGATGGGCTTCTTGAGTCATTTGCACCTCTTCTGGGACGCGTCGAGGGGCCCCGGCGCCGTACGGCACCGGGGCCCCGAGGGGGTACAACACGATCTACCGGCTCCAACTGCGCCGGCTGCTGTTCCGATTCGCTGATGTGTCGCTGAGTTCGTTGGCTGTGTCAGGAACCTTAACCGCGCCGCGCGTGGATGTCTATCGCCGCCGCGACAGATATTCAGGCGTGCCGCACCGGGATCAGCCGGCGCCCCCGCCGTCGACCCGCATCCGCACCTGCCGCTCCAGGCGCTCCAGGCTGTCGTCGAGGGCGGCGTTAACGGACTCCTCGCCGGGGTCGTGGCCCTGGTCGAAGAAGGAGAGGTGCACCGTGACCTCGGTGGCCCCGCTGCCGAGACCGGCCACCTGGAGCCATCCGGTGTAGCTGCCCTGGTCCCTCGTTCCCCATTCCAGCCGCATCTGCTCCTTCTGGGCGCGCAACAGGGCCGAGGTGTCCTGGTCCGTGCGGTCCTCGTGGACGGTGACGGCGGGCAGCTCCTCGGCGCGCACATGCAGTGCTTCCGGCATCCACTGGTCCAACTGGTCGATGTTGGCCGCCTGGTCGAAGACATGCTCGGGCAGTGCGGGCATTGTGCGAGAACGCTCGTATTCGGTCATCACCACACCATTCCTCGGCTCGAAACCGTTCGACGAACGCTTGCCCGGCGTGCCGGACGCGAAGCCGTACGGCCGTACAACCACCCGTTCGCAGGAGACCGCGCGGTGGGGGAGCGGAAGGCCGGTTCAGGTCCTCGTCTCCGCCGGCGGCCGGCTCGCGCGGATCACTGGCCGGTCGCTCCGGTGATCATCCGGTGCATCACGGCCTCCGGGATCGCGGGGTTGGCCGCGGCGTCCCGGGCAGTGCCGGAATCGTGCAGCAGGCGCTTGATCACCCGGGCGGGCAGCCGGGGGTCGCGTGCGGCGCGGGACCGGACCGCGCCGCTGGAGTCGTCGAGCAGCCTGATCACCGAGGCGGGTGAGAGCCGGGGATCCTGCAGGGCCCTCAGTCTGACCTCGGGGTGCGGGTCCCGGCTGTGGCGTTCCACCAGGCCGACCGTCGACTCCGGGTCGCGCAGGGCGGTCTGACGCATCCTCGGGTGCGGGTCGTCCGCGAAGCGCAGCAGGCCCTCGCGCGGGAAGTTGGGGTGGTCGTAGGGGCTGCGTCCGCTGAGGCTGCCGCCCCACTCCCGGAAGAGCGCCGACAGCATGGCGCCCGGTGCGTCGTCCGAGTTCTCGCTGAGGAAGATCCGTACGACCCGGTCCTCGTCGCGGGCGAGCTGTTCGACCAGGTCCCGGGGGAGCCCGGGGACACAGGCCACGCTGCTGCGGACCAGCAGATGCGCGGAGGACGCGCAGCGGCGCAGCAGTTCCGGGTCGTCCCGCGCGGCGAGGACCCAGGGCAGGGGAATGCGCAGGCCGTCGGGGTCGATGTCGACGGGGATCGAGGCGCGCTGCTCCTCGGAGAGGCCGGGGTGCGTGGACAGCGCCAGGCGCAGGCCGTCGTCGGCGTCCTCGGCGAGGGCGAGGACCAGGTCCGGCGGGAGGTGCGGGTTCTCGGCGAGGGCGGCGCGGCGGGCCGTCCCCTCCCGGCCGGCGGACGGGGCGGCGCAGGGGCCGGCGGCTGTGAGGGCCGGCTCGCCCCGGTCCCGCCGGGCGAGGAGCTGGGCCAGCTCACGGGTGAGGACGCACTGCCGGGTCGCCCGGTCGCGGGCCTCGTCCGACGGCAGGGCGTCGAAGACGGAGCGCGGCATGGGGACGCTCCGGTGGTGGGCGAGCAGTGCCTCCGTACGCACCTGCTCGTCCGCGTCGTCCAGGAGTCCGCCGCGGGCCCCGGGAATCAGCCGCGGCCAGAGCGGGCCGCAGACCGCGCTCCGTACGGCGGGGACGGGGTCCCGCGCCAGTACGGCTCCGAGGCCGGCCTCCAGATCATGGCGGTCGGCCACCGCCCGACGTACCGAGGGGTCGGGGTCCGCGGCGAGTTCGCGCACAGTCCCCCCGGGCAGGGGCGCCTGCCGCTCGATGAGCAGCGGGCGCCACGCCGACGGGAGTGTGGCGAGGAGCCGGGCGCGCTGCTCGGGGCTGAGATCGCGGTGTTGCGCCAGATCCTTCCTGACCTCGGGATCGGGGTGCGAGAGCCAGTGATCGATCAGCTCCGGCGGGAGCGAGCGGTAGCGGAAGAGGCCGGACTCCATCGCCAGGAGCCGTGAGAAGACCGGCAGGGTCAGGGCGGCGGGATTGGCGGCGAGCCCTTCGATCCAGGCCCCGCCGATGCGGCTGAAGGCCCGCCCCGCCGGCGGCCGCAGGAGGCCGCCGAGCCCCGTGAAGGGCACCGTGTCCCAGGCCGCGTCGCGCTCGTCCGGCGTCTCCTGCGCCTGGTCGCGCGCCGCCGCCTCGCGCCGCTCCCGCACCCCGGTCTCGACGACCAGCCAGACGGTGTACTCCTCTCCGGTCACGCCGAGCAGGGTGTCGCCGTCCGTGGAGAGCGTCACGAACTCGTGGTCGGTGGCGCCCGCGAGGTCCCAGCGGTCGGTGAGGCGGACCTTCGTCCAGTACGCGTGGCTGAAGATCTGAACGAGGAAGGTGCCGTCCGGTCCGACGATTCCGTGCCGGGTCGCCAGCCGGTACCACTGGTCGTTGACCTCCGCCGCCAGGGACGGGTGGTCGAGGCGGACCTCGGCGGTGGGCTCGGTCTCCTGTCCGGCCACGGACCGCCAGGCGGCTCGGGGTGCGAGGGTGTCGCCCTCCGCGCCTGCGCCGAAGTCCACCAGTTCCAGCCCCGCGCGGTCCACCGCGTCGTGCAGCGTCTCCCTGCCCCCACCCGTCATGCGCCCATCCTCGCCGACGCCGACGCCGACGCCGACGCCGACGCCGTGCGACTACGCCGCCCTGTACGGCAGCGGATCGAAACAGACGTGACGGTGACGGTCCCGCATGCCGAGACGCTGGAACCGCTGCGCGCACGATCCCTTGACGCGTCCCGCCGGCCCTCACATACTGACGGCCAAATCGATTTGGCCGAGTCGATGTGGCCCCCGTCCCGGGCCGGATCACGGTCGAAACCGGAGCGAGTCGAACGGAGCTCGAACGTGCCCAGTCCCCGCCCCGCGTCCCTTCACCCCGAGCCGACCCAGCCCGAACAGATCCACCCCGTGGACGAATCCCGCCCGATCGGCAGAATCCTGCTGTTCGGCATCCAGCACGTCCTCGTCATGGCCGCGACCCCCATCTCGGCGATCTTCCTGATGAGCGCGACCCTCCAGCTGGACCCCGACCTGACCGTCGACCTGCTCTCGGCGGCCTTCCTGCTCTCCGGGGCCGGCAGCCTCATCCAGTCGCTCGGGCCGTGGAAGTTCGGCCCCAGACTGCCCTTCGTCATGCTGCCCGGAGGCGCCCCTCTCATCCTCTTCCTGGCCATCGCCGAACAGCACGGACTGCCGACCGCGAGCGGCGCGGTGATCATCACCGCCGCCTTCTACTTCGTCGTGCTGCCCGTCTTCTCCCGGCTTCTCGCCTTCTTCCCGGCTCTCGTCATCGGCACGATGATCGTCATCGTCGGCGTGAACCTGGTGAAGGTCGGCGCGTTGCTCGTCACGGGCCGCCCCGGCCAGCCGGGCTTCGCCGACACCACCAATCTCCTCCTGGGGCTGGCGACCATCGGCTTCACCGTCGCGTTCTACTGGCTGTTCACCGGCGTCCTGCGGCAACTGGCCGTCATGCTCGGCCTGGTGGCCGGTACGGCCCTCGCCTTCGCGCTCGGATCCGTCGACGCCGGCCGGGCGGCCGAGGGCGGCCTGGTGAGCGTCCCGCAACTGCTGCCGTTCGGCTCGCCCGAGTTCAACCTGCTGGCCGCCCTGCCGCTGATGCTCTACAGCCTCGCCTCCATGGCGGAGGCCACCGGGCAGACCGTCATCAACGCGGAGGCCGTCGGCAAGGAGATCGACAAGCGCTCCGACGTCCCCAAGACCATCCGCGGCGACGCGCTCACGTCCCTCTTCGGCGGCTTCTTCGGCCTGCCGCTGATGGTGACCAGCGGCGAGAACATCGGCATCGTCCGCGTCACGGGCGTACGCAGCCGGTACGTCACCGCCGCCGCCGGCGTCGTGCTCATCGCCATCGGCTTCCTGGCACCGGTCACCCGTGCGATCAGCGTCGTCCCGTCGGCCGTCGTCGGCGGGACCGCCATGGTCGTCTTCGCCGTCATCACGGTGCTCGGCGTGCAGATGCTGGGCCGCGCCGACCTCGACCGGCACACCCACACCTTCATCTGCGCCGTCGCCATCGCGCTGGGCCTGCTGCCGATCCTCGTCCCCGGTGTGTACGGGGGCTTCCCGTCCGGCGTCCGGATCCTGCTCGAAAGCGGCGTCGCCGTCGGGGCGTTCGTCGCCGCCGTACTCAACATCCTCTTCCACCACGTACGGCCGCGGCTCACGCGCGGCGCACCGCACCCGGCCCCCGCTCCGGCGCGGACCGATGAGCCCGCCCCGGCCCAGCACCCCTGACCCGTCCCACCCGGAAAGAGCCCGATGACCTTCCTGCCCGACCCGCCCGACCAGCCCGGCCTCCAGGGCCCGGCTCCCGACCGGCTGCGCGCCGGCGGCGCCCCGCTGCTCCTCGCCCCCGACGCGGTGCTGACGCCCGACGGGCCGATGGACCATTACGCGGCCGTCGTCGACGGTGGCGCCTTCCTCGCGGTCGGACCCGCCGAGCAACTGGAGCGGACGTACGCGCACCTGAAGCCCGTACGGCTGCGAGGACACGTCCTGATGCCCGGTTTCGTCGACGCGCACCACCACCTCACGCAGACCTTCGGCGCCGCCCTGGCCTTCGGGGAGCCCTCCGAGATCTTCCGCCGGCTCTGGGTGCCCCTGGAGGGCGCTCTGGACGAGGAGGCGGTGTACGTCGCGGCCAAGCTCGCCGCGCTCGAGTCGCTGCGCGGCGGGTTCACCACCGTCGCCGAGGCGGGCACCCGCGCCCCGGTGGACGTGGAGCTGGTCGCCGCGGCCGCCCGGGACGCGGGGATCCGGTGCGTCCTCGGCCTCGTCTGCAACGACGCCGACGGCGGCGGCGACACCTCGACGACCCTGGCCCGGGCCGAGAAGCACCTCGTCCGTTACTGCACCGAGGAGTTGATCCACCCCTCCCTCGCCGTCTCCGTCCCGGAGGCCGCGACGGCCCGCACCCTGCGCGACACCGCGCGGCTGGCCGCCGGGGCGGGAGCTGTCGTCCAGATCCACGTCAACGAACACCTCGCGGCCGTGGAGCGCTCCCTCGTACAGCACGGGCTGCGCCCAGTGGAGTACCTCCACGAAGTGGGCGCGCTCGGCCCGCAGTTGCTGGCCGCGCACGCCACCCTGCTCACCCCGCGGGAGCTGACGCTGCTCGCCGACTCGGGGGCCGCGGTGAGCTACAACCCCGTGGCCAGCGCCTGGAAGGGCAACGCGGTGGCCCCGGCGACCACCATGGCCGAGCGCGGGATCCGGTTCGGCCTCGGCACCGACGGCACCCGGGGCGACGCCTTCCGGCTGACCGAGGCCGCGGAGTTCGCTCAGCGTCTCGCGTACGGCCTGGCCACCGGCGACTCCTCCTGCGGCGCCGGCTGGACCTGGCTGGAGCACGCGAGCCGGGGCGGCGCCGACGCCGTCGGGCTCGGCGCGCGTACCGGCCGGATCGCCGAGGGAGCCGCCGCCGACTTCCTGCTCGTCGATGTGAGCGGCCCCGAGATGCGGCTGTCGTGGGACCTTCCGTGGGAGCTCGTACGGCGGGGCAACCGCGACCAGATCACCGCCGTCTTCGTCGCCGGCCGCCTGAGTCTGTGGCGCGGCATGCCACTCGACTGGGACGGTCCGGCGCTGGTGCGGCGGGCCGCCGAACTGAGCCGGGACGTCATGCTGCGGGCCCCCGTGACCCGGGTCCACCCCACGTCGACGGCCGCCCGGCACGCCCGGGCCCAGTCGAGCGCGGCACGGTGAGTACGGAGACGCTGGCGGTCCTCGCGGTCACGGTCGCGGTCGCGGCGTTCGTCCAGGGCAGCAGCGGCCTGGGCTTCGCGCTGATCGTCGCGCCGGTGGCGGGGCTCCTCGACCCGGCACTGGTCCCGGTCTTCGTGCTCGCGTCGATGATCCCGCTCAACCTGTACGTCGCGTGGCGCGAACGGGACTCCCTCGACCTGCGCGGAGCGGGCTGGATCACCGCGGCGCGGCTGGCGGCCACACCGGGCGGCCTCATGCTGCTGTGGGTCGTCCCGGACGACCGCCTCGGCCTTTTCGTCGGGGCGGCGACCGTCCTGGCGGCGGTGGTGAGCCTCGCCGCCCCGGCGTTCACGCCCGGGCGCGGGGCCTACGTCGCCGCCGGGGCCGTCACCGGGCTCACGGAGACCGCGACCGGGGTCGGCGGACCGCCTCTTGCCCTCGTGTATCAGCACCGCCCGCCCGCCGAGCTGCGCTCGACGGTGGCGGTGTGCTTCCTGGTGGGCGAAGTCGCCTCGCTGGCCCTGCTGTTCGCGACCGGGCAGGGCAGACCGGCCCAACTGGGCCCGGTGGCAGTGCTGTTGCCCGCGCTCGCGGTGGGCGCCTGGTTGAGCCGTCTGGTGCACCACCGCGTCGACGCCCGCCGGATGCGCCTGTTCGTGCTGGCCTTCGCCCTCGTCTCCGGGGCGGTGCTCATGCTGGCGCCGTGACGCGCAGGGACGAGGCCCGGGGGACGACGCGGGGCTCGGGCGCCGTCGCGACCGCGGAGGCGGCGCCCGCGTCCCCCGCCGCCGCCGGTGCGCCGCCCAGCCGGCCGAGCAGCAGCTCCACCGCGTCGGCGGCGGCCCGGTCGAGGTGCAGCTCGACGGCGGTCAACGGCGGTTCGCAGGTCCGGGCCCGCAGACCGTCGTACCGCGTGACGACCATGACGTCGTCGGGGATCCGCCGGCCGCTGTCCCGGATCGCCCGTACGGCGCCGACCGCGAAGGCGTCGACCAGCGCGCAGACCGCGTCGGTCTCCGGGTGCTCGGCGAGCAGGGCGGCGCAGCGGTCGTAACCCGCCTGTTCGCCGCCCTCCTCCGGGGCCGTCGCGACCACCGGGGTCCAGCCCTGCTCGGCGGCGGCGCGCTCGTACGCGGCGCGGGCGTCGACCGCGGAATGGCGGGAGCCGGCGCCGATGATCAGGGCGGGCCGGCGCGCCCCCTGCTCCCGCAGGTGGGCCAGGAGCAGTTCGACGACGAGGCCGCCGCGCAGATCGACGTACGGGGCGTCGTCGCCGGGCGCCATGGGCCGGCCGAGCGCCACGTACGGCAGGTGCCGCTCCCGCAACTGGGCCACGGCCATGTCGTCCTCGTCGGGCTCCACCACGATGGCGCCGTCGATGTCCAGTGAGTACAGGGCCGATCCCGACTGAACGGGCGGCACGAGAACGAGTGCGTAGTCGTGGACGAGCGCCCGCTCGGCGGCGGCCGCGGCGACCTCCATGTAGAAGCCGAGCCGGGACGGCCCGCCGGCCACCGCGAAGGGCATCGACGAGGCGAGCGCGATGGCCTTCGCCTGCCCCCGGCGCAGCCGCTGGGCGCGGAGGTTCGGCCGGTAACCCAGCTCGGCCGCGACCTGCTTGATGCGTTCGCGGGTGCGGGGGTCGACCTTGCCGAGCCCGTTGAGGGCGTGCGAGACGGTCGTCCGCGACACCGCGGCGGCCTTGGCGACGTCGGCGATCGTCGGCGGCCGTGCACCGGGACCGGAAGTGGGCATCTGCGCTGACGCTCCTCGCTGGCTCTGACGAACGGGTGACGTGTGACAGCCACATCTTCGCCGACCGGGGCCGCCTCGCACACGCGTACGCCGCATCGCGGGTTGCTCCATTCGGCGCAAACGGGCTGCCCGGCGGCGTGGGCTTCCGCCCGTACGAACCGCGGCCGGTGACGATGCCGAGCGGTGGACGAGGTTCCGCTTCGGAGTCGGAACCGGCGGTGAACAGGAGACCTTGTGACGGCTGCACCGGGCGTTGCCCTCCCGCGCGAACCGGTACCGGGCGGAGGCGGCCCGGGGCGCGGGAGCGGAAAGCACCGTCTCCCCCGGTCGTGGACCGGCGTCTGGACGACGGCCCTGTGCCTGCTGCCGCTCGGTCTGCTCGGGGCGGGGGCGTGGCTGGGCCGCCACGTGCGTCCCAGCGCGGACGAGTGGTGCTTCCTGCCCAAGGTGCGTGACCTCGGCGTCTGGGGAATGGTCGAGAAGTTCTATGTCCTGGACAACGGCCGCGTGGGCAACGGTGTGCTCGTCGGTCTGTACGCGCAGTTCCCCGTCGCCGGACATCAGTGGTTCGCCCTGATCAGCGGCGCCGTCATGCTCGGTGTGCTGTGGGCGCTGACCGTCCGGGTGCTGCGCAGGTCCGGACGGACGGCGCCCCGCGGAATCCCGCTGCTCGTGGCGTCCATGATCACGGCGGTCTTCCTCTTCGCCACCCCCAACACCTACAAGACGTTCTACTGGCCCGCCGCCTCCGTGTCGCACACGCTGGCTCCCGTGCTGGCGTGCGCCGCCGCCCTCCCGCTGCTGGCGGCGCGCGGCCGCAGGGGCAGGATCGTCGCCCTGGCCGTCGTCTTCGTCTCCGGTGTCTTCATGGGCACGCTCTCGGAGGAGGCGTCCGTGGTCTGCCTGGTGGTGCTGGCGGGCATCGTGCTGCTCGGGCGCTGGATCTTCACCGAGCGGGCCCGTGCCGCCGCCCGCTGGTGGTCACTGGCCGGCATGGCCGGCATCGGCATCGGAACGCTCGTCCTGATGACGTCGCCCGGCGGACGCAGGCGGCGTGAACGGTTCGGCCTCGAAAGCACCTCGATGCTCGCCCCCGAGTCGCTGATCGCGTCGGCGCGCGGCTACGCGCACATCCTGGAGACCGTCTTCACGACCTGGCAGTACGCCGGGGCCCTCGCGGCCGGAGTGCTGCTCGGCCTGCTCGCGCGCGGCCGGGCGGGCGGCTCTCCGGTCCTGCTGCCCGTCCGTCCGTTGCTGTGGACGTCGTTCGGCGCCCTCGCCTTCCTCGTCTCGGGCTACCTCTGCACTGTCATCACCTATCCGGTCTTCGGCGCCCGCGTGATGACCGCCCAGCGGACCTGGAACGACTACCTGCTCCTCTACGTCCTGTTCCTGGTGGGCGCCGGCGCCTTCCTGGGCCGCGCGCTGCGACGGCGCGAGCGGCGTACGGGCGTGGCGACGGCGGCAGCCGCCGTGCTGTGCGCCGTGGCCGTCGCCGGGCTCGCCGTTCCGCTCCACGACCTGGGCCAGGACATGCGCGTACGGGCGCAGAAGTGGGACCGTCAGGACCGGTTCCTGCGCGCGCAGGCGGCGCAGGGCGCGACGTCCGCCCCCTACACACCGCTGTCGGTCGCCGGGACGCTGGAGCCGTTCGGCGGCAAGGGGCGCCACACCTGGCCGGCCGGCTGCGTCGCGGACTACTACCACCTCGACCGGGTCACTTACTCGACTCGGCTTCCGTGACCTGCGGCTCCGCCCCCGGCCGCGCGCCGGCCCCGGAGGCCCGGGTGGCGGCCGCACCGGACGTGATGGCCCACCGTGCCAGCAGGAAGGACAGCGGTGTGACCAGGACGCCGGCGGCGAGCGCGGAGAGGTTCTCGGGCAGGCCGAGCCCGCTCACGGCGACGTAGAGCAGGATGCCGCTGCCGACGACGTTGACCAGGCCCGACAGGGGATAGCGCAGGAAGGCCCGCCAGGTCGGCTTCGTGCGGAGGGTGACGTACGAGTTGAGGAGAAACGATCCGACGACGCTCACCGCATAGCCGACACCGTGGGCGGCCAGATAGGGCAGCCAGATGTTCAGCGAGGCGTACACGGCGTAGTAGACGGCCGTGTTGACGACGCCGATCGCGGCGAAGGCGGCGAATTGGCGCAGGCCCCGGGCGTTCACGCCTCAGGCCGGGCCTGTCCGGCGGGCTCCAGCGAGAGGCCGGAGCTCAGCACCGTGGCCGTCTCGTCGGTTTCGCGGACCACGTAGTGCGGACGGCGCTTCGACTCGTCGTAGATCCGCCCCACGTACTCGCCGATGACACCGAGCGTGGCGAGCTGGATTCCGCTGAGGGCCACGACGGCGGTGATCAGCGTGGCGTATCCGGGGGTGTCGACACCGTCCAGCACGACGTTGGCGATGATCCACAGCGCGTACACCAGGGCGGACAGGAAGAGCCACAGACCGGTGTGGATCGCGAGGCGCAGCGGGCGGCTGTTGAAGGAGATGAGCCCGTCGATGCCGTAGTTCAGCAGATGGCGCCCGCTCCACTTGGACTGCCCGGCGGCCCGCTGGACGTTCTCGTACGTGAAGCTGACCGTGTCGAAGCCGATCCAGGAAAAGAGCCCCTTGGAGAAGCGGTTGTTCTCCGGAAGGGCCAGCAGCGCGTCGACCGCCCGGCGGGACAGAAGCCGGAAATCGCCCGCCCCGTTCACGATCTCGACGTTCATGCAGCGCCGTACGAGCCGGTAGTACGCGCGGCACAGCGCCGTCCGCAGGACCCCCTCGTGAGCGCGGTCGCGCTGGGCGACGACCTGGTCGTACCCGTGCTGGTGCAGCTCCAGCATGCGGGGGATGAACTCGGGCGGGTGCTGGAGGTCGGCGTCCATCAGGACGACCGCGGCGCCCCGGGACATGCGCAGGCCCGCGAGCATCGCGGATTCCTTGCCGAAGTTCCGGCTGAAGGACGTGTAGCGCACTCGCGGGTCCGTGGCGGCGAGGTCCTTCACCACGGCTATGGTCTCGTCGCCGCTGCCGTCGTCGACGTAACAGACCTCGAAGGTCGAGCCTGTCGGTTCGAGAGCGGTGATCAGGGCCTGGTGAAAGGCCGCGAGCACCTCGCTCTCGTTGTAGCACGGCACGACGATCGATATCTGGACCATGGTCACCCACTCCAGCACGGTTCCGGTACATGCGCTGCCGCCTCCAGTGGAACGCGGCGGCGCGCCGGGGGCCGTCTCAGGCACTCCACACGGGTGACGCGTCCCGGGACGCCGGTGTGCCGGGAGTGGGGTGGAGGAGGACCTGCCGGGCTCAGCCGCCGAGCTGCGCGACCGACGTGTCCAGCGTGTTCGCCACGGCGGAGATGTCCTGGTCGGACGGGTCCGTGCCGTCGAGGCGCCGGGCGAGGTCCTCGGCGGACACCACCTCGATCGCGCCCCGGTAGGCGTCCGATTCCAGCTCGGCCGCCGGAATCACCCGGGCGCGGCCCTCGACGACGACGAGCGTCGGCTCGGCCACGCGCGAGCGCAGGAGTTCGCGGACATGGTCCTCAGTGATCACGCGTTCGTCCTTTCCCTGGTCACCTGTGACGCTTGCGGCGGGCGGGGGTGTCCGTGACGCCGCCCTCGCCCGAACGGCGCGCGCCGCGTTCCTCGCCGGACGACTCCACACCGGCGAGGCTCTCGCCGTCCGCCGTGCCGCCCTTGGCCGGATAGCCCTCCTGCGCGCTGGCCGTGCCGGGCACGACCCGTTCCTGCGCCTGGCGCTCGGCGCCGGAGTGGGCGCCGGGGCCCTTCTCTGTGCGCGGCCGGGGCTCGCGGTCCGGATTCCGTGATTCCTTCTCACTCATTGCGCACACCTCGTTCCTGGGTGTCGACGGCCCCCGACGACCCGCGGGCCGTCACGGCTGAGGGGTACCCGCGGTACGGGAGGGATAACTGCCCGGACTCCGCGGGCCCGCCGCCGGCGGGGCGGAACGCGGCTCACGCCGGTACGAGGCCCGGCCGGCCCGCCTCGGTGACGAACGAGGCGGCCGTGGTGAGCGTCCCGCCCGGCCTGGTGACCTCCGAGACGGTCCGGAAGTCCGCACGGGCCCGGTCCGACTCCAGGGTGATGACCGTGTATCCGCGTCGGCCGTTGTAGAACTTCAGGTGCGGGTTGGCCTGGACGAGGCTGTCGAAGTTGGCGGGCCGGTCGGATCCGTCCTTGCCGCTGGAGAGCGACGTGGTCGAGATCTCGGTGCCGACCGTCCGCGAGGCCGGGTCGTCGAAGTCCTTCTTCAGGTCGAAGCCGTATCCGACATGGGCGTCCCCGGCCAGCACCAGCAGGTTCTCGACACCGGCCGCCCCGGCGCCGTCGAGGAACCTCCTCCGCGCGGCGGGGTAGCCGTCCCAGGCGTCCATGGAGAGCTTGTAGTCGGCGGTCGGCAGGTCGCGCCGCCGCGCGAACGTGACCTGCTGCGGCACGACGTTCCAGGTCGCCCCCGCGCCCTTCCAGCCGTCGAGCAGCCAGCGCTCCTGCGTCTCGCCGGTCATGGTGCGCGACGGGGCCTCCGCCTCCGGGCCCGGCTTGTGCCAGCCGCCGCCGTACGCCCGCGGCGAGCGGTACTGCCGGGTGTCGAGCACGTCGAACTGCGCGAGCCGCCCGAAGCGCAGCCGCCGGTAGAGCCGCATGTCGGCGCCGTCGGGCTGCTGCGGGGTGCGCAGCGGCTGGTTCTCCCAGTACGCCCGGTAGGCGGCGGCGCGCCGGAGCAGGAACTCCTCGGGCGGCACGCCGTTCTCCGACGTCTCGTCCGCGTAGTTGTTCTCCGTCTCGTGGTCGTCCCACGTGACGACGAACGGATGCGCGGCGTGCGCGGCGATGAGGTCCTGGTCGGACTTGTAGAGGGCGTACCGCAGCCGGTAGTCCGCGAGCGTCGTGGCCTCGCGGTCGAAGTGCGCGGGCAACTGCCGGTCGGCGTAGGCACGGGCCCCGCCGGCGCCGTCGACGGCGTACTCGTAGAGGTAGTCGCCGAGATGGACGACCAGGTCCACGTCCTCGCCGGCCAGGTGCCGGTGAGCCGTGTAGTAGCCGTGGTGGTACGCCTGGCAGGCCACGGCGGCCAGCTTCAGCCTCGACTTCGCCGCGCCCCGGGCGGGTGCGGTACGGGTACGGCCGGTCGGGCTGGCCCAGGTGCCGGTGCGGAAGCGGTAGTAGTACGGACGGTCGGGGGCGAGGCCGTCGACCTCGACGTGCAGGGTGTGGTCGAACTCGGGATGCGCCGTGACGGTGCCGCCCCTGACCTTGCGCAGGAACGTCTCGTCGTGGGCGAGTTCCCAGGTGACCACCACCCGCTGCTCGGGCAGGCCGCTGTCGGGTTCGAGGGGGCGCGGAGCCAGCCGGGTCCACAGCAGCACGCTGTCGGGCAGCGGGTCCCCGGAGGCGACGCCCAGCGTGAACGGGTTCTCCGTGATCTTCCTGGGGTCGAGTTCGGCGACGCCCGCCGCACCGGCGGCCGGCACGTCGGTGGCGAAGGCGAGTGCGGCGGCGGCCGCGGTGAGGGTGAGGAAGTGACGGCGTCCCAGACGCCGGACGGCGGCGCGGAGCTCAGGCTGATGACTGTTCATATGCCGCCTGATATGCCCGCTTCGCTGCTTTCCTGATCACCGCATTCGAGTGGTGCGGGCAGTTGTGGGCCCGTCCCCGTGAAACGAGGGCGAACGAGGGCGAACGCCGCGGAGGGCGGCCGGGACAGGCCGCCCTCCGTGGTGCTCCGGTGCCGGTGCCGCGGGGGCCCGGCCACCGTGCCGGCGCGTCAGAGGCCGCTGGTCGCGTCCGGTTCCTTCTGGCGGCGCAGCAGGGCCGAACCGGCGAGGACCGCGCCGACCGCGGCGCAGGACACCGCCGCCGCCTCCGCCCACGCGAAGGACTCGCCCAGGCTGCTGTCCAGCAGGTCCACGGTGCCGACGCTCGCCAGCGCGTGCAGGGCCACGATGCCGATCGCGGTCGCGGCGCTCGCCGCCCAGACGCGCGTGGTGTCCCGCACGGCCAGCCACACACCGAACACCAGGCAGAGCACGGTGACCGCGAGGGCGAGGCCGTCCGCGTAACCGCCGGAGCGCAGGTGCGCGAAGTCCGTCGGCAGGTGGATGACGCCGCAGGCGAAGAGAAGGACCGCCGCGGGCCATCGCAGAACGGACCGCAGGGCCGGCGAGGGCGTGTCGTCGCCGAGCGCGTCACCGACGGACGGGACGACGCCGCGGGGGGCGGCGGTGGTCGGCCGCGCCGGGCGGCCGACCGGCCGCTCGCCGCCGGGGGCCGGCATGCGGCCCGCGTCGCGGACACCGGCCGGCGGTGTCGTCACGGCCCCGGTGCCGGCCTGCTGCTTCCGGGCGGCGGCCGGTTCCGCGGCCGGCGGGCGCTGGTGTTCGCCCTCCTCGTGGCCGAGGATGCTCACCAGCTGCGCCACCTCCTCGATGGGCCTGCCCACGGCCGCGGCGCGCAGCGTGGTGTCGGCCTCGTCCACCTCGTGCGGGGACTCGTTGAGCATGGCGACCAGCTGGCGCACTTCGTCCAGGGGCCGGGCCACGGCTGCGGCCCGCAGGGCCTCGTCGCCGGGGCTGTTCACCTCACCGGTGTGCCTGAGCAGGCTCACCAGCGCGGCGACCTCTTCGAGCGGCCGGCAGGTCGCCGCCGTCCAGAGCAGAGTCCGTATGGGTTCCTCGCCGGAGTCCGGGTCCTGCGGTCCGGTGGCCGCGGCCAGGTCGGCGGCCGTCGCCTTCGCGGCGGCCACCCGCGCGGCGTCCTCCTGCAGGGCCTTCTCCCGCGCGGCGGGGTCGCTCGCCGGGGTCGTTCGTGCGGCGCTCTCGCCTGCGGGCACGCGCGCGGCGGTCTCGTGCTCCGGCGTCGTCCGTGCGGCCTCGTGCTCCGGGGTGGTCCGTGCGGCGCTCTCGTCCGCGGGGGCCGTGCGCGCGGCGGTCTCGCTCACCGGAGTCACGTGCACGCCGGTCTCGTGCGCCGGGGTCACGCGCGGGCCGGTCTCGTCGGCGCGGGGCGTGCGCGGGGCGGCGCCGTTCGCGGAGGCCGCCCGTGCGGCGGCCTCGTCCCTGGCGGCCGCGTAGACGGCGGCCGCGTACGCCGCCGCGTCGTCGGGCGGCTGGGAGCGGTCGTCGTTGCCGGGCGTGGGGGACGTTGTCGGGTCGGTTGTCATGGCGCGGCTCCGTTCGCCGTACTTCCGGTGGCACACACCGTTCGGTTGCCGTGCGCCACCTGGACGCACGCTTTGATCCATCAAAGGGGCATACACGCCAATTGCGCCATCCGGGCAGGGCAGAAGGGGGGTTCCGGACGTCAGGCCGCGGGCGCGTGGTCGTCGTCGCCCTCGTCCTCCGTCCTGACCCTGGGCAGCAGCAGCACGCCCCAGGTGACCAGCACCGCGCCGACGCCCTCGGGGACGAGCCACCACCCCGTGCGCACCTCGTCGCCGTACACCAGCATCCCGAGAGCCACACTGACCAGCGCCTCTCCCAGCGTGAGCGCGGGCTGCGAGGCCACCAGGGGCCCGGACTCCATGGCGTTGGCCAGCAGGAACAGCGAGCAGGCGCCCGCCGCCACGAAGCCGTACGTCTGCCAGCAGGCCACGAAGGCGCCGAACCCGTGCTGTTCGAACGTGGTGGTGGAGAACTTCATCAGCGTGGCCGTCAGGGCGTAGCCGATCGCGGAGGCCGAGCTGAACAGGGCCGCCCGCGCCATGCCGCGCGGCCGCGCGAGGGCGGCCAGTACGCACAGGGTCATGACGCCTCCCGTCGCCAGCAGCGTCACCACCCACACGACCGGCGCGACCTCGGAGTGGCGTTCGTACGGCGACGCCGCGGCCAGTGCCAGACCGAGACCGAAGGCGATCATTCCCGCGGCCGTCCAGCCGGCCGCGGGAAGCCGGCGCCGGGAGACCATGCAGGCGATCAGGAGGGTGAAGGGCAGCTCGCTCACCAGAATGGGCTGGACGAGCGACATCGAGCCCAGCGTCAGGGCCAGCGCCTGGCACGCCGCGGCGACGACGATGACGGCGATCCCCCCGAGCCACGCCGCGCTGTGCACCAGGTGGGGGATGAGCCGGAAGCTGAAGGCGTCACCCGGGGGAACGCGGCGCGCGGCGATCCGCTGGAGCACCGTGCCGGTGGCGTTGCCCACCGCCGCGAGCACGGCGAACAGCACGGTGAGTACGGATGCCACGCGGCGCTTCCTCCGGTAGGCGGGAACTCAAGAGGTGCGGCCGGCGGGCCGGTTCTCCGGATGCGGCGGCGGCGCCATCCCCGGCAGCGGTCCGGCCGCCTCCTCCCGCGGCTCGTTCCGGGGCCTGCCGGACGTGAGGAGTTCGCGGGCCAGCAGGGTGAACCACAGCCCCACCAGCAGCACGTGCGCGCGTTGGGGCAGTCCGTGCCAGCCGGGGTGGCCGATCAGCGGGCCGACGGTGACGACGGCCGACACGAGCGCTCCGGCCAGCAGACGGGGCCCCCAGCGGCGCACCAGCGGCGCGCGCGACGGTGCGGAGGCCGCCGCCACGCACAGCAGCACCATGGAGGCGAAGAGGAAGAAGTGCACCAGCCCGCTCGTGACGGTGTGCCACGGGTGCACGGCCTCACACGCCGGCTCCCGGGAGGGGGCGCAGCCCATCGGCAGCATGACGTCGGCCAGCGACGACGCCCCGAACCCGCACAGCGCCCACCAGCCGGCACGGGCGGCGGCCCCCGGCAGCAGGTCGCGTGCGAGGAGTGCCAGGAGAGCGCCCGCCATCACGAGAGCGGCGCACGCGATCTCCATTCCGCCGAACAGCGCCCTGAAGGGCTGGTCCGCGGCGAAGAGTTCACTCACGTACGCGTGCCGGTAGTCCAGGCCCGTCGGCAGCAACAGCTCCAGCAGCCAGCCGTTGTACAGAAGGGCCGCGCCGACGAGGGCGACCGCCGCCGGTCTGCCCGACCTTCCCGCGACGGGCCGTCCGGGCCCCTGGGGCCGTGTGCGCTGAGTGGGCGTAATGCGAGTCGAGTGCATCGTGACGCTCCGAACCGGGCGGTCGCGGCGGCACGCGCCGGCGGGACGCTCGGATCGGTGAACGTGGCCGCTGCGCCGCCACGCGGGAGAGGCATGGTCATCCGCTGGTCTAGCGGGCCCGGCGTGCCCAGTCCAGGACCTGACGCCTCGTCTCACCCGTGTGGCCCTGAGCGGCGGCCGCGCCGTTGTGCCGGATCAGGGACTCCACCAGCCCGGAGCGGGTGTTGGGGAAGTCCAACGGGACCACCCCCAGCCCCGTCCAGCCGCCCGCCTCCGCGCCGTCGAGGAAGCCGTGCACTCTCGGGTTGAGCCGGTCGGAGTTCCACCGGGGCGGCAGCAGGGCCGACGTGCTCACGTAGTTCATGAACAGCTTGCCGGGCTGCTGGGCCGCCTTGCGGAAGTGGGCTTCGATCCTGGGGTACTTGGCGCCCGGCTCGGCCATGTAGTCGTCCTGGATGTCGAAGAGCGCCGAGTCCCCGTACCGCACGCCCGGCAGTCCGCCGTTGTCGGCCAGCAGCACGACCCGGCCCCGGGCCTGCCCCAGGGTCGGCAGTCCCGCGTCGATCCGGAAGAGCGGCCGCCAGCCCTTGACGTCCAGGTAGAGGTCGAAGATCCGGCGGAATTCGGCGTCCGCCGCCTCCGAGTACTCCTGTTTGACGCGCATCAGGACCGTCTCCGAGGGACGGGCCCGAAGGAAGTCCCGGCAGGCGATGAGGATGTCGCCGAACATGAGGTTCTGGTAGTACGCGCCGTGATGGATGGCGAAGGAGTCGCCGGTGACCCGGCAGCGTACGTCGAGGAAACGGATGCCGCTGAGCAGCTGGTCGGCCACCGATGTGTTCTGGCACGCCACCCAGGGGCCGCCGACGCGGGCGCCCGAGTCGTGGGTGCCGGGGATCGTCAGCCGCTGTATCGGCGTGGAGTCGCCCAGGCCCGCCATCCAGTCCTGTACGGACAGGGTCCGCGTTGCCGCGGCGGCGCGCGGCGTGGCGAGCAGGGCGGTCGCGGAGACCGCCGCCGCTCCCGTGAGAAAGGTGCGCCGGTCCACGCTCATCTGCCTGGTCCCCCTCGGTCGGCCGGATCGCCGACCGCCCGATCGGCCCGTGCAGTATGACGTGCACAGGTCATGACTGCCAGGGGTCGGACACCTGCGCGGCCGCGCGGGATCGGGGACACTCGGGAGGACGACCGGACGCCAACTCACCGTCACCGAGGTGCACATGACCGTCAGAAACCAACGATCAGGTCCCGCGCGGCCGCTCGCGCTCGCCGCCACCGGGCTCGTCGCCACGGTCGCGCTCTACATGGCGCTCGTGGCCTTCGGCAACATCACGGACTTCGGCACGAACCAGGAGTTCGTACGGCACGTCCTGGCGATGGACACCACCTTCAAGGACGAGGACCTCATGTGGCGGGCCGTCGAATCGAGGACGCTGCAGGACGTCGCGTACATCGCCATCATCGTCTGGGAGACCGTCGCGGCCCTCGTGCTGATCGCGGCGACCGTCCAGTGGGCCGCCGCGCTGCGCAGCGGCGCGTTCGGCCGGGCGCGGCGGACGGCCAGCCTGGGCCTGCTCATGGTGCTGCTGCTCTTCGGTGCGGGGTTCATCGCGATCGGGGGCGAGTGGTTCGCGATGTGGCAGTCCGAGGACTGGAACGGGCTTGAGGCCGCCACCAGGAACGTCCTCGTCGCGGGTCTTGCCCTGGTGGTCGTCCACCTGCCGGCCGGCGCCGAAGTCGACACGCGGTGAGGGCGGGACAGCAGTCTGTCCCGCCCTCACCCGGCCGCTGACGGTCAGGGCTGAGGAGGCCGGTCCTGCGGACCCGTGCCCCGCTCCCCGCCGAACTCGTCCCTCAGCCTCTCCTGGCCCGTGTCGACCTGGCGGCTGTACTTGCCCTGGGTCCGGTCGTCGACGGCGTCGCCCGCCTTGTCGACGCCCTTCCCGGCCTGCGACTCGTGGCCCTTCATCATCTGCTTGAGCTTGTCCATCATGGACATGAGCTAGCCTCCTAGCTGGTCGCCCCCACTCCTACAGGGTCCCCGCACCTCACGCTGTCCGCATCCGCGGGCCCTGACGAACCGGCGAGAACGCCGGGCCGACGGCCGAGTTCGCCGGTATCCGGCGGGACACGCCGAGGTTCGTGTTCTCCCGGACGCTGGAGCGGGCCGACCGGAACACCACGATCGTGCGGGAGGCCGACCCCGGCGCGATCAGGGCGCTCAAGGCGCGGCCGGGCGGGGACATGACCCTCAGCGGCGCGGCCCTCGCCGCGGAATTCATGCGCCAGGGCCCGGTCGACGAGTACCGCGTCTACATCCGTCCGGTCCTCATCGGGCGGGGCAGGCCTCTGTTCCCCGCGGCGGACGCCTATGTGGGCCTGCGGCTCGTGGAGACCCGGACGTCGGCAACGGCGTACTCCTCGCCCGTTGCGCCGCGGGGTGAGCGCGGCCGCTCACCCCGCCTCCGCCGGCCCCGCGTCCAGCCAGCCCCGCGATCGCAGCTCCGCGACGAAGCGCTGGTACGACGCCTCCAGCGCCGCCCGCTCCCGCTCCACCGGATCGACCGCGCGCCCGCCCGCCGTCATCGCCGCCGCACTCGCCGACAGGTCTGGGTGGAGCGTTCCGGCGGCGGCGAGCAGGGCCGCTCCGAAGGCCGTCTCCGCCCGCTCGGCGACGCGCAGCGGCCGGCTCAGGACGGTGGCGCGGATCCGGTTCCACAGGTCGCTGCGGCTGCCGCCGCCCGCCGCGTGCAGCGGGCCCCGCACCCCGACGCCCAGTGCCTGGACGCGTTCGATGGCGAGGCGCTCGAGGAAGGCGACGCCCTCCAGCGCGGCCCGGTGCTCGTCCGCCTCGTCCCGCGGTGTGCCGGCGAGGAAGCCCCGCGCGTCACCGGAGACGAACGGGAACCGCTCGCCCTCCCGGCGCAGCGGATAGTTCAGGCACGACGCCGGGCCACGGGCGGCCGCGGCCGCGTCCAGTTCCGGCAGCCGGGCCGGGTCCACGGCGGCCAGGGCCTCGCCACCGGTGTTCGAGGCGCCGCCGGGCAGCCACCAGCCGTCGGGGTGGCGGTGGCTGTAGAGGGCGCCGGACGGGTCGGTGACCAGCTCGCGGGTGACCCCCTTCAGGACGTACGTCGTCCCGAGCACGCCGACGAACTGGCCGGGTTCCACGGCGCCCGTGGCGATCTGGCCCGCGCATCCGTCCGTCATCCCGAGCCGGACCCGGCAGCCGGCGGGCAGACCGGTCTCCGCCGCCGCCCACGCCGATACCGTGCCCGCCTCGGTGCCGGGCGGCCGCACGGCGGGCAGCAGGCCGGGGGAGACGCCGAAGGCGTCGAAGACCTCGCCGGCCCACTCGCCCGCGCGGGGGTCGTAACCGGTCTTCAGCGCGTGGCTCCAGTCCGCGGCGACCGGATGCCCGGTCAGCTTGCGGCCGAGCAGGTCCGGCGTGTGCAGCACGACGTGTCCCGGGAGCGCCCGGTTCGCGTACCAGACGAGCCTGCCGAGCGCCGCCGTCGGGCCGACCGTCAGGCCCAGCGCCCGCCAGCGCGGCGCGCCCAGTTCCTGCGCCTTGGCGTTGAGGTCGGCGGCCCGCCGGTCGTCGTACATCAGCGCCGGTCCCACGGGATCCCCGTCGGGGTTCGCGAGGACCAGGGTGCCCGAGGTGGCGCAGACCGCGACCGCCACCACCTCGGCCCCGCCGGCCGGCAGCGCGCCGGTGGCCTGCCGCAGTGCGGCGGCGGCCGCCGGCCACCACGCGCGGGCGTCCTGTTCGCTGTGGCCGCCCGCGCCGCGCACCGGCCCAGGGAGCGGCGCCCTCCCCTCGGCGAGGACCTGCCCGAGGGCGTCGGCGCACACCACTCTGACCGCGGCGGTCGCAACGTCGACGCCGGCCACGACGGGGACGGGGGAGCGGGCGGCGCCGGTGGTGGGGGTCATGTGAGGGGCGGGTCCTTCCGTGCGCGGGCGGGTACGGGGATCGGGCTCAGGTGGTGGCGCGGGCCGCGACCGGCACGGCGGCCTCCTGGAGGGACTTGCCCTGCTCGATGGCCTCCTCCGACGCCCGCGGGAGACGCAGGAAAAGCGTGAGCACCGCGGCGACGACGTACAGGCCGGCGAAGATCAGGACGACGCCGTCCCGGCCGAGCGGCCCGAGGAACAACGAGACGACGGCGGGCCCCACGAACGCCGCGCCGCCCGCCCCGAGGTTCAGCAGCGCCATCGCGCCGCCCTTGTTCTCCGGGGCCAGCGACGGCATCAGGGCGGAGATCGGGACGAACCCGGCGAGCGTGGCGCCGTAGACCATGCCGACGCCGACCGCGACCCAGTAGTTGTCCGTCATCAGCTTCGGGACGAAGTACAGGGCGAGCACGCTCACCGCACAGCCCACCGCGCCGAACCAACCGATGGTGGTGCGCCAGCCGATCCGGTCGCTGACCAGGCCGAAGAGCAGGTTGAAGAAGATGTTGGTGGCGAACATGATCGACAGCAGTCGCAGCCAGTCGCCGTCGCTGAAGCCCATCTCGTCGGTGAAGAAGGCCGGCAGGATCACCCAGAGGCCGAACTGCGGAGCCGTGTTGATGACGCGCACCACGCAGCCGACGGCCACCTTGGGGTTGGTCCAGGCGATGGACAGGCTGCGGGTCAGCGACTGGACCGGCTTGACCCCGGGCGGCGCGAGCCGGGAGTACCCGGTGCGTTCGTGTACGCCGAGGAGACAGAAGGCGCCGCCGATGGCGATCAGGGCGAGCGCGACCCACAGCGTGCCGAACTTTCCGAAGAGCGGATTGGTGACGGACGCGGTGAGCGAGCCCAGGGTGGGCAGGCCGCCGGTGAAGGCGAAGTAGAACCAGCCGACGGCCGCGCCGAGCCGGGCGACCGGGGCGGTGGCCGTGACCCACACCAGGAAGGAGAACGCGAAGAGCGGGTAGCCGAAGCCCCGCAGGCCGTAGAACACGAGCATCAGGGTGTAGTCGTCCTGCGCCGCGCCCAGCGTCAGGAAGAGGATGTCGAAGACGATCCAGATGGCGAGGCCCGCCTGCATCACCCGTCGCGGCCCCCACAGTTCGGACAGGGCGCCCGACAGCCAGGAGGCGAGCATGACGGTGACGCCGTACGCCGTGATCACATAGCTCGCGCGGACCTCGCTGCCGGCGCCGTTGCCCTCGATGAACGGCGCGATGAAACCGGACTCGACCCCGTCGCCGATCATGAAGATCAGTACGCCGATGAACCCGAAGAGGAGGGGCCTGGGAATCCCGACGCGGTCCCAGACGGTCCCCCCGACGCGCGCGGCGGATGTGGCGGTGCTGCTCATTGCTCGTGCCTCCACAGTGAGGTGCCATGGCCCGCGGACGTACAGCCGCGACGGGGATGCATCATGACCTCTGTGAAATTAACACGCAAGAGTTTAAGAATCTTGTTGTCACGCGGCGGACATGCGGTCAGGCGGCGGACGCGACCCGGACGTCCGTACGCTCGCCGAGAGCCGCCAGCAGCTCCGCGTCCACCCCGTCGTCCACCACCAGGTGGTCGAAGTCCCCGACGGGGCCGAGCCGGTGCAGCGCGGTCCTGGCCAGCTTTGTGCGGTCCATCAGCAGCACCTTGCGCGTGCCGGAGGCCAGCATCGCCCGCTTGACCAGCACCACGTCCTGTTCCTGGTGATACGTCATCCGGGCGTCCATCGCCGAGGTCGACACCAGCACCATGTCCACCGAGAGCGCCTCTATGGCCTCCAGGCAGGGCACGCCGAGGAAGGAGTCGTGGGTGCGCGAGTACTCCCCGCCGAGCGAGATGAGGCGTATCTCCTCGTGGCCGGCGAACAGGTCGATCACCCGCCGGGCGTTGGTCACCACCGTCAGCGGGGCGTGGTCGACCAGCAGCGCGGCCAGGGCCAGCGCGGTCGTGGAGTCGTCCAGCATCACCGACATGCCGGGCTCGACGAGCTCGGACGCGGTCCTGGCGATGGCCTCCTTCTCGGCCGTGTTGACGCCGAGGCGGTAGTCCAGATTCGACTCGAAGACGGTCGAGGGCAGTGCGGAGACCCCGCCCCGGAAGCGGCGCAGCACCCCGCGTCTGGCCAGTTCGTCCAGGTCCCGGTGGACCGTCATCAGACTGACCCGCGTCAGCTCCGCGAGCTCGGCGCCGCTCGCCGTGCCGTGCTTCAGGACGTGCTCGGTGATGATCTGCCTGCGGGCTTCCGCGCCGGTCGTCGTCATGCGCCCAAGTTTCGCGCACCGCCGTGGAGGGACGCCGAGGTGGGGACGTTGAGCGAGCGCAGCGCCGTACCGGCGTCCGTCACCTCGATCTCTGTCACGGCCGCGTTGTCGAGCCGCGGGAACACCAGGCGGTAGCGGCCGACGGGGATGGAGAGCATCGCGCACAGCGCCATGCGCAGCAGCGTGTTGTGCGCCACCACCAGGACCGTGCCGTCCGCGTGCTTGCGCGCCAGGCCGCGCAGCGCGGTGGAGGCGCGGGCCGCGGCCTCGGACGGCGGCTCCGATCCGGGGAAGGCGCCCAGCTCGGCGTCCTCCATGAAGCGCCGTACGGCCTCGGGGTCCTCGGCGGCCATCTCCGCGATGGTGCGGCCCTCGCCCCAGCCGAAGTCGACCTCGCGCAGTCCCTCGACGATCTCGGGCTCCACGCCCAGTACGTCCGCGGCGGGCCGGGCGGTCAGCCGGGCACGGCTGACCGGCGAACAGGCCACGGCGTCGACGCCCCGGTGCTTCGCCCAGTGCCCCAGCTCCTCCGCCTGCCGCAGCCCCTTGGCGGTCAGCGCGATGTCGGAGATGCCGGCGTACCGGTTCTCCGCGTGCCACTCGGTCTCTCCGTGCCGTACGAGCAACAGGCGTGCTGACATGGGCGATCTCTCCCCTGCAAGGCGCGGCGACCCCGCGGGACCGGGGTCGCGTCGGTCCATTGATTCGTCAAAACAATGATGTTAAATCTATCAGCGCCAGTGTTAGTGGCGCTGCGGCAACGCCCGACGCGCATCGCCACCGCGACCCCGAGAAGGGCCCCGCCCCATGCGCATCCTCGCCGCCGGCGATCATTTCGTACGCCCCGACCTTCTGCGCGCCGCCCTGCGCGAGGAACTCGGCGCCGCCCCCGAGATCACCGAGCTCACCCTGCCCTGGCCCCACGAACCCTTCGGCCCCGTCGGAGACGTCCACGAGGCGAGCGGTACGGAGGAGGAACTCGTCGAGGCGCTGGACGGCGCCGAGATCTGCGTGACCCAGATGGCGCCTTTCACCGAGAAGGTCTTCACCGCCTGCCCGGACCTGCGCATGGTCGCCGTCTCCCGGGGCGGCCCCGTCAACGTCGACCTCGACGCCGCCACCCGGCACGGCGTCGCCGTCGCCTTCGCGCCCGGCCGCAACGCCCCCGCCGCCGCCGAGTTCGCCGTCGGCCTCATGCTCGCCGCCATGCGGCGCATCACCACCGCCGACGCCGAACTCAAACGCGGCATGTGGCGCGGCGACTTCTACGCGTACGACGAGGGCGGCATCGAACTCGACGGCGCCACCGTAGGGCTCGTCGGCTACGGCGCAATCGGCCGCATCGTCGCCCGCGTCCTGCGCGCCTTCGGCTCCCACGTCCTGGTAGCCGACCCCTACGCCGATCCCGACGCCGCCCGCGCCGACGGCGTGGAACCGGTCGGACTCGACGAACTCCTGCGCCGCAGCAGCGTGGTGAGCCTGCACGCCCGCCTCACCCCCGAGACGCACCACCTCATCGACGCCGCCGCACTGGAGCTCCTCCCCGAGGGCGCGGTTCTGGTCAACTCCGCGCGCGGCGGCCTCCTCGACTACGCCCCGCTGCCCGGTCTGCTGAAAAGCGGGCGCCTCGGCGCCCTCGCCCTCGACGTGTACGACGTCGAACCCCCGCCCGTCGACTGGCCGTTGCACGACGCCCCGAACGTCGTCACCGCCCCCCACCTGGCCGGAGCCACCCGGCAGACCGCCCACCGCGCCGCCGCCATCACCGCCGCCGAGGCTGGCCGTTTCGTACGCGGCGAACAGCTCGCCCACCCTGCCAACCCCGAGGTGCGGGAGGCCGCACGCCCATGAGCGTCGTCATCGGCGTCGACGTCGGCACCTCCGTGACCAAGGCCGTCGCCTTCGACGGCGAGGGGACACCGCTGGCCTCTGCCACGCGCCGCAGCAGCCTCGTGCGGCTGCCCGGCGGCCGCGTCGAACAGGACCTCGACGACGTCGTCCGCACGGTCGCCGAAGTCGTACGGGAGACCTCCGCCGCCCTGCCGGAGCCGGCCGCCGCCGTCGCCCTCACCGGCCAGGGCGACGGCCTGTGGCTGCGCGCCGCGGACGGCCGCGCGGTACGCCCGGCCATCTCCTGGATGGACGGCCGCGCCGCGGACCTCGTGGCGCGCTGGCTGGCGGACGGCACGGTCCAGGAGGTTCACAAGCACACCGGCTCCGGCATGTTCCCCGGTTGTCACGCCCCGCTCCTCGCGCACCTGCGGGAGCACGAGCCGCAGACCCTGCGGCGCGCGGCCACCGCCGGATACTGCGTCGACGCCGTCGCCCAGCGCCTCACCGGCCGGGTCGGCGTGGACGCGTCGGACGCCACCCTGCCCTTCCTCGATCCGGTCACCCGTACGTACGCGCCCGAGGCGCTCGCCGCCTGCGGCATCGAGGACCTGGCGCACCTGCTGCCCGACCCGGCCCCACCCGGAACCGTCCTCGCCCTCGACGCCACGGGGGCGCGGCTGCTCGGACTGCCCGAAGGACTTCCGCTCACGGCGGGACCGTACGACCTGCCGGCCTGCGCCATCGGCAGCGGCGTGCGCGACGTGGGCGACGGGCTGCTCATCGTCGGCACCACCCTCGCCTGCCAGGTCCTGACCGACAGCGCCCGTACGGACGGCTCCGCCGAGCCGGCCGGCATGTGGCTGTGCACCCCGGACCCCGGCCGCTGGCTGCGCGCGATGCCCGCGATGGCCGGCACGGCGGCCCTCGAATGGGTCCTCGCGCTCACCGGCGCGACCACGGCCGACCTCGACGCGCTGCTCGCCGAGAGCCCTCCGAGCGCGCACGGCGTCACCGCGCTGCCGTTCCTCTCCGGCGCGGGGGAGCGGGCCCCGTTCGTGGACCCGGCCGCCCGCGGGCGGCTCGACGGGCTCACGCTCGCCCACACACGGGGCGACGCCGTACGGGCCGTGTGCGAGGCGATCGGTTACGCCGCCCGGCACTGCCTGGAGGCCGCCGGTCTCAGCGGCGCCCTGGCGGCCTGCGGCGGAGGAATCCGTTCGGGCCCGTGGGCGCAGCTCTTCGCCGACGTCCTGGGCCGGCCGGTCCGCATCCCGGTGGAGAAAGAGGTGGGCGCGCTCGGCGCGGTGCGCGTGGCGCGGCACTCCCTCGGCGAGACCCCGGAGACGAAGCAGCAGCCGCACCGCACGGTGGAGCCGCGCCCGGCCTCCCGCGCGGCGTACGAGGACGGGTACGCCGCCTACCGCCGCGCCCTCGACACCGCGCGCGCCCAGTGGGCGGACCCGGGCCCGTGGCCGCCCGCCACGTCCGGGCCGTCGCCGTCCTAGGCCCCGGCCGGGGCGGCGGACCGGCGGGACTCGCGGATCGGGGCGCCCGCCCGGTGCAGGCTCGTGAGCGCCTGGCGGTAGGAGGTGATCAGGCCGGTCTCCAGGTAGCCGATGTCCAGGTCCCGGCAGTACTCCCGGACGATGACCTGGGCACGCCGCAGGTGCGGGGCGGGCATGCTGGGGAACAGGTGGTGCTCGATCTGGTAGTTCAGGCCGCCCAGCATCAGGTCGGTGAACCAGCCGCCGCGCACATTGCGTGAGGTCAGCACCTGGCGGCGCAGGAAGTCGGGGCGGTCGTCGCCGGTGAGGATCGGCATGCCCTTGTGGTTCGGGGCGAAGATCGATCCGAGGTAGACGCCGAAGAGGCACTGGTGCACGGCCAGGAAGGCGATCGCCATGCCCGGCGGCAGCACCAGGAACAGCGCGGCCAGGTAGGCGGCGAAGTGGGCGAACAGCAGGGTGCCCTCGAGGGTGCGGTTCTTGAGCGTCCGGTTGGCGAGCGCCCGTACACCCGCCACGTGGAGGCTGAAGCCCTCCAGCGTGAGCAGCGGGAAGAACAGGAACGCCTGCGAGCGCCCGAGCAGCCGGGGGAGCCCCTTCGCCACCCGCGCCTGGTCCTGGGACCACACGAGGACGTCGGGAAGCACGTCCGGGTCCAGTTCCGCGTGGTTGGGGTTGGCGTGATGACGGGTGTGCTTGTCCATCCACCACCCGTATCCCATGCCGATGCCGAGGTTCCCGGCTATGCGGCCGGAGCGCTCACTGGCCTTGCGGAGCCGGAAGACCTGGCGATGCGCCGTGTCGTGAGTGACGAGTGCGACCTGGCCGAAGACCAGGGCGAGGAAGGCCGCGACCGCCAGCGTCCACCAGCTGTCCCCGACGAGGACGAAGGCGGTCCAGCCCCCGGCGTACAGGGCCGTCACCGCCGCGATACGGGCCGTGTAGTAACCGGGGCGGCGCCCCATCAGCCCGGCCGCGGCGATCTTCTTGTACAGCCGGGAGAAGTCGCTGCCCGGCTTCGGCGGCGCGGCGGACGGGGGAGGGCGTACGGAGGTCTGCACTGGCATGGTGACGTTTCCTTCGGGTGGGGCAGGCCGGCGGGGGCCGGCCGGGCGGTGCGCGAGGCACAAGGGGCGCGCCGCCGGCCTGGCGGTCCGTGGATGCGCGCGGCGGAGGTCCGGCGCCGGGTGTCGGCGCGGACTCCGCGGTCGGCGGGGGCTGGGTGAGCGGGACGCGGGACGCGGGCCGCGATGCGGCAGAGGTCGCGCCGGACGTCGGACGGAGAGCGCCTCGGCCTCGGGACACCTGCGTCCCGGCTGTCTGCGGCGCGGGTGGAACCTGCTGCTCCGCCCACGGTAGACCACACGCGGTCGGCGCCGGGTAAGCGTGAGGCCCTCCGGTCGCCCGCGCGGACCCCACGGCCTTGCCCGCCCTAGGGCCGCCGTCCCCCCGGCAGTGTGGTGCGCATCACGCCGGGCAGGTCCGCGCCCGGGCGCCGGGCGCCCCGTCGGTGCGCGTGGCGGGCTACCCCGGTCGCTCCGCCAGGTGCCCGGCGAGCCGGTCGAGGAAGACGCGCTGGCCCGGTACGAGCCGCTCGTGCGCGCTCTCTGGCGTGCACCACGCGACCTCGTCGATCTCCGGGAAGTCCTGCCGCACGCCCGAGCCCCTCGGCCACTCCATGGTGAACGTGCCGAACTCCGCCAGCGCGGGATCGAGGTCCGCCTCGATCGCCCAGATCGTGACGATCTTGCCGCTCGGCTGACGGGACTCGCCGAGGGCGACGAGCTCTCCGTCGGGCACGGGCAGGCCCAGCTCCTCCGTGAACTCCCGGCGGGCCGCCGCCTCGGGGGTCTCGTCCGGCTCGTACTCCCCCTTGGGGATCGACCAGGCCGCCGTGTCGCGGCCGGCCCAGAAGGGACCGCCCATGTGACCGATGAGCACCTCGGTGCCGTCGGATGAGTTCCGGAAGAGGAGGAGCCCCGCGCTTCGTTTGCCCGACATGCCGTCAAGTCTCCCCGCCGGGGCGGCCCGACGCCATCGCGCACAGCCGTGTCGTGTCCGCCGGACGCCGCCGGTGGGCGTGCGCGTCGCGGACCGTTGGTGTGCGACGTGTCGCATCTCGGCGGTCCTGCGCGCCGCACGGGGTACATGGGCGCCATGGATCACGTGGTACTGGCAGGAATGTGGGGACTGGTGGCCGGTTCGGCCCTGCTCCTCGGGGCGGTGCTCGGGTACGGGGTGCGCATCCCCCAGTGGGTGGTGGCGTCGGTGATGGCGTTCGGCGCGGGAGTGCTCATCTCGGCGGTGTCCTTCGAGCTGGTCGAGGAGGCGTACGACCAGGCCGGGCTGGGACCGGCGGCGATCGGGACCGTGGGCGGCGCGGTGGCCTACACGGCGGGCAACATGTGGCTGGCGCGTCGCGGAGCCCGGCACCGCAAACGCTCCGGGCTCCGGCAGTCCCAGCCCTCGGAGGCCCAGCAGGCGGGGTCGGGAACGGCGTTGGCCCTCGGGGCGCTGCTGGACGGTGTGCCGGAGTCGGCGGTCATCGGCGTCAGCCTCGTCGACGGCGGGGCGGTGAGCATGGTGACGGTGGTGGCGGTGTTCATCAGCAACGTCCCCGAGGGCCTGTCGAGCTCGGCCGGCATGCGGCAGGCCGGCCGCGGCAAGGCGTATGTCTTCGGTATCTGGGGTGGCATCGCCGCCGCGAGCACGCTCGCCGCGGTGCTCGGCTACGCCGTCGTCGGCGGGCTGCCGACCGCCGTGGTCGCCGCGGTGACGGCGGTGGCGGCCGGAGCGATTCTCGCGATGATCGCCGACACGATGATCCCGGAGGCGTTCGAGGACGCCCACCTGGCGATCGGCCTGATCACCGTCAGCGGCTTCCTGGTCTCCTTCGCGCTGTCACACGCCTGAGCCGGGGCGCTCTCCCGCTCCGGTGGATGACAGAGCGTCAGGAGGGAGCAGAGTGAAACGGATGGTCTCGTGCGTGGCCCGGGGTCCCGTCTCGTACAGCAGGCCCACTCTGCCCGGGCCCGTCTGCACCAGGTCCGAGTAACCGGCCAGGTCCGGCGACACGGACCAGGCCGTCCGCCACGAACGCCCTCCGTCGTCGCTGGCGCGCACCCGCATCCGCCGGCGGCTGTCCGGGGCCGACGGGCCCGAGTACAGCAGCGGCGCGCGCCACGGCGGCCCGGCGACCTGGAGCACGCTGCCCTGCACGGTGGGGCCCGTCAGGCCGGTCTGCGCCCGGAAGGGCACGGACAGGGTCAGCCCGCCGTCGGCGCTGTAGGCGTCCGCGCGGGAGCCCTCGACGGCCCGGTCGTGGTCGCGGGCGTTGATGTAGACCGTTCCGCCGGGGAGTTCGGCGAGCGTGCTCTCGTTGAGCGCGAGGGGGCCGTCCACGGACCCGCTCACGTACCCCACCCGCCAGGTGTGGCCGCCGTCGTCGCTGTAGAGGGAGTGCGCGCCGCTGCGCCCCGTCGTGCCCGAACTGTGGTTCGCCGGTACGAGCAGCCGGCCCCGGTGGCCGCCCTGCCGCAGGGCGACCGCGTGGCCGGGACCGACGGCGTACCAGCGCCAGTGGGCCGGCTTGACCGCCCCGGTGATGTCCCGCTGCGGCGACCAGCTCCGGCCGCCGTCGGCGCTGCGCTGGACGTACACCCGGCGGACCGAGGAGGCGGCCTTCCCGGACCTCACCTGCCGCTCGGCGGCACCGCCCAGCGTCCGGCACGTCACCAGCACCACGTCTCCGCTGTGGGGGTCGACCACCGGCACGGGATTGCCCACCGTGTCCGTACCGGCGTCCGCGACCAGTTGGAGCGGCTGCCAGGTGCATCCGCCGTCGAGGGACCGGCGCAGGACCAGGTCGATGTCGCCGTCGTCCGCCGAGGAGTTCCGCCGCCCCTCGGCGAAGGCGAGGAGCGCGCCGCCCGGCACCTGGAGCGCCGCCGGGATGCGGAAGGTGGTGTAGCCCGCATCGCCCGACCGGTACGGCACGGACGCCGGGCACGGCCGCGTGTGCCCGTACGCCGCCCCTCCCTGCGCCGCGGGCGCGGGCTGCGTCCCCGTCGGCCCGAGCACGGCCACCAGGGTCAGCAGGAGGGCCGGTCGTCGGCGGGCGGTGGCACGAAGTCTCATCGCGTCTCTCGTCCGGTGCGGCGGGTACGGAGGTGCGGCGCGGTGCGAAGTCGCACGCGTCCGCCGCCCGGAGGGAACATAGCGGCAGGAACCGCCTGTTGCGGCGCGCGCCACGCCTGCGGGCCCGGCCGGCCGCTCAGACGCGGGACGTCCGGGGGCGGGGCGGCAGGGGGTGCAGCCGGACCTCGCTCAGCCGGCCGCCCTCGGCGACGGCGGTCATGTACGTGCAGTACGGCTCCCGCCGCCGGTCGGTCGGCGAACCCGGGTTGAGCAGCCGCAGCCCACCGGGAGCGGTGCTGTCCCAGGGGATGTGACTGTGGCCGAACACCAGCACGTCCAGGTCGGGGAACCGTTCCTCACACCTGCGCTCCCGCCCCTGGGTGCCGCCGGTCTCGTGCACGACGCCGAACCGCAGCCCCCCGAACTCGGCCCGCGCCACCTCCGGCAGCCGCGCCCGCAACTCCGGGCCGTCGTTGTTGCCGTAGACGCCGACCAGAAGCCGTGAGCGCGCTTCGAGCAGGTCCAGCGTGGCCGCGTCCACCCAGTCCCCGGCATGGACGACCGCGTCGGCCTCCTCGAGCCGCGCGAGGAGCTCGGCGGGCAGTGCCCGGGCTCGTTTGGGCAGATGGGTGTCGGACGTCAGCAGCAGGCGCACACCCACCACCGTACGCACACCGCTGTCCCGCGCCCGACGGCTCACCCCTCGCGAGGGGTGATGCCTTGGCCTGGCCCGATAGCGGTGGGTGACCGTTCGGCATGCGCGCACGCGCCGACGCTGCTTCGCTGAGTGCGCCCCCCTCTGTCCTGTCACCCGAGGAGTGATCATGAGCGCTGCAGGTGAGTCCGGCGGCCGTGCCCAGGAGTTGCGCCAGATGGCGCGCGAGATGGACCAGGCCGCGGAACGTGCCCTCGACCCCGAGCAGCGCAAGCGGCTCGAGGACAAGGCCCGCCGCCTCAGGGAACAGAGCGAGCAGGCGAGCAGCATGGGCGGCGGGGACCTCTACCCCCCGCAGTAGCCCGTGCGTACGACACCGGCCGGTGGCTGCCCCCGCGCCCCGGGCGCGCGCGAGGCCACCGGCCGGTCACTTGCGTACACGGGCGAACCTGCGAGGGCCGCCCGCACGTACGCGGCCGCCGCGAAGGCACCGCCGGGTGACGGTACGCCGCCCCGGGCGGGCGCCGTACCGTCTGTGGCAGCGTGTGGACCGAAGCGTCCCACCGCCCTGAACGACCGGCCGACCGCAGGAGCATGCGATGGCGACACCACAGCGCGTGGTCCCGCTGCTGGAGCAGTTCGATTTCGCGCGCGAGCGCCTCACCGACCGCTTGAACGGCCCGGTCATGGACAGCGGCAACGGCACGGCTGTCGAAGTCGGCCCCCTGACCGACGAGGAGTACTTCTGGGAGCCCGTCCCCGACTGCTGGTCCGTCCGCCGCCGTACGGCGGGCCCGGGGCCGGGAGCGACCCTGCAGGCCGGGACGGGGGACTGGGGCCGCGACACGGCGCCTGCCCCGCACCCGTGGCCGCCGCCGTTCACCACCCTCGCGTGGCGCCTCGACCACCTCACCGAACTGCTGGCCCTGCGCGCCGACCACACGACCGGCAGCCGCACCCTGACCCGCGACGACCACCGCGCCAGGGGGGACGCCGCCGGGGCCGTCGCCGCCTTCGACGCCGCCGCCGCGGCGTGGCGCGGGACGCTGCTCGGCGTCGGCGACTCGGCGCTCGACACCGTCGGATTCAGCACCTACCCCCACGGCAGCGACCCGGAGGACCCCCTCATCGACGTCGTCTGGTGGGTCAACCAGGAACTGCTGCACCACGGAGCCGAGATCGCCCTTCTCCGCGATCTCTACCGCGCACAGCCGCGCTGACGGCGGGCGGGACGGTTCCGGCGGTGTGCGGCGGTGCACGGCGACAGAAGCGCCGCACCGCGTGATGCTGATGCCGTGAGCATTCAGGACCATGGACAACGTGACCCGGCGGCCCCCGCCCAGGCGCCCTCCGTGGGCGTCGAGGAGGAGTACTTCCTCGTCCACCCCGCGACCCGGCGGATGGAACCGGCGGGCGCCGCGGTCGTCGCGCGGGCCGCCGAGGTGCTGGGCGACCTCGTCTCCGGCGAGTTCACCCAGTACCAGATCGAGGGGAAGACACCTCCCTGCGCGAGCCGCGACGCCCTGCGCCGGGAACTGGCCCGGGTGCGCGGCGCGGCCGTCGCGGCCGCACGCGACGAAGGGCTGCGGCTGTGCGCCTCCGGCACCCCTCCGGTGGGAGGCGGCGTACCGGACGACATCGGAGACCACCCGCGCTACCTGGCGGGCGCGGACCAGTACCGGGCGCTGCTCGACGACTTCGCCCTCAGCGCCTTCCACGCCCACGTCCACCTGCCCGACCGGGACGTGGCCGTCCTGGTCGTCAACCACCTCAGGCCCTGGCTGCCGCTCCTCGTGGCGATGAGCGCCAACTCCCCCTTCCACCAGGGTCGGGACACCGGATACGCGAGCTGGCGGGCCGTCATGCGCAGCGGGTTTCCCTGCCTCGGACCGCCCCCGTACGCCGCGTCACCGGCCGAGCACCGGCGGATCTCCGAGGCGATGGCGGCGTCGGAGGCCATGCTGGCGCCGGACATGCCGTTCTGGGACGTCCGGCTCAACCCGCGGCTGCCGACGGTGGAGATCCGCACCATGGACGTCCTGCCGGACATCGACGACACGGTCGCCCTCACCGCGCTCATCCGCGCGCTCGTGGTGACGGCGCGGAGGAAGGTCGTACGCGACGGCGACCCCGGCCCCCGCACGGGCGCGGAACTGCTGCGCGCCGCGTACTGGCGCGCGGCACGCGACGGCTGGTCCGGCGCGGGCGTCGACGCGTTGAGCGGACGGATCCTGCCCGCCGCGGTGCAGGGGGAGCGGCTGGTCGCGTACGTACGCGACGCTCTGGAGGAGTACGGAGATCTGGCCGAGGTCACGGCGTTCCTGCGGCGCCTGACGGAACGGGGCTGCGGCGCGCGGCTCCAGCGCGCCGCGGCCGCCATGGGGGCGGGTCCCGGGGCGGCCGTGGACGAGCTGGTCGCGGCGACGGCCGCGGCGCGGTGGGCGTTGCCCCGGTGAGCGTGCGGGGTCAGGGCCCGGCCGGCCCCGGCTCAGCGGGCCGTCAGAGTCGTCACCAGCACGTCGCGGTACGCGAGCCGGCCGGGGTCGAGCGGGCGGATCGGCGAGACCTGGTGCAGCGTGCGGCGGTCGTCCCCGAGCAGCAGGGTGCCCGGCTGGTCCAGCGTCGCCGCCACCACCTGCTTGCCGTCCGGGTCGAACACCGCGCTCTCGCCGCCGTCCGCGTTGCGCCGGGCGATCAGGAGCGAGGTGACGAGGGTGACGCCGTCCCGGTGCAGCCCCTCGGGGGTGGGCTCACCCCGGTCGTCGGCCGCGGCGACGACGCGGAAGGGATGCACGTTCACACTCCACTCCGCCGTCCGGTCGAGGGCGTCCGCGAGCTCCCCCAGCAGCCTGATGAGGGCCCTCAGCACGGGATCGGCCGCGAAGGCGTCGGTGAGCGGGTCGAAGTGGCGGTCCACCTGGACGAACAGCGGGTTGGTGTCCTGCGGCTGTACGAACGGGACGTGCGGCAGGAGCGTCAGCTCTCCGGTGCCCGCCGCGAGGGAGAAGCGCCCGTAGCGGCGCAGCCGGCAGGTCCCGCTCTCGGCCGCGTAGCGGTCGGGTGACAGGTCCTCCCAGTGCGCGGCGAAACGCTCCCACGCCCGCCGGTCCGTTCCCGTGCACGCCGTCGTGGTGTCCGGCGGCATCAGGTGCACACCGGTCGAGGTCAGGGCCCGTCGGGCGGCCTCGACCGAGGCGGTGCGGACCGGGTCGGGGGCGGCACCGGTCGTGGTGCCCCAGTCGAGGTCTTCCATTGACAGCGTCCGTCCACTTCGGTGCGGTGGCGCCCGGCGGCGTCCCGGATTCCATCGTCGGGTTCGTGGCGGCTGCCCGCATCCCGGCCCCGCCGCACGGGGGGCCGCGCGGCGACGGGAGGCCGTGTGGGACGATCCAGCCATGGATCTAGCGCCCCTTGAGCTGGCTGTCAGCCGTCTGCGTGAAGCCGAAGCCGCCCTGGACGCGGCCCGTGCCGACGTCGAGACCGAAGCCGTCGGCGCGGTGCGCGAGGGCGCGCCGGTCGACGCCGTCTGCGAGGCGTCCGGGCTGACCCCGCACGACCTGCTGCGCCTGGAGAAGACGACGGGCCAACTGCCCCACTGACGGGGCCCGCTCCGGTTGCCGTACGGATCGGCCGCACCCGTGCACGCGGCCGGGGTGGGAAAACGGGCGCCCGGTTCAGCCGTCGGGCAGGCACAGCACGGCGATCCGCTGCACGAGGTTGTTGCCGAAGCCCCCGCGGTTCCACGGCTGCTCCAACGGCTGCGTGCTGCCCGCCGCGTCGGTGGCGCGGACGCTCAGCACATGACGGCCCGGCCCGGCGGTCCAGGTCGCCCGCCACCGCCGCCAGGCCCACACGCCGCCGTCCGGCCGGGCGAGTTCGGCCCCGCTCCAGGAGCTGCCCCCGTCCGTGCTCACCTCGACCCGCGTGACCTCGCCGTACCCGGACCACGCCCGGCCCTCCAGCGGCACCGGTCCGGGACGTACGACGCGGGTCCGCGACATGAAGTCGGGGAAACCTGGCGGAACCATCAGCGCCCGCGGGGCGATGCGGGTGACCGGCTCGCCCGGCTCGTCGGCCGCCTGCCGGTAGCGGTACGCCACGGCCTGCTGGAAGCCGGTGAACGGCGTGTCGGTGAGGGTGATCTCGCGCAGCCATTTCACGTGCGCCATGCCGTACCAGCCGGGGACCACCAGCCGCAGCGGGTAACCGTGCTGGGGCGGCAGGGGGCGGCCGTTCATGCCGTACGCGACCAGCACCTCGGGGTCGCCGCCGGTGGCCACCGCCAGCGGCAGGCTCCACCGGTAGTCCTGCTCGACCCCGCGTTCGACGCCGTGGTCGGCCCCGCCGAAGACCGCCTCGACGGCGTCGGGACCGATCCCCGCCTCGTCGAGCAGCAGACGCAGCGGCACCCCGGTCCAGTCGGCCGTCCCGACCGCTTCCACCAGCCATGGCTGGCTCACGGGCCGCGGCGACAGACGCGCCCGGCCGTTGCCGGCGCACTCCATGGTCACGCGCCGCGTGACGGCCGGGAAGGAACGCAGTGCCTCCATGTCCAGCGTCAGCGGAACGCGCACCCGGCCGCCCACCGTGAGCCGCCACTCGTCGGCAGTGGCCACGGGGATGTCGTAATGGACGAGTACGTAGTGGAGCCCCGGCGGGGTGACGTCGTACCGCAGCGCTTCCAGCGGCAGCCCGTGGTTGCGCGCCGCGAGCGCGAGTTCGTCCGGGCCGATGCCCTCGGCCGGCCCGGCGACGCGCCCCGGCGTGCTGACGTCCTCCAGGTGTGCGATCACGCGTCCGCCGGAGTGCGCGCCGGTTCGTCCGGCGCGTCCTTCCGTACGTCCGTCCATGACCTCATGGTGCGCTTTTCCCGTCCCCGGGGCACCTGGCGGAGGAATTGCGCGGGTCCCGGACCGGCGGGATGCTGGACGTATCGGCCCTCCGGCGTGCTGGTCGCCCATGGACGCGGCTGAACGCAGGTGCCGGGCGCCGGCGCACGACCGCTCACCGGCGGGCCCGACGGGGGGAGAGGCCGGATGGGAAGCGGTCCGCGTCTCGGCAAGGAGAGGGTCATGGACGGGAGAACTCTGGAAGCCATGCGGACCGCGCTGCGCGGCCCGGTCATCGGCCCGCAGGACCCGGAGTACGACGAGAGCCGCACGATCTACAACGCCATGATCGACCGGCGTCCGGCCGCCATCGCGCGGTGCGTGGACGCCGCCGACGTGATGGCGGCGGTGGGTTTCGTCCGCGACAACGGCCTCGAAGCCGCCGTCCGGGGCGGCGGGCACAGCGGTCCGGGCCTGGGGCTGGTCGAGGACGGCGTGACCATCGATCTGTCGCCCATGCGGTGGGCGCACGTCGACCCCGCCGCGCGGACCGCGCGGGTCGGCGGCGGCAGCCAACTCGGCGACCTCGACCACGCCGCCCACGGCTTCGGCCTCGCCACACCCGCCGGCATCATGTCGACGACGGGCGTCGGGGGCCTCACCCTCGGCGGCGGACACGGTCATCTCACCCGCAAGTACGGGCTCACGGCGGACAACCTGCTGGCCGCGGACGTCGTACTGGCCGACGGCAGCTTCGTCACCGCGAGCGCCACCGAGCACCCCGACCTCTTCTGGGCCCTGCGCGGCGGCGGCGGGAACTTCGGCGTCGTCACCTCGTTCAGTTTCCGGCTGCACCCGGTGGGCACCGTGGGCGCCGGCATGACCGTGTGGCCGGTCGACAGCACCCGTGAGGTGCTGCGCTGGTACCGCGACTTCCTGCCGCAGGCGCCCGAGGACCTGAACGGCTTCTTCGCGACGCTCACCGTGCCGCCCGGCCCGCCGTTCCCGGAGGAGATCCACGGCCACAAGATGTGCGGGGTGGTGTGGTGCTGGACCGGTGACCTGGACCGCCTCGACGAGGCGCTCGCCGTCGTCGGCGAACCGGGCCGGCCGGCCTTCCACTTCGCGGCGCCCATGCCGTACCCGGCGCTGCAGACCCTGTTCGACGAGCTGATCCCCGCCGGCCTCCAGTGGTACTGGCGCGGGGACTTCTTCGACCGGATCACGGACGACGCCGTCGACGTGCACGCCAAGTACGCCGAGAACCTCCCCACCGACCTGTCGACCATGCACCTCTACCCGGTGGACGGAGCGGCGAGCCGCGTCGGCCCGGACGACACCGCCTGGAGTTACCGGGACGCCGTGTGGTCCGGCGTCATCGGCGGCATCGACCCCGATCCGGCCAACGCCGAGCTGCTGAAGCAGTGGTGCGTGGACTACTGGGAGGAACTGCACCCGCACTCCATGGGCGGCGGTTACGTCAACTTCATGGGCGCCGGCGAGCGGCAGGACCGGGTCCGGGCCGCCTACGGCGACCACTACGACCGGCTGGCGGACATCAAGCGGACGTACGACCCGCACAACTTCTTCCACGTCAACCAGAACATCGAGCCGGCGCAGCAGTGACTGACCCACCGTCGCCGGCAGACTCTGCGGACAGGGAGGTGCACGCGAACACGGACGTGCGGCGAGCAGCCGTCGTCGAGGCGCCGTCCGTACTCGGCCTGCGGCCTTCCGGCGTACAGGACGCGCCGGCCGGGCGAGGCCGCCTCGATGGAACTGGCCCTGGCCACGGGGCGCGGCCCGCCGCCCCTCACCGGCCTGGAAGGCCGAAGGCCGCTCGTACGGGACGAGGACGTCGTCGCCCTCGGTTTCCGCGACACCGCCGAATCGACCGAGGCGGGCATGCAGCCTCTGCCGCCGGGGCTGCACGCGGTCGGCCTCGACGGCGTGCGCGCGGTCGGCGCCCGGGCGGCCGCGCGCCGGGCGGTCGGCCTGCTCACCACCGGCGGGAGCGCCGGATATTGGGGGTGCACCTCGACGTCGACGTGCTGGACGACGCGGTGATGCCCGCCGTCGACTACCGGCTCCCCGGAGGGCTGACGTGGGCGGAGCTGGAGACCGTACTGCGGACCGCACTCGCCGGCGAACGGGCCCGGGGACTGAACGTCACGATCTTCAACGTCACGATCTTCAACCCGCGCCTCGACCCGGACGGGAGCATCGCCGCCCGCCTCACGGAATGCCGGGGCCGGGGGCTGTCGGCACGTACCGGACACCGGAGTTGACGCCCCCGGCGGGGGCGCGTGGCGGAGACCGGGGGTGGTCAGGGCCGGCGCGTGCCCGTGGGCCGGCTCACCACCCGCCGGGCCACCGCGTGCGCCCCGGCCGTGGCCGCCCCGGCGAGCGCCAGGCTCCACGCGAGGTCACGGGGCCGCGTGGGACGCAGGACGCCGGCCCTCCGCAGCCGCCCCCGGGCCCACAGCGTGAAGGGGACGACGGTGAGCACGGACGTGACCGAGCCCGGCGTGTACCGGCCGGCGGCGGCGGCCTGGGCGAGATGGACCAGCCCGTGCAGTCCGAAGCCGTTGACGGCCTGCTGGTAGAACGCGGAGCGCCCACCCGTGCGGTGCCCGTCGGCAGCGGCGGCGGTGACCACCAGGGCCATCGCGCCCACGGCGGCCGCGAACTCGCGGCCGTCGACGGACTCCAGGCGCCGCCACACCCACTCGGGCACTTGGGGCAAGCGGTCACGCAGCTCCGGTACGTGCGTACGGGACCAGTGCGGCATCGTGGCCACTTCCTCCAGGTCGTGCACCGCCCATGCCGCCAGCAGGCCGAAGGTGGCACCCGCTCCGACGCCGCCGCTGATCCGTTCGCCCCCGCGCTCGCTCATGAGTGGGCAGTCTGCCAGGACGCGTCAGGCGCGTCGCGAGAGGGGCCATCCCCGGACGCGACCGCCGGACGGCAGGCCGGGGGAGGCGGAAGAGGCCGTGGGCGGCCCGTACAGGAGGGTCGCCAGGCAGGCGCCGAGCACCCCGCCGAGCAGCTGTGCGGTGACGAAGCCCGGGAGTGACACGGGGGCGATTCCGGTGAGGGAGTCGGTGAGCGCCCGGCCGGCCGTCGCCGCCGGGTTCGCGAAGGAGCCCGACGAGGTGAACCAGATCGCCGCGGCGATGTACGAGGCGACCGCGAGCGGAGTCAGCCGGGCGCGCCCGATGCGTTCGAGTCCGTACACCACCAGCACGAGTCCGGCCGTGGCGACCGTCTCGCCGAGCAGGAGATGCCCGGCCGACCGCACCTGCGTGGACCAGACGCCGGGCACGCGGCCGAACATCGACTCGGCCAGCAGGCCCCCGGCGACCGCGCCCGTGAGTTGCGCGGCGATGTAGAGGGCGACCTCACGGCCGCCGAAGCGGTCCGCGGAACGCCGCCGGGACCACCAGGTGAAGAGGGTGATCACCGGGTTGAGATGGGCGCCCGAGACGGGGCTGAGCAGCACGATGAGCAGGCCGAGCCCGATGGCCGAGGCGAGGGTGTTGGCGAGGAGCTGCACCCCGGTGTCCCGGCTGAGGCCCGCGGCCTGGATTCCGGAGCCGACGATGACGGCCACCAGGGCCGCCGTGCCGACCAGTTCGGCGGCTGCTCGGCGTGGCAGAGCCGTGTCGATCCCCATACTGCGGTTCCTCCCCGTACCCCCGGACGCTGTTAATGGAAAATGTATTCCGTATCTTGGAAATCGGGGAGAGTGCCGTCCGGAGGGTGGACATCCGCGCGTCCGGCAGGACCCCGCCGCGGCGGCGCCGGAAGGCCCGCGGACCGGGATCGGGCACCTGCCATGAGCGGCGCGGCGGCCACGCCGTAGGCTGCGGGCGCGGAGCAGGGCGCCGGGGCGGCCTGCTCGCAGCTTTGTGGACCACCTACACTCGTCCTCCGTTCCGGCTGCCGCCGGAATCCGCACGTACCGATTGAAGGGCCCTCTCCGACGTGAGTTCCGCGAACCGTGCCGACGCACCGATCTATGCAGACCTCGTGGAGGAGCGGGGCGACGTGCCCGCAGAGGTGCGCCAGGTCGCCGAGGAGACGCTGCGGGAGGTAGAGCAGGCGATGGACTTCAGCGCCGTACGGGCCTCGGCCGCGCGCTGGTAGGCGGGGCGAGCAGGTCGCGACCGCGCGGCCTCAGACCGCCAGGCGCTTGAGCACGGCGGGAAGCGCCGTCCCGATCGGCTCGCGCACGACCTCGTCGGCCAGCTCGTCGTAGGGCGTCGGCTCGGCATTGACGACGACCAGCCGAGCGCCGCGCTCCGCCGCGATCCCCGCGAGCGAGGCGGCGGGCTGCACCTTGAGACTCGTGCCCACGGCCACGAACACGTCGCTCGCCTTGGCGATGGACAGGGCCTCGGCCATCACCACGGGGTCGAGACGCTGTCCGAACATGACCGTGGCCGACTTGAGGATGCCCCCGCACTCACGGCACGGCGGATCCTCCTCGCCCGCCCCCACCCGCGCCAGCGCGTCCTCCATCGGAGAGCGGGCATGGCAAGCGGTGCACACCGTCGACCGCGCCGTCCCGTGCAGCTCCAGCACCTTGCGGGCGGGCATCCCGGCCATCTGGTGCAGCCCGTCGACGTTCTGTGTGAGGACCCGCACCGGCACCCCCGAGCGCTCGAGCTCGGCGATCGCCCGGTGGGCGTCGTTCGGCCGGGCCCGCCGCGCGGGGCTTTCGAACCGCATGCGCCAGGCGCGGCGCCGGATGTCGGGGTCGGCCATGTAGAAGCCGTACGTGACGAGCTTCTCCGCCTCCGGATCGCGCCGCCACAGGCCGTTCGGCCCACGGTAGTCGGGGATGCCGGAGTCCGTGGAGATCCCGGCTCCGCTGAGAACGGCCACCAGCGGCCGTCGGGCAGTGCCGTTGTCGCTCATATGCGTGAGCGTAGGCGGCGCCCGGTGCGCCGTCGACGCAATTGATCCCCGCCGCAACCGCTGCTCCCCGCCCCGCCCCCGGAACCGGGGAGGACGGCCCCGGCGTCCTCCGCTCGACGCGCTCCACGCGCACGACCGGCGACTCCCCAGGGGGCTCCTGCATGACGGGCACGGCCACGCGGTACCTCTACCTCGCCCGCCACGGCGAGGCGTCACCGGACGAGACGACCCTGACCGACGCCGGACGCCGGCAGGCCGTGCTGCTCGGTGAACGGCTGCGCGGGACGCCGCTGTGCGCCGTCCATCACGGTCCGCTGCCCCGCGCGGCCGAGACCGCACGGCTCGTCGCCGAACAGCTCGACGGCGTACCGCTGCACCGGTCCGAGCCGGCCGGCGACTACATCCCGCACGTTCCGCGCCGGGAGGAACTGCCGGCGGACTCGGCCGACGCCCTGCTGGACTTCCTCGCGCGGTTCCCGGCGGAGGAGCGCGAGCGCGGTCCCGCACTCGCGCGGGAGGCTCTCGCGCTGTTCACGGGTCCGGCGCAGGGCGCCCGGCCCCGCCACGAACTGGTGGTCACCCACAACTTCCTCATCGGCTGGCTGGTCCGGGCCGCTCTCGACGCACCCGACTGGCGCTGGATCGGCCTCAACCACGGAAACGCCGCCCTGACGGTGATCCGCTACGCGCCCGGCAGGCCGTCCTCCCTGCTCTGCCAGAACGACACGCGGCACCTGCCCGCCGACCTGCGCTGGACCGGTTTCCCGCCCGAGCAGTACGTCTGGGACACGTGGGACGGCAGGCCGGGAGCCCACCCCGCGACCCGGCCGCGCCGCCCGTAATGGGGGAGTATGGGGGTACGCATGTGTGAGCGCGGGGCAACGGCTTCTCAGCGAGGAGGCGACGACATGGGCAGGTCCGATCGCTACGAACTGGTCTTCGTGCATCCGGGTGCACCGACAGCCGTTCCGGACGCGGCGGATGTCGTGCAAGTGCACCGCACGGAACGCAGCGGGCCCGGCGGCCACCCGGTGTACGCGGACGACACCGGAATCGTCCTGGCCGAGATAAGCGACCGGGACGAGGTACGCATGATCGCCAGCGGCGGGCACCAGGACCCGGCCGTGGCGGTCCAGGTACGCCCGGCCTAGCCCGGTTCGCCGGTTGCCGCTGGCGCCGCCCGCGCGTTTGATGGGAGGGGGCCCGCCCCGGACAAGCCCGTCCGGAAGGGCCCGGTGTCCGGGTGAGGGAAGCGGGCACGGCGTCGGAAGGTGGATCGGATCGTGGAACTCGTACTGCGTCCCGGAAGGCCGGACGACGCCGCCGAGTGCGGTGGAATCTGCTACGCCGCGTTCTCCGGCATCGCCCTGGAACACGGCTTCTCCTCGGACGTTCCGGGCACGGAGGCGGCCGAGGGCATGTTCACGACCCTCCTGAACCACCCCGGCTTCTACAGCGTCGTGGCCGAGCTGGACGGCCGGATCGTCGGCAGCAACTTCCTGGACGAGCGCTCGTCCGTCGTCGGCCTCGGGCCGATCACGGTGGATCCGGCCGTCCAGAACGGCGGTGTCGGACGCCGGCTCATGGAAGACGCCATGCGGCGGGCAGCCGAGCGGCGCGTGCCCGGACTCCGGCTGCTGCAGAGCGGTTACCACGCGCGTTCGTTCGCCCTGTACGCCGGCCTGGGGTTCGAGTTCCGCGACACGATGGCCTGCCTGCAGGGACCGCCGATCGGAGGGACGGTGGCGGGGTACGAGGTGCGGCCCGCTACGGACGCGGACCTCGCGGCCTGCAACGACGTGTGCCGCAGGGTGCACGGCGCCGACCGCGGCGGCGAACTCGTCGACGCGCTCGAGGCGGGCACGGCCCGCGTGAGCGAGCACGGCGGCCGGATCACCGGTTACGCCACGGACCTCTCCTTCTTCGCCCACGCCGTCGGCGAGAGCACCGAGGACATCAGGGCCCTCATCGCCGCCGCGCCGTCCTTCGGCGGCCCCGGCATCCTCGTCCCCGCGTCCGACGGCGTACTGCTGCGGTGGTGTCTGCGCAACGGCCTCAAGGTGCAGCAGCTGATGAGCCTGATGACCATCGGGCTCTACAACGAACCCGCCGGCGCGTACCTGCCCTCCGTGCTCTACTGACCGGTCGCGCGGTCCGGGCCGCCCGACCGGCTCCCCGGCTGATTTCCCGGTGGTGTGAAGAGATGCCGTTGGGGGCGTTCGGGTGGTTGCCGCCCCGATGCGCAACCGAGGGCGGCCTCAGGGGGTTCCTCTGGGTCAGTGACGACCCCCTGGAGGTTCCGATGAACAGCACTCCGATTCCCGGGCTACCGCCGAGGACGCCGCGATGGGCGTTCGATCCGTACCGTTTCCACGGCCTGGACGACCTGGACCAGCAGCCCATGGCGGCCGCCGTCGACGAGGCGGACGACTACTCCCTGCTGGCCCCGCACCCCTCGCAGCGGCCGTCCTTCTCCCTGGCGGCCACGGACAGGCGCCGCCTGGACCTCCACGCGGCCCTGACCACCACCGGCGTCGCGCCCCTGCCCGGAGATCTCGAGGCCATCGACGTCCTGAGCCGGCTCGACGACCCCACGGTCAGGGCCGTACTGCGGTGGATCACCAGTCCCTGACCCGCTCGCGCGCCCGTGCGGGCCGGGCGTCGGGCCGCGGAATCGCGCCCCGGGGACGGGAACACCTCACCGGCCCACCGTGTTGTGGTGGAAAAGCCGGCCGCCGTCTTCGCGGGCGAGCCGTCCGCCCCCTCGTCGTTCCGGGATGCCATGTTCAGTCCCCGCACCGTTGTTTCCACCGCCGCCACGGGCGCGCTCGTCGCCGCCCTGGTGGGCTGCGCGGGCGCCGGCAGCGGCCGGGCGGACGCCAGGCCGCCGGCCGCCGCGGTCTCGGTCCTCCCGGCGGAGGTCTCCCCGCCCGCGCCCGCCACGGAGGCCGCCGCGCCCGCCGGCCGCGAGAGCCCCGCCCGGCAGCAGGCCGGAGTGATGGCCATACCGTCGATAGGCGTGACGGATCTGCGCGTCGTCCCCTACGAGGGAACGACCGACGACCGGGCCGGTACGAAGATCCAGGACCGTGGTGTCGCGGCCAGTCCGTACGGTGACGAGGGCGGCGTAGGCCCCGGCGAGATCGGCAACTACCTCGTCACGGCGCACCGCCTCTCCGCCGGCGGACCCCTGCGCGACCTGCCCTCCGTGGACGAGGGCGACTCCGTCTTCGTCACGGCGGGCGGCAAGGAGTACGAGTACGAGATCACCGAGACCCGCAAGACGTCCTTCCGCTCGGAGCGGTCGCTGGCCGAGCAGCGGGCCGCCGTTCCGGGCTCGCCCGGCAAGAAGCCGACCGAGGCGATGATCACGGTCTCCACCTGCGCGACACCGGAGGACGACGCGGCCGGCAACTTCTGGCGCGACGCCAACGGCAACCCCGAGCACCGCATCGACAAGATCGGCGTGCTGGTCTCGTCGCGGACGGCGACGGCCGAGTAGCAGGCCGGCGGTCGGGTGCGAGGTCGAACACCGGCGTACGCGATGTGGCTTGCGGGTGACGGGGGGCGTGCAACCGTGTCCGCGCGGACGGTTCGGCCGTTGCTCAAGTCATGATCAAAGCTAAGCGTGTCCTCGCCGTCGCGGCCCTCGCCGCCGGTGTCTCAGCCCTCGCCGCGCCGTCCGCGACGGCCGCCGACCCCTCCGGCGGTTACCTGCTGTCGGTTCCCGAAGAGCTCGACAAGCTCGGCTCGAGCGCCGTCCCCGTCGACCGCCGGGACGAGGTGCCGACGGTGACCGACCAGCTCAAGGGGCTCGGTCAGCTGCACAAGCTCAACGAGCTCCAGCAGTTCACCGGCATGGTGGCACCGCTCACCGGTGCGGTTCCCGAGCTGGGCTAGCGGCTCGACGCCGACCGCTCGATCGAGACGCCGGGGGGGCGCCCCCCGGCGTCTCGCCGTTTGTTCGGGCGCCCCGCACGCAGCCGGTGGCCGTAGTGCCGGACCCGTCGTGCCTCGGCGCAGCGCGCCTTCCGCAGCGGTTCCGTATGACGCTCCGCGCTCAGGCCGTTGTCGTCGCCGTCCAGGCACCGTCGGCCGCGCTCGGTCACGAGCGGCGCCGGCTCCGGGGCGGCGAGCGCGGCGCCCCACCACGACTGCCCGTCGGCCGGGGAACTCACCTTCAGGGACGACCCGTTGACGGCCCAGCTCGCCCCGCAGACGTAGGGGTGCGGAGCTGCCGGGACGAGCGCCGAGTGCACGGGCTGGTGCAATACCTCGACCGCCGCCGAGCGTGACGGCGTACGACGCCACGGCGTCCGGCGGTACGGCGTCCGGCGGTACGGCCGCCGGCCCGCGGGTCCGGCGGCCGTACAGTGGGCCCCCACCGCAGGGGCGGGCCGCTGGGCGGGGCGGGGCGTCCGAACGCGTCGGTCACCGGAGCCGCGGCTGCTCCTGCGACTCCTCTTCCTCCTCGTCCGGCAGCTTCACGTCGCTGACCGTGACGTTCACCTCGACGACTTCCAGGCCCGTCATCCACTCGACCGCCGAGATCACGCTCTCGCGCACGGACCCGGCGACGTCCGTGATCGACACGCCGTAGTCGACGACGATCTCCAGGTCGACGGCCGTCTGCTTCTCGCCCACTTCGACGTTGACGCCCCGCGAGACGGACTTCGCGGCACCGGGCACGCGCTCGCGTGCCGCCCCGAAGGCCCGGGAGATCCCGCTGCCCATGGCGTGGACGCCCGTCACGTCGCGCGCCGCCATTCCGACGATCTTCTCGACCACGCTGTCGGAGATGGTGGTCCGTCCCCGGCCTCCGGGGTCGCCCTGCTTCCCGCTGAGATTCTGTCCGGTATCGGTCATGACCGGTCGTTCCTTCCCAAGGTGAGGAGCTTGCCACCGTCCTTCCACGTTAGGCCCGCCCGGCCGACGATGCTCGGCGCGGCGGGAGAACCCGCCGCTGACCTGCGCGAACCCCGGACGGTCCGCGCTCTCGCCCTGCGCCCGGCCCGGGTCGGCCCCGGCGGCCGTCCGAGGCTCCTACCCGAGCGGGCCCCCTCAGCGCGTCATGCCCCGGGCCGACCTCTCCTCCTCCACCGGTCGCACCCCGCCACGTCTCCGGGATGATCTCGGCGCCGACAGGCAACGGACCGCCGGTTCCCGTCCTCTTCGAGCCTGACAAGCCGATCAACAGGAAGGGACGACGCATCGTGGGTACGAGCCATGCGAGACAGGGGGCAGTGGCCCTCACCGTGATAGGGGCCGTACTGGCGCCCGTGTCACCGGCGTTCGCCGCCGACCCGCCGCGCGCCGACCTCCGCGCCGACGTGAACCGGGACGGGCGGGTGGACGTCAGCGGAGCCGCGGACACCGAGGGCGAGGACACCTGGACGGCCCGCAGAGGGGCGGTCTTCCTCCCCAACATCGACGACGACACCCGGCGCTGCCCGGTCACGGGGCCCGGCGGCCGACGGTTGTCCGACGCCGAACTGGCCGCCTGCAACGACGCGTCCGACACCAGGGTCAACGGCGGCGGCGACGCGGCCGACCTGGCCCGGGTGCGGTCCGTACCGATGCGGAACCTGCCCGCCGCGGCGACCGGCACGCTGAAGACCGTCACCGGGGCCAAGAAGACGCGCGTCTTCGTCAAACGCTCCTCCGGCTGGACCGCGGTCACCGCCCGCACCCGCCTCACCGCCGAGGAGCTGCGCTCCGGAGTGGAGTTCGGCGTCGAGGGCACCGACGTCATACGCGACAGCGCGGTCTGGGACGGCCGCGCCGTCGTCCGCCTGACGGTGACCTCGGGCGCGAGGAGCACCTCCGACGACGTGACCCTGCGCGTCGCGCCGCTGCTCACCCACCACCACCTGCAGAAGGCACAGCAGTTGATGGTCACCAAGGTGCCGGGCGGGGACGACTACGCCCGCCGCCAGCAGGCGTTCGTCAAGAGCCTCGCGACCGGGGTCAGGGCCTCCGGGATCGACAAGCCGCTGGTCACCTTCGACAAGTACGGCGACATCTGGGCGCAGGACTTCGTCGAACCCGGCTACGTCAGCATGGCCGGACCCGCCGGCAGCCGGCGGACGATGCGCGTGATGCTGAGGTCCGCGCAGGCGGACCGCGAAGCCGGCCGCGAGCTGTTCGAGAAGCTGCGCGGCAACGGCGTGGGCGTCGTACAGGTCTCGGGGGTCCGCGACTCGGAGGAGTGGACCCTCAACTCCATGGGGAACCTGGAGACCGTCCCGCCGTACACCCACGGCGGCCGGTCCTTCCCGGCCGGGCGCATCATCATGGGCGAGCGCAAGGACAACGGCTCGAAGCCCGCGAAGGCGATGCGGACGCTGCTGAAGTCCCAGGGCCTCCAGGACCCGCTGCTCCTCGACACCTCGTGGCTGCACGTGGGGCACGTGGACGAGTTCGTGCAGTTCCTGCCCGCCGACACCCCGCGCGGCTGGAAGATCGGCATCGCCGATCCGGAGGCCGGCCTGCGGCTGCTGCGCGAAGCGCAGGAAGCCGGGCACGGCAGGACCCGGATGTTCTCGGTGCCGGGCGCCCCGGGCATGCCGGCCCCCAAGGAGACCATCGACCAGGCGCTCGCCTCGAAGTGGCTGGTGGCCGACAACACCCTGGCCGCGAAGCGGATCGAGGCGAACCTGAAGGTGCTCCAGCGCGAGACGGGCGCGACCGACGCCGAGGTCGTACGGGTGCCCGCGCTCTACACGCGGGGCACGGAAGAAGGCGAGCAGGGCGACCGCATGCCGCGGCTGTCGCGGATGGGCGCCGGCAAGGTGCCCGACGTGGTCCGTGAGTACGGGCAGCACAAGGAGCTCGCGCGACACGCGGACCGCTCCGGCGAGGCCCCGGACACGGTCATGACCAGCGCGTACGTCCCGGGCGCGGTGAACGGGATCGTACTCGGCGGGAATCGCTACCTGGCCCCGCGGCAATGGGGACCGGTCATCGGCGGCAAGGACGTCTTCACCGCCGCCGTCGATGCCGCGTACACCGCGGCCGGCATGAACGTGTCGTACCTCGACGACTGGTACACGTACCACCTCGGCGCGGGCGAGGTGCACTGCGGAACCAACACCCTGCGCGACGCGTCAGCCGCCTGGTGGGTGCGGTAAGCCGCCACGTCGTCGCCTGCCGCCCCCGGCGGCGCCGCAGGTTTGACGTGGTGGGGGGTGGGGACACGCTGAGTGGAAGGATCGTTCTCAGCAAGATCGGAGGACACCATGATCGTCCTCGGGCTCATTCTGCTCATCATCGGTTTCGTGGCCGGCATCTCCATCCTGTGGACCATCGGGATCATTCTGGTCGCCATCGGCGCCGTCCTCTGGATCCTGGGATCGGTCGGGCACGCGGTCGGCGGACGAAGGCATTACTGGTAGGAGTCACCTGAACGGGTGTGGCGGGGGGGGGGGGGGGGGGGAACCCCCCCCCCCCCCCCCCCGGAGGGGGGAAGAGAAGTCCCGGTCCCCCCCCAAAAACACCCCCCCCCGCCCTTTCGCCCCCCCCAAACC
>NZ_JBWKLQ010000012.1:33296-65682 GCF_056429965.1 Streptomyces sp. NPDC046122 | reverse complement strand
TTCTCCTTTTCGCTCTTTTCTTTGGCTTTGTGGTTGTCTATGTTCTCGGGGTGAGGGCAGAAGCCTTTTTTCCCCCCCCCCCCCCCCCCACCCCCCAACCCCCCCCCCCCCCCCCCCCCCACACCCGTTCGGCCCCATGGCGGAGGGGTGACAGGCGCTTACGGGTACTCGACGGGACATGCCCCTGAGATCCGGTGCGCCGCACGAGAGTCGCCCCCAGCACGGAGACCGGTTCGGCCGGCTGCACCGACGGCTGCGGAGTTCGGTCGTCGCGCTGACCTGGCAGCGTGGCCGGGAAGTGGAGCTGATGCACCGCGCCATGGGCTTCGCGGCGCTCAGTTTCCTCACCCTCGTGCCTCTGCTGATCGTCGTCGCCGCGGCCGACCTCGCGAGCGGCCAGGGCTTCGCGCGGTGGCTGGTCACCGGGCTCGGTGTCTCCGAGGTGTCGCAGGCGGAGGTCGAGGAACTGTTCGGCCGGCCGGGCCAGGCGTTGCAGGGCACCACGGCGTTCGGCCTCGCCGCGCTGGCCGGGTTCGGCGTGACCTTCGGGTCCGCGGTGCAGACCGGGTACGAACGGCTCTGGGATCTGCCGACGGCGCGCTGGCACACGATGTGGCGGCACGTCGTCTGGCTGGCGGTGCTGATCGCCGCCCTCCTGCTCTTCGTCAAGACGCCCACCCCCGAGGAGTCCCCGGCGATCGTGACGGTGCTCGTCGCGGGTGGCGACGTCATCGGCCTGTTCTTCTTCTTCTGGTGGTCCCAGCGCGTGCTGCTGTGCGGCCGGATCCGCTGGCGCGCGCTGGCGCCCGGGGCCGCCCTGACGGCTGTCGGGCTGCTCGGGCTGCGGGTCTTCTCGCAGTTGGTCTTCTCGCCGCTGATCGCGTCGAACGCGGTGACGTACGGCCCGTTCGGGACCGTGCTGGTGCTGCAGTCCTGGCTGGTGGGAGTGGGGTTCGTGGTGTACGGCGGGGCGCTGGTGGGGCGGCTGGTGCACGAGGGGCGGGTACGGCGCAGGCTGGACGCGGGCCCGGCCGAGGGGTCCGGCGGGTAGCGCGCGTCCGGCCGGATCAGTGCGTGCCGTGGCGGCGGAGGTTGTCCGTGAGCAGCGCCGTCACTTCGCCGACCCCGGCGTTCCCGGCGTCGTCGGCGGCGGGCAGGCGCCCGTCCGACGCCTTGAGCCGGGTCATGGCGTCCTCCACCGCCCGGTGCGCGGCGAAGAGGCAGGGGGTGCTGTACATCGCCGCGTCGACGCCCAGCGCGGCGAGTTCGGTGAGCGACAGCCGCGGTGACGTGCCGCCGGCGATCTGGTTGAACAGCAGCGGCTTCGTTCCGGCGGCCTCCCGGATCCGGCGGATCGCCTCGACGTCGCGCACCCCGTCGACGAGCACCACGTCCGCGTCGGTCGCCGCCAGGGCCTTGGCGCGGACCAGGATGTCCTCGTCGTCCGTGGCGTCGGTCCGTGCCACGACCAGCAGATCGGTCCGGCTCGCCAGCACCCGGTCGAGCTTCGCGAGGTACTCCTCCAGCGGCAGGACCTGTTTTCCGTCGGCGTGGCCGCAGCGGCGCGGCCGCTTCTGGTCCTCCAGGACCACACCCGAGATGCCCGCGCGCTCCAGGCGCCGCACGACGTGGCAGGCCACTTCCGTGTCGACGTAGCCGTCGTCGATGTCCACGAGCAGGTGGTGGCGGGGAAACGCGCCGCGCAGGCGCTCGGCGAAGGCCGCCATGTCCGGCCAGGTGACGAACCCGATGTCGGGCAGGCCGTAGTACGAGGCGGCGAAGCCGAAGCCGGAGACGAACAGACCGTCGTAGTGCCGGGCCGCGAGCGACGCGGAGTGCATGTCGTACACGCCGATGAGCGGCGTCGTCCCGGCGGAGGCGATCTCGTCGCGCAGGGCGCTTCCGTGCAGCATGCGATGACTCCTGACATTGGCCGGTGGGCGGAGGTGGACCACGCGGGCTGATCAACGCGGTCCGCCCTCTCCGGTTGCGGGAGATCACCCCAAAGGCTCCCCGGCCGGTCAGCGGCGGAGCGGGACCACCGCGCTGCGCGTGGGGCCCTCCGGCCCCCGGGCCGTCCCGGGCGAGGCGTGCCGGGCGGTCAGGCCGGGGCCCGCAGCGCCTCGGCGGCCGTGGCGGCGACCGCGTCCGCGACGGCCGACAGCGCCGGCGAGTCCAGTTTCCACTGCTGCCAGAACAGCGGTACGTCCACGGGGCGGCCGGGCGCGAGCAGGGTGAGGACGCCCGCGCGCAGCAGCGGTTCGGCCTGCGGTTCTGGTACCAGGCCCCACCCGAGCCCGGCCGCCACCGCGTCGCAGAACCCCTCCGAAGTGGGCACCAGGTGCCGTACGGGACCCGCGCCCGCCCCGTCGTCCGTGAGCGACCGTACGAAGGCGTCCTGGATGTCGTCGCGGCGGTCGAAGACGATCACCGGAGCCCGCCGCAGATCGCGCTCCAGCGCCCCCGTCAGGTGGCGCGCGGCGAACGCCGCGGTGGCCACCGGCAGGTAGCGGGCCAGGCCGAGACGGCGAACGGTGCAGCCCGCCACCGGGTCGGGCGACGACGTGACCGCCGCCATCACCTGCCCCTCGCGCAGCAGCGCCGTGGTGTGGGCCTCGTCCTCCCGGTGCAGCTCGAAGCAGACCGGCGGGTCCTGGGGCACCCGGGTCAGCGCCGGCAGGAACCAGGTGGCGAGCGAGTCGGCGTTCACGGCGATGGGCAGCCGTGCCGGGCCGAGCTCGCCGGCGATGCCCAGTTCCGCCCGCGCGTCCCGTTCCAGCCGGGCGAGCTGGCGCGCGAAGCGCACGACGACCTCGCCGGACTCGGTGGGGCGCACGGGCTTCGTACGTGTCAGGAGCACCCGGCCGGTGCGCTGCTCCAGCGCCTTGATCCGCTGGCTCACGGCCGACGGCGTCACGTGCAGGGCGGCCGCCGCGGCGTCGAAGGTGCCTTCGTCCACGGCCGCGAGCAGGGTGCGTACCTGGTCGAGGGGAAGCTCGTTCATCACGAACGCTAAGGGTACGTTAGAACCTTTAGCTGTACTGAAGGTCGCTTGATCCATACGGTCGGCGTATGAACCACGGACTCATCACGGCGGTACTCGTCGGCTTCGGTACCGGACTCTCCCTCATCGTCGCCATCGGCGCTCAGAACGCGTTCGTCCTGCGACAGGGCGTCCGGCGGCACGCCGTCCTTGCGGTGGTCGTCATCTGCGCGGTGTCCGACGCGGCGCTCATCGCGCTCGGCGTATCCGGAGTGGGAGCCGTGGTCACGGCCTGGCCCGCCGCGCTGACGGTGGTCGGCCTGGCCGGCGGCGCGTTCCTCATCTGCTACGGCGTCCTCGCGGCCCGGCGCGTGCTGCGGCCCGAGCCCGGCGCGGCCCTCAGCGCGCAGGGCGCCGCCGCCGGCTCCGCCCGCAAGGCCGTGCTGACCTGCCTCGCGATGACCTGGCTCAACCCGCACGTCTACCTCGACACCGTCCTGCTGATCGGCTCCGTCGCCGCCGACCACGGCTCCCAGCGGTGGGCCTTCGGTCTCGGCGCCGTACTCGCCAGCCTGACCTGGTTCACCACCCTCGGCTACGGGGCGCGCCTGCTCAGTGGCGTGCTGGCCCGCCCGGCGGCCTGGCGGGTCCTGGACGGACTGGTCGCCGCCACCATGGTCACGATGGGGGGTCTGCTGCTGGCCGGCGTCTGACGCGCCGCCTGCGGGTGCGGGCCCGCCCGTTCTGGGCGTAACGTCCAGAGATGATGTGTTGTGTGATGCGCTGCGCCCGAAGCCGCTAGCCATGGTTCCGCCGGCGGAGGAGACCGGGCAGCCGGACGTACTGGACCGGCTGCTCTCCCGGGTGCTGCGCGAGTCCGACGCGTACGGCGGCGGGATCTACGTGCTGACGGCGGGCGGCCAGGTGCTGTCCGCCGCGGTGCTCGCCGGTGTGCCGTCCAACCTCGCGATGCCGTGGGCCAGGGTGGGCATGTCCGCCTCGGGCCCCCTGGCGGAGGCGGTGCGCGAAGGCCACGTGGTGTGGGTCGGAGCCGAGGGCGAACTCGCCCGGCGCTATCCGCGGATCGGCCTCGCGCTGCCGTACTCGTTCGCCCTCGCGGCGGCCCCGGCGGTCAGCGCCCAGCGGACCTGGGGCGGGCTGCTGCTGCTGTGGCCCGGCTCCCACCCGCTGGTGATCGAACCGGAGCGGCGGCGGGCCATCGAGAGAGCCTCCGGGTACGTCGGCGCGGCGCTGCGCCGGGCGGAGGAGAGCGGCCGTCCCGTCGTGGCGACGCCGGAGCCGAGGATCGTGCCGGTGCCCCGGCGCCGCATGGTCACGCAGGCCGAGTCCCTGGCGGCGGTGGACTTCACCGAGCGGCTCCCGGAGGGCTGCTGCGCGCTCGACCTCGACGGCCGGATCACCTTCATCACCCCCAACGGCGCGGACCTCGTCGGCAGTACGGTCCCGGCGATGCTGGGGACCAGGCCCTGGGAAGCGCTGCCCTGGCTGGACGACCCCGTGTTCGAGGACCGTTACCGGTCGGCCGTGATGAGCCGCCACTCCACGTCCTTCACGGCCCGTCGGCCGGACGACCTGTGGCTTTCCTTCGAGCTGTACCCCGACGCGCGGGGCATCAGCGTGCGCATCAGCCGCTCCCGCCTCGCGGGCGCCGGAACCGGACCGGGCGCCGGACCGAACAGCGCGGCCACGGCCCCGTCCGCCCCGCTGCCGGCTTCCGCCGTGCCGCCGGTGGCGGGGACCGCGGCGCCACGGGCCGGCATGCTCTACCAACTGGCCCACCTGGCGGCCGCGTTCACCGAGGCCCTCAGCGTTCCCGACGTGAGCAGGCTGGTCGTCGACCAGATCGCTCCCAGCTTCGGCGCGCACGCGGTCGCCCTGTTCGCCGTGCAGGCGGGCAGGCTGCGGCTGCGCGGACGCCACGGCTACGCGGCCCGGGAGATGGAGGGGCTCGACGGCGTGCCGTTGTCGCCCGACCACCCGAGCGGCCGCGCGGTGACCACGGCGGAACCGGTCTTCTTCGCCTCCCGCCGCGAACTCCAGGACGCCTTTCCCCGCGCCGGGGAGGGGGACGGCAACCACGCCTGGGCGTTCCTGCCCCTCGTCGCCGCCGGCCGCTCCATCGGCTGCTGCGTACTGGCCTACGACCGGCCCCACGTCTTCGGGCACGACGAACGGGCCCTCCTGACGGCGTTCAGCGGGCTCGCCGCCCAGGCGCTGGACCGCGCGCACCTGTACGACACGAAGAGCGGACTCGCCCGCAGCCTCCAGGCCAGCCTGCTGCCGCAGGTCCTGCCGGAGCTGACCGGGCTCCAGGCGACGGCCCGCTATCTGCCCGCCACCCGGGGCATGGACGTCGGCGGCGACTTCTACGACCTGGTGCGCCTCGACGACACCACGGCCGCCGCCGTCATCGGAGACGTCCAGGGGCACAGCGTCACAGCGGCCGCCCTGATGGGACAGGTCCGCACCGCCGTCCGGGCCCACGCCATCGCCGGGGCGGCCCCCGACGACGTCCTCGCCCGGACCAACCGCCTGCTCACCGACCTGAACCCGGGCCTCTTCACCAGCTGCCTGTACGTCCAGATCGACCTGGCCCGACGGCGGGCGTGCCTGGCGACGGCCGGCCACCTCCCGCCCCTGCTGCGGCATCCGGACGGGCGTACGCAGAGCGTGGCCATGCCGCCCGGGCTCCTCCTCGGCATCGACCCCAAGGCGGCTTACGAGGCGATCGACGTCGACCTGCCGCCCGGCGCCGTCCTGGCCCTGTTCACCGACGGTCTGGTGGAGAGACCGGGCACCGACATCGAGGAGTCGACCGCCGGCCTCGCGGCGCTCATGAGTGAGGGGGCCCGCCACCTGGACGAGCTGGCCGACGAGCTCACGCGCCGCGCCTCGCGCCCGTCCGCCGACCGCACGGACGACACCGCCCTGTTCCTGCTGCGCCTGACGCCGTAGGCGGCGGCCGGCCCCCTCGGGTGCCGGCGGTGGCGTCAGGGAAGGATCGAGTCGATGTACCCGCCGTCGACCCGCAGCGCGCCGCCGGTGGTGGCCGAGGCGAACGGCGAGCTGAGGTAGACGACCATGTGGCGATCTCCTCGGGCTCGACCAGGCGCTGGAGGAGCGACTGCGGGCGGTGCTCGCGCATGAACCGCCGCTGCGCCTCGTCCCAGGGCAGGTTCCGGTCGACCGGCTCGTACACGAAGTCCTCCACGCCTCCGGTGGGCGTGGGGCCCGCGATCACGGAGTCGACGGTGACTCCGCTGCCCGCCGCTTCCTTGGCGAATCCGCGGGAGAGCGCGAGAAGGGCCGTTTGGACATGCCGTAATGGATCATCTCGGCGGGCGTGACCACGGCGGAGTCGCTGGCGATGTTCAGCACGCGTCCCCAGCCGCGCTCCCGCATGCCGGGAAGGAGCGCGCCGGTCGTGCGGACCGCCGTCAGCACGTTGACCTCGAAGCAGCGCCGCCATTCCGCGTCACTGATGTCGAGCGCCGGCCGGGCGCCGAAGACGCCCAGGTTGTTGACGAGGATGTCCGCGTCGGGCACGGCGTCCAGCACCTGCCGGGCCGCGCGCCCCCGCCCGGGCGAGCCCGGTGGCGATGGCTGCGCCGATTCCCTGAGTGGACCCCGTGACGAGGGCCGTCCTTCCCGTGGCGTACGGACCGGATCGTAGAGGACGATCACGCCGCTGCCGACGACCCCGGCTCCGGACGGGTCCGCGCGCCACTGTGCCCCGGGAACACGTCCCGGGGCACAGGGGGCCGGCACGGTGTGCCGTTACGACGAGCGGATGTCAGTTGGCGTCGACCAGGTCATGGGCCGGCACGCTCACCGTCCGGGCGCCCGGGCGGCCGCCCAGGACGACCTTCCGCAGGGCGCTGTTGTTCGTCAGGCTGGTCTCCTTGAGACGCTTCTCCGGGTTGGCCAGCACCTGGATGTAGTAGGTGCCGTTCGGCAGGTTGCTGATGTCGAACGACTGACCGGGAAGGTCCTGGGTGTACGTGTCACCGGAGCCGACGTCGAGCACCTCCCGGACGGAGATCGAGCTCTCCTGGCCGCACGCGGTGGACAGGTCGGTGTTCTCGGGGTGCCAGTTGGCGTTCTCCACCGTGTAGTCGACCGCGTCGGTGTTGGCCAGGCAGAAGGCCTCCTTGCCGCTGCGGACCGCTTCCTTCTGGTCGGCCTTGAGCAGCCGGTAGCTGGCGAAGTCGGTGAAGTGCCAGTGCTCGTGACCCGCGCGCGGGTCCCACTCCATGGTGCCCGTCGGGGTGTACCCGACCTGCTTGCCGTCGGCGTCGTAGAAGTACTGGTACGCGTCCATCAGCTTCTTGCCGGGGCTGCGGAAGCCGTCGACGACCAGCTGCGCGGGGCCCGCGTTCCACACATTGGCGCTGAACGCGAGGTAGTCCTTGCCCCGGTTGCTGCCCGTGCCCTTGGTGGCGGTGATGCCGTACGCCGGGAGCGAGCGGAGGTCCGGCTTCGGCACGTCCGGCACGTTCGCCGCGCCGGTCGGCCGCTTCGCCGCGGGAGCGAGCGCGGGAGCCTTCCGCGAACCGTCCGTCCGTCCGGCCCCGTCACCCGCGGCGTTCGCCCTGACGGCGGACTTCTTCAGCGCCCACGGGAGGGCGGGCGGCGCCGGCGGGTGCGGTCCGTGGCCCATGTTGTACGAAGGGCCCGCACCGGTCGTCGCGGCGGCGGGCGCGGGGGCGCGCATCATGCCGTGGCCGGCGTGCCCGGCCGCGTGCGCACCGTGCTTCATGGCGCCAGCCGCGCCGACGCCCATGCCGCCGTCGTCCTCGTAGCTGCGCTCGCGCACGGTCACGTTGATGGTCTGCGGCTTGTTCTCCATGCCGAACGCCAGGCGGTAGCGCTTGGCCACCGACACCTTGGCCGTGTACTTCCCCGGCTTCAGCTTGACCGGGTCGGAGTAGTAACCCGCGTACGTGTTGGACGCCCAGCCGTCCTCCACGCCCCACACCGACCCGAGCGTGAACGGGTTGACGGGGCAGCTCTCGGGATACTTCGACTTGGCCGGGGCGTCGTGACGGATCCGGCCGGAGGCGTTGTTCGGGCAGAAGGACTCCGTCTTGTCCATCACCTTGCGGCCGTTGGCGTCGGTGACGGTGACGTGCGCGAAGCCCGGCAGCCCCGAGAAGTCCTTCACCAAGCCCGCGGGCAGGGCCTTGCTCCGCGTCGTCGCCCCCTCGCGGATGACCTGCGTGGCCAGGACCGGGTCCTTGTAGGACTTGCGCGACACCCGCAGCTCGAGGGGCCCGTTCTCGGCGGTGACGTACGTACCGAGGTCCAGGTAGACACCCGGGCTCTCCTTGTACGAGTCGAGCGTGACCGACTTCGCGGCGGCGATCAGGCTGAGCTTCGGTGCGCCCTCCGCCTTCTCGTCCTCGGGCGCGGCCGCCACGACGCCGGCGGTCACGGTGATCGCCGCGCCGGCGGCGATCAGGGCAAGCCACGGACGGGCTTGGTGGAATCTGGTCATCGTCCCTCGTTTTCCACTTACGTGCTGGGAACTGGTTGGCTCCGTTCGGTGAGAGTTGAGGGAGGGCCTCCTGGGTTGTCTGCGAGCTCATGACTTCCGCATCGTTGTCCGAAAACAGTGCATGGGCGGCGAGATCAAGCCTTCATGACCGGATGTGTGGCTCAGTGCCGTTGAGTTGTGGTATGGCCCGGAGTGGAAATCCACTTGCCCGGCCGGCCTATGTTTCTGCGCATGACGACCGCCCTCCGCCTCGCGCGGATCACCCCCGACACCCTCGACGCCGCGATCGGCCTGAAGGTCCGCCCCGACCAGGAACACCTGGTCGCGCCGGTCGTGAAGTCCCTGGCCGAGGCGTACGTGCATCCCGGCACGGCCTGGCCGCGCCTTCTCCTCGACGGTGACCGGCCCGTCGGATTCCTCATGGCGTTCTTCGACATCGACTTCGCCGGCGACGGCAGGGGCCTGGACATCCGTTCGGGCCTGTGGCGTCTGAACATCGCGGAGGGTGAACAGGGCCGAGGCTACGGCCGCTTCGCGGTCGAATCCGTGGCCGCCGAGATACGCCGCCGGGGCGGCACGCGCCTCACCACCACCTGGCGCCCGGGAGAGGGCGGCCCCCAGGGCTTCTACCTGGGCCTGGGGTTCCGGCCGACGGGGGAGACGAGCGGGGACGACACGGTGGGAGAGCTGGAACTCGGTGAGTAGGCGTCCCGCTCAGGAAGCCGTACGGGCCGTCTGGGCGTCCAGCGCGGCGGTAAGCCAGGCGTGCGCCTCACCGGGTGTCGGGGCCGGTGATCCGGACAGCTCGGCGGTGAGCTGCCAGTAGTGGTCGATACGCGCGTCCGCGGCGAGCCGGCGGCCGAGCCCGCGGCGGAAGGCGGGGGTGTCCCGCGCACCGCGCGACCGGGCGTAGGAGGCCACGAAGCAGTCGAGCGCCTCGCCCTCCCGCGGCGGCCGTCGCGCCCGCACGTGCGGCGACGCCAGCGCGTACGCCTCCCCGAGACCGTCGTAGAGCACCGCCGGGCGGAAGTCTCGGCCGGGGGCGTGCGCCGCCGGCTGGCAGTGGGCCGCGCCGGGGTGGACGCCGGAGGCGAGGGCGTGCAGCCGGGCGAAGGCGAGCACGTCGGCCGGCGCCGGGTCGGCCGGCGGCTGCGGAACGGCCTGTTCGAGGATGACGGAGACCAGCCGCGCCGGGAGCCGCGGCGGCAGCCACCGCCGCCAGAAGCGGACGAGGACGGCCGTGCTGGGCGGCGAGGACACCGCCCCGACGAGGCGCAGCCGGTCGGCGCGTTCCCCGGCGGGGCAGTCCCGGAGCAGCTGGAGCGACGCCTCGCGCCACCGCAGGGCGGTCAGCTGCGACCCGAGTTCCCTGAGCCGGCCCGCGACGACGTCCTCCAGCGCGCCCTCCTGGTCCAGGACCCGGCTCACGTCCGCGACCGGCAGGTCGAGCGTGCGCAGCGAACGGATCAGGCGCAGCCGCTCCAGCGCCTCGGGACCGTAACGCCGGTGGCCTCCCGAGCTGCGGGCGGCTTCGGGGAGCAGGCCGCGGTCCGAGTAGAAGCGGACGGTCTTGACGGTGACACCCGCCCGTGCGGCGAGTTCTCCGATGCTGAACACGCTGTCGTCGGACACGGCTCGGACCTCCCTCGGGACGTCCTCACCGTACCGGCGAGCGCGCGGGAGGCCGCTGTCAGGCGACGACTCGGACGCGCTGGGAGGTGAGTTCGTAGCGCGCCCCGACGATGGCGAGCCTGCCCGCGGCGACCAGCTCCGCCAGGTCGCGCTCGGCCGCGAGGCGTGAGCGGACCATGCCGACGTTGCGGGTGACGGTGGAGTCGACCCTGGCGTCACCGTGCTGGTCGCGGTCTATGGCCGGACGTATCTGGTCGGCCAAGTACTGTATGTGCGCCGGAAGTCGCTCTCCCGTCTCGTCCGCGCGCACGGCGGCGGACACCGCGCCGCACGACTGGTGCCCGAGGACCAGGATCAGCGGTGTGCCCAGTTCCAGTGCGCCGTACGCGATGCTGCCCAGCACGGCCTCGTCGAGCACCTCGCCGGCCGAGCGCACGGTCATGAGGTCCCCGAGACCCTGGTCGAAGACGAGCTCGGGCGGCACGCGCGAGTCGATGCACCCCAGCACGACGGCGAACGGGTCCTGCCCCGACACCAGTGACTGGCGTACGGACGGCGTCTCGTGGGGGTGCCGCTGGTGGAACGCCCGCCAGCGCCGGTTCCCGGCGGCCAGCGCGCGCAGGGCCTCGTCGGGGGTGCGCGGTGTGCGCGGCGCCGTGGCGGGGGAAGCGGCCGCGGCGGACGGGGCGCCGGCCCCAAGTCCCGTTCCTAGGACGGCGGTTCCGGCGACGGCGGCCCGCAGGAGAGCGCGACGCCCCGTCCCCGCAGGTGTGGATGGTGTGTGTCGATTCAGGGTCACGACGGGGAACGTAACGGTGAGGCTCTGGCCTGAGATTCATGATGGTGATCTGTTGGCGCGGTCTTGAAGAAACCGTGGCCCTCGCCCCGCCCGGAACGCCTTCAGCGGCGTGTACCCCTGTGGCGGCGGTGGTCCCTGATCACGTGGGTGTCGGCGAGCGCCAGCAGGGCCAGGACGGCGAACACCAGCGCGATCGCCCCCAGCGCCCACGGGCTCGGGGCGAACCCCGCCTGCGACCGCCACGCCCACACCCCGAACAGCACGGCGAGGGCCAGATACAGCGGCATGTGGACCGTCGCCAACGCGTGCCGCAGCCGGTACGCACGGCGTCGCGCCTCGGGGGACAGCGGGGGAGGAGCGGTCTCGGGACGCTGCCTCTCGTCCCGGCCGGGACTGTCGTCGCGCATCGGTGCTCCCACGGCAAAGGGCCCCTCAGTCCAGGGTAGTCGCCCGTCCGTGTCCCGTCCGAACGATCACCGGGTCCCGCGCCGCCCCGCGTGAGAAGATCGGTAAGTGCTGAGAATGGCCTGGTCGTGAGCGTGGGAGACATCGACGCGGTCCTCCAGCAGGCGCTGGAGCGTCTCGCGCTGCTGGCGGAGGCCAGCTCGGCTCTGTCGAGCACGCTCGACGTCGACGAGGCGCTGCGCCGCGTGTGCCATGTCGTGCTCCCGCAGCTCGGGGACTGGTGCGCGTTCGACCTGATCGACGAGCACGACCGGCGGCACGTGCGCCGCGTCGTCGTGGGGCACCACGACATGAGCCGGCTGCCGACCGGCCACCTGGAGGGCCCGCTGCCCCCGGTGTCGGCGGAGTCCGCCGACCCGCTGGCACGGGTACTGCGCGGCGTCGGACCCGTTCTGCTCAACGAGGCGACCGCCCGCGAGGGCGACGGAAGCGCGTTCCACACCGCCCAGCTCGAACTGCTCGACCGGCTCGGCGCCCATACCGTGGTCATGGCGCCCCTGTGGGCGCGCCGACAGGTCCTCGGCGCGCTGACGCTGGCCCGGAGCGGCACGGCGATGCCGCTGACCGAGGACGACGTCGCCCTGGTGGAGGACCTGGCCCACCGCACCGCGCTGGCCGTCGACAACAGCCAGCTGTACTCGGCGGTCCAGCACGTCGCGGAACGTCTCCAGCGCTCCCTGCTGCCACCGCTGTCCGATCCCACGCCGTTCACGGCGGCCGCACGTTACGTGGCGGCGCCCTCGGCCGCCGAGGTGGGCGGCGACTGGTACGACTGCTTCACCCTGCCGGACGGCGCCGCCGCACTGATCATCGGGGACGTGAGCGGCCACGACGTACCGGCCGCCATCGCCATGAGCCAGCTGCGCAACATGCTCCGCGCCCTCGCCTGCGACCGCCCCGAACCACCCAGCGAGATCCTGGGACGCCTCGACACCATCGCCGGCACGCTCTACGGGGGTCACCTCGCCAGCTGCGTGTACGCCCGCCTGGAAGGCGGCGGCCACCACCCCTGGCGGCTGCACTTCTGCAACGCCGGTCACCCGCCGCCCCTGCTGGTCGGCCACGACGGCGACAGCCGCTACCTCGACGGGGGGCACGGCATGCTCCTGGGCGTCGACCCGGCGTACGGACGCTCCGGCCTCACCGCGTCGCTGCCGCCGCGCTCCACCCTGCTGCTGTACACGGACGGGCTGATCGAACGCCGCGGCGAGAGCCTGGAGCGGGGCCTGCACCGGCTGCGCGAACACGCGGCGGCCCTGGCCCGCGAGCCCCTCGACGTGTTCTGCGACGAACTGCTCGCCGATCTGGGCGCGGCGAGCAGCGACGACATCGCTCTGCTCGCCGTGCGGCTGCCCCCGGAGGAGCACGGCCGCTGACGCGCCCCGTCCCTACCCGACCTTCCGCCGGTCCAGGCCCAGGGCCGACGTGGTGTTCCGGGAGGTCTTCTCGTCGACGAGCGGGCCCGGGCCGAGCACGGCCGAGGTCTGCCGGTCCGCCCAGAACCCCAGGTCGAGCGAGGACTTGGTGAGCGCCTCCGAAGCGTCGAGGGCGGCCTGTTCGGGGCCCGCGGCGTGCGCCGAGGAGGCGGCGCTGCCGAGTACCAGGAGATTGAGAGCCGCGGCCGCGGCTGCTGACCGGATTTTCATGTGCCCACCTCTGTTGCAGGAACGTTCCCGACGATCAACGAACGCGTCCGGTGAGCGTTACGAAGTCGCGCCGACCGGGGCAACGGACCCCGGCGGCCCCGGCCGGTGGTGGCGACACCAGGCTCGGCGCACCCAGTCGGAGCGCCGCGCCGTACCCCAGCATGATCGCCCCGAACCCACGGACAACCTTGATCACCGGTGTGACCCAGGGGCGCCGGCCCCGCCGGTTCAGCCCTCGGCGAGGACGTCCTCGATGCGCCGGAGCTCGCCGTCGCCGAACTCCAGCCGTGAGACGGCCTCGACGCTGTCGCGCAGTTGCCGCGCGCTGCTCGCCCCGACGACGGCCGAGGCCACCGTGGCGTCGCGCAGCGTCCAGGCGAGCGCCAGCTGCGCCAGTGACTGACCGCGCTCACCGGCGAGTTCGTTCAGCGACCGCAGGCGTGACACCAGGGGGTCCGTCACCGCGTCCGCCGTGAGGAACGGGCTCGTACCGGCGGCGCGCGAGCCGTCCGGGACACCGTCCAGATAGCGGTCCGTGAGCAGTCCCTGGGCCAGTGGCGAGTACGCGACGGCGCCGGCCCCCACCTCGCGCAGCGTGTCGAGGAGGCCGTCCTCCGGGGCGCGGTCCAGCATCGAGTAGCGGGGCTGGTGGATCAGCAGGGGCGTGCCGAGTTCGCGCAGGATCGCCGCGGCCCTGCGGGTCTGCTCGGCCGGGTAGTTGGAGATGCCCGCGTACAGCGCCTTGCCCCGCTGGACGGCGGAGTGGAGCGCGCCCATGGTCTCTTCGAGCGGGGTGTCCGGGTCGTACCGGTGCGAGTAGAAGATGTCGACGTGGTCGAGCCGGGTCCGGCGCAGGCTCTGGTCGAGCGAGGCGAGCAGGGACTTGCGCGAGCCCCACTCGCCGTATGGGCCGGGCCACATGAGGTACCCGGCCTTCGTGGAGACGACGACCTCGTCGCGGTACGCCGCGAAGTCCTCCGCGAAGAGGCGGCCGAAGACGGTCTCGGCCTCACCCGGAGGCGGGCCGTAGTTGTTGGCGAGGTCGAAGTGGGTGACCCCGAGATCGAAGGCGCACCGCAGGATCTCGCGCCGGCTGTCCAGCGTGCGGTCGCTGCCGAAGTTGTGCCACAGGCCGAGCGAGAGGGCCGGCAGCTTCAGGCCGCTGCGGCCGACACGGCGGTACGGCATGGTGTCGTACCGGCCGGGGTGAGCGGAGTACACGCGGGTCTCCTCCGAGGAGTGCGGTTCGCGGGGGAACGCCGCGCGGAGCGCGAGCGCTCTCCCAGCCTGCCCGGCCGCCGGCCATGCCGTCCAACAGAAGAATCCGAACGATTTGAGAAGCTATCCTTCTGAATCATGGAGCTGAGACATCTGGAGCACTTCGTCGCGGTCGCCGAGGAGTGCCACTTCACCCGCGCCGCCCAGCGGCTCATGGTGTCGCAGTCCGGCCTGTCGGCCTCCGTACGCGAGCTGGAGCGGGAGCTCGGCACCGCGCTGTTCGCCCGCACCACCCGGTCGGTCGGCCTGACGGACGGGGGCCGGGCGCTGCTGGTGGAGGCGCGGCGTACGCTCACCGCCGCGCGCGCCGCCAGGGACGCCGTGGCGGCGGTCCAGGGCCTGCTGCGCGGCACGCTCACCGTGGGCACCGAGCAGTGCATCGCGGGGGTGCACGTACCCGGGCTCCTGGCGCGCTTCCACCAGCGCCACCCGAAGGTCGAGATCCGGCTGCGGCAGGCCGGCTCCGCGCAGCTCGTCGAGGAGGTCGGCGGCGGGCGGCTCGACCTGGCCTTCGCCATCGACTGCGGGGAGACGCCCCGGACCGTACGGACGCTGCCGCTCACCGACGAGCCGATGCTGCTGCTCTGCCACCCGGATCACGCGCTGGGCGACGCCGAGGAGGTCTCCTGGCAGGACCTGCGCGACGAGCCCTTCATCGACTTCCACTCCGACTGGGGGCCGCGCCGGGTCGGTGACGCGGCGTTCGCCGCCGCCGGGGTCGGGCGGCAGGTGTCGCTCGAGGTCAACGACGTGCACAGCCTGCTGGAGCTGGTCCGCGAGTCGCTGGGCGTCGCACTCGTGCCCCAGCACTTCACACGCAAGCCGGAGGCCGCGGGGCTCCGGGCCGTCCCGCTGGCCGGCGCCCGGCGGCTGACGTACAGCAGCGTCACCGCGCTGCCCCACGAGGAGGCCACCAGCCCCGCGGCCCGCGGCCTCCTCCGGCTGCTGCGTCGGCCGGCCGCTTCCTGACCGGCTCTCGCAGAGCCGCCTGCGGGGCACCGGTGTTCCGGCGCGCCCGACGGGGGAGACCGCCGCCCGGTCACAGGCGTCGCAGCAGTCTGCGCAGGCGCCTCAGGGTGCGCGGTGGCCCGGCGGCCGGCGACAGGTGCGACGCCGCCCGGCCGTCCGTGGGCCACAGGGGCACCTGCGGCATGAGGATGCGTGCGCCGTCCACCTCCATCGCGCAGAACAGCTCGCCGCCCATGTCCTCCAGGAAGATGCGGAAGGGCCGGGGCGGCTCCTCGGGCAGCTCCGCGCTCAGGATCGTGACGCCCTTGACGCGCCCCTGCTCGTAGGCGACGACCTTGCCGTCCACGAGGAGCTCGATGCCCTCGGCGGGCCGCCCGGCCCGGACGGTGACCGAATGCCCGTTCCGGTCGAGGTGGAAGCGGTGGTCACGGGCCATGTCGAACCCTCCAGACGGTGCGCGGCGTCCTGTCTCCAGAGTACGCAGCGCTTCCCGGACCGGGCACGGCGGAGGGCTTGCGGGCTTGCCTCCAGGGGGCCCGGGGCCGTCCCTCCGCCGTCAGGCTCTCCGGCTACTTCTTGAAGCCGTAGTCCATCGTCTTCCTCGCGTCCGCCGCGCGGTTGGCCTGCGACGAGGAGGCGAGGACCGTGCCGATGACCGTCCTGCCGCCCCGGGTGGCGGCATAGACCAGGCAGTACTTGGCCTCCGGGCCCGAGCCGGTCTTGATGCCGAGGGCGCCCGCGTAGGTGCCGAGCAGGGGATTGGTGTTGGTCCAGGACATGTAGCGGTAACCGTTGTTCCGCGTGGTGACCTTCTGCCTGGTCGACTTCGTCTTCACCACGGTGCGGAACAGCGGGTACTTCATCGCGTTGCCGGCGAGCTTCGTCAGGTCGCGCGGCGTCGAGTAGTTCGCCTTGTTCCCGATGCCGTCGAACGAATCGAAGTGCGTGTTGCGCATACCGAGGGACCTGGCGGTCGAGTTCATCTTCCCGATGAAGGACTGCACCCGTTTCGCCCGCGTCGGCCCGCTGCCGAACCGGTCGGCCAGCGCGTACGCCGCGTCGCAGCCGGACGGGAGCATGAGCCCGTACAACAACTGGCGCACGGTGACCTTGTCACCGACGATCAGACGCGCCGACGAGGCGGTCTTCGCGACGATGTAGTCGCTGTACGCCTTCTGGACCGTGACTTTGGAATCCAGGTCGAGGTTCCGCTGGGCGAGCACCACCCGGGCCGTCATGATCTTGGCGGTGGACCCGGTGGGCAGACGTTTGTCGGCGGACTTGGCGAACAGCGTCCGGCCCGTCGCGTCGTTCATCACGAAGCCGCCCCGGGCGGCGATCGTGGGCGGCTTGAGCGTGTCGGCCCGGGCGGCGGCGGCGAACGGCCCGGCCGTCAGGACGGCTCCGGCCGTGACCGCCACTGCCGCGACGCGCAGAACGGCCTGGATGTCGGTGGTCAAAGTACGTACTCCAAACGCCCACGGGGGGGCGGCCAGGTGGGAAATCCGGTCGCTCGTACAACGGCCGGGACCCGGCAATGGATGTGTACCGCACCCCGCGCGCGCCACGGCCCGCGCTCAGGGACGCGGACCCGGCACCCTCGGGACCGGCCACGCGTCGCGCGTGACGCCGACCGGCCGCGGCTGCGGCTCCGTCGGCCGGGAGCCCGGCATGTACGCCCGCAGGCCCGTCCGGCGCCCCAGGTCGGGTAGCGGGTACGGGCGCCACCCCCGGGCGTAGGCGGGGGGACGGCCGCCGGCCGAGACCAGGACCGCGACGGGCCGGCGCAGCGCCGTGGCGGCCAGGGCGGCCGGGGTGGTGCTCCCGTCGTGACCACCGGGCTGGCGGGACGCGCACCCCGTGCGGAACGCGACCCGGACCGCCTCCTCGCCGCTGATCACGCACGGCGGACGCACCCCCTGGGCCCGCAGGAGCGCCGCGATCCGGGTCAGGTCCCCGGTGTCGCGCCGTACCCGGTCCGCCACCGAGTCGAGCACGGCGTACTGGACCGCCAGATGGGCGACCAGGGCCACGGCGACGCAGACGGTCGCGGTACGCCGCCACCGCGCCCGGGGGCCGCAGGCCCGGACGAGGAACTGCGCCACCGGCAGGGCCAGCAGCGCGTACGCCGGAAGGAGGAAGCGCGGTGCCGCGTACCCGACGGTGAACAGGTACGGCGCCGCGAGCGCCACCCCCACCCAGGTGGCCAGGACGACCGACCCGCGACGCCCCTCGCGGACGCCGGCGTGCACGCCGCCCGCCACGAACAGCGGCAGCGCGAAGAACCAGAAGGCGGACGGAGCGTTGCGCCAGGGCACGTCGCAGGGCCGGCACAGCGCCCGGCCGCCCAGGGCGCGCACATGGTCGTCGACGGCGAAGTACCAGCCCAGGTGGCCCTGGATCTCGCTGGCCCGGCGCAACCGGGCGGTGAGACCGCCGTAGTGGACGTACGCCTCCGCCACCCACTCGGCGCAACCGAGCGCCACGCCCCCGGCCGCCACCACGACCAGCAGGCCCCGGCGGCGCGCCCGCGGGGTCACCAGGGCCGCCAGCACGAGCGCCGCGGCCAGCCACGCCCCGTCGGCCGGCCGCATGAGCGCGGCGAACGCGATCCCCACGCCCATGCCGATCAGGGCCCCGCGGTCGCCGGAATCCCGCACGGCCCGCAGGAAGCACCCGGCGGCGGCGAGGGACCCGTACGCGACCCAGAGGTTGGGCATCGCCTGCGACGCGTAGAACAGCGTCACCCACAGGCTCGCGAACAGCGCCCCGGCGACCGCGAGCACCGAGGTGGGCAGCAGCCGCCGCCACACCCACAGCGCGAGGAACAGGCCCGCCCCGGCCAGTACGGCCAGGTACAGGCGCAGCACCCCGACCTCGGTGGTCAGTGCCGTGACCGGCGCGACGAGGTACGTGATGCCCCGGGCCCGGGGCGCACTGAAGAACGCCGCCGGGGCCTGCGGGCTCACCTGACTGACGTACACGGTCTCGTCCCAGCCGAGTCCCAGACCTGGTGCGACCAGCGCGAGGTGGACCAGGGCGAAGGCGGCGGCGACGGCGAGCAGGGGGAGCGGCCGCGCCGTCCCACCCCAGGTGTAGCGGCGCTCGCGCCCGCCCAGCGGCAGCCGGACCGGCGTGCCTGTGACGAAGCGTGTCTCGTACATGTGGTGGCCTCGCTCGGGCGTACGGCGGGCGGCGGTTCCCCGGCCCTGTCCCCCTCACGCTGCGGGCCGTCCGGCCGGGGCCACCACGCGGGGGAGGCACTCGGCGCAGCCGTTCTCCCGAACGAGTGAGGCGGCGCGGTCCGGCGCCCGTGGTTAGCATGCGACGGGGGCAGGACCGTCGATGGCACGGAGGCCGTCATGAACCGGACACCCGCGTCGCGTCTGTCGGCGAACCGTTCGCGTCTCGCCCACCAGGCGCGGTACGCGCTCAGGCATCCGGAGCGCGTGGTGCCCCATCTGCGCCGGGCGGGGCGGGACGCCCTGCTGCGGCTGCGGCACCGGGGCGACCATGTCGCCTACTACCGGGCGGTGATGGCGTCCGACACCGCGCGCAGCCCGGAGGCCGCCGTCGGCGGCGGGCCCTCCCACGACCGCTGGCTGGCCATCGGGCAGATGCAGTACGACTACCTGGTGGAGCACGGTCTGAAGCCGCAGGACCGGATGCTGGAGATCGGCTGCGGCAACCTGCGCGCGGGGTGGCGGTTCATCGCGTACCTGGAGCCGGGCCACTACTACGGGATCGACATCTCGCCGGACATCCTCGTCGAGGCCAAGAAGACGCTGGTCGGGTACGGGCTCCAGGCGAAGCTCCCGTACCTGACGCCCGTCGAGGACCTGAAACTGGAGTTCCTTCCCGACGGCTGGTTCACGGTGGTGCACGCCCACAGCGTCTTCTCGCACTCCCCGCCGCAGGTCATCGACGAGTGCCTGGCGCACGTCGGGCGGGTGCTGGCTCCCGGAGGCTTCTTCGACTTCACCTTCGACCGCACCGAAGGGGCCGAACACCACGTGCTGCGCGAGGACTTCTACTACCGCACGCAGACGCTGGTCCGGCTGGCGGCGAAGCACGGCCTCGACGCCCGCTTCATGGACGACTGGGAGCGGCTGCCGCACGGCCAGTCCAAGCTCCGGATCACGCACGCCGGAACCGGCCGGCCGGCCGCCCGGCCCCTGGGGGCCGACGCGCCGGCGGCCGAACTCTGACGGGGTGACCGCCGGAGCCCGGAGCCGCGCCGCGCGAGGCGCTGTGCGCGGGCCCGGCGGGCGCGGGCCTACTGCCCCCGGGCGGGCTGGTCGGCGATCAGCAGGGTGGTGCCCGCCGGGCGGAAGCCGAGGCGGGCGTAGATGCGGGCGACGGCCTCCTGCGCGTAGGCGAGGAAAACGGTGTGCACGCCGTGGGCCCGGGCGTGGGCGGCCAGCTCCGTCATGAGGGCCGCCCCCAGCCCTTGGCGGCGGGCGGTGGGGAGGGTGCCTATGCCGCCGATCTCGGTGACGCCGTCCGACGGGTGGTAGTGGCCGGCGGCCAGCGGGGTGCCGTCCGGGGCGAAGGCGGCGACGAGCGTCTTGTGCCCGGCGTACAGCGAGGGGCGGACCGTGGCGACCGTGCCGTCGTCCGTGAGTTCCGCGGCTGCCGCCGCCAGCTCCGCGCGGCCCGCCGCGCCGACCGCCGTGCCCCCGGCGGCGAAGGCCACCCGGGGCAGGGCGAGTACGGCGGGCAGGGCGGGGTCGTCGGCGCCGACGGCGCGCAGGGTGACGCCCGGGGGCAGGGACGGCGACGGCAGCGGAGAGTCCGGGTCCAGGACCATGAGCGGGCGCCGCGCCACCGGCAGGCCCGCCGCCTCGACCACGGACCGCAGGGACGGCGTCACCTCGGCGAGCCACTCGAAGGACTCGGGCACGCCCAGTTCCCGCTGCCGGGCACGCACCCGGGCCAGGTCGGCGGGGGTCACGGCAGCCCCGTCGGCGGCGGCGGGGCGGGCGTGGGACGGGCCCCCGTAGTACGGCGCGCCCGGCTCCTTCCGTACGAAGAGGCGCAAGGTGCCGAACTCCTCCGCGTCGGCGAACAGCAGGGGCACGGTGGCGTAGAACCGCTCGACGCGGTCCCGCAGGGACGACTCGCTCATGCGGTCATCCCATCACCCGCCCGGAAGAGGCCGGTGCGGCACCGGGTCAGGCGGGGAGCTCACGCCATGGATTGCCGCTTCGAGCAGGTCAGACAGGTGGGAGCGCCGCCCGCCGCGGTGGCGTGCCGGCCGGGAACCGTGGAAACGCGTCAGGAGAAACGGTGTGCGTCGACGGTTCTAGCGACCGGCGGCACAGATGGCGCTGGCATGACGTCGCAGATCGACGTGCAGGCGATCGGCGAGGTTCTCGGACTGGTTCACACGCAAGAGGCTGGCAGCGAGAACCGGCCAGGTCAACGGTTCTTCCCGAGGCGTCTCACCTGGCGAATGTCCTGCCACACCCGTGAAACAGCGCGTTCATCAACCCCCGGCGCGGGTACCTCGCGCCGCCCGTCCGGCTCACTTGCTCAGTGTGTTCGCCGCGATGATGAACAGGCCGAACAGCATGTCCACGCAGCCCGCTCGGCAGGCGGCGGCCCAGCCGCGGCCGGCCACGCGGGTGGCCCACAGACCCCAGCCGAACAGCGCCACGGTGTTGACCGCCAGCGCCGCCGCGAGGGCGGAGCTCTCGCTCCACCAGCCCGCCTGCGAGCTGAGCAGCACCGCGACGGTGGGGAGTACGGCGACCATCAGCGGCCACTCCGCCAGGACGGACCGCAGCGTGCTGGTCACCGCCGGATCGTGGGCCACCCGGTGGGCGAGGGCGTGGGCGTACCCGTGCGACGCGGCGGCGGCCAGGGCGGCGACGAGGACCCATGCGGCGTCGTACCCCGGGTTGGGCGGGCCGCTGTCGTTCTCCAGAGCGGCGGCCAGCGCACTGGCGAGCACCGTTCCGTACACGCCGCCGAACAGCAGTCGTTGCAGGGGTTCCGCGCGGCGGGGCGGGCGCGGACGATGGGCAGGGGTTGCTGACACAGTGCCATCTCTCACGTGAAGAAGGTGCATATCACCCGAAGAGGTCTACCAGTTCGGGGCCGGTCACCTCCCGCGACGAGCCGACGAGCCGGCAGTCGGCGAGCGGAACGGTCCACGCGCCGACGCCTCCACACCCCGATCCGTCGGTCGTCCGGCCGACGGCAACGCCCCGGTGAGTTAACGGCCCGCACACGCCCGCCCCCCACGCCGTACGGCCGGCGGCCATCCGGAGGCGGGATACTCGCGACGCAATCGCCATGTACCCGACAGTAGGGAACCTTCGTGACCACGAACCGTCCCGCCCGCACGGCTGCCCTGGTAGGGGGCACGGCGTTGGTGCTGATCGCCGCACTCGCACCCGCCCGGGCCGGCGCGCACGCCACCGAGCCGCTGCCCGCCGTGACCGCCCGCGTGGAGACGCCCACGCTGTACGACGACGAGGCGGGCGGCAGCGCCAACGCGGACGACCCGGCGATCTGGCGCAATCCCGCGGACCCTGACAGGAGTCTGGTGATCGCCACCGCCAAGGAGGGCGGCCTGCGGGTGTACGACCTCGACGCCCGCCAGGTGCAGTCGATACCCGCGCCCGCCGCGCCCGGCCCCGACGCCGCGCCGGGCCGGTTCAACAACGTCGACCTCGTCCACGGCCTGCGGCTGCCGGCCGGGCGCGCCGACCTGGCCGTGACCAGCGACCGTGGTCACGACAAGTTGCGGATCCACCGCATCGACCGCGACCGCCCGGGCGGGCCGCTCGTCGACGTCACCGACCCCGCCGCTCCCCGCGTCTTCTCGGCCGGCCAGGACGAGGTGAACGGCCAGCAGACGGCGTACGGCCTGGCGACCTGGACGGACGCGGCGAGCGGCCGCTCGTACGCCCTGGTCAGCCGCCGCAACCGCACCACTGTCGCCCTGCTGGAACTCGTCGCCACCCCTGGCAGCACGGTCACCTACCGCAAGATCCGCACCCTCACCCTGCCGTCCGCGTTCCGCCTCCCCGACGGCACCTCGTGGACGCCGTGTGCCGAACCGGGCGAACTGCCCCAGGTGGAGGGCATGGTGGTGGACCCGGCCAACGGCGTCCTCTACGCCGGCCAGGAGGACGTCGGCATCTGGCGCGTGCGCGCCGATCTGACGGGGTCCCCGAAGCTCGTCGACACGGTCCGCGAGTACGGCGTCCCGGGCGTGTACGACGAGGAGACCGAGGAGTGCGCCCCCGGCGCGGACCCCGGCTTCGGCGGCTCGCGTCTGGCGGCCGACGTCGAGGGACTGACACTGCTCACGGAGCCCGACGGCGACGGGTACCTGCTCGCCTCCAGCCAGGGTGACGACACGTTCGCCCTGTACGACCGGGAGCCGGCGGACGACAACGAGTACGAGGGCGGCTTCCGCGTCACTGCCGGCCGGGCCCTCGACGGCTCCGAGGAGTGCGACGGCGCGGCGGTTCTCAACGCTCCCCTCGGCAGCAGGTACCCGCGCGGCCTGCTCGTCGTACAGGACGGGTACGACACCCCGTCGGTCCCCGAGGGGCGCGAGGCGACCGGCTTCAAGTTCGTGGACCTCGGCCGGGTCCTGGACCGCGTCGACGACTGACCGCAGGCCCGGGCTCGCCTCCCCGGTTCCGGGGCGCGGGAGGCGGGGCCCGGTGGGTCGCCACGAAATCCGTCTGCTTTTCTGTTATCCGCTGCCGGCCACCCGGTCTCCCAGGTGTCGGACAGAACAGACGAGCAGCGGGCGCAGCCCGAGGAAGTGAGCCGAGTGTGGGCAGCGAACGCGAAGCCGCGATGGTCCGGGCGGCGCAGGGCGGCGACCAGCGGGCGCAGGACGAGCTGGTCACCGCGTACCTGCCACTCGTCTACAACATCGCGGGCCGGGCGCTGAGCGGGCATGCCGATGTCGACGACGTGGTGCAGGAGACGCTGATCCGCGCGCTGGGCGGCCTGGGCTCGCTCCGCGATCCGGGGAGCTTCCGGTCCTGGCTGGTGGCCATCACGATGAACCAGATACGCGACCGCTGGCAGGCCCGCCGGGCGGACCGGGCCGGCGGCGAGCTGGAGGAGGCCCACGACGTGGCCGATCCCGGCGCGGACTTCGTCGACCTGACGATCGTGCGTCTGGGGCTTTCGGGGCAGCGCAGGGAGGTCGCGGAGGCGACCCGCTGGCTCGACGCGGACGACAGGGCCCTGCTGTCGCTGTGGTGGCTGGAGGCGGCCGGTGAGCTGACCAGGGCCGAGGTGGCCGCCGCGATGGAACTCTCGCCCCAGCACACGGCGGTGCGGGTGCAGCGGATGAAGGCGCAGCTGGAGACCGCGCGCGTGGTCGTGCGCGCCCTGGCGGCGGCGCCGCGCTGCGTCCTGCTCGAGGACGCCCTGGCCGCGTGGGACGGAGCGCCGTCCACACTCTGGCGCAAACGGCTGGCGCGCCACGCCCGCGACTGCACGATCTGCTCCGGCTACGGCGCGGAACTGGTGCCGGCGGAGAAGCTCCTGGTCGGTCTGGGGCTGATTCCGGTGAGCGCCGCGCTGGCAGGGGCGGTCCTCTCGGGCGAGCACCACACCGTCGGCCTCGCCGCCGCGCACGGCGACGCCCTCTTCCGGGGCGACGCGCCCGCCCCGCTCGTGTCCACCGGACGCCGACAGGAGCGGCACAGCCGGCGGATGCGCCGGCGCCGCGCGGTCGCGGCCTCGGCCGCCGTACTCCTGGTGGGCGGCGGGGGGTACACCGCCCTGACGCTCCTGAGCCCGGGTGAGGGGAGCGAGGCGACCCGTTCGCGAGCGGCGGCCGGGGCGGCCCTGCCGCCTCTGGCGGCCTCGAAGCCGCCGGCCACACCCACTTCGGCGGCGCCCACCTCGCGCTCCGCTTCCCCCTCCGCCTCGGCCTCACCGGTCAAGAAGGCCAAGAAGAAGGCGAAGGCGACCCCCCGCCCGACCCCGACCAGAACCACCGCCAGGGCGACCCCGCGCCCCGCCGCGCCGAAGCCCAGCGCCCCCGCCCCGTCGGCGCCGAGCTCCTCGTCGTTCGCCCAGCAGGTCACCGCCCTGGTCAACGCCGAACGCGGCAAGAACGGCTGCGGACCGGTCAGCGGGAACAGCCGCCTGGACACGGCGGCCCAGCGCCACTCCGCGGACATGGCCGCCCGTGACTACTTCGACCACACCAACCCCGACGGCGACGGCCCCGGCGAGCGTGTGACGGCCGCCGGCTACGCGTGGAGCACGTACGGCGAAAACATCGCCATGGGCCAGCGGACCCCCGCCGAGGTGATGGAGTCCTGGATGAACAGCTCCGGCCACCGCGCCAACATACTGAACTGCTCCTTCAAGGAGATCGGCGTAGGAAAGCACGACGGGGCGGGCGGCCCCTGGTGGACGCAGGTCTTCGGCGCATCGCGCTGACCGGGCTCCCGGGGGGCGGCCGCCGAGCCGCGCGGGCGGCGCCTCGTGCCGCTCCGCACGGCCCGCTCGCCGTTACTCGAAGCGCGCGGTGTCGCCGGCTCCCCGGCGGACGATCTCGGCCTCGCCGCTGGAGAAGTCGATGACCGTGGTCGGCTCGGTGCCGCAGTCGCCCGAGTCGACCACGGCGTCCACCACGTGGTCGAGCCGTTCCTTGATCTCCCAGCCCTGCGTCAGCGGCTCCTCCTCGTCGGGCAGGAGCAGGGTGCTGGAGAGCAGCGGTTCGCCGAGGTCGGCGAGCAGGGCCTGGGTGACGGCGTGGTCGGGGATGCGTACGCCGACGGTCTTCTTCTTCTGGTGCAGCAGCTGGCGGGGCACCTCCTTCGTCGCGGGGAGGATGAAGGTGTAGCTGCCGGGGGTCGCCGCCTTGATGGCGCGGAACACGTCGTTGTCGACGTGCACGAACTGGCCCAGTTGCGCGAAGTCCTGGCACACCAGGGTGAAGTGGTGCCGGTCGTCGAGGTTGCGGATCGACCGGATCCTGCTGAGGCCGTCCCGGTTGCCCAGCTGGCATCCCAGGGCGTAACAGGAGTCCGTCGGGTAGGCGACGAGGGCGCCCGAGCGGATGCTGTCGGCCACCGTGCTGATGGTGCGCCGCTGGGGATTGTCCGGGTGTACGTCAAAATACTTCGCCATCCGGCGAGCGTACGCGATCGGACCACCGCGTTCCGGCGGCCGGGTCCGGACACCGCCGCCGCGCCGGGGAGGCGCACTTCGCATTGGTCTATACCTTGACTTGATCATGACATCGCGCTTGAGTGTGGGCAGCCCCCCACCACGGCCACCGCCGGACGCCAAGTGCCGCCCGCGGTCGGGCCGTTGCGCACAGAAGGAGTGACCGAGTGCTGAGAACACGCCTCACCGCCCTGCTGGCAAGTTTCCTCATGGCCGCCGGCCTCGTCGCGACACTGACGCCCCCGGTGTCGGCGGCGCCCGCCGCGACCGTCTGCGACGCCGCTCCGAACTGGCAGCAGGGCGCCTGGTACACGACTGGCAACGTTGTCAGGTACAACGGCGCGTACTACATCGCGGAGCACGACAACCCGGGCTACGACCCGACGATCAGCACCTGGTACTGGAACCCGCACACCTGCGGCGGTGGCGGCACCCCGTCCCCGTCCGGCTTCGTGGTCAGCGAGTCGCAGTTCAACCAGATGTTCCCGAACCGGAATTCCTTCTACACCTACAGCGGTCTCACCGCCGCCCTGAGCGCCTATCCCGGCTTCGCCAACACCGGCAGCGACACGGTGAAGAAGCAGGAGGCCGCGGCCTTCCTCGCCAACGTCAGTCACGAGACCGGCGGTCTGGTCCACGTCGTGGAGCAGAACCAGGCCAACTACCCCCACTACTGCGACGGGAGCCGGCCGTACGGCTGCCCGGCCGGTCAGGCCGCCTACTACGGGCGCGGCCCCATCCAGCTCAGCTGGAACTTCAACTACAAGGCCGCCGGCGACGCTCTCGGCATCGACCTGCTGGGCAACCCGTGGCGTGTCCAGAACGAAGCGCCCGTGGCCTGGAAGACGGGCCTGTGGTACTGGAACACGCAGAACGGCCCCGGCACGATGACCGGGCACAACGCCATGGTCGACCAGGCCGGTTTCGGGCACACGATCCGCTCGATCAACGGCTCCCTCGAATGTGACGGCAGGAACCCGGCGCAGGTCCAGAGCCGCGTCACCAAGTACCAGCAGTTCACCCAGATCCTCGGTGTCCCCACCGGCTCGAACCTCTACTGCTGAGCCGGGCAGCCCCTGAACGGGCCGCGGACCGGGGAGGTGTCGTCCTCCGGTCCGCGGCCACTCCATGTGCGGCTGCCCCCGGCCGGTCAGCGGCCCACCGGGTCCATGAAGGCGGCGTCGCCGGGCGTGACGAGCGCCAGGTGGCCGCCCTCGTCGAGCGGCGTCGGCAGGGTGACGAGCGCCGTCTGCCGGGCCGTGGCGGCCTCGAAGACGTGGACCTCTCCGTGGCCGCCGCGTGAGACCGCGACGAGCCCGGCGCCCGGGGAGGCGGCCACGGCCCGGCGCTGGACGCCGTCCCACGGGGTGCCGCCCCGGCGGGGCGCCCCCGCCATGGGCGGCAACGGCAGGCGCCCCGAGACCCTCGGGTCCGCCGACTCCGTGGAGACGAGGACCAGTTCGTCACCGTCGGGGTGGACGCGGGCGAAGGCGACGTGGCCGGCCGCCACCGCCAGGCGGAAGACCAGGCCCGGGCCCAGTTCGAGACGGCCGCCCCGGCCCGTGTCGAGGTGGTGCCACCAGGCGTCGTTGGTCCAGTCCGGCCAGTCCTCGGGGGCGCTCGGGCCACCGCGCACGCAGGACCACAGGGTCCGGCGCGCGGCGTCCAGCCGCAGGTAGTAGCCGCGCCCGCCGGTGCGCCCGCCGGCCTCCCAGGGCAGCGTGTTCCCGGCGGTGAGCGCGCCGTCGTCCGCGCGGGCCCGGTGGACCCCCGATCCCGCGGCCGCGAACACCCAGCCGGTGAGCGGGTCGCAGGCGTCGCCGTGCCCGTCGTCGTCCGGCAGCGGCAGAGTGGAGCGCGGCTCGGCGGGCGGGCAGGAGGGTGCGGCCGCCATCAGGTCGGCGTGCCGGTACGCGGTGAGTTCACCGGGCTCGCGGTGGCGCAGTACGACGGCCGGATCGTCGGGGGAGCCGGTGAAGGTGACGCCCGGCTCGCCGGTACGGGTGCGGACGCGCACCGCGCCGGGGCCCCCTTCGGCCGCCAGGTCGACGGCCGTCAACTGGTCGCTCCACGCGGTCCAGTTGCGGCCCAAACCGGTGGTGACGGCGATCCGGCGGCCGGACCGGTCCGCCGCCAGGTGTTCCGCGGGCACGGCCACCGCAGTGTGCGACTCGACGACGGGGCGTCCCGACTCCGGGCCGTAGGGGTCGAGTACGAGCAGTTCGCCGGCCCGGTCGTCGACGAAAGCCGTGCGGTCGCGGGGGAGGGCGAGGAAGCCCGCGTGCTCCGCGAGGTGCCGCCCGTCGAGCCGCGCCGTCGTCCGCCCGTCCCGTATGTCCACAATGCTTATTTTTCCCGCTACTTGGTCGGCGACGATCAGGCGAGGTCCGAGGTTCATGGTCGACGTCTCCGGTGCTCGGGCGACTGGACAAGGGCTTGTTTGACAATGATTATCATCTTTAAAACTTGTTCCGCACACCGAGAAGAACAGAGGGCACGTCATGTCGCGCGCAGTGCGAAGGGTCCGCCGCTGGGCGGCGGCCGTCGTCATGGGAACGATGCTGGTCGGGTGCGGCGGCGGCGCGCAGGAGCCGGCGTCCGCGAAGGCCGGGACCGGCGATTCCGGTCCGAAGACCGGCGTGGACGTCCGCCCCGTGAAGGCCTCGACCACGATCACCGACGCCCAGGGCGTCACCGTCACCGTCAAGAAGCCGCCCCGGCGGGTCGTCTGCCTGGTCGCACTGTGCGACGACATGCTGGCGGAACTCGGCATGACCCCGGCGGCCACCAACTCCACGCTGCTCGCCCACCCCGAGTTCCTCGGCAAGGCGCGGGCGGCGAAGATCCCGGTGGTCCCGGGCGGCTTCCTCAGCCCCGAGGTCGAGGCCGTCCTCTCGCACGAACCGGACCTGGTGATCGGCCTGGAGGACACCCACGGAAAGCTCGCTCCCGCGCTGAAGGGAGCCACCGCCTTCTGGCCCGTACAGCCCTCCACCTGGGAGGACAGCGTCGGTTACCTGCGCGACCTGGCCGCGCTCACCGGACGTACGCGGCAGGCGGAGGCGGCCGAGAAGCGATTTCGGACCAAGCTGGCCCGGGCGGAGGAGCACAGGAGCGGCAAGACGTCCCTGATCATCTTCGGCAGTGACGAGAACTTCGGCGTCGCGACGCCGAAGAACGACGTGGCCGCCGGACTCTTCCCGAAAATCTCGTCGTACCCCTGGAAGGGGCGCGGCGTCGAAGGCAGTTACAGCATCGAGGAGATCCTCACCCGGGACGTCGACGTCCTCTTCGTCGAGACGATCTCCTTCGGCGCCCCGGACGGAAAGCTGTCCGAGAAGCTGGCCGAGAACCCGCTCTGGTCCCGGATCCCGGCCGTACGCGACGACAAGGTCGTCGAGGTGAACGCCGATGTCTGGGCCAAGGGGCGCGGCACGCGCTCGCTCGGCCTCGTCCTCGACGAGGCCACGGCCGCACTGCGGTGACACGCCGACTCGCAGGCGCCGCGGTCGTTCTGGTCGTGGCGGCCGGTGTCGCCCTGTGCGCGGGCACGCCGTACGTGGCTCCGCACCGGCTGCCCGCGGCACTGGGCGGCGGCGGCCTCGACGCCGTGATCCTCACCGAACTGAGACTCCCGCGGCTGGTCCTCGCACTGGCCGCCGGGGCATGCCTGGGCGCCGCGGGCCTGGTCCTCCAGGAGGCGCTGCGCAACCCCCTGGCCGTACCCGAGATGATCGGAGTGTCCTCGGGCGCCGCACTCGGCGTCGCCGCGCCGCTCGTGCTGGCGCTGTCGGTTCCCGCGGCCGTGACGCCGCTGCTCGCCCTGGGCGGAGCGGTCCTCGGCGGCGTACTGACGCTCGTGGCGGCGGGGTTCGGGCGCAGTCCGTCCGCCGTCCTGCTGACGGGGGCCGCCGTGTCGGCCGCGCTGCAAGCCGGTCTGCTGGTGCTGATGGTGCTCGCCGACCAACTGGACCTGCAACTCGTCTACCGTTATCTGCTGGGCAGTCTGTCCGCCCGCACCTGGGACGACGTGACCGGCCTCTGGCCGTGGCTGCTCGTCGCCGTCCCGGCCCTCGTCCTGTGCGCCCCGGTGCTCGGAGTGCTGCGCCTGGGCGACGACGACGCCCGCGCCATGGGAGTCCGGGTGCGGCGGGCGCGGCTGGGCGCGCTCGCCATCGCCGTCGTCCTGATCGCTCCGGTCGTCGCCGTCTGCGGGCCCGTCGCGTGGGTGGGGTTCCTCGCGCCGCAGCTCGCGCGGCGGCTGCGGCCGGAGGCGGACGCGACCACCTGGCTGCCCTGGTCGGCGGTCTGGGGCGCGCTGATCGTCCTGTGCGCCGACCAGCCGGCCCGCCTGGCGCTCGCGCCCGTCGAGACGCCGGTCGGCGCGTGGACCGCGCTGCTCGGCGTGCCCGTGGGCGTCGCGCTGCTGCGCATGAGGCGGCCGGCGGCCACCGCCCGGGCGGGCGCCTCGACGGCGGCCGGACCCCCGGGCAAGGCCCCGGAGGCGGCGCCGGGAGCGGAAGTCGCCGCGGGAGGCGGCCGATGAGCGCGCCGGGCGCCGTACGCGTACGGCGTGCCGGCCGGCCGCGCCGGCTCTCCCCGCCCGGCGCGGGGCCGAAGCTGGCACTGCTGCTGGTACTGGTGGCCCTCGCCGTCTGCGCCCAGACGCTCGTCGGACGCAGCCCGGGCGCGGGCGTGGTGTGGGACGTGCTGACCGGGGCGGGCGACCCGACCGCGCGGCACGTCGTCGTCCAACTGCGCGTGCCCAGGGCGCTCGTCGCCCTCGGCGCCGGGGCGAGCCTGGGGCTCGCCGGGCTGCTGCTCCAGTCGGCGCTGCGCAACCCCCTGGCGGGCCCCGAGGTCACGGGCGTCACGCCCGGGGCGGTCCTCGGCGCGGTGACGGCGACCGGACTGGGACTCGCGGGCTGGGAGTCCCCCACGGCGGTGGTCGTCGCGGCCTGCGCGGGCGGCTTCCTGGGCGCGGGGCTGCTGTGGCTGCTCGCCGGCCGGCAGAAGGGGGACCCCGAGCAGACCGCCGTGTACGGAGTGCTCGTCTCCGCCGTGCTCGCCGGACTCACCGCGGTGGTGCTGCTGGTGGCGCCGGGGGAGCTGGGCAGCGTGGTGCAGTGGCTGATCGGGTCCACCGAGGGGCGGGTCTGGGAGCACTGGTCGCTGCTGTGGCCGTGGGCCCTGTTCTGGGCCGTCGCCGCCTGCGCGCTGGCGGCGCCGCTGACGCTGCTGCGGTGCGGTGACGACCAGGCGACGGCGGCGGGGCTGGCGGTCGGCACGGCCCGCGGAGCCGCCCTCGTGTGCGCGGTCGCGCTCACGGCGGGCGCCGTATCGGCCGTGGGAGCACTGGGGTTCGTGGGGCTGCTGGTCCCGCATCTGGCCCTCGCGCTCTTCGGCGCCGATCTGCGCGCCACCCTCCCTGGGGCCGCGCTGACCGGTGCGCTCGTGGTGTGCGGGGCCGACGCGGCGGCGCAGGCGCTCTCCCGGCTGCTGGTCGAGGGACTGGACGCCGGGCGGCTGACCGTACCGGTCGGGGCGCTGACGACCTGTGTGGGAGCTGTCCTGCTCCTCGTCGTCGCGCGGCGGCAGGGGACCGGACGCGGATGAGACGGGCGGCAGTCGACACGCCGGCGGGCTCCCGCTCCGGCCGGACCACATCCACAGGCACTCAGGAGGAGACATGACCGCCGCACGCACGACGAACACCGCGCGGGCCGGGACAGGGCGGGCGGCCGGACCCGCGGCGGCCGAAGCGGCGCGCGCACCCGCGGCGATCGCGGTCGAGGCGGTGAGCTTCGGCTACCCGGGGCGGACCGTCCTGACGGACGTGGACCTGCGGGTCGAGCCGGGTGAACTCGTCGCGCTGATCGGACTCAACGGGTGCGGCAAGAGCACACTCCTGCGGCTCGCCGCCGGGCTGCTGCGCCCGTCGGCCGGCCGGGTCGTGCTGGAGGGCGACGACCTCGCGCACCTGTCCCGCCGGGCCACCGCGCGTCGCGTCGCCCTGCTGCACCAGTCGTCGCCCGGCGTTCCCGGCATGACGGTGCGCCAGCTGGTGAAGCAGGGGCGGTACGCGGCACGCGGCCCACTCGGCATGCTGCGGGACGGCGACGACGAGGTGTGCGCGCGGGCGCTCGCCGACGTGGGGGTGGCCGACTGGGCGGACCGCATGGTCGATTCCCTCTCGGGCGGCGAGCGCCAGCGAGTGCGGCTGGCGATGTCGCTGGCCCAGGACACCGGCGTACTGCTCCTCGACGAACCCACCACCTACCTCGATCTGCGGCATCAACTGGAGGTGCTGCAGACCGTGGTGAGGCTGCGTGAGGAGCGAAACCTGACCGTCGTGATGGTGCTGCACGACCTCGGGCACGCCGCGCGCTTCGCGGACCGCGTGGTGGCGCTGCGCGGCGGGCGCGTGGCGGCGGACGGGCCGCCGGACCGCGTCGTCACGCCCCGGCTGCTCGCCGACGTGCTGGGCGTCGCCGGGCGCATCGGCCGGGATCCGGAAGGGGGTTGGCCCGTGTGTTACCCAGATCACCCTCTGCCCGCCGAAGAGGTATTGCGAAACGATAATCATATTCATTAGTGTCTGTCGTGCGGCGCCGCCAGGCGGCCGTGATTCCCCGAGCGAATGGAGACTCCTCATGGAGCAGCACAAGGTGTTCAGCCCGATCGCCGAGCAGGGCCAGCTGGCGCACCTGTCGGCCACCCACTCCAACGCCCTCGTCGAGAACCCTTTCGATGACGTCGCGGCCGACGCGGCCGACCTCACCGTCGACGAGAGCAAGTAACGGCAACGGAGCGGGGCCGCCCCGTGGTTTGGGGGGGTCCTCCCCCCCCCTCCTTGACACCCCACCATTACCAGCCCAGCCCCCCCCCCCCCCCCAGAAACCCCCTTTTCCCCCCCTCCCCTCTTCTCC
>NZ_JBWKLQ010000012.1:0-33286 GCF_056429965.1 Streptomyces sp. NPDC046122 | reverse complement strand
TGAGAGAGTTTTTGGGGGGGGGGGGGGGGGGGGGTGGTTGGTGTCGGGGGGGGGGGGGGGAGGGAAGGGAGGGGGGGGGGTTCCCTTGGGGGGTGGGGGCGTCCCCGCTCCTCTCTTCGTGACAGCCCGGCCGTGGCCAGCTCGGCCCATCCCTCACCCCAGGAGCCCTCTTGTGACCGTCAGCCGACTCGCACCAGGCGTTGAGATCGTCGCCGTCCCCGGAACGGGCGTCGCGGTACGGACGCAGGACGGCGAGTTCCTGCGCGTCGACACCGCGGAGGTGACGGTCGGGGAGCTGATGGCGAGGTTCGCGGGCGGTCCGAGGGGGAGCGCCGCACTGGAGAAGCTGGTGCTGGCCTTCGAGGAGGCCGGATTCGCGGAACGCGCCGCCCCCGTACGGCCCCTGGAAGGGCGAACCGTCTTCCTCCTCGGCGACGCGGCCCTCACCGACACGCTGGCACGGCGGATCGTCGCGGAAGGGGCGGAGACCGGGCTCGTGTGTCCCGACGACGTGGCCGCGATGGCGGAGCGGGGCGTCGGGTCCCCGCAGGGCACGGCGGCGGTGGTGTGGTGTCTCGACTCGCCGGTCCCCGAGGGCCTCTGGGACGCCGCGGACCGGTTGCCCGAGCGGGGCACGGCGTGGCTGCGCTGCCACCGCGAGGGGTTCCAGGCGTGGATCGAGCCCCTGGCCGCCGCACCCGGCGACGTCACCTCGGCGCACGTGCGCCTGCGGCGGCTCGCCGCCACGGCCGCGCACCGCGAACTCGCCGCGTACTGGTCGGGCAGCCGGTCGGCGGAGACCGCCGGGGCGGGCGGCGAGGCATCGGCCGCGCTGATCGCGGAGTTGCTCACCGCCGACCTCGTCGACTGGGCCGGCGCGGGGCGGCCCCGGGCGGGCCGTCTTCCGGTACGCCGCCGACTGCGCCGCGTCGACCTGCGGGACCTGACCGTCGGCGAACACCTCGTCCTGCCCGTACCGGAGGTGGCCCCGCTCAGCCCCCGTACCGGCGCCGCCGGCGCTTCCCGGGCGGCGGCCGCGCGTGCCCTCCCCGGCCGGGAGCCCCGCACGGCCGGGGAGGCCGTGGCCGCCGCCCATGGCCCCCAGGGCGCACCCGCATGAGCGCCGGCAGCGGACACGGCGCATCCGTGACGCGCGAGCAGTCACCCCCGGCTGTCGAGACGTCCGTGACGCGGGATGAGCCGCCCCGTGGTGGCGAGACGTCCGTGACGCGGGATCAGTCGCCCCCGGTTGTCGACCCGTCTGTGACGCGCGAGCAGGCGACACCCGCCTCCCGCGCGGCTCCCCGCGCCGTCCGGCGGGCTGAGGCCGCGCGGTTCCGGGAGCAGCCGGTCGTCATGCCGGACGGCGCCCGCCTCGCCGCGGACCTGTGCCTTCCGGCCGGTGGCCAGGGCGACGGGCCGTTCCCCGCCGTCCTCGTCCGCACCCCGTACGATCGCCGCCGTCATCGCGCCGAGCTGCGCGCCTGGGCATCGCTGGGCTTCGCCGCCGTGGCGCAGGACGTCCGCGGGCGGCACGCCTCGGACGGGCGGTGGCAGCCGTACCGGAACGAGGAGACGGACGGCGCGGCCACGGTGCGCTGGATGCGCCGCCAGCCCTGGTGCGGTGGGAAGGTCGTCGCGTACGGCAGTTCGTACGGCGCGTACTGCGCGCTGGCCGCCGCGCTGGGAGCGGCCGACGGCCGCCCCGACGCCGTGATCGCCGCGGTCCCCGCCCTGGGAGCCGCCGAGACGGCGCGCGAGACGGGCGGGCCGGAGCGCCTGCTGGCCAGGGCGGGCTGGTGGGCCGCGCACGGCGACCGGCGGTCGTCCGACGAGACCGCCCTCGAAGCGGTGCTCGCCAGGGACCCGCTGCTGCTCGACCGGCTTCCCGTCACCGATTTCCCGCACCGGCTCGGGCGCCCCCTGCCCTCCTGGCCGGGACTGTGGCGGCACAGGAGGGAGGACGACGTCGTCCTGCGCGGTGCGGCCGCCGGCATGCCGCTGCTCGCGGTGGGCGGCGCCCGTGATCCCTTCCGCGACGACACCGTGGCGCTGTGGCGGAGCTGGGGCGGCCCGGCCCGGCTCTTGATGGGCCCCTGGGGACACGCGCTGACGGCGTCACCGGGACCCGAGGCCCGTCCTGAGCACCGGCTCGACCTCGGCCGCCTGTACGCCCGTTGGGCGCGCGCCGCGCTCGCCGGAGAACTGTCCGACGGCCGCCGCGGCGTGGCCGCGCTGGGTGGCAGCGGATGGTGGGCCTCCATGGCGGACACCCCTGAGCCCACGGTCCACCCCTTCGGCACAAGCCTGCGCCTGATCGGCGGAGAGCACTTCACGGCCGACCCCGAACAACCGCTGCGGTCCGACCACTTGGACGTACCGCAGACGGGCCGCGCCGACCGGTGCCTGCTGGTCACCGCGCCCCTGCCACGCCCCGTGGACCTCCTCGGCGAGGCCGCGGCCTCGCTGACGGCCGTGGCGGACACACCGACCGCCGACTGGCTCGTACGCGTCGTCGCCCTGGACCCGCGGGGAGTGGCCGACCACCTGGGGACCGGCGTCGTACGGCGCACGGACCCCAGGAACGAGGCCGCCACGTTTCCGGTGCCCCTCGGATTCGTGTCCCGCCGGCTGGCCGCCGGGACACGCTTGCGCGTCGAAGTCGGCGGCCACCACTTCCCCGCCCACGCCCGGAATCCGCACTCCGGCGAAGATCCGGTCACCGCCACCCGGCTCCACCCGTCAGACCGGACCGTACTGCTCGAAAGCAGCGCACTGTCACTGCCCGCCGTCCCCGCCCGGCACCGCGTCGCGCGTGTCGTCCCCGCCCAGGAGATCTGCCGTTGACCAGCAACAGCGTGGCCCCGCAGGCCGTGCCGATCGATGCACTCGTCGACCCCCTCTGCGGGCTGATCCGGGGCGTGGAGCCGGTCGCCCATCCCACCGGCGCGCCGCCCCGCTACACGGCGATGACCGCCGAGGTCGCCGACGCCCGGCGCTTCGGCGCCTGGCCGGCCGACCGGGTCGCGCTCGGCACCACGTTCGGCGATCCGCGCGGGGCGCGCGTCGCCGCCGTCGCCGAGGCGATGGAGCGCTACTGCGGCAACCGGCTGCCGCCGCCGGGACACCCGGACGCGCCCCGGCGGGCGACGGCACGCCGGCTGCGCGAGGAGGGCCTGCGGCTGTACGGGACCGACGACCTTCCCCGGTACGCGCCCTGGCAGTACGGCCGTCCCGGCTTCCCCTACCGGCCGTTCGACGAGGACACGCCCGCCCTGTGGGCCCGGGGGAACGAGGGCGCGGCGGAGTGCTGGGCGCCCGTCGCCCTCACGTACCTCAACTGGCGTCAGGGCGAGCTGCGTTCGCTGCCCCGTACGCATCACCTGAACTACGCGGGCATCGCCACCGGTCAGGGCTTCGACGACGCCGTGGAGCGCGGACTGCTGGAGGTCGTCGAGCGGGACGCCCTCGAACTGTGGTGGCACCTCGACGGACCTGCCCGGGGCGTCGACCCGGGCAGCGTGCCCGGGCTGACCGCCGACCTCGCCGGCTGCGACCTGGACATCTCGATCGTCGAGATGCCGTCCGAGTTCGCGCCCTGCATGGCCGCACTGGCCTACGACCCGCACCGGCGCCTCTACGCCGCCGGCTTCGCCTGCCGGTACGACCCGGCGGAGGCCGCCCGCAAGGCCGTGCTCGAAGCCGTGCACACGTGGGTGTTCACCCAGGGCGCGGTCGACCGCGACGGCTGGGTCTTCCGCGCGGTCGACGCGGGCATGTTCGCACCGGGCCTGTACCTGGAGCACCGGGCCGACCGGCGCTACCTGGACGACTGCGGCGCCGACTTCGCCGCCGTCCGCGACCTCGGCGCGCACGTGCAGGTGTGGCTCGACGAACGCGTCACCCCGCTGGCGAAACGCTTCACCGACCCGGTCGGCGGCGTCGTGGCGATCAGTGACGTCGCGCCGGGCAGCCGCAGCGCCCTCGACGGCCGGCTCGCGGCCGGCGGGCACCGGGTCGTCACCTTCGACCTGACGACCGAGGACGTCGCCGCGACCCCGCTCCGGGTGGCCCGCGTGCTCGTGTCGGGCCTCATACCCAACGCCCCGGCCGCCTTCGGCTACTTCGGCAGCCCGCGGTTCACCGAGGCGGCGCTGGCCCGCGGGTGGCGGTCGTCGCCGCCGCGCGCGCCACAGGACTTCACGCTCACACCGCCGCCGCACATGTGAGGGAGGGGAGACCACGTGAGCTCACCCGTTGCGACCACGGGCGACGTGGCCCGCACGGCGCTCGCCGAGGCCCGGTCGAGCGCCCTCCCCGGCCCGGACACCCGCGCAGGCGGGGCCGCCGGGTGGACCTCCCCGGCGCGGCCCCTCGCCGCGGGAGCCGCACCGAACCTCGACCACGTGCTGCGGCACGCGCTCGCTGCCCTCCCCGGCACGAACGGGCGGCTGCGGCCGGCCCCTTCGGCGGGGGCGCTCCACCCCGTCGGTGCCCACCTCCTGGTCGGCCGCGCGGGCTCCCTGCCCGCCGGGCGCCACGCCTACGACCCGCTGACCCACCGGGCGCACCCGCGCGGTCCCGCTCCCGCAGGCTCGCCGGGCCGCACGCTCGTCGTGCTCACCGTCACCGCCCGCCGCACGGTCTCGCACTACGCGCACCGCGCGCTGCCCCTCCTGCTGCTGGACGCCGGCCACGCCGCCGCGGCGCTCGCCCGGGCCGGCGCCGACCAGGTGTGCCTGGACGCCGACGGCGCCCTGCTGGCGGCAGCGGCCGGCCTGCCGGACCCGGCGCACAGCCGACGGCTGTGGCCGGGAGCGGAACCGCAGCATCCCCTCGCCGTGGCCGGCCTCGGCCCGGCGCCCGGCCGCCTGGCGGACGACCTGCGGCGCTGGGCCGCGTGCGGCCTCGGACCGCCCCCGCGGGCCCGGGACGGAGCCGACGACGTCACGCCCGTACTGGCCCGGACCTGGCGCGCCCTGGAGGAGTCGGCGGCGAGCGGGGCGCCCGCGCGGGAGTGGGCGCCCGCGGCCGCGAGCGGGTCCGGCCGGACGCCGGTGTCCCGGCGCAGCGCCCCGCCGCCGCTGCGCGGCGTTCCCACGCCGGAGGACCTCGCGTACGTCCTGGCGTGTGCGGCAGAAGCCTCGCCGTACGGCGGACCGCGGTGGTGTGTGGCCGTCGGCGGCGCACGGCCCGCGCTGCTCGAACTCGCCCGCGACGGCGACGGCGCGCCGCCGGAGCACGGACGGGGCCCCGCCCTGCGCACGCTCGCGTCCGGCGACGCCCGGCCGACGCTCGCCCGCTGGGCGGCGGGCCAGGCGTGGATGGCCGAATCCGGAGCCGTGCTGCTCGCCCACGGATGCCCCGGGGACGCGGACGCGGCCCGCATCCGCCGCGACCACCTGACGGCGGGCTACGCGGCGGGCCTCGCGCAGTACGCCGCCACCGAACTCGGCCTGGCGTCGCGCCCGGTGGGCTCCTGGCAGCAGGCCGACCTCGGCGCCGCGCTCGGCGGTGCGCGCGGCCGCGACTGGATCGTGCACGGACTCGTCATGGGAAGAGATGATCACCAGTGATGCTTCACCCGGAGCTGACGCGAGCCGCCGGTGCGGCGCGCGGCGCGCTGCTCGGCGCGACGGCCCTGCTCGTCGCGGTGGCCCTGACGCACCTCGTCCAGGCCGTCCTGCTGGCCGTCGCGCTCTCCGCGGTCGCCCGCGGCGACACACGTCAACTCCCGGTCCTGCTCGGCGCGGTGCTCGTCGCCGTGGCCGCCCGCGCCGGGCTGAGCCGGTGGCAGCGGCGTACGGCCGTGGAGGCGGGCGCACGGGTAAGGGTGCGGTCGCGCGACGATCTCCTGCGGCGGCTCGGCGAACTGGGGCCCGCCCACCTCGACGGGGCCCGCGCCGGGGCCGTCCGCGCGACGCTGGTCGACGGGGTCGAAGGCGTGGACGCCTACGTCTCCCGCTACCTGCCGCAGCTGCTGGTCACCTGTGCCGTCCCGCCGCTGCTGCTCGCCGTGGTCGCCGTCGTCGAGCCGTACGCCCTCCTCGCCCTGGTGCCCGCCCTCCTGGTGGCGCTCCTGGCCCCCCGCTGGTGGGACCGGCTCCTGGCGGACCGCGGCCGTGAGCACTGGGACAGCTACGAGAACCTGGCGGCCGACTACCTCGAAGCGCTGCAGGGCATGCCGGCCCTGCGCGCGGCCGGCGCCGTCGGCCGGACCCGTGAGCGGCTGCAGCACCGGTCGGCGGCCCTCCACCGCGCCACCGTGGCCAAGCTCCGCGTCTCCCTCGTCGACACCGGGCTCACCGACCTCGCGATCCAGGGCGGCACCGCCGCCGCCGCTCTGGTGGCGTGCGCCTCAGCCGTCTCGCAGAACGCGACGGCGACCGGCACCTACGTGCTGCTGATGCTCTCCTCGGAGTGCTTCCGCCCCGTGCGGGACCTGTCCAGGGAATGGCACGCCGGTTACCTGGGCGTCTCGGCCGCCGACGGCATCGCCGCCCTGCGCACCGCACCGGGCGGCGTACCCGACGGGGGCCGGCGGCGGGCGGACTGGGACGGTCCGCCGAGCATCTCCTTCGACGACGTGACGTACACGTATCCGGGCGCGCGGCGCCCCGCGCTGGACGGCGTCACCTTCACCGCCGAGGCCGGCGCCACGACGGCCGTGGTGGGCCCCTCCGGTGCGGGCAAGTCGACCCTCCTGGCCCTGCTGACGCGCCACCACGACCCGCAGCGCGGCAGGGTCCTGGCTGACGGCACGGACACGACGCACTACACCCTGGACTCGCTGCGGGCCGGCATCGCCGTCGTCTCCCAGGAGACGTACCTCTTCCACGCCTCCGTCGCCGACAACCTCCGTCTGGCCCGCAGCGGCGCGACCGACGACGAACTGCGCCAAGCCGCCAGCGCGGCGGGCATCCACGACGAGATCGCCCGCATGCCCGACGGATACCGCACCGTGGTGGGGGAGCGCGGCGCCACGCTGTCCGGCGGACAGCGGCAGCGGCTGGCCCTCGCCAGGGCCCTGCTGGCCGACGCGCGGGTCCTGGTCCTCGACGAGGCGACCAGCGCCGTGGACGAACGCGGGGAGGCCCGCATCGGCACGGCACTCGCCCAGGCCGCCCGGGGACGCACCTGCGTCGTCGTGGCCCACCGCCTTGACTCCGTACGCCACGCGGACCGGATCGTCGTGCTCGACGGCGGCCGGGTGCGGGCCGTCGGCGAGCACGACGCCCTCATGGCGGACGGCGGACTCTACGCCCGACTGGTCGAGGCCGGGCGGACGCAGGAACCGAAGCAGACGAAGGAAGCAGGACGAGCCGCATGAAGCCCACCCCCGCCGGAGAGCGCGGGCCCCTGCGGGCCCTGCTGCCCGCCCTCGGACCGCACCGGGCCACGGTGGCGCGCACCTGCGCGGCCGCGCTCGTCGACCAGGCCGCGCTCGTCGCGCTGGTGACCCTCGCCGCCCACACGGTGGGCGCGGCCGTCGTCGACCGCGCGGCGCCCTCCGCCGCCACGGTGACGGCGCTCGTCGCGCTCGTGCTGGTACGGGCGCTCGCCACCTGGCGCGAGATGGACCTCTCGCACGACCTGGCGTACCGCGTCCTCGCCGAGCTGCGCGTACGGGTCTTCGACGGTCTGGCGCGCAGCGCGCCGGCCCGGATCGGCGGCCGGCGCAGCGGCGATCTCGCCGCGACGGCCATGGGGGACGTCGAGGCGCTGGAGTTCTTCTACGCCCACGCCACCGCCCGGCTCATGGCGTCGGCGGCGGTGTTCGGCGGCGGGACGCTCACACTGGCCGTCGTCGAGCCCCGGATGCTCCTCGCGGTGGTTCCGGTGGCGGTCCTGCTCGTCCTCGCCCCGCTCCTCGAAGGGCGGGGCAGGACCGTACGGGGAGCCCGGACGCGCGCGGCGGCGGCCGAACTGTCCGCCGAGGCCGTACAGACGGTGGACGGCCTGCACGAACTGCTCGCATTCGGCGCCCTGCCGCGCCGGCGCGCGCGGCTCGCCTCGGCAGGGGCGGACCTGGCCGCGGCCCAGCGCGCCGAGCAGTCCTGGGAGGCGACCGCCGCGGCGGTGCGCGACGCGCTGGTGGTCGCCGCGGTGGTCGCCGTGGTCGCGATCGCCGCGCACTCGGTCGCCGCCGGGCGGCTCGACGGCCCGTGGGCCCCGGCCGCCATGGCCTTGGCGCTCGGCACCCTGGCGCCGGCCGCCGAAGCGGCCGCGGCACTCGGCCAGGCGGGCGGACTGCGCCCGGCGGCCGCCCGGGTCGGCGCGGCGGTCACGGCCGTCGCGGGAGCCCCGGCAGCCGCCGCGCCGCGGGAGCTGCCCGCCGGCCCGCTCGGAGTACGCCTGCGCGACGTCCGGTTCGACTACGGCGGCGCACCCGTACTCGACGGGGTCGATCTCACCGTCCACGCGGGCGAGACCGTGGCCCTGGTCGGCGCCTCGGGGGCGGGCAAGTCCACCTGCGCCCACCTCCTCGCACGGTTCTGGGACCCGTCCGGCGGGGCTGTCGAGCTCCTGCCGGCCGACGGCTCCGCGCCGGTGGACCTGCGCGACCTGCCCGAACCCGGCCTGCGCCGCGCCGTGGCCGTCGTCGGCCAGGAGACGCCCCTCTTCCACGGCACCCTCGCGGACAACCTCCGCCTCGGCGCCCCCGACGCGAGCGACGACCGACTCGCCGACGTCGTGCGCGCCTGTGGCATCGACCGTTTCGTCACGGACCTCGACGCCCCTGTGGGCGAACGCGGCACGACGCTGTCCGGCGGCCAGCGCGCCCGTATCGCCCTGGCCCGGGCGCTGCTGGCAGATCCCCGCGTCCTGGTCCTCGACGAGACGACGGCGCACCTCGACACGGCCGGCGACGCCGAACTCGCCGCCGCGCTCACGGCCGCCTCGGCCACCCGCACCACCCTCTGGATCGCTCACCGGCCGGCCACCATCCGCCGCGCGGACCGCATCGCCGTCCTGGAGTCGGGACGCGTCGTCGAGGAGGGAACCTGGAGCCGGCTCACGGCCCGGGGAGGGGCCTTCACCCGTGTGGTGGTGCCACAGCAGCGGACCTCCGCCGGGCAGGGCTGATCACGGGGCCCGTACAGGGGCTGCGACCGTGTCCCGGTCGCCTTGACGCCGGTCCGCCCGGACGTACGTTGGGCCAGGCCGGGTTCGGCCGCCGCCCGGGGGTGCTCTCGGCCACGGGGCCCGGCACGTGCTCCGACATGTGCAGTACGCACAGCCGCTCCCCGACGCGTACGGCCGGGCCCCGGGCCCACGGCGCGCGCGGGGCCCGCCCGGGTGGCGTACTGGAGGAAGAGCCCCGGAGCGGGTGCAGGCGAGCCGGAGGTACCGGGCGTGGAGGCCGAGCGGGTCACGGGCGGCGCCGCCGCGACGGGCATCCCGGCATCGGGTGCGGCGGGGAGGTGACGGCGGTGGGCGCGCACGAGGTCAGGGAGGGCCGCTTCCGGCACCGGGGGGCGGAGCTGGTCTACGACGACGCCGGTACGGGCCCCCTCGCCGTGTACGCGCACGGCGGCCTGGTCAGTCAGGCCGTCGAGGACCGGATGGGCCTGTTCGACTGGACGCCGCTGCTCGCCGGCGGCCGGCGCCTGGTCCGTTACGACGCCCGTGCGCACGGCCGCTCCACCGGCGGCCCGGTGGACGCCGACTACACCTACGCCGCACTCGCCGACGACCTGCTCGGCCTGCTCGACCACCTGGGCGCCGCGCGTCCCGTCGACGCCTCCGGCGCGTCGATGGGGTGCGCCACCGTGCTGCACGCCGCCGTGCGGGCCCCGGACCGGTTCTCCCGGCTGGCCCTGCTCGTCCCGCCGACGGCCTGGGAGACGCGTCTGGCGTACGCGCGGGCCAACCTGGCATCCGCCGACACCGTCGAACGGGAGGGGGCCGATGCCTGGATTGCGGCCCGGCAGCGCCGGCCGGGTCCCGCGGTGACGGCCGGCGTTCCCGCCTTCCCGCCCACGCCCTCCGAGCGCGTACTGCCGTCCGTACTGCGGGGGCTGGCGCGGTCCGACCTGCCCGCCCGTACGGCGGTCGCGGCGTTGCGCCGGCCGACGCTGATCCTGGCGTGGGCGGACGACCCGGGGCACCCGCTGTCGACGGCGCAGGCCCTTGCCGAGGTGCTGCCGCACGCCGACCTGCACGTGTCCCGTACCCGCGCCGACATCCGCACCTGGGGAGAACGCGTCGCGGAGCACCTGAGCGCGACGCGTCCGGCACGGTCGCGGCGTACGCCATGACGCTCCGACCGGCGCCCCGAGTGGCCCGGCCGGCGTACATCGGCCGTCTCCGAGGAATCGCGCCGGCACGGGGTATGCGTGACGTACACGTCCAGACAAGGGAGTCCGCATGACCACCTACGTCATCTCCATCCCGGGAACGTTCCTCGGCGACGTGCCCGACACCGCGCGCACCGCCGTGGTGCGGCACCTGCGCCCGGCCGACCCCCAGCACACCTCCCTCGGCCAGACGGAAGACCTGGACATCCTCACCGTCAACGACAACGGCACGTTCAGCATCCGCCTGGAGGTCGACGCGGACGACAGCCGCAGTGCGGAGGCACACGCCAAGGAGGTGGCCGTCGCCGCGCTGCGGAAGGCCGGGCTCACCGAGGACCGGGCGCCGCTCGGCCCCACCGCGGTGACCGGCATCGACACATAGTCCGCACGGCCCCACCGAGGCCGTTCGCCCGTGCCGCCGGGGCCCTCCTGACCGTTTCGCGGTCGGAGGGACGCCCCGCACCCCCCTCCGTCCGGCGGTTGTCGTGTCACTGATTGGACGTTGCTCTCTGGTGAGAGGCGGTTCCGCCGTGTAACGTCGCTCGCAGATGTCGTGGTTCGCAGTTCCTGCCCGCGCTATGGCGTGGGCGCTTTGCTGTGCAGTGCCAAAGGACCAGGGCGATCACCTCCGGGTCCGCGCGGTGCGGATCCGATATCGACTGAAAGGCACCAGCATGGCCAGCGGAACCGTCAAGTGGTTCAACTCCGAAAAGGGCTTCGGCTTCATCTCCCAGGACGGCGGCGGACCGGACGTCTTCGCTCACTACTCCAACATCAACTCCTCCGGCTTCCGTGAGCTCCAGGAAGGCCAGACCGTCACCTTCGACGTGACGCAGGGCCAGAAGGGCCCGCAGGCGGAGAACATCACGGTCGCCTGACCTGATGTCAGGCACATCGGGCCCCCCGGAGCGTCGGCTCCGGGGGGCTTCGTGATGTTCGCGCGCGCCCGGCGGCTTCTGCGGGGGCCTGTCCGCCGACCGGGCCGCGCCGACGCGGCCCCCCAACCGCGCCTCGTGACGACGGCACCCCGTCGCGCCCGACGGCGCCTGCGTCAGGTCCATTGACGCGGCGTCCGACCATGTGGGAGAAACCGCTTACCCCAAGCGTGGTTCCGGGTCACACGCGCCCCAAAACCGGAGGTTCCTCCGTCATGGACTCCCTGCCGCCTGCCCGCCTCCCCTCCCGCCGCACCCTCTTGCGCGCCGCCGTCGCCGTGGCGGGCGCCGGGGCGGGCCTGTCCGCACCGGCCGCCCACGCGGCCGACGCCTACGACGCCCTCCGCCTCACCTGGCGCGACCTCCTCCTCGGCAGCGGTTTCCCGTCCGCCGCCGAGCCGTACGCGGGCAGACTGGCCGATCTCGGCGCCACAGCGGCCGGTCTCCGCTCGTCCATGGCGCCGTCGGCCGGCTCCCTGTGGCCCGACCTCCCGTACGCGGACCCGGAACCCGACACCGACGCCGAGTCGTACACGTACTCCGGCAACCTCCACACCAGTTACCACCGGCTGCGCACCCTCGCCGAGGCGTACGCGCAGCCGGGCACCGGCCTCACCGGCGACGCCGCCCTGCGCGCCGGCATCCTCACCGGCCTCGACCACCTCCACGACCAGGCGTACCGGGCGGGCCGCACCCGTTACGGCAACTGGTACAGCTGGCAGATCGGCATCCCGCAGGCCCTGCTCGACATCGACGTCCTGCTGTACGCCGATCTCGGCGCCGCCCGCATCGCCGAACACTGCGCGGCGGTCGACCACTTCGTCCCCGACAGCGTGGTCGCGAACTACACGGGCACCTCCACCGGAGCCAACCGCGTCGACCTGTGCCGCGTCCTGGCCCTGCGCGGCGTCGTGGGCGGGAGCGCGGGCAAGCTCGCCCTGGCCCGCGACGCCCTGTCGCGCGTCTTCCCGTACGTCACCTCGGGCGACGGCCTCTACGCCGACGGCAGTTTCGTCCAGCACACCTACGTCCCCTACGCCGGGTCGTACGGTCAGGTCATGCTCGGGGGGCTGGCGATGCTCTTCGCCCTGCTCAAGGGTTCCGCGTGGGAAGTGACCGACGGCGGCCGCCAGACGGTGCTCGACTCGGTCGAGAAGGCGTACGCGCCGTTCCTCTTCAACGGGCTGGTGATGGACGGCGTCTCGGGACGCGCGATCAGCCGCGGCGTGCAGAAGGCGGACACCCGCGCGCTGAGGCAGGACGACCATCTGCGCGGCCACTCGATCATCGCCTGCGTCGCGCTGCTCGCGCGGAGCGCGTCCGCCGCCGAGAAGGCCCGCTGGGACGCGATGGTCAAGGGATGGATCGCCCGCGACTACTTCAGCCCCGTACTCACCAGCCCCGCCCTGGGCGTGGCCCAGCTGGCGCGACTGCACGCGATCGACGGCTCGTCCGCCGCGCCGGCCGCCGAACCCGTCGGCCACCGGCTCTTCCCCTGCATGGACCGGGCCGTCCACCGCAGGCCCGGCTGGGCGGCCGGACTCTCCATGGCATCCGGACGGATCACGTACTACGAGAACGGGAACGGCGAGAACGTCCGCGGCTGGCACACCGGCTCCGGAATGCTCTACTGGTGGGGCGAGGACTTCGCCAACGGCCAGTACAGCGACGACTTCTGGCCGACCGTCGACCCCGGCCGGCTGCCCGGCACCACCGTCTCCCGCAAGCCGCTCGCCGACGGCGAGGGCGGCACCTGGGGCGTGACCCGCCCGGACGTCCGCTGGGTCGGCGGCGCGACCGACGGGACGTACGCGGCGGTCGGCCAGTACCTGAGGGGTCTGTCGTCCACACTGATGGCGAAGAAGTCGTGGTTCTTCCTCGACGACGCCGTCGTGTGCCTCGGCGGCGGAATACACGGCCGCGACGCCGCGGGCGTCGAAACGGTCGTCGAGAACCGCAATCTCGGGGCGAACGGCGTGCACGCCTTCACCGCCGACGGCTCGGCCCAGCCCGCCACCCCGGGCTGGAGTGCCACCCTCACCGATACGCGCTGGGCCCACCTCGCCGGGCACGGCGGCTACGTCTTCCCCGGCGGCGCAACCGTCAGGGCGTCGCGCCAGGCCCGTACCGGGGCCTGGTCGGACATCAACGCCGGCGGCTCGGCCACCCCCGTCACCCGCCGCTATCTGACCCTGTGGTTCGACCACGGCACCGACCCGACCTCGGCGACGTACGCGTACGTCCTCATGCCGGGCGCCACCGCCGCGCGGACCTCCGCCCGTGCCGCCGACACCTCCTGGCTCGAGGTGCTCGCCAACACCACGGGCCAGCAGGGCGTGGTCGTCCCCTCGCTCGGTTTCACCGGAATCAACTTCTGGCTGGCCGGGAGCGTGGGGGACGTCTCCGCGTCCGCGCCCGCGAGCGTGATGATCCGTGAGAGCGGGGGCACGGCCACGGTCTGCGTCTCCGGGCCGCTGCGCGACGGCGGCACCGTCGACCTGGTGTGGCAGCGGCCCGTCTCGTCGGTGACGTCCAAGGACCCCTCCGTTCAGGTGGTGTCGACGGGCTCCTCGCTGCGCCTGCGGATCACCCCGGGGCAGTTGGGCGCCGTGCACCGGGCGGTGGTGCGGACGGCCTGAGCGGCGGCCGCCCCGGCCCGCGCCCGTCAGCGGCCGCGGTCGCCGGCCGAGGCGAGGCCGAGCCAGGTGTGCGGGTTGCCCTCCCAGCACCAGCCCAGCTTCGGGGCGCCCTTGCTGATCCACAGTGCCGGGACCCGGCGGTCCCCGAAGCGGCTGCCGGCGAGCGAGAAGCACTTGTTCTTGGCCAGGGCCTCGGGGTACTGGGTCAAGAACGCCAGGCCCTCCTCGATGGTGAGCGGAGTACGGCCCCGCTCCCCGATCGCGGCCAGGGCGTCCAGGGGCACGACGTCGCAGAACTCCTCACCCCGGTCGATGTCGAAGACGACGTACGCCTCGCCCTCGGGGAGGCCCAGTTCCTCGAGGGAGACGAACCGCTCCAGCTCGCCCGGGGCGTAGAAGCGCTCGATGACGCCCGGGCGGCTCTTGCCGGCGAGCGTGGTCAGGGGCACCGACGCCTCGAGCGGTACGAGGGCCCTGGTGACCACGAGCAGGAAGGGGACGCGGCCCTCGGCGGGCGGCTCCATGGCCGCCTGCCGGGCGAGAACGGGGGCGCGCAGCGGTTCGACGAGGCCGCGGAACGCCGGCTCGGTCAGTCCGGCGAGCGCCGGGTATCCCAGGTCGAGGAGCGTCTTGACCTGGCGGTCGAATTCGGCGCCGGCATCGAAATCGGTCACGTGAAGCCTTCCTGCGTACAGCGGGTGGGAAGCGGGTGAGGCGGGCGGGGTCAGTAGGACCCCCTGCGGGGAGCGTTGGTCGGGCGGAAGTTCCCGCCCCGCGCGGCGGTCGGCGGCAGTCGGCGGTCCGAGCGCCGGGTCCTGCGGCTGCGCTCGGCGTTCTCGCGGTCGAGGGCCGCGGCGAAGGTGGTTTGGAGAGAGGGGCGCAAAGGGTGCCTTCCAGGCAGATGAGGGGAGCTAAATTTGCGACAGACGTAAACTTAGGCCGAGTGTGCGTCATGCGTCAAGCATAGTTTTACGTCGTGTGTAAGATTCCCCCATGAGTATCCAACCGATGGGGCTTCGCGAGTCCAAGAAGCAGGAGACCAGGCAGCTCATCTCCGACCACGCGACCAGGCTGTTCATCGAGAACGGCTTCGAGACCACGACCATCACCGAGATCGCCGCGGCCGCGCGGGTCGCCAAGAAGACGGTCACCAACTACTTCGCGCGCAAGGAGGATCTGGCGTTCGACCACCAGGACGAGTTCGTCGCGGGCCTGGCCCGCACGGTCGACGCCCGGGCCGAGGGGGAATCGGCGCTCACGGCGCTGCGCCGCGCGTTCCTCGACGGGGTCGAGCGGCACGACCCGGTCATCGGGTTCTCGGGAGCGCCCTTCGCCCGGATGATCGCCGACAGCCCTACGCTGCTGGCCCGGCTCCGCGATCTGCACGACCAGCGCGAGGGCGCCCTCGCCGCACTCCTCGCGACCGAGACGGCGGCCGCCCCCGACGACATCACCCCCCGGGCCGCGGCGGCCCAACTGGGCGCCGCCCACCGGGTCCTGTTCCAGCGCATCCTGGAGCTGACCCTCGACGGCCGGAGCAACGAGCGGATCGCTGGGACGGTGACCGTCGCCGCCCACCGCGTCTTCGATCTGCTGGAGGGTTCGCTCGCCGACTACGCCGTGCGGTGAGCGCGCCGGCGGCACCCGCGTACCCCCAGGTCGGCGGGGGTGCGGCGAGGGCCCCGGGACACCCGGGAGCCCTTCGTACGGCACGTCGTCCGTGAAACCCGCCGATCTTTCATCCGTCGAGACCGAACAAGACGGCCGCCCCGCACGTACTGGACGTACAAGCAAGCCGGGACGGACGAGACGACGGATGAAGGACGGGCGAGATGGGCGTAATCAGGAGAAGCGTGTGGACGTGGCGCAGGCGCGGGAGCATCGCTCTGCTCGCCTGCGGCGCACTGGCCGGCGGCGGTCTGGCGGCCGCCGGCGTGGCCGTCCTGGAGCCGCGGACGGCGAACGCTTCCAGCCACCGGGAGGCGCCGCTGATCTCGGGGCAGCCGCAGTTCGACAACACGGACGTGTACGCGTTCGTCAGTCCCGACCATCCCGACTCGACGACCCTGGTGGCAAACGTGCTGCCGTTCCAGGAACCGGCGGGCGGGCCGAACTTCTACACCTTCGCCACCGACGCGCGCTACGAGCTGCACATCGACAGTGACGGCGACGCCCAGGACGAACTGGTGTACCGCTTCACCTTCAAGGACCACCGCAAGAACGAGAACACCTTCCTCTACAACACGGGCGCCGTGGAGAGCCTGGACGACCCGGACCTCAACTTCACGCAGACCTACGACATCGAGCTGATCCGCAAGGAGGGCGGGAAGGCCGTCTCGCGCCACAAGGTGGCGAAGAACCTGCCCGTCGCCCCCTCGAACGTCGGCAAGGCGTCGATGCCCGACTACCAGAAGCTGCGCGACGAGGCGGTGAAGAAGGTCCCCGGCGGCCTGAAGGCCTTCGCGGGCCAGGCCGACGACCCGTTCTTCCTCGACCTGCGGGTCTTCGACCTGCTGTACGGCGGTGACCTCTCGGAGGTCGGCAACGACACCCTCAAGGGCTACAACGTCAACACCATCGCCCTCCAGGTGCCCACCTCGTACATCCGCGAGTCGGAGGAACAGCCGGTCGTCGGCGTCTACGCGACGACCGAGCGCAAGAGCGCCTCCGGCCACTGGACGCGGGTGTCACGGCTCGGCATGCCGCTGGTCAACGAGGTCGTCAACCCGGTCAAGGACAAGGACAAGTTCAACGCCTCCTCGCCCGAGAACGACGGCGACTTCCTGAAGAACGTCACCGAACCGGAGCTGCCCAAGCTCGTCGAGGCGATCCACAAGGTCAAGGCTCCGGCCGAACCCCGTGACGACCTCGTCTCGGTGTTCCTCACCGGCGTCAAGGACCTCAACCAGCCGCCCAACGTCACACCGTCGGAGATGCTGCGCCTCAACACCTCCGTCAAGCCGGTCGCCGAACCCAAGCGGCTGGGTGTGCTGGACGGCGACAACGCGGGCTTCCCGAACGGACGACGGCTGACCGACGACGTGCTGGACATCGCGCTGCAGACCGTCGAGGGCGAGCTCGTCGGGGCGAAGAACGACCTGGGCGACGCGGTCGACGCCAACGACAAGAAGTTCGGCGACACCTTCCCGTACGTCGCCCTGCCCACCGCCGGCTCCGACGTCCGGAAGGGGGCGGAGGTCGGCACCAAAACCGACGCCACCGGTCTGACGGGCGGCGCCGCCTCCCTCACGTCGTCGTGGGGCGACAACACCGTGATGCTCGCCTCGGCGCTGGCGGGCGCCGTGGGCGTGCTGCTCGTCGGCTTCGGCATGTCGTACGTGCGCTCCCGGCGTCGGCCCGCACGCCGGTCCTGGCTCGGCTGACGCACGACCGCGGGGCGGCGTCTTCGGGGCCGCCCCGCTTTCAGGACCCCCAGGAAGCCGAGAAAGGCGAGACGGATGCCCGTACGAAAGCCGCGGTTCGTGCCGCGACGCCACGAGCGAGGACAGGAGCGTGGTACCGAGGGTCGGCGCGGCGGACGGCGGTGGCGGATCGCGGCGCTCCTGGCGGCGGCGGTGGGACTCACCGCCACGTCGGTGGCGATCGGGGCCGACGGCGGCCCGGACCGGGCCGGTCCACCGCCGGCCCTCACGGCGGACCTGTCCGCCGAGCGGCTGGCGGCGGGCGACCTCGGGCGGGGGATCGACGCCCTGCGCCAGCACCTGCGCGAACAGCCCAAGGACGCCACCGGGTGGGCGACCCTGGGCGCGGCATACGTCGAACAGGCCCGGACCAGCGGTGATCCCACGCTGTATCCGCGAGCGGAGAAGGCCTTCGGCCGGTCGCTGAAACTGCGCCCGGCCGCCGACAACGACGCGGCCCTCGCCGGCCGGGCCGCGCTCGCCGCCGCCCGGCACGACTTCACGACCGCGCTGAGCCGGGCGAACCGGGCACTGGACGTCAACCCGTACAGCGAGCGGGCGTTGTGCAGCGAAATCGACGCTCTGGTGGAACTCGGCCGCTACGACGAGGCGTGGCGGGCCGCCCAACGCGCCGACCGGCGCCGGCCCGGCCTCCCCGTCTTCACCCGGTACGCGTACGTGCAGGAGCTGCGCGGCGACGCCGAGGGCGCGCGCCGGGTGCTGCTGCGCGCGCTGGAGTCCGCGTCCGCCCCGCCCGACGTGGCGTACGTGGCGACCTCGCTCGGTCAGCTGGCCTGGTCCCAAGGTCAGTACGGACGAGCCCGGGCGCACTTCGCCACGGCGCTGCGCGCCGACCCGCGCCACGTGCCGGCGCTGGAGGGGCGCGGGCGCGCGTACGCCGCGCAGGGGGACACGAAGCGGGCCCTGAAGGACCTCGAAGAGGTCGTACGGCGCTACCCGCTGCCCGGGCAACTGGCCGCTCTCGGCGAACTGTACGAGGCGTCCGGCCGGCCCGGGCGGGCCGAGGAGCAGTACCGGCTCGTCGGCACGTGGACCCGCCTGGCCCGCGCCCACGGCGTCGCCACCGATCTGGAATCCGCCCTCGTCGAGGCCGACCACGGCGACCCCGCCGCGGCGCTCAGGTCGGCGCGCGCCGCATGGTCGAGCCGCGAGAGCGTCCACACGGCCGACGCGCTCGCCTGGGCGCTGCACGCGAACGGCGAGGACGAGCGGGCACTGAGGTACGCGGAGCGGGCGACGGCCGGCAAGCCCGGTTACCGCAACGCCTCGTTCCTCTTCCACCGGGGGATGATCGAGCACGCCCTGGGGGACGACCGGGCCGCGCGGCGGCACCTGAGCACCGCGCTCGGTCTCAACCCCGGCTTCTCGCCCACGGGGACGCGCGAGGCGAAGTCCGTGCTGTCCGAGATCGGGGGGAAGCCGTGAAGCGCCGTACCGCGGCTGCCGCTCTCGCCGCGCTGACGGCGGGAGCGGCCCTGGCCGTGCTCCCCGCCGGGGCCGCCCACGCGCACCCGCTCGGGAACTTCACCGTCAGCCAGTACGACGGGCTCGTCGTCGCTCCGGGAGAGCTCGCGGTGGACCACGTCGAGGACCTGGCGGAGCTCCCGGCCGCCCGGGAACGCGGCCGTATCGACATCGACGGGAACGACCGGCTGGGGCCGGCTGAACTGTCCGCATGGGCCCGCACGCGGTGCGCCGCGGCGGCACGGGACGCACGGCTCACGGTCGCGGCGACAGGCGGCGGCTCGGCGGACGGCAGGGCGCTGTCCCTCGCTCCGGACAGCGCGAAGGCCCAAGTGCGTCCCGGACAGGCGGGTTTGAACACGCTGCGGGTGACGTGCGCGTTGACGGCGACGCTGCCGCGCGAGGCGAACGCGCGGCTGGAGTACCGCCCCGCGGGGGTCGCGGCGGCCGCGGGCTGGCGGGAGATCACCGCGCGCGGCGACCGGATGACGCTCACGGCATCGGACGTGCCGGGCAGGTCCGTCTCCCGCCGGCTGACCGCCTATCCCGACGACGTGCTCTCGGCCCCGCCCGAAGTACGGTCGGCCACCCTCACGGTACGCACCGGCGGGCCGGCGTCGGCGTCGGGAGGGGACGACGGCGGCGGCGGATCCCCGGCGGCGGGTGTGCTGCCGCGCGGAGCCGACCGCTGGGCGCAGGCGCTGACGGGCCTGGTGGCCCGGCACGAACTGACGGCGGGCTTCGCGGCACTCGCCCTCGGCCTGTCATTGCTGCTGGGCGCTCTGCACGCCCTGGCCCCGGGGCACGGCAAGACGATGATGGCGGCCGCGGCGGCGGCGGGCGGGCGAAGCTCACTGCGCGACATGGTGGGCCTGGGCGTCTCGGTGACCATGACCCACACCCTGGGCGTCTTCGCGCTGGGCGCGCTGGTCACGGCGGGATCGGCGGCGGCGCCCACCGTCGTCTCGTGGCTGGGCATCGCGAGCGGAGCCCTGGTCACGGCGGCGGGCGCGCTGCTGCTGCGCAGGGCATGGCGCCGGCGCCACAGCCCGCACACGCACGGCCACGGCCACGGCGAGCACACTCACTCCCACGCGCCGCACGGCCATCACCACCACTCCGCGCACAGCCATGCCACCGACGAGGACCCCGTACAGGCCGAGCAGCGGGTGCTCACCTCAGTGGCGTCCCCCAGGTCCGCGCACGGCAGCACCGCTCCCGCCACCGAGGCACGGTCGGCCGCGCGGCCCCCGCACGAGGACGGCCGGGGGAGTGCCCACACCGGCCCGTCGGACGACAGCCGCCGCCCCGGCCACAGCGACACGCACGCGCACACTCACGCGCACGTGCTTCCCGCCCCCGGCCTGCGCGGAGTCGTGCTCCTCGGGTTCGCCGGCGGGCTGGTCCCGAGCCCGTCGGCCGTGGTCGTCCTGGTGGGGGCCGCCGCGCTCGGCCGGGCGTGGTTCGGGTTCCTGCTGGTCCTGGCGTACGGGGCCGGCCTGGCGCTCACACTGACGGGCGCGGGGTTCGCGGCCGTGCGGCTGAGGGAGACGACGACGCGCAGGCTGGCGCGGCGGCCGCGGAGCCGGCTGCTCTCGCGCGCCCAGCGCGCCGCCCCGCTCGGCACGGCCGCCGTCGTGTTCGTACTCGGGTGCGGACTGCTGCTGCGCGGGGCCGCGACGGCACTCACCTGAACGGGCCGGGACAGTAAGAGGCGGAACAGCGAGTCGCCGAGACAGCGTCAGAGGGCTACGGGCATGAGGAACATGCCCGTAGCCCTCTGACGCACGGCGCGGACACCCGCCGGCACGTGGCGGTGCACCACCCGCACCCGCCGCGCAGCCGGCTCGGCCCCGATCAATTCCACCCTCGCGCGTACTGCCGCCGGTAGCTCCGGCGGTCGTGCGCCGAGCGGATCCAGCGCGTCGCGACCAGGCCGACGAGGCTCACGGCGACGACCAGCACACCCGGCGCCCAGCTGCCGCCGTCACCGAACACGGCGGGAAGCCGCCCCCCTCCTGCCGCCTGCGGCACGGAAGGTGCGGCTGCACCCGGCGGGGGAGCGGCCGTCTCCGAACCGTCTCCGGCCGCCGTCGTGGCGCCGACGAGCCGTACGCCGAGGGCCGCCATCGCCGTGGTCACCGGCTGGAAGTACGTGAGGCCCCCTGTCGTGCAGTCGCCGTTGCCGCCCGAGGTCACGCCCAGCGCCACTCCCCGGGCGAACAGCGGCCCGCCGCTGTCCCCCGGCTCGGCGCAGACCGTCGTCTCGGTCAAGCCCGTCACCGTGCCCTCGGGGAAGTTCACCGTCGCGTTGAGCGCGGTCACCCGGCCCGCGTGCACGCCCGTGGTACTGCCGCTGCGGAAGACCTGCTGGCCAACGAACGGATCGGCGGCCCCGGTGACACTCACCTCCCGGCCTCCGCCGAGCCCCACCACGCTCCTGCCGCCGGACGCGTCGCCGTTCTCGTACGCGACGACGGAGAAGTCGCTGCCGGGAAAGCTGCTCGCGGTCGTGGTGCCGACCCGTCCGGCGCCCTGCGCGTCCTGGAACCAGGTGGTGCCGACCGGACCGCAGTGGCCGGCCGTCAGGATGTAGTTCCGCCGGCCGTCGGTGACGTTGAACCCCGCCGAGCAGCGCCCGTTGCCCGCGAAGACGGGGGAGCCGCCGCTGACCCTGGTCGTGAAGGCACCCTTCGTCCGCTGCATGTCCACGAACCCGCCGATCTCCTTCGCGAGCCCGGACATGCGCGACCAGTCGCCGCGCGAGACGGTGCTGTCGGCGTGCACCACGACCTTGTTGGACGCGTAGTCCACCACCCACGCGGTGCCGGGCACCCGGGGAGCGGCGCGCAGCGCGTCGGTGGCCGCGCGGAGTTCACGCATGCTGTGGCGGACCATGGCGGCGCGTGCCCCCGCCTGCCCCACCTCCACCGCCGCCTCCGCGTCGGTCACCGCGACGACCGGCTGCCCGTCGGAGCCGATCCAGGTGCCCGCCGTACGGGAGGCGCCGAGCCGCGCCACCAGGTCCGCACCGAGCTCGGCGGGCCGGGCGGCGGTTTCCCCTCCGCCCTCCTCCCGGCCGGCGGGGGCGAGCGGCTCGCCCGCCGTCGCGGTCGTGATCATCAGGCCGCCGCAGAGTATTCCGCCGGTGGCGGCCAGCTGCGCCAGCCTCTGCAGTCTGCGTCGCGCGTGCCTCATCCGTACCCTCACACCAGTTCCGACACGACGTCGGCGACGTCGGGGGCCGCAGGGAGCGGTCCCCTCTCCATACGGGCCGTGCCGCGGGCACGTTCACCCGCCCGCGCTCCACCACCCGCCCCGTCCGCCGCACACGCCCCGCGCGTTGAACACCACCCCACCGTCGCCCGTATACCGGGGCGGCCCGTTCAGCACACGTACGGGCTCTTCGCAGGCAGGGGAGACACTCATGGCCGGCAGCAACGTCACACAGCTCTTCCGCGCGTCCTCCGCGCACAGCCCCTCGTACTTCACCCTGGACCGGGCGGGGGCGGGCGCGGCCGGCGGCATCACCGACTTCTGCATCCCCTGCAACCCGTACTTCCCCACGCCCGCGATGTTCGACGAACTCGGCAGCCGGCTCCGCGACATCCTGACGTACTACCCGAGCAGCGCGGACACCGTCACCGCCGAGCTGTGCCAGGTGCTCGGACTCAACCCGCAGACCGTCGCCATGGGCAACGGCTCCACCGAACTCATCACCTGGATCGACCACCTGCTGGTCCACGAGTCACTGGCCGTGCCCGTGCCCACCTTCGGCCGGTGGACCGACCAGCCGATGGAGACCGGCAAGCGCGTCGACATGCTCCTGCTGCCGGAGGCCCACGGGTTCGGGCTGGATCCGGAGGCGTTCGTCAGGTTCATCCGTTCGCGCGGTTCCCGCGCGGCCGTCATCTGCAACCCCAACAACCCCGACGGCGGCTCCCTCCCCAAGCAGCAGGTCCTCGCTCTCGTCGACGCACTCCAGGACCTGGACCTGGTGGTGGTCGACGAGTCCTTCCTGGAGTTCGCCGACGCGGAACCCGAACCCAGCGTCGCGGCCGAGGCGGTGCTGCGGACCAACGTCATCGTGCTGCGCAGCCTCGGCAAGAACTTCGGGCTGCACGGGGTCCGCTTCGGGTACCTCGTGTCGAATCCGGCACTCGCGGGGAAGGTGCGCGCCGCTCTGCCGAAGTGGAATCTCAACTCCTTCGCGGAGACGGTCGTGTTCATGCTCAAGGACCACCGTCTGGAGTACGCGGACAGCATCCGGCGCTCGCGCCGCGACCGGGACGAGATGACCTGGCGCCTCTCCCGGCTGCCCGGGCTCACCGTGTATCCGTCGCAGGGCAACTTCGTCTACGTGCGGCTGCCGCAGGGCGCGGACGGGACCGTTCTGCGCGACCGGCTGCTGTCCGAACACGGCGTGCTGGTGCGCGACTGCGCCAACAAGGTCGGCAGCTCCAGCCGCTTCCTGCGCCTCGTGGTACGTCCCCAGCACGACGTGGACCGGCTGGTCGGGGCGCTGGAGCAGGTGTGGTACGAGCGGCCATCGGAAGCGCCGGAAGCGCAATGGGTGCCGCGCATGCCGCAGTTCACCCCGGCGCCCCTGCCGCCGGCGCAGCTCCCGCCCGCCGAGCGGCCGGGGCCGGCCCCGGCGGCCATGCTGTCCCGTGGCTACCGGCGGACGGTGTCCGCCCAGGACCTGACGCCCGCCAGGACCCCGGGCTACACCTCGGGGACAGCGGCGGTGGACCGCCTCGTGGGCGGCGCCTGACGGAGCAGGACCGGCGGGGCAGCCCGCGGTCGCGCCGCGACCCGGTGCCCGTCACGAGGCAACCCGCGGCTGCCAGTTGTCGTCCTCGGGGGTCGAGGGAGGCGCCGGAGATTCCCGGGGCGTTCCGACGAGACCGATGCTGAGGAAGACCACCTTGATACGTGTCACACGCGTGGCGACTGCTGCGGCCGCGTTACTCGCGCTGGCGGCGGCGTCACCGGGGACGGCGCACGCGCTGCCGCCCGCCGCCACCCTGCCGGACGCGCCGCCGGGACGGGCCGGCGGCGCACTGCCCCCCGGCTGGGAACTCACCGGCTCGGGCCCCGGCAGACAACTCGTCTGGACGGCACGCGAGCGCGTGCCCATGGGCGATGCCCGCGTCGAGTTCTACTCGGGCGACCGGCTGCTCGGCCGGCCGGCCGCCGCGAAGGACGGGCGTTCGTTCCGGCTGGACTCCGACGGCGCCCGGATCGGCCCGGCGAAGGAACTGCGCGTGATGGCCGGCGGCCGCCGGCTGGACGCCGTTCCCGACCCGACGCGCGGCCCGGGTGCACCGCCCCCCGCCGAGCGGGCGGCGGACCCCCTTCCCGCGAACCAGATCGACCCCGGAGTCCCCGGCCCGTACCGCACCGTCAGCGGTGAATACACCCTGAGGTCGGTCCGGCTGCCCGGATTCCCCGCCCCGGTGGAGATGCGCGCCGCGGTGGTGGGTCCCGCCGACGCCCCGGGCAAGCGGCCACTGGCGCTGTTCCTGCACGGCCGCCACTACACGTGCTTCAGGGCCGGCGGCGACGAACAGCGCGGCGACTGGCCCTGCAAGGCCGGCACGCGGCCGGTGCCCAGCCACCAGGGCTATCTGCGGGCCCAGAAACTCCTGGCCTCCCAGGGATACGTCACCCTGTCCGTGTCGGCCAACGGCATCAACGGGCAGGACCACCTCGCGGAGGACGGCGGCGCGCAGGCCCGCTCGTCCCTCGTACGACAGCACCTGGCCCACTGGGCGGACTGGGCCGACGGCAGGCCCGGGGCGCCGGCCCCCGTGCGCGCGACCTCGCCCGCCGACCTGTCCCGTGTGCTGCTGGTCGGCCACTCCCGCGGCGGAGAGGGCGTCAACCGGGCCGCGCTCGACAGCCTCTACCGGCCGCCCGCCGACCAGGACGGACACCGGGGGGACGTGCGCTGGACCATCCGCGGCACCGTCCTGATCGGGCCCACCGTCTTCGGTCAGAACCCCGCTCCCGAGGTGCCCTCCACGACCATCCTGCCCGGCTGCGACGGCGACGTGTCCGACCTCCAGGGCGAGATCTACGTCGACGGGACGCGCGGCGTCAGCCGGGGCGCGGCACTGCACAGTGCCGTGTACATGGTCGGCGCCAACCACAACTTCTTCAACAGCGAGTGGACCCCGGGCCAGGCGAAGGCCCCGGCCGACGACGACTTCTGGTCCGGCGAGACGCCGGACCCGGTCTGTACGCCGGGCACGGCGACCCGTCTGACCGCCACCCAGCAGCAGACCGCGGGCGCCACGTACATCGCGGCGGCGGCCCGGCTGTTCGTCGCGGCCGACGACCGGGTGCGCCCCCTTCTGGACGGCAGCGGCCGCCGAGCGCCCTCGGCGGACCCGGCGCGCGTCCTCACCCACGCCGTCGGCGCGAACCGTACGACGGCCGTCCTGCCGGGAGCCTCGACGACCGTGTCGGGCGGCCGGCTCTGCGCACAGGTCCATCCCGACCCGGCCCGCTCCTGCCTGCCGCCCGGCGGCTCGGGCGGACAGTCGCCGCACTTCGCCGCGTGGGAGACGTCGCCGGAACCGGGACGCGACGCGATCGCGATGCGCTGGTCGAGCCCCGGCGCGGCGGTCTCGGTGCGCCCCGCACGTCCGGTCTCCCTCGCGGGCGCCGAAGCGCTCGCCCTGCGCGTGATCGTCCCGCCCAACACCACCGGCACGCGGCTCGACGTCACGCTCGTCGACGCCTCGGGCCGGCGGTCCACCCTCGGCCGCGCACACGTCGACGGCCTGCCGGGCAGCGAGCGCACCGCCTCCCACTGGGGGCGCGAGATACGCGTACCCCTGTCCGCCGCCGTCCGTGACGGGCTCGACCTCAGCCACGTCAAGGCCCTGGAACTGACCCCGCGCAACCGGTCCGGGCGGGCCTGGCTGATGGACGCCTGGGGCTGGAGCCCGGGCACGCCGGAGGTGCGCCCGGCCGTGCTGCCGCGCGTCGACGTCGGCCGGCTGTCGGTCGAGGAGGGCGACTCCGGGATACGGACCTACCGCGTCCCGGTGCGCGTCTCCGGGGAGGGCAGCGGTCAGGTACGGGTGTTCGTGGCCAGAGCCGGGACGGACGAGGTCACGAATCGTACGGTGACGGTTCGAGGGGGAAGCGACACCGTGCACATACCGGTGCTGGTGCGCGGCAACACCCGCTACGGCGAAGACATCCGGCACAACGTGTACGTCAAGGCTGTGAGCGGCGCGGCGGTCGGCTCCCACCACGGCGGCGTGACGGCACGGAACGACGACCCGATGCCCGCGGTCCGGGTCGAACCGGTCGCGGCCGACATCACCGAGGGCCGCGAACTGACCTGGCGGGTGTCGCTCTCCGCCGTCGCCGACACGGACGTCATGGGTGAGTTCGCCCTCCTGCCCGTCACGCGGGGCGCGGAGCTCTCCACCAGGGACGTCGGCCGGACCTGGCTGGACGAGCACTTCGGCGCCTCGCCGGCCCCGGCCCGGCCGCTGTCCAAGGCGGTCGAAGGCCCGTACCTGCCGGTCACCGTGCCCGCGGGCGCGCGAAGCACGGAGGTCGCCGTCCCCACGGTCGAAGACCGCGTGCGCGAGCCGGAGGAGTTCCTGAAGGCCCGCATGACGACCTACGACGAGTCCTGGCAACCGCGGCCGGGCCCGGTCGTCACCGGGACGGTGCGCAACCTGCCGTAGCGCGGACGGACACCGCCACGGCACCGGCCTCCGACGACAAGGGGGCCGGTGCCGTGCGTCGCGGCCACCGCGCCGGACAGGCGACGGCTTCCCGCACGCGTACAACCTTCGTACGCCTCCAGTGGTCATCTGTGCACCGGTCGAACGTGTTACCGGTGCCGAGGTCCCGGACCCGGTCGACCCGATCCGTCAATTTCGGATGCCTCCCGGCATCCGGCATGCCGCAGGAGACGAACACCCGCATGCGCAAGCACCTGAGCACCACCCTCGCCACCGCCGTCGCGGCGGCCCTCACCGGCGGCCTGATCGTCGCCGGGACCGGCAGCGCCGCCGCCGCGCCCTCCGGACTGCAGGGCGATTTCAACGGCGACGGCTACCGGGACCTGGCGATAGCCGCACCCATCGCCAAGGTCGACGGCAAGTCCAACGCCGGGTACGTCGCCGTGGTCTACGGCACCAGCAGCGGCCTCGACAAGTCGAAGCGCACTTTGATCAGCCAGGCCACGCCCGGCATCCCGGGCGTTCCGGAGACCGGCGACGGCTTCGGCGACCGCATCACCGCGGGTGACCTCGACGGCGACGGCTACACCGACCTCGTCGTCGGCGTGCACGCCGAGCGGATCGGCAGCACCGACGACTTCGGCGCCGTCACCGTCGTCTGGGGCGGTGCGACCGGTCTCACCTCCGGCACCGACCTCTCGTCGCCGCTGCCCGAGAACCGGTACGCGTTCGGCTGGGACGTGGCCGCCGGTGACTTCGACGGCGACGGCAAGACCGACCTCGCCGCCGCCAACATGGCCGGCCCGGGCCTGAACGTCTTCAAGGGACCCATCACCCGCACCGGCACGGCGGCGGCCCTCACGGGCATCGACACCCAGGAGCAGACCGGCATCGGCGCCGAGCGCCTCGTCGCCGGCAACGTCACCGGCGACGGCGCCGCCGACCTGGTCGTCATGGGGCTGCAGTCGAGCGCCGACGGCCCCATCACCCGCAGCGTCCTCTACAAGGGCGGCGCCACCGGCCTCAAGGCGTCAGGCAAGCTCGCCGGCGGTTACGCGGCGGCCGTCGCCGACGTCGACAAGGACGGTTACGGCGACATCGTCACCGGTAACTTCATGGAGAAGTCGGCCGACGAGCCGAACGGCGGCCTCGGCGGCGCGCTGACCGTCACGTACGGCAGCGCCACCGGCCTGTCCACCCGCACCCCCGCCCGCATCACCCAGGACACCGCCGGCGTCCCCGGTACGGCGGAGAAGGGCGACCGCTTCGGCTGGAGCCTGTCCGCCGGTGACACCAACAAGGACGGGTACGCCGACATCGCGGTCGGCGCCTCGTCGGAGGCCCTCAGCGGGAAGGCGGCGGCCGGCAGCGTCACCGTCCTGCGGGGATCCGCCACGGGCCTGACGGGCACCGGCTCCAAGAGCTTCTCCCAGGACACCTCCGGTGTTCCCGGCGCCGCCGAAGCGCACGACCAGTTCGGCGCCTCCGTACACCTCACGGACAGCAACGCCGACGGCCGCGCGGAACTGACCGCCGGGGCCTTCGCCGAGAACGACGGCGCGGGGGCGGTCTGGCTCTTCAAGGCCGGGACGAGCGGGATCACGGCCACCGGCTCGACGAGCTTCGGCGCGACGTCCCTGGGCGGCCCCTCCGGCCTCTCGTACTTCGGGGACCGCCTCACCAACTGACCGGCGGGCCCGCCGCGACGAACAGCGCGCCGCCGCCCGTCAGGGGTGCGCTGTTCGTTCCGGCAGGTGCGGCTTGAAGCAGGCGGTCACGGTCTTCCCGTGCTGCTGCGAGTGGGTCTGCCAGCTGTCGGCGAGAGACTGCACGATGCTGACCCCCCTCCCCGACACGGCGCCCGGGTCCGGGTTCCTGGGCGACGGCAGCGTCGCGGCCTCGTCGTGGACGCTCACGTGCAGGCAGCTGTTGTCCCAGGTCAGCACGAGCTGCGCGTCGCTGTGCGCGTGCACGTGGGCGTTGGCGAGAAGTTCCGAGACCGCGAGGACGATCTCGTCCACGGTCTCGGGCGCCTCGGCGGCCCAGGGGAGGGAACTCAGCTGACGACGTGTCCAGTCCCGCGCCGTGCGCACCCCTTCGCCCGCAGGAAAGGTGCGGGCCCACCCGGTAGCCTTGACGCTCATGGCATGCTCCCTGATCCTCGTCCAGCAGTGGCTGCCGAACGGGTACCCCCATCCGCGCCGGCATCACCAGGGCCGGGGAGCCCGGTGGCGTCAGCCCCTCAGGAGATCCGGGTTGTCGGCCAGGGCGGCGAGGCGGCCCGCCGGGTCGGAGATCAGCTTCCGCGCGGACAGGTCGAGCATGCCCCCCACCCCGGTGATCTCCGCGGCGACCGTACCGTCCTCCTTGACGATCCGCTGCACGATCTCGAACGTCTTCCCCGTCCCGTAGACGAACTGGCAGGTCACGCGCAGCCGTTCACCGCCGCGCAACTCCCGCGCGTACTTCACCGTCACTTCGAGCGCGACCGGCCCCACACCACTCGCCAGCAGCTTCTCCTGGGGGAGACCGGCGGCGCGCAGCAGCTCCCATCGGGCGTGCTCGGCGTACTGCAGGTAGACGGCCTGGTTCACGTGTCCCTGTGTGTCGAGCTCGTAGCCACGCACTGTCACGTCGACGGAGAAGGTCATGGACGTCGTAACATCATGGCGCGTGCCGCCATTCCCGGTTCCGTGATCTCGCGCGCGGAGTACGAAGCACGGGGTCACGCCGAGTGCGGCACCCCCCGCTCGGTGATCCGGATGTCCTCGACAGAGGTGCCACCTCGGCCCGGCGGCGCCGGGAGGCGGGGCATCCACCACTTTCCCCCTCCGACTTCTTCATCACCATTTGAATGACTGGTGAAGGTTGATGTGGGTACTCAAAAGAGTTTTCGTGCTGCGCGTGCCTGTCGGCGGAGCGGGCAGACGACAGCCATGAACGACGACCAGGAGCTCGCCGGCGGCGACGATGCGGCTACCGCGCCGACCGACCGTGACCAGTCCGTCGAAGGCGTGAGCGAAGCGTGGTCGGGCGCCATCACTTCGGTGCGCCGGCAACTGGCCCGGGTGCACGAGGGGTTGCCGCCCCTGGAGGAAGAGCCGAGTGCGCCCGGGCCGACAGCCTGACACGTTCTCCGCCGCACTGTGCACCCGCCGCGTCGGACACTGGACACCGGCTGCGGACAGGGGCGCGCCCGGGGGCGGCTGATCACCCGACAGGAGCCGGGGGATAACCTGCGAGCGGTCGACGGCATGTCGACCCTCTCACCTGCAACTACCCACGGGGACCACCTTGTCCACACCGCCGCCGTACCAGAACCACCCGCAGCAACAGCCGTACGGTCAGCAGCCCCACGGTCAGCAGCCGCCGTACGGCGGCCCCGGCCGGCCGCGCCGCGCGAACCCGCTCCAGGTGCTGCTCGGCCCCCTCCTCGTCCTGGCGCTCTTCGGCGGCGGCGCCTGGTACGTGTGGGACTACAACACCAACCCCAACGGCGGCCAGGCCAAGAAGGAAGCCGAAGGGCGCGCACAGTACGAGAAGGAGAAGACGCACGAGCCGGAGGTCGGCGACTGCGTCAAGGTCCAGGACCCCCAGGGCGAACCCGTGCCGACGATCGTCGACTGCGGTTCGCCGGAAGCCCAGTACAAGACGGGCGAGATCCTGCCCGGCCAGGAAATGGAATGCGGGCCGAAGTTCGACTACGGCATCCAGCACACCGAGTCCCGGGGTTTCGACTACACCATGTGCTTCACCAAGATCTGATTCCCCGGCCCGTCCGCCGGGCATCCCGCGGCACACCTCGTTCGTGCACCCCTGGGCGGAGCGCCTCCGCCCAGGGGTGCACGCGCGCTCGAGCGCGCGTGCGACCGCTCCCGTCAGGGGCGGCTGTCCTCCAGCGGCCGCGCCGGGGGAGCCGGTGGCCACGGAACATCGGCCAGCAGGGGGAGAAGCGCCTCTTCCTCGTAATCCAGGTGCGCGTTCAACTCGCGGGACAGACGCACCAGTTCGGCGCGGAAGCGCTCGGGCTCGGTGACGCCGATGCCGGACAGCAGGGTCACCAGCTCCGTCTGCATGCGTGCGACCGTACGGTGCTCGTCCCTCAGCCGCTCGAAGGTGGCGGTCAAGTGGGGATGGTGCTGCGCGATGCCCGGGAACAGATGGGCGTCCTCGCTGGTGTGGTGGAACTCCAGCGTCTGGCAGAAGGCCAGGCACCGCTGGCGGATCTGCAGTCCGAGGCTCGGCGCCGGCGGCGCTCCCGCGCCGTCGTATGCGGCCCGCGCGGCGAAATGGGCCTCCACCTCGGTGCTCACGTGACGCAGCTGCGCCCGCAGCCAGGTGTGGACCTCCAGGAGCTTGTCGGCGAGGTTCTCGACCTCGCGTGGCCCCTCCCAGGCGTCGGGTTCGGCGCGCTCCAGCACGACGACCGGCAGGGGCCGGGTGGTGCGGGCCTGGTAGTCGCCGTAACCGGGCGCCGCGCGCAGGACGTGCGCGAACAGTTCCTCGCGCCGGTCCGCGTCGGCGGGGACCGCCAGCGCCTCGAAGGAGCGGGTGCCGATCTCGACCTGGACCAGCGGATGGGCGAGCAGGTTGTGGTACCAGTCGGGGTGTTGAGCGGCGCCCAGGTTCGACGCGACGACCAGGAGCGCGTCGCCGTGGCGGACGTAACCGAGCGGAGTGGTGTGTTGCGTGCCCGACTGGGCGCCGGTGGTGGTCAGCAGGAGCAGATCGGTGCCTGCGAAGGGACCACCGACCTTTCCCGCGTGGGCACGGAACTCTTCGATGACCGACTGGTTGTATGACGTGGGCATAGTGGTGTGATGTCTCCGGGAAGCAGGTGTGTCCGCGGTGATCGCGGCAGACGGCTGGTGGTGATGTACGCGGAGGGGAGAGGGCCGCGCGCCTCCGGGCTCCGGGGACGGCCGCTGCTCGGCGCGGGCGCGCGAGGCGCGTGGCCACCGCGAGGTGTCACGGCGGCGGTGCGTCGGCGAGGGGCGGTGTCCGGGTGCCGTGGACCCGGCGCAGGTGAGGGCGCCGGGGCGTGGAACGCGACAGACGGCGTGCGGCCGCTCCGGCTCAGGTGCGGGGTGCGGAGTGAGAACTCATGACGGACCCTTTGACTGCAGGGTGCTCGCCCGGTCACCGACCGGCCCACTGCTCTTTGGTCGGTGCCACGCGGCACGGTCCCATTAGACGTACCGGACCAGCGAGTTGTCAACGCCGTTCCTCGCGCGCGGCGTTGCGCCGCGCCGCACTTCGCGAGACACCGGCTCGTGCGCCGGTGGCTAGTTGGCGCCCGACACCAACTCGAAGAAGTCGGAGACCCGTTGCCGCCACCGGTGGGCGCGCCGGCAATAGAGGCGGGGCCACCCGCGCCCGGCCGTCGGCCGGAACGGCCGGCCGCACCACCTGCACGGGCGCAGCCCCCGCCCGTCACCACCAGTCGGCATACCGTCCCCCGCCCTTCGCCCCGCAGACATGCCAAGGCGCGACCTTAGCCAACCTCCGGCCAGGGATCGCCGTTGGGTGGTGCTTCACCCGCCGTGCGCCCGGCAGGGGCGGTGCCCGGCCACCCTCCTCCTTGAGTGGCACAGAATCCCGGTTCCAGAGCCGGAAATAAATCTGTCGTGACGGTAGTAGACATTGGCGTTTCATCGGGTAGGGTTTTGCTCGTAGCCAGGACAGCGAGTGAGGCGCGGCAGGGATGAACTGCCGCGCATGCAGGTTCGAGCGAGTTGTGGCACGGCAGTGGAGTGGCAGGGCCGGACGCATCAAGGGGTCCTGTCGCTGATTGCCGGGCCGGCGGCCCACAGGGGCCGCAAGCAGTCCCGCGGTTCCAGCAGTACGCCAGAGTGATCGCAAGAAAGAAGGAGGTAGACGCCATCAGGATCGCCCGGGTGAGGACAAGTCCGCCCGGGTACCGAAGACCCCGGAACGAAAGGTGGTCACCGGTCACGTATCCGCGATCCCCGCACCCCGCCCGTCACCCTGGCGGAGATGCGGAAACATAAACCCGGCCACGCGGTGGTCGGCAGATGGTGTTGAACCCCTGGGACCCTGGTGCCGACCGGCACCAGGGTCCCCTGACATCCCACGGTCAGGACATCGGAGGCAGGCTCGCCACGGCCGCCGGCTCTTCGGCGGGCGGCGGGGCCGAGGGGCCGCCGTAGGCGTTGAACACCCACTGCAGGTCGCCTGGGAGAAGCCGAGATCGCGCTGCATCGCGGGGAGCGCCACGCCGATGATCGAGGTGTCCATGATGACCATGAACTGGGCGGTGGCCAGCACGAGACGTGCCCACCAGCGCCGCGGATTGACGGGTTGACATGGTTCTGCCTCCTTCAATGGTTGGTACTCCCGGGGGTACTCTGACGTCACGTCCCTTTGCCCCCTGGGGGTATCCCGCCGATAGTCGTCGGCGCAGCAGCGAAGACCCGTGCCCGTCACGGTGCACCCGGCCCGCACGGCCGCCGTCGCCCATCGCGCGTATCGTCGGAGGTGGACCGTCTGTGAGACCCCGAAGGGCGCTGTGTGCAGTGGTTGAGCGTCGGATTCTGGGTCCAAAGCACGGTCTGGACTTCTGAGGCCGTCGGCGCCGCCGGCGCGGCGGGCCCGGGACATGCCGCCGCCCCTGTCCGTCCGGACGAGGGCGGCGAAACGGGGAGGGGGGGGGGGGGGGGGGGGGGGCGCGCGCCCCCCCCCCCCCCCCCCCCCCCCCCCCCCTCACCCACCCCACACCACCCCCCCCCCTCCCCCACCCACCGCCCCCCCCACCCCCTCCCCCCCCTG
>NZ_JBWKLQ010000011.1:141143-187479 GCF_056429965.1 Streptomyces sp. NPDC046122 | reverse complement strand
GGTGGGACGGCTACACCAACAGCAGAAAACACCCCCCTGGGCCTAGGGGGGGGGTCTTTGGTGGCGCAACACAAACCCCCCCCCCCCACGGCGGCACGTCCCGCCTGGCATGACCCTCCCGATGCCCGCCGCCGCACCGGCCGCCTTGTCAGCCCTTTCCGCCCCGTCCCGCTCGTACGACCTGTTCCGCACGCTGCGCCCCCTGCTCGCCGCAGAAGCCGTGGCGGAGGCCGCGAGCGGGGGAGTCGAACCCGGCGACCTCGAACAGGCCGTATGGCTGCGGCTCCTCGAACTCCTCGACGGGGCGGGCCCGCCGCCCGACCCGGCCGGCTGGCTGCTGCACGCCGTACGCACCGAGGCGAGCCTGGCCCGCAGCGCGACGCGGCGCGAACTGCCGTACCCCTTCCCGCCGGCCGCGACGACGGACTCCGCCTGCCCGGAACGCGCCGCGCTGAGCGCCGAGCGGCGGCGCGTGCTGCGCGCGGCGGTCGGCAGGCTGCCTGCCAGGTGTGCGCGGCTGCTCAACGCGATGCTGTCGCCGGCGGATCCCACGTACCAGGAAATCGCAGGGAAGTTGGGAATGTCACAAGGCAGTTTGGGGCCGATGCGTTCCCGTTGCCTGGGATGCCTGCGCAGAATGCTGGCGGCGGAGGTTGCGGCTCCTGAGCTGAGGGGAAGGGAGCGGTAAGCAACCGGCGTATCAGGCGAGCGGGAGGCATGCACACATGGGCATGAGCGTGACCATCTCAGCGGCAACGGCGCAGGATGCCGAGCAGATCCTCAAGTTGCAGTACCTGTGCTATCAGAGCGAGGCCGAGCTGTACGGCGACTACAGCATCGAGCCGCTGACCCAGACCCTCGACGACCTGCGGGCGGAACTCGGGCGCAGCCACACGCTGGTGGCGCGGCTCGGCGACGAGGTGGTCGCCTCGGTGCGCGCGGCGGTCGACGAGGCGGGAACCGCGAGGATCGCCAAGCTCATCGTGCATCCGAGGATGCGGCGGCACGGGCTCGGAGGAAGGCTGCTCGACGCGATCGAGGGGCGCTTCGCCGCCGAGCCGGCCGCCAAGCGCTTCCAGCTCTTCACCGGCCACCGCAGCGAGGGCAACCTGCGGCTGTACCGCAGCCACGGTTACGCCCCGGTCGCCACCGAGCAGATCGCCCCCGGCCTCGCGCTGGTCACCCTGGAGAAGGAGCCGGCGGCGCAGTCGTTCGCCGCGAGCGCGTAGGCGCCGGGGCTCCCCGCTCCTCGCACGCCGGACGGGCCGCAGTCGCCGCGGAGCGAAGAGCTCAGCGGCCGAGCCGGCCTGTTGGGCGTGTGCCGGGACGCCTGCCGCCCGGAGTGCCGGGCGGCAGGGACGCACCCGTCGCTAGGCGCTCCGCGCCCTGCGCAGCCACAGCATTCCCGTCACCGGCAGCAGCACCGGAATGAACAGGTAGCCCTTCCCGAACGCCGACCACACCGTCGCGTCCGGGAACGCCGACGGCTCGATCACGGTCCACGTCCCGACCACGAGCACGCCCAGCAGCTCCGCGCCGCAGCACACCAGCGCCGCACGCCGGGCCGTCTCCCCGCCCCGCACCAGGGTGTAGGTGATGAAGGCGTAGACGAGCGCGGCGACGGCGGACAGCGTGTAGGCGAGTGGCGCCCGGCCGTACTCCGTGGCGATCTGGTAGATCGAACGGGACACCGCGCCGACCGACATGACGCCGTACAGCCAGACCAGCAGCAGTCCAGGACCCCGGACCAGCCGCGCGGGGGCCCCGGAGCGCTCCTCCGTGACGGGCTCGCTCATCGTCAGCCTCCCCAGATGTCGTGCAGCCGGACTTCGAGCACGGCCAGCACGACCGCGCCCGCCGAGACGGTCACGGAGCCCCAGCGGGTCCGCTCGGCCAGCGACAGGAAGCCGGCCGCCGGCACCGCGGCGAGCGCCCCCAGGAGGTACGAAACGAAGATCACCGTGCCGTCGTCCGGCGTGTCGCCCCCCGCCAGCCGCACGATGCCGACCACGAGCTGGGCGAGGGCGAGCAGGGACACCACGGCCATGCCGATGAAGTGCCAGTCCTTGGTGGGCTGATCGCGAAAGGCGGCGTAACCGCACCACGCGGCGAGTGCGAGCGCGGCCACGGAGACCGCGACCGTCAGGGCGTCGAGCATGACGACGAGCGTATTACGACCGTTTACGCCCGCGACAACGGGTGGGCGTAGGGTCGGTCCACATGAAGATCGACGCCGACGCCCTCCTGTTCGACAACGACGGAACGCTCCTCTCCTCCCTGGAGTCGGTGATCCGCTGCTGGACCCGCTGGGCGGCGGAGTACGGCATATCGGCCGAGGAATTCGCCGCCGTGGAACTGCACGGCCGCCCCGCCGCCGAGATCGCCGCTGATCTGCTCCCCCCGGACGCGGTGCCGGGCGCGGTGGCCCGTATCGAACAACTCGAGGTCGAGGACGTGAGCGCGCCCGGGGGCGTCGTCCTGCTCCCCGGAACCGCCGAACTGCTCGCCGGTCTGCCCGCCGACCGCTGGGCCGTGGTCACCTCCGCCACCCGCAGGCTCGCCGAGGCGCGCCTGGACGCGGTCGGCATCCGCCCCAAGGCCATGATCGCCGCGGACGACATCACGCGTGGCAAGCCCGACCCGGAGCCCTACCTGACCGCGGCCCGCAGGCTGGGGGTGGACCCGGCGCGCTGTGTGGTCTTCGAGGACGCGCCCGCCGGACTCCGCGCCGGCCGCGCGGCGGGCATGCGCACCGTGGCATTGGCCACAACGCACGCGCCGGCCGAGCTGGTCGCCGACATCGTCGTGCGCGACCTCTCGGCCGTGTCGGTCCAGGCCACGGACGACGGAGTGCGGATCGTCGTCGCTCACTGAGAGCGACCGGGCAGGGTCCGCCGGCGAGACAAAAGTGTCCGCTATTCGGACGACGTCGATCGATGCGTACGCACGTCTGGTTTACTCATCCGCATGACCACGACGAGCAGCCGCACCCTTGCGACCGAGGCGACGATGACGCCCGGTGCTCGTTGTATGTGTCGAATGTGCGCCTTCTGAGGGCCCCTGCCTGAGCCTCGCGCCCCGAAGCGAGACCCGACAGCCGCGCCCCGAGTCCACCCGAGTGCCCACCCGCTCCCGGAGGACCGGGCCGCCTGCCCCGCGCACGCGTTGCCTCCGGTACCCACCGACCCAGCCGTGCCACGTCCACAAGACGAATGCCCCGTGCCCGGCGGACACTGCGCCGCGCACTCGACAGTGACGGAAACCCTGTGATCACCACTACGGGCCTCACCAAGGTCTATCCCTCGCGTGGCCGCGAAGTCACCGCCCTGGACGGTGTCGACCTGCACGTACGCGAGGGCGAGGTGTACGGCGTCATCGGCCAGAGCGGCGCCGGCAAGTCCTCTCTCATCCGCTGCGTGAACCTGCTGGAGCGGCCCACCACCGGCACGGTGACCGTCGACGGCCAGGACCTCACCGCGCTCGCCGGGCGGGGCCGCCGCGCAGGCAGGGAACTGCGCCGGGCACGCAGCCGTATCGGCATGGTCTTCCAGCACTTCAACCTGTTGTCCTCACGCACCGTGAAGGACAACGTCGAGCTGCCGCTGGAGATCCTCGGCGTCTCCGGCCAGGCCCGCTCCCGCAAGGCGCTGGAACTGCTCGACCTGGTCGGCCTCGCCGACAAGGCCAAGGCGTACCCCGGCCAGCTCTCCGGCGGACAGAAGCAGCGCGTCGGCATCGCCCGCGCCCTGGCCGGCGACCCCAAGGTGCTGCTCTCCGACGAGGCCACCTCGGCCCTCGACCCCGAGACCACCCGCTCGATCCTCCAGCTCCTGCGCGACCTCAACCGGCAACTGGGCCTGACCGTCCTGCTCATCACGCACGAAATGGACGTCGTCAAGACGGTCTGCGACTCGGCCGCGCTGATGAAGAGGGGGCGGATCGTCGAGTCCGGCACCGTGAGCGAGCTCCTGGCGACGCCGGGCTCCGAACTGGCGCAGGAACTCTTCCCGGTGGGCGGCCAGGCGTCGGGCCCCGGCTGCACCGTCATCGACGTGACCTTCCACGGGGAGGCGGCGACGCAGCCGGTGATCTCCCAGCTCTCCCGTACGTACAACATCGACATCTCGATCCTGGGCGCCGCGATGGACACCGTCGGCGGCAAGCAGATCGGCCGGATGCGCATCGAGCTGCCCGGCCGGTACGACGAGAACGTCGTCCCCGTCGGCTTCCTGCGCGAGCAGGGGCTGCAGGTCGAGGTCGTCGACGGCCCCACGAACACACCGGCGCGGACCGCCGACTCTGCCCTGGTCAAGGAAGGTGCCAAGTGAACTGGTCGGAGATGCAGCCCCTGCTGACGCAGGGCACGGTCGACACCCTCTACATGGTGCTGTGGTCCACCGTCGTGTCGGTCGCCGGCGGCCTGCCGCTCGGCATCCTGCTCGTCCTCACGGACAAGGGCGGACTGCTCCAGAACGTGGCGGTCAACAAGGTCGTCGGCGTGATCGTGAACATCGGCCGTTCGCTGCCGTTCATCATCCTGCTGATCGCCCTCATCCCCTTCACCACGCTCGTCGTCGGTACGTTCATCGGCCCCAGCGCGATGATCGTGCCGCTCGCCATCGGCGCCATCCCCTTCTTCGCCCGGCTCGTCGAGACCGCGATCCGCGAGGTCGACCACGGGCTGGTCGAGGCGGTCCAGGCCATGGGAGGCGGCGTACCGACCGTCGTCTTCAAGGCGCTGCTGCCGCAGTCCCTGCCGTCCCTGATCTCCGGCGTCACCACCACCGTCATCGTGCTCGTCGGCTACTCGGCGATGGCGGGCGCGGTCGGCGGCGAAGGGCTCGGGAGCAAGGCCGTGACGTACGGATACCAGCGCTTCGAGACCGACTTCATGCTCGTCACCGTGGTCGTCCTGATCGCCCTCGTCACCGTCGTGCAGCTCGTGGGCGACGGCGTCATCCGGCTCCTCGCGCGCCGCGGACGCACCGCCTCCTAGGGACGCGCCCCAGAACCTCCTCCCCAGCAAGCCCGCACTCCTTGTCCGGGCGACACCACCGCACCACCCAGAAAGAGGCACTTTTCGTGCGTAAGAACATCAAGATCACCGCAACCGCCGCCGCCTCCGCCGCTCTCGCTCTCGGCCTCACCGCCTGCGGCACGGCCTCCGACCCGGGCGCCAAGAGCGAGGCGGGCGGCAAGGCCGACGCCTCCAAGGCGCTCGTCGTCGCCGCGTCCCCCACACCGCACGCCGACATCCTCAACTACGTCAAGGACAACCTGGCGCAGAAGGCCGGCCTGAAGCTCGAGGTCCGGGAGTTCACGGACTACGTGCTGCCGAACACCGCCACCCAGAGCGGCGAGGTCGACGCCAACTTCTTCCAGCACAAGCCCTACCTCGACGACTTCAACAAGAAGAAGGGCACCACCATCGTGCCCGTCGCCGACGTCCACCTGGAGCCGCTGGCCCTCTACTCCAAGAAGGCCAAGGACCTCAAGGACATCAAGCCCGGCCAGACGGTCGCGGTGCCCAACGACACCACCAACGAGGGCCGCGCGCTCAAGCTGCTCGCGGACAACGGCCTCATCACGCTGAAGGACGGCGCGGGCCAGGACGCCAAGCTGAGCGACATCAAGGACAAGAAGGGCCTGGAGTTCAAGGAGCTGGAGGCGGCCACGCTGCCCCGCGCCCTGAACGACGTCGACGCCGCGGTCATCAACGGCAACTACGCCATCGAGGCCGACCTCGAGCCGGCCAAGGACTCGCTGGCGATCGAGAAGGCCGAAGGCAACCCGTACGCCAACTTCCTCGCGGTCAAGAAGGGCAACGAGAAGGACGCCCGGGTCGAGAAGCTCGCCGAGCTGCTCAACTCCGACGAGGTCAAGAAGTTCATCGAGGACGAGTACGCCGGCTCGATCGTGCCGGCCTTCGACACCGTCAAGTCCTGACGCCCCCACGGTCCTTGGGACGCGAAGGCCCCGCCTGCCCCGCACCGGCCGGCGGGGTCTTCGCGTCCCCGGGGCGACCGCCACCCGACCATGCACACGGCAGGGATGATGCTGCATGCTGTGCCTTTACGTCCCTCACGACGGTCCACGGCATGGAGCTGCGCATGACTACCACCTTCCCGGACATCTCCATCAGCACGGACCGGCTGGTGCTGCGCCCCTTCGACGAGTCGGACATCCCCGCGCTGACCGAGATGATGAGCGACGAGATGGTGGTCGCCTGGACCGCCGCGCCGCACCCCTACACCACGCTCGACGCCGAGCGCTGGGTGCGCAGGATCGCTCCTGCGGAGCGCACGCAGGGCCGTGGCATCGCGTTCGCCGTCACGGAGTTCCTCACCCAGCGGCTCGTCGGGTCGGTCCACCTCCGGCACACCGACTGGCGCACGCGCGCCACCGAGGCCGCCTACGTGACGGCGCCGTGGGCGCGCGGCGAGGGCTATGCCACCGAGGCGGTGCTCGCCGTCGCCCAGTGGATCTTCCGGGACCAGCGGTTCGAGCGACTGGAGCTGCGCACGGCCGCCGACAACACCGCGTCCCAGCAGGTCGCGCAGAAGATCGGCTGCATCAGCGAGGGAGTGCTGCGCAACGCCTGGATAGCCCGGACCCGGACCGAGAACGGCACGGACGGCGGCTGGACCGACATCCGGACCGATCTGATCGTGTGGAGCCTGCTCCCCGAGGACCTCGAAGGCGTGGCCGACCGGATGGCCGACGCGGCCGGTTACAGCACGTACAACGACTGGAACTGACCTCCCGCCCGAGGCCGCCCGGGTCCGCACCGGCTACGCTCACCCTGACTCGCCGCCGCAACAGCAGCCACTGCCACCTCACCCACCGCACCCCAGCGACGACTCCAGGAGACTGACAAGGATGGCCGACCGGGTCACGGTGATCGGCTGGGACGGATCACCGCTCACCGCCGCGGCCAGGTCCGCACTCGCGGCCGCCACCCTCGTCGCGGGCGCCGGGCACCACCTGGCGCTCCCCGAGGTGCCGCCGGGCGCCGAGCGCATCCGCCTCGGCAGCGTCGACCTCGCCGCCCGCCGCATCGCCGGGCACCGGGGCACCGCGGTCGTCCTCGCGGACGGGGACCCGGGCTTCTTCGGTGTCGTACGCACCCTGCGCGCGCCCCGGCACGGCCTGGAGGTAGAAGTGGTGCCCGCCGTCTCCTCGGTGGCCACCGCCTTCGCCCGCGCCGGAATGCCCTGGGACGACGCCCAGATCGTCGTCGCCCACAGCCGCACGCTGCGCCGCGCCGTCAACGTGTGCCGCGCGTACCCCAAGGTCGCCGTGCTCACCTCGCCGGGCGCCGGACCGGCCGAACTCGCCCTGCTGCTCGACGGAGTGCACCGCACCTTCGTGATCTGCGAGGAGCTGGGCACCGCCCGGGAGCAGGTCACCGTCCTGACGTCCGACAAGGCCGCCGACCACGCCTGGCGCGATCCGAACGTCGTCATCGTCATCGGCGGCGCCGCCGGCCCGGCCAGCCAGGCGGGCGGCTGGATCGGCGGCCGCGACCCCGGCTACCCGCCCGCCGTGCGCGGCTGGGCGCTGCCGGCCGCGGAGTACGGCGACCGGGAGGACGCCCGCCCCGGCCGGACGGCGCCAGGCGAGGGCGGGTCCGCCGGACTGCGGGCCGCACAGCTCGCCCGCCTCGGCCCGCGCACCGGCGACCTGGTCTGGGACATCGGCTCCGGCAGCGGGGCCCTCGCCGTCGAGGCCGCCAGGTTCGGGGCGGCGGTCATCGCCGTCGACGCCGACCCCGACGCGTGCGGCCTCACGACGGCCGCCGCGCGGTGTTTCGGCGTACAGCTCCAAGTCGTGCACGGACGGGCGCCGTACGTCCTGGAGAACCTGCCCGAGCCGGACGTCGTCCGCATCGGCGGCGGGGGAGTGCCGGTGGTCTCCGCCTGCGCGGACCGCAGGCCCGAGCGCATCGTGACGCACGCGTCCACCCGCGACGAGGCGGAGGCGATCGGCCGGGCGCTCGCCGAGGGCGGTTACACCGTCGAGTGCGCGCTGCTCCAGTCCGTCGAACTCGACACCGAGGCGTGGTCCGAACGCGACCGCTCGGTGGTCTTCCTCCTCTCCGGTGTCCAGGAGCGGCGCGAAACGTCCCGGTGAACCGCGGCGTGACGGGCGGGGCGGGCCGCGGTCCGGGATCGCGCCCCGTGATGATGCCGCTGGGGGGCGCGGGGTAGGCTGGCCGATCGTTGTACCGCAGCCGGGCGTTCGGCACTTCGTTCGCCAATGTCCGGAAAAGAGGCCCGGTTTGCTGCCTCATGTGGTACGGCGCAGCCGGGGGGCGCGCAACGTGGCGCAGCCCACAGCGATCCGTGGCGGGACTTCCCGCTCTGGCGGCGAACGGCCGCGAGAATGCATGGTGTCCGCGGGGCTTTCGTGCCGCGCGACAGGGACGCTCGTTAGTTGTTGAAGCGGGTGCCGACATGCCGCGAGCGGGCGTCCCGGGCGAAGGGCCGAAGGAGCACAAGCGATGGGCGAGGGGTACGCATGACTGACACCGGCCGGGTCCCGGGCGAGGGACTGCCGGAGGACGCAGGCATGGTGGCGCAGCCGGGCATCCCCGCTCCGGAGGCGTACACCTTCCTCGAACCCTCCGAGAGCGCAGCCGAGGACGACGACCTGCTCCTGATGCCGGGCGCGCAGGGCGCGTGGAGCGACCCGCAGGTCGTGCCGCCGCAGGCGCCGGCGCCCGCGCAGGAGCCGCCGCACCCGTTCGCCGAGGCCCCGCGGCCGGAGCCTCAGGTGGCGGTCGCCGCCGAGCCGCAGCCGGCTCCTGCCGCCGAGGCGCAGAGCGCGGCGGCCGCGCAGCCGCTGCCCCAGGCCGCGCCCCTGCCGGAGGAGCCGGGCGCGCACGAGACCGGCGGCCGTGACTCCGGTTCCGTCGACCTCAGCGCCGTCCGCACTCCGCAGCCGGCCCCCGCCGCGGCCCAGGCGGCGGCGCCCGCGCGGCGTCCGCTGCACCTCGGCCCGCCGGTGCCCGACGCGACCGGCGGCGTCGTACGGTCGCTGGCCGACCGGGGACCCGCCGCGGGTGCGCCCAGTGCGCCCGTGATGCCGCAGAGCCCGGCGCCCGTTCAGCAGCCCGCGCCGCAGATCACCGGTCTCGAGTACCTGGACATGCCGGGCGACGAGGCGGCCTCGCTGCCGGGGCCGCAGCTCGGCATGATCCCGTCGCAGGCGGCCCAGCCGTGGCCGCGGCCTCAGGAGAGCCCCGCAGAACCTCAGGAGAGCCCCGCAGAAACGGTCGCTCCGGCGGCCGTGGCCCCGGAGCCGCCGGTCCAGCCGGCGGCGATCGCGGAGCAGCCCGTGAGCGCTCCGGCCGAGCCGCAGCCGGTTGCCGGGGCCGTCGCGACGGAGCCGGCCGCTCCGGAACCCCTCGCTGACGAGGCGCAGCAGCCCCTGCCGCCGCAGGCCCCTGTCGTCCCGGTCGAGGACTCCGTCCCGGCCGAGCCGCACGCCGCCCCGGCGCCGGCCGCTGGGCCCGCCCCCGAGGCGGTGACGGAAGCGGAACCGATCGCTGCCGCCCCGGAGCCTCAACCGGCCCCGGAAGCGCACCCCACCGAGGCGACGGCGCCCGAGCCCGTCGCGCCGGCGGCGGCGCAGGAGCCCGCACCGGAACCGGCCGCCGCGGCGGCCGAGCCCCAGCCGGAGCCGGCCCCCGAGCCGGCTGCAGAGGTGGCCGAGCCCCTGCCCGCCCCGGAGCCGGTCACAGCGGTCGCCGAGGCCCAGCCCGTCCCGGAGCAGGCTGGTGCCGAGCCCCAGCCGGAGCCGGCCCCCGAGCCGGCCGCGGCGGAGCCCGCGCCCCAGCCGGTCCCCGCCCCCGCGCAGGTGGCGGAGCCGATCACCGCCCCCGAGCCCGTCGCGACGGTGGCCGAGCCTCAGCCGGAGCCCGCCCCAGAGCCGGAGCCGATCCCCGCCCAGGTGGCGGAGCCGATCGCCGCCCAGGAGCAGCCGGCCGAGCCGGGCCCCGACGCCACCGCACCCATGGCCGCCGAGCCCGTCGCCACGGCACCCGTCGCCGCAGAGCCCGTGGCGGAAGCCCCCGCTCCGGTGCTGGTGCCCGCACCGCGCGACGGCGGCCCCGCCGCGGAGCTGCCCGCACAGCACGCCCCGGAACCGGAAGCGACCCCTCAGTCGCAGACCGCGGCCGAGGCCGTGCCCGAGCCGCATGCACCGGAGACCACCCCCGAGCCGACGGCGGAAGCCGCCCCCGAACAGGTTCAGGAGCCCGTCCCCGCCATCCCGGAAGCCGCTCCCACCGCCCCCGCGCCGGGTTACGACGACGCCGAGCGCGAGGCGGTGCTGCGGGTCATGCGCGAGCGCCGCGACATCCGCAACGGCTTCCGCAGCGACCCCATCCCGCACGAGGTCCTCCTCCGCGTCCTGGAAGCCGCGCACACCGCCCCGAGCGTCGGTCACTCCCAGCCCTGGGACTTCGTGGTCATCCGCTCGGCCGAGACCCGCCGGACGATGCACGAACTGGCCGTCCGCCAGCGCGACGCGTACGCCAAGTCGTTGCCGAAGGGCCGGGCCAAGCAGTTCAAGGAACTGAAGATCGAGGCCATCCTCGACACCCCGGTGAACATCGTCGTCACCGCCGACCCGACCCGCGGCGGCCGCCACACCCTGGGCCGCCACACCCAGCCCCAGATGGCGCCGTACTCCTCCGCGCTCGCGGTCGAGAACCTGTGGCTCGCCGCCCGCGCCGAGGGACTCGGCGTCGGCTGGGTCAGCTTCTTCGACGAGCGCGAGATGGTCCGCGCCCTGGGCCTGCCCGAGCACCTCGAAGTCGTCGCGTACCTCTGCGTCGGCTACGTCGACGAGTTCCCGGAAGAGCCCGAGCTGATGCAGGCGGGCTGGTCCAAGCGCCGCCCGCTCTCCTGGGTCGTCCACGAGGAGACGTACGGCCGCCGCGCCCTGCCCGGCGAGGAGCCGCACGACCTTCTCCAGGAGACGGTCTCCACCATCCGCCCGCTGGACGCCAAGGCGCTCGGCGAGGCGTGGGAGCGCCAGAAGCGCATGACCAAGCCGGCCGGCGCGCTCGGCATGCTGGAGATCATCTCGGCGCAGCTCAGCGGCCTTTCCCGGATGTGCCCGCCGCCGATCCCGGAGCCCGCCGCCGTAGCGATCTTCGCGGGTGACCACGGCGTGCACGCCCAGGGAGTCACGGCCTGGCCGCAGGAGGTGACCTCCCAGATGGTCGCCAACATCCTCGGCGGCGGCGCGGTCTGCAACGCGTTCGCGAGCCAGGTCGGCGCGGAGGTCTGCGTCGTGGACGTCGGCGTGGCCGGCGAACTCCCGTCCACGCCCGGTCTGTTGCCCCGCAAGGTCCGCGCGGGGACGGCGGACTTCACCACGGGGCCGGCGCTCACTCACGAGGAGGTGCTCGCCGCGATCGAGGTGGGCATCGAAACGGCGCGCGACCTGGTGGCGGCGGGCAACAAGGCGCTGGTCACCGGCGAGATGGGCATCGCCAACACCACGGTCTCGGCCGCCCTGATCGCCGTCTACACGGGCCAGGACCCGGCCGAGATCACCGGCCGCGGCACGGGCATCAACGACGAGATGCACGCCCGTAAGGTCGACGTCGTACGCCGCGCCCTGGAACTCCACCAGCCGGACCCGGCGGACCCGATCGGCGTCCTGGCGGCGGTCGGCGGCCTGGAACACGCCGCACTGGTCGGCTTCCTGCTCGGCGGAGCGTCGCTGCGTACGCCGGTGATCCTGGACGGCGTGAGCGCCGGAGCGGCGGCGCTGGTGGCCCGCGCGATCGCCCCCGAGTCACTGGCGGCCTGCATCGCCGGCCACCGCAGCGCGGAACCGGGCCACGTGGCCGCCCTCAACAAGCTCGGCCTGCGCCCCCTGGTCGACCTGGACCTCCGCCTCGGCGAGGGTACGGGCGCACTGCTCGCGCTCCCGGTGGTCCAGAGCGCGGCGAGGGCGATGCACGAGGTGGCGACGTTTGACTCGGCAGGAGTCACCGAGAAGTAGCCCGCACGCAGCCGGGCCGTGCCCCTCACGCTCCGCCGTGGGGGGCACGCCAATGCCCGCGCCCGCCACCGCCCCCACGGAGACATATCGGGGCGCTTTCCGCAGGGTGAGAACGATCAGTACCCGGGTACCGATCGCAGCCCGCGGCAGGCGCCCCACGGTGCCGGGAGGGGACGTGTCGGGGCGCTCCCCGCAGGGTGTCGAACGCAACACGCCCCCAACGATCCCGTTGCCCGAACGTTCGGCACTCGAGGAGACGCTCCGACGCGGCACCGACCCCGTCCGCGAGCCGAGGCCCCGCAGCCCCCGCCCCGCCCCCGGTCCCCGCAGCCGCGCCCCGGAAGTGACCTGCCCCGCCCCCGTCCGCCAGTGACCCCGGAGCCCCCGGCCCGTAAGGTGTTCGCGGGGCCCCGAACCCCGCCCCACCAGCCGCTTCACCGTCGCAGCGGCGCAGGCCCCCCGATGCCGCCGAGCGGCAGGGCCGTACAGCCGCACCCACCTCCCCGCCCCGAGGAGCCGCACGCCATGAACGCGCACGCCGCCGCAGGCGACCCGTACCCCGCCTACCCCGTCGGACTCCGCCTCGCCGGGCGGCGCGTAGTCGTCATCGGCGGCGGCCAGGTCGCCCAGCGGCGACTCCCGGCGCTCATCGCGACCGGCGCCGACATCGTCCTCGTGTCCCCGACGGCCACCCCCTCGGTCGAGGCGATGGCCGAAGCGGGCGAGATCCGCTGGGAGCGCCGCCCGTACGCCGAAGGAGACCTGGCCGAGGCGTGGTACGCCCTCATCGCGTCCACCGACGCGGCGGCCAACGCCGCCGCCTCCGCCGAAGCCGAACGCACCCGCACCTGGTGCGTCCGCTCGGACGACGCCGATGCCGCCACCGCCTGGACCCCCGCCACCGGCCGCTCCGAGGGCGTGACCGTGGCGGTCCTGACCAGCGGAGGCCCCGACCCCCGCCGGACCGCCGCCGTACGCGACGCCATCGTGGAGGGCCTGCGCGACGGCACCCTCGTCGCCCCCCACCACCGCACCCGCACCGCCGGCGTGGCCCTCGTGGGTGGCGGCCCCGGCGACCCGGACCTGATCACGGTCCGCGGCCGCCGCCTCCTCGCCGAGGCCGACGTCGTCATCGCGGACCGCCTCGGCCCGCGCGACCTCCTCGACGAACTCCCGCCGCACGTCGAGGTGATCGACGCCGCGAAGATCCCGTACGGCCGCTTCATGGCCCAGGAGGCCATCAACAACGCGCTCATCGAGCACGCGAAGGCGGGCAAGGCCGTCGTACGGCTCAAGGGCGGCGACCCCTACGTCTTCGGCCGCGGCATGGAAGAGGCGCAGGCGCTCGCCGAGGCCGGCATCCCGTGCACGGTGGTCCCCGGAATCTCAAGCTCCATCAGCGTGCCCGGCGCGGCCGGAATCCCCGTCACCCACCGCGGCGTGGCCCACGAGTTCACGGTGATCAGCGGCCACGTCGCCCCCGAGGACCCGCGCTCGCTCGTCGACTGGAAGGCGGTCGCGGGTCTGCGCGGCACGCTCGTCCTGCTCATGGCCGTCGAGCGGATCGGCGCGATCGCCGAGGCGCTGACGGCGTACGGCCGTTCGCCCGAGACGCCCGTGGCGATCGTCCAGGAGGGCACGATGGCCGCACAGCGCCGCGTGGACGCGACGCTCGCGACCGTCGCGGAGACGGCCAGGGCCGAGGACGTACGCCCGCCGGCGGTCATCGTCATCGGCGACGTCGTGGCCGTGAACACCCCGGGGGCCGGCCCGGCGGCAGCCGCGCCGCACGCGGAGTAACCTCCGGTAACCGAACCGCCGCTCACCCGTTGGCACCGTATCCAGGACAAGGCAGTATCACCCTGTGGCCGATCTCATCACCATCGACGACCCCGACGACCCGCGCCTGAGCGACTACACGGGCCTGACCGACGTCGAACTGAGGCGCAGGCGCGAGCCCGTCGAGGGCCTCTTCATCGCCGAGGGCGAGAAGGTCATCCGACGCGCCAAGCACGCCGGCTACGAGATGCGGTCGATGCTGCTCTCCGCCAAGTGGGTCGACGTGATGCGCGACGTCATCGACGAGGTCCCGGCTCCGGTGTACGCCGTGAGCCCGGACCTCGCCGAACGCGTCACCGGCTACCACGTGCACCGCGGCGCCCTCGCCTCGATGCAGCGCAAGCCGCTGCCGACGGCCACGGACCTGCTCGCGAGCGCGCGCCGGGTCGTCGTCATGGAGGCGGTCAACGACCACACCAACATCGGCGCGATCTTCCGCAGCGCCGCCGCGCTCGGCATGGACGCCGTGCTGCTCTCCCCGGACAGCGCCGACCCGCTCTACCGCAGGTCGGTCAAGGTCTCCATGGGCGCGGTCTTCTCGGTGCCGTACGCGCGCCTGGAGTCGTGGCCCAAGGATCTGGAGCAGGTACGGGAGGCGGGCTTCAAGCTCCTCGCGCTGACCCCGGACGAGAAGGCCTCGGTCATCGACGACGCGGCTCCGCACCGCCTCGACCGGGTGGCCCTGATGCTCGGCGCGGAGGGCGACGGCCTGTCCAGGCAAGCGCTGGTCGCCGCCGACGAGTGGGTCCGTATCCCGATGGCCCACGGAGTGGACTCGCTGAACGTGGGCGCGGCCGCCGCGGTCGCCTTCTACGCGGTGGCGACGGGCCGCCCGGAGTCCTGACGGGGGCGACCGGCAACGCCACGGGCCGCTGCCCAACGCACAACCTGCGGGCCTCCCATGCACCACCCGCGCCCTTGACGGGCACCGGCTCCGCTCATCCGTCGGCACGCGCACCTGCCGGGCCGGCCCACGCCGTTGCCCGGCGCCCCGGACCCACGCGAGCGCGCGGGGCGCGGCGCCACGCTGGGTGACCCAGGCACGGAACCCACGCGTTGCGCGCGGCACGGCGCCTGCGGCCCGGAGGCAGCCCGCCCAACCACGTCCGTGGTCAAAACTCCACCGCCGCGCGCGGCGGACAGCGCCTGCCGACGCGGCCCGACACCACTCACAGCGCCAGCCGACGCGGCTGGACGTCACTCGCAGCGTCAGCCGGCGTGGCCCGGCGCCCCTCACAGCGCCAGCTGGCCCCCGTGGTCGGTCCACCGCACGCCGGGCGGCCAGGGCACCGGCCCCACCCCGCCAGGCCTCGCACCGCCGACCGCACCGCACCCACGCGGCCGGGCCTCACAACGCCTGCCGCTCCTCGTGGGCCGGCCGCCGGTCAACGTCGGTGGTCACGCCGGAACTCCTGGCCGGCCCCTGGCACCCCTGCGCCGCCGCGATCCCCAGCGCCACCAGCAGCGTCACGACCACGAAGACGACGAGGCGCTGCCGCAGCAGCCTCGGGTTCGCCGGACGCCGCCCCGCCGACGTCGTCCTGGTCCCCGGCCTCGTGCCGGGCCGGGTGCCGGGCCGCCCGTTCGTACGCCCGCCGGAACGCGTCGTACCCCGCCCCGCCGACGGCCGCGAACCGGACCGGGGAGCCGTCGCGCGCGGCGCGTGCCCGCGAGGCGATGCGGGCGTACCCGCCGTCCGCCCCCGCTCGGTGTCCTGGTCGGCGTACCGCTCGGCGAGCCGTCCGGTGGGCCGGTCGTGGTCAACGCGGGGGTGGGGCGGCCGGGCCTCGCCGATGCCCTGCGCCTCCCGGGCCGCGATCTCCTTGAGCCGCATGGAGAGCTGGAGCGTGCTGGGACGCTCCTCCGGATCCTTGGCGAGGCAGGCCCGCACCAGCGGCGCGAGGGCGTCCGGCACCCCGTACAGCTGCGGCTCCTCGTGCACGACGCGGTACAGCATGACCTCGGAACTGCCTTGCCCGAAGGGGGAGTCGGCGGTCGCGGCGTACGCCAGCGTGGCGCCCAGCGCGAACACATCCGTGGCCGGTGTCACCGCCGCGCCGCGCACCTGCTCGGGGGCGAGGAAACCGGGGGAGCCGACAGCCGTGCCGACATGGGTCAGGGTGCTCGCCCCGGTCGCCCAGGCGATGCCGAAGTCGATGATCCGGGGGCCCTTGGGGGACAGGAGGATGTTCGACGGCTTGAGGTCGCGGTGGACGACGCCGGCCTCGTGCACCGCCAGCAGCCCTTCCGACAGCGCCGCGCCGATGGAGGCCACCTCGGAGGCGATCAGCGGCCCTTCCTCGGCCACCTTGTCGTGCAACGAGGGCCCCGGCACGTACTGGGTCGCGAACCAGGGCCGGTCCGCCTCCAGGTCGGCCGCGACCAGCCGGGCCGTACAGCCGCCGCGGATCCGCCGCGCCGCGGACACCTCGCGCGCGAACCGCGATCTGAATTCCTGGTCCTCCGCCAGATCCGGCCGGATCACCTTCAGCGCGACGCGCTGGCCGCGCCGGTCGGAGCCCAGGTAGACGACCCCCATGCCGCCCGCCCCGAGCCGCCGGTGAAGCCTGAACGAGCCGACGACACGCGGGTCCTCGCGCCGGAGCCGCATCATCGCCATGTCCGTCCCCTACCTCTGGTGGGGCCTCCCCCACCCCGCTGCTGACCGGTCCGTTCGACGTCGCACAGCTTACGTACCTGCGGCCCGGTGTGCTCATAGGCCGCGCCCTCCCGAACCGATCGATTGTCAGTGCCGGGTGGGAAACTTGAGGAGTGGTCAGGGGCCGGCCGATCCGCCGTCCCCGGCCCGTGCGAGATCTCAATGGTCCGTCGCAGAAGGGGGATTGGATCAATGAAGGGCGATCGCGTGGAGATAGTGGTCGACGCGGGAGACACGACCCGTACGTACGAAGTGGTGGCCAGCCGGGCAGGCCGGCGGGTGGAGACAGCGGTCCGCAGGGGAGTGGTGGAAGTGAGCGAAGTCACCCGCAGCGGCTCCGTGGTACGCACGGCGCGCTTCATGGCGACCAGGGTGCTGGCCCTGGTCGAACAGCCGGTCCCCCGGGAGGACGACTCGGAGCGGTCCTGAGACCGCGTAAGCAGGGGGCGCGCCCCCTCCGGGAAGACCCCAAGAGGCAGGGCGGCCTCTCCACCCTGGGGAGTACGCCGCTGTGTGTCCGCTCATCCTCCGGGAGGCCCGGCAATCAGTACGCGGGCATGACGCCGGGGTGGTGACGCGCGCCTAGTGTTGAGGTCAAGCGGCGGGTGAAGCACTCGTCCCCCGAGGTCAGACACCCGCCGCTGCCAACACACGACAGGAGAGGGACCATGGCGGACACGGCATCACGCACGATGATCCGTACGCAGGGACGCAGGGCATTCACCGCGTTCGGCGGCCGTCCGTCCGGCACGCGCCATCCGCTGGTGGCGACGGCCATGGTCCTTCCCCTCGCGGCGCTGCTCGTCGTCCTCTTCGGAGGCTGGGAAGCAGTGGTCACCCAGGCGTCGTCCGTGGGCGTGATGCTCGGGCGCTGAGCGGCGCCCACGGACCGGTAGAGCGGACCGGTCCAGGACATCCGGCCATTTCACTACCCCGTGGGGACGGGGGTGCGGCGGACGACTGCGTTTGCCCGGACAGCTGGGGAGCTGTCCGGGCAACGCCTTTTTCCCACCGGGGAGCGGAGGCACGGCTCGCGCCCACGCATCGCCGCCCGCCCGAGGCCCGGGCGGCCCAGCCCTTCAGCAGCGCGGAAGGGACCGGAGCCCTTCACCCACCACGCACCTCCCGGGCGGCCCCGCCGCACCCCACGGCGCGCATCCCGCACCACACCATGCGGCGCGCAGCCCTGAACGCCGGGGCCCGCACCCCCCAACCGCAGACTTCAGGTCGGCACAGCAGCCCTTGCACACGGCGCACCTCGTACGGCCTGCACGCACGCCCCCGTCCCCGGCGTACACGCGCTTGACGCCCGCCCCGCACCCCACCCAGCGCGTGGCTTTCGGCACCGCAGCACCGAAGCCCCGCACGCGAGCCCTGGCCGTACGCGGTGCCTACCGCCGAAGCGGCCGGCAGTCCTGCACGCGGCTCCCACATCGGGCACCCGAGCGCCCCAGCGGTACGGGCACCGCACCCTGCCACGCGCAGCGCGTAGGCTCCCGGGCGGTACCGCAGGACCGCACGACGCGCCCCGCGCAGAACGCACCGCACCGCACAGCATCCCGGGGGAGTCCGTGACCGTATCCGTCGCGCAGGCGCTGAGCGCCGTCGCGCACGCCGCCGCACCCGCACCGCCCCCGGCGCACGCCCCCGCATCCGCCCTCCCCGTACCCCGAACCGCCCCGGCCCCCTGCGCCTGCCCCCGCCCCGACGTCCTTGCCGACAGGCCGGACGGTACGGTCGTGCGCCACGGCGGCATCGTCGCCAAGTCCCACGCCCCCGGCACCGATGCCACCGCCCTCACCGCACGGATCGCCCTCGCCGCGCACCCGCTGCTCTCCGGCGTGCTCCTGCGGCCCCTCCCCGTACCGGCGCCGAAGGGCAACCCCTTCACCACCGAACTGCACGGGCGGCCCCTCTCCCTGTGGCCGTACGGAACGCCGGTCGATCCCGAGGACCCCGACGCCGCCCCCTGGGCGGAGGCCGCGGCGCTCCTCGCCCGGCTGCACGCCGTCGCTCCGGGCGCCTTGCGACTCCCCACGCCGCTCCCGCCCATGCGCGGCCCCGCGAAGGCCGCCCGCGCCGTCGCGCGGATGCGGGCGTCGGGCCCGCACCCCGCCACCGCCGCCACCGCCGTGCTCCGCGCCTGGGCCGGGCTGCCCCCCTGGGCCCGCGACGAGGCTCCGTCCCCACGCGGTCGTGCGGCCCTGTGCCACGGCGACCTGCACCTCGGGCAACTGGTCCGCGACCTGTCCGACGCCCCGGACGGAAACCGGTGGCTGCTGATCGACGTGGACGACATGGGGGGCGGCGACCCCGCCTGGGACCTGGCCCGCCCCGCGGCCTGGTACGCCGCGGGCCTGCTCGCACCGGACGTGTGGGACCGCTTCCTCGGCGCGTACCGGGCCGCGGGCGGCACGGCCGTACGTCCCGACGGCGATCCCTGGCCCCAACTGGACGTGCCCGCCCGCGCCCTGACCGTCCAGACCGCCGCCCTCGCGCTCGCCAAGGCCGCAGCCGGGAACCGGCCGCTGGACGAAGTGGAGGAACTGGTCGTCGCGTCGTGCTCCCGTATCGCCTCGATGCCGCCCGAGTTGGAGTGCGAAGCCACGTCGTAGGGTGAACGGACCGTCGCCGGGCATGCATTCCGGCGATGCCGAACCGACGGCGAGGAGTTGACCCGACATGCAGTGTCCCAAGTGTCACGCGGCGATGCACACGTACAACCGCAACGGCGTCCAGATCGAGCAGTGCAGTGGCTGCCGCGGCATATTCCTCGACTACGGCGAGCTGGAGGCCCTGACGCGCCTGGAGTCGCAGTGGACCCAGCAGGCGCCGCCCCCGCCGCCGGCCCCGCAGGCCTACCCCGCCGCGCCCGCACCCGCGTGGGGCGCCCCGCAGCAGGGCCACCACGGCGGACACCACGGTGGCCACCACGGCGGACACCGCCAGAAGGGCTTCGGCCGGATGCTCTTCTCGTCCTGACCCCGACCCCCGGCGGACAGGGCCGCTTGTTCGACGGGGGCGACCCGTCGGCAGGGACGGCCGGTTCACCCGGATCACCCGGTTCCGGCCCGTCCGGCCGCGCACCCGGCGCTCACGAAGAAGCCCCCGGCCGTTGTCCCGGCCGGGGGCTTCTCTCGGTGGTGCGCGATACTGGGATTGAACCAGTGACCTCTTCCGTGTCAGGGAAGCGCTCTCCCGCTGAGCTAATCGCGCGGGGTTCATTCAGTTGATCTTGCTGTACCGCAGAACTGCGTGCGCGATACTGGGATTGAACCAGTGACCTCTTCCGTGTCAGGGAAGCGCTCTCCCGCTGAGCTAATCGCGCGGGACGGACACCCGTTTCCGGGGATCCAGTGGACGATACTGGGATTGAACCAGTGACCTCTTCCGTGTCAGGGAAGCGCTCTCCCGCTGAGCTAATCGTCCTTGGAGGTGGAGACGGGATTTGAACCCGTGTAGACGGCTTTGCAGGCCGTTGCCTCGCCTCTCGGCCACTCCACCAGGAGTGCAATGACAGGGGTTCGGGAAGATCCCCCACACCGAGCGGACGACGAGATTCGAACTCGCGACCCTCACCTTGGCAAGGTGATGCTCTACCAACTGAGCCACGTCCGCTTGTCTTACCGGGTCGTTTCCGTCCCGGCGACGTGTTGAACTCTAGCGGATTCCGGGGCCAGTACAAAAACGCGTTTGTGCAGCGTGCTGCGCTGCCTCCGCCCCGGCGCAGGTCACCGCGGCCGGCTCTACACTCGGGGCCGTGCACGACGTTCCCCCTTTGGCCCGCTTCGGCGGCCTTGTCGCCTCCGATCTGCGCGATGTGACCAGCGATCCCGCCGCACTCGACTCCGCCGGCTTCTGGGCCGTGACCGCGGACTTCGAGGGCGGTCTGGTGTGCGCCCGCTTCGGCGACGTACGCCGCGAGCCGGTCCCCGCCCCGGTGCCCGGCGCCTGGCACGGGCCCGCCGCCGGTGACTGGACGTCGTCGATGGACCGCGCCGCGTACACGGCGGGCGTACGCCGCATCCGCGAGCACATAGCCGCGGGCGAGGTGTACCAGGCCAACCTGTGCCGCGTGCTGACGGCGCCGCTGCCCGACCGCGCGGGGGCGCGCGCCGACGTGGACGCCCTGACCGCACTGCTCGCGCGCGGCAATCCGGCGCCGTACGCAGGAACGATCCGGCTGCCCGCGCACGGCGTCGAGATAGCCACCGCGTCCCCCGAGCTCTATCTGCGGCGCGACGGACGGACCGTCGAGTCCGGGCCCATCAAGGGCACCGGACGGACGGCCGGTGATCTCCTGGAGAAGGACCACGCCGAGAACGTGATGATCGTGGACCTGGTCCGCAACGACCTGGGGCGGGTGGCCGTCCCCGGCTCCGTGACCGTGCCGGAGCTGTGCGTGGTCGAACCGCACCCCGGCCTCGTCCACCTGGTCTCCACCGTCCGCGCCGAACTCGCGCCCCGGGCCGGCTGGGCCGGACTGCTCGCCGCTACGTTCCCGCCCGGCTCGGTGACCGGAGCCCCCAAGTCGAGCGCTCTCACGATCATCGAGGCGCTGGAGACGGTGCCGCGCGGCCCGTACTGCGGAGGCATCGGCTGGGTCGACGCCGACCGGGGCACCGGCGAGCTGGCCGTCGGCATACGCACCTTCTGGATCGACCGCACCCTCCCCGGCGGGCCCGTCCTGCGTTTCGGTACGGGCGCGGGCATCACCTGGGGATCCGACCCGGAACGCGAGTGGGCGGAGACCGAACTCAAAGCCTCCCGGCTGCTCGCGGTAGCGTCGGGGACGTACCGGGAGACGGGAAGGACCGCGTCATGAAACTCTGGGTCGACGGCGGGCTGCGGGATGCGGCGACCGCCAGGGTGTCCGTATTCGATCACGGGCTGACCGTGGGCGACGGCATCTTCGAGACCGTGAAGGCGACCGCCGGGCGGACCTTCGCCCTCACCCGGCACCTGGACCGGCTCGCCCGGTCGGCGCGCGGACTCGGGCTGCCCGAGCCCGACCTCGACGAGGTGCGCCGCGCCTGCGCCGCCGTGGTGGAGGCCAACCCCATGGCACTCGGCCGGCTGCGGATCACGTACACCGGGGGTCTGTCACCGCTCGGCTCCGAGCGGGGGGACAGCGGTCCCACTCTGGTCGTCGCCCTGGGGGAGGCCGCCCGACGCCCCGACAGCACCGCCGTGATCACCGTCCCCTGGACGCGCAACGAGCGCGGCGCGCTCACCGGCCTCAAGACCACGTCGTACGCCGAGAACGTCGTCGCGCTGGCCCGCGCCCGGGAACAGGGCGCGTCCGAGGCGCTGTTCGCCAACACCGTCGGGCAGCTCTGCGAGGGGACCGGTTCCAACGTCTTCGTCGTGCTCGACGGCCGGCTGCTCACCCCGCCCGTCTCCTCCGGCTGCCTGGCCGGGATCACGCGCGCCCTGACCGTCGAGTGGACGGGCGCCGAGGAAGCCGACCTTCCGCTCGATGCGCTGGAGCGGGCCGACGAGGTCTTCCTGACCTCCACGCTGCGCGACGTGCAGGCGGTGCACCGGATCGACGGCCGCCAACTGCCGGGTGCCCCCGGCCCCGTGACGGCCAAGGCGATGCGTGTCTTCGACGAGCGGGCCGCTTCGGACCTGGACCCGTAGGCCCTGCGGGCGGCCACTGGGGCTCCGGGGATGACGGGTGGCCGTCCGGCGGGTAGAACTCCCCTGATGACCACAACTCTGCGGCCGACAGCGCCGCTTCAGCAGGGTGCCGACGGCGCGAAGTCACGCAGGTACGACGTGTGCGTGAACAGCCGCCCGGTCGGCGTCGTCGAGCTGTCCGCCGATCCTCCCGCCGGGGGCGCGGGCGGCGTCGGCCGGATCGCCGCACTCGCCGTCGACGAGGCGGACCGGCGCCGCGGCAGGGCCACGGTGGCCGCGCTGGCCGCCGAGGAGGTGCTGCGGGGCTGGGGCTGCCGCCAGGTGGAGATCACCGTCCCGGCCGGCGCGGCGGCGGCGCGGCGCCTGGCCGACGCACTCGGCTACACCGAGCGCCGCCGCATCATGACCAAGGCCCTGCCCCCACGGCCGCCGGCGCTGCCCGGGGGCGTCGTGGGGCGGCCGATGACGGAGGGCGAGTACGCGTCCTGGCTCGCCCACACCAAGGCGGAGTACGTCCGGACGCTGACCTCACGCGGCTGGACCGAGGAGGCGGCACGAGCCAAGGCCGAGGCCGACCACGCGGCCGCGCTCGCCCAGGGGGTCGCCACCCCGGACACCTATCTCGGCGCGCTGGAACGCGACGGCGCGGTGGTGGGGACGCTCTGGCTGGCGCTGCGGCACCCGCATCCGGGGCAGGCCGGGGCGTACGTCTTCGACGTCGAGGTGGCCGGCGCCCACCGGGGCCAGGGGCTCGGGCGCGCGCTGCTGCTCCTCGCCGAACGGCAGGCCCTGGCGGCCGGGCTGGAGCGCATCGGACTCAACGTCTACGCGGACAACACCCCGGCCCTGCGGCTGTACGAGTCGCTGGGCTACGAGCCGGTGTCGTACCACCTGCACAAGCCCCTGCTCTGAGGACCGCGCGGACCGCGGGTCAGGCGAGCAGGCGGTCGACGATCTCCTCGACGCGCTCGCGCAGCCCTTCCTGGCTTTTGCCGCCGTCCAGACGCTCGCCGTCGATCACGTACGTCGGCGTGCCGGTGACGCCGATGGCCTTGCCCTCGGCCTGGTCGGCGTCGACGATCAGCAGGTGCCTGCCGTCGATCAGGGCGGTGTCGAACTCCTCGGCGTCCAGCCCGAGTCCGGCGGCCACCTCCAGCAGAAGGGGCTCGCCCCGGGCCGCCAGCTCCTCGTTGCGCGCGAGCACCGCCTCCACGTACGGCCAGCCCTTGCCCTGGTCGACGGCCTCCTCGGCGGCCTGCGCGGCGGCGTAGGCGTGCTTGTGCTTCTCGAGGGGGAAGTGGCGCAGGCGTACGTCGAGACGGTCGCCGTAGCGCTCGCGCAGGGCGCGCACGTCGTCCAGGGCGGCGTGGCAGTCGGGGCACTGGAGTTCGCACCAGACGTCGAGGACGACGGGGCGGGCGGGAGAGGAGTCGCTCATGGGGCCAGTCTTCCAGCCCGGCGGGCCCCGTCCCAACCGGGACCTGGGGAGGAGTGCGCCCCCGAGATCTCCCTGAGGTCGCGCGCGGACGTGGCCCGGGCAGCGCCCTCAGGTGCAGGATGGTGGGGAACGCACACCCTGGGGCTGGAGGACCGGATGCTGGCAGAGACCGTCTGTTCCGCGGTGTCCGCGGCCGGTCTGGGCATCGCTGCGATCACCGCGTACCGCAAGCGATTCCTGGCCGCGACGCGCATCGCCGCGTACGCGCTGGTGCCGGTCGGCCTGGTGATGACCGGCGTCGTCGAGTGGGTCTCGGGGATCGCCTTCGAGCCGCTGGTCTGGGCCGGGTTCGGCGTGCTCGCCCTCTCCTGGCTGCTCTTCACGGCGGCCCGGGCGGCCGAGCGCCGCGCCGGCGGCACCCGCAAGGAGCGCAGGGCCGCGCGTGCGGCCCGACGCGAGGCGCCCGCCCCGCAGGCGGCGGGGCCGTCGCTCGAGGCGGGGACCCCGGCTGCCGCGCGGCGGAAGCAGCCCCCGCCCGGGGCGGCGAACGGCCGGGGCGACGACTTCAGCGACATCGAGGCGATCCTGAAGAAGCACGGCATCTGACCAGGCGGCGCGGTCCCCGCGTGCGGCTCGGCGGGGAGCGGCGGCCGACGGGCGGCTTCGCGGCTTCCGAAGGCAAGCTGGCAACTCGGACACCGAAGTGATCACCAGCGGATCGCGTATGGCCAAGAACCGGCGAACTGCTGGTCACGGTGGCCGTGTTGGCCGTGTTGGTCGCCGAGGCGCGGTCGCCTGCGCCATCATCGGCCCGAGATGCTGGACACATCCCGGGGCGAAGCCCCCGCACCCACCGAAGAACCGCGCGGCTGCCTCTTCGCGCTCTCCCAGCCACCCCTGATGATCTTCCTCGGGGTGATCGGCTTCCTGCTGCTGATGGCCGCGATGCACGACCTCTTCCTGCTGTGAGACGGGCCGGCCCGGGCGTCCCGGCGTGTGCCCGCATGCGGTGCGTCAGCCCGCCGCTTCCCTGCGCCGGGCCCGGTACGCCGCCACGTGCAGCCGGTTGCCACAGGTGCGGCTGTCGCAGTAGCGGCGGGACCGGTTGCGGGACAGGTCGACGAAGGCCCTGCGGCAGTCCGGCGCCTCGCAGCGGCGCAGCCGCTCCTGCTCGCCCGAGACCACGATGAAGGCCAGCGCCATCCCGCAGTCCGCCGCGAGGTGATCGGCGACCGAGGCGCCCGGCGCGAAGTAGTGCACGTGCCAGTCGAAGCCGTCGTGGTCGGTCAGCCGGGGCGTGGTGCCGGCCGCCGCGACGAGCTGGTTGATGAGTTCGGCGCAGGCGCGGGGGTCCCGCGTCGCGAACACCTCCGCGAAGCGTGCTCGTACGTCCCGTACGGCCCTGAGGTCCGCCTCTGTGAGGGTTCCCACGTCGCTGACGTGGTGGAGCCGCACAAAGCCGTACAGCGCCTCGATGTCGGCGAGCCGGTCGTCGCTCCGGTCGCTCTCCGGCGCCGTGTTCACCAGATCGACGACGACGTCGAGGGCGCGCCGGGTGTCGTGGGGGATCAGCACGATTCGCTCCCTGGCCTGCTGCGGGCGGGCGCCCGCAGATGCCGGTCGACTTTAGCGGCTCGCGCCGGGAGCGCACCGGCGCCGTCCCCGCGGTGGAATCCGCGGAGACGGCGCCGGTGTGTGCCGTATGCAGTTGTCCGCCCCTCGCCGTCGCCCCGAGTCGGACGGCGCTGGGTGGCTCTCGGCCTGGCTCAGTTCTCCGCCAGGATGTGTGAGAGTTCCGTGTCGAGATCGAAGTGGCGGTGCTCGGTGCCCGGTGGGACCGCGGCGTCCGTCCGCTTCAGGAACGATTCCAGGGCCCGCGCCGGGGCTTCGAGCAACGCCTCTCCTTCGGGGGAGCTCAGGGCGATGCAGACGACGCCCTGGCCGTGACTGCGGGACGGCCAGACTCTGACGTCTCCGGTACCGGTGGGCCGGTGAAGGCCCTCGGCGAGGAGATCGCGGGCGAACACCCACTCGACGGTTTCCTCGGCTCCGGTGTGGAAGGTGGCATGCACGGCGTAGGGATCGGCCGTGTCATACCGCAGGCCCGCGGGTACAGGCAGTGATGACTCGCTCGACACTACGAGGCGCAGGTGCAGCTCGCAGCTGACCGTGGTGTTCATAAGCGCCAGGGCCTTTCGCTCAGTGTGCGCTCGGGGATTCGCACGTCGGCGAAATCGACATGCCACCTACGGTGTCGTTGTAAACCCCTCTGACCTTTTTGTGGCTCTTCAGGTACCTCGTACGGCGGAGTGACACTTGAGGCAGTACGGCCTTTCCGGCCACGCGATCACGTCCGGTAAGTTGGGCCCATGAATGCGGAGAGTAACGAGCGGGAGGAAGCTGCCGCCCCGGCGGCCGCAGAGCCCGCCACGGGGGACGCGGCGGGGGGCGAGCGCGAGCTGGGCTCGCGGGCGCCGCAGGTCGTCAAGCGCTATCGCACGCTGCACCTGAGCTGGCAGGTCGGGGTCTTCGTCATCGGCCTGGCGGTCGTGGCGGCGGGCGTGGTCATGCTGCCGCTGCCCGGACCGGGGTGGCTGGTGATCTTCGGCGGCATGGCGATCTGGGCCACCGAGTTCGTGTGGGCGCAGTTGGTGCTGCGCTGGACGAAGCGGAAGGTCACCGAGGCGGCGCAGAAGGCGCTCGACCCCAGGGTCCGGCGGCGCAACATGATCCTGACGACGATCGGCCTGGTGATCATCGCCGTGCTGGTCGCGATCTACGTCTGGAACTTCGGCATGGCGATGCCGTGGAACATCGACGAGTGACCGGGAAACGGTTCGGGGGACCCGCTGACATGGGGTAATGTTTGCGGAGAGCCGGGGCGATTAGCTCAGTGGGAGAGCGCTTCGTTCACACCGAAGAGGTCACTGGTTCGAACCCAGTATCGCCCACCCGGACCGAAGGCCCGGAAGACGAAAGTCTTCCGGGCCTTCGGCGTTCCCGGCCGCCTCACCACGAGGTCTCCGGCCGGGAACGGCCCCGTCTCAGCGCATCCGTCTCAGCGCATCCGGCCCAGGGTGTCACGCAGTCGGCGCGCGTCGCGCAGCCGCTGCTCGTACGTGGCCCCGACGCCCAGCAGCAGCAGACCGGCGAGGGCCGGCGGCAGCCAGCGGGGGAGTGCGCCGACGACCTGGACGACGTACGGCGCGAGCTCGTGCAGCGCGACCAGGGCGAGGACGGCGGAGCCGAGCACCAGCAGTGCCTGAAGCCGGTGCCGGGCGCCCGTCAGGGTCACGCCCAGCGCCGCCGCCCCGAGCAGCAGCGGGCGCAGCCAGTGCGGGTCGCCCCAGGCCGCGATCAGGCTCGGCAGGAAGGTCGCGGCCAGACCGGGGCCGTACGCCGTCCACGACGACGCCCGGGCGTCGCGCCGCCGCCTCAGCACGCCGATCACCAGGGCCGGCACGGTGACCGGCAGCGTGTACGCCTCGGGCGTCACCACGTCCGAGGCGCCGAGGCGGACCCACGTGGCCAGCACGAGGAGCACGGCCGCCGCGTACCCGACCGGGCGGCGGTCGGCCCGTACGGCGGTGCCCGCCGCGATCAGCCCGCACAGGGCCAGGACCAGCGCGAGCGTGGGCGCGTCGCCGACCGCGAGCCCGATCGCGAGCAGCCCCGCCGCGGCGCCCGACACCTCCAGGGGCAGAGCGGTGACGTGCCCGCGGACGCGGGCGGCGAGCACGGCGACCACCGCCGGTACGGCGAGGATCAGCACCGCGGCCCCGTGCGGCGGGAGCGTCAGCGAGGCGGCGCAGGCGCCGGCCAGGCCGGTGGCGTACACGACGGCCGCCGCGGCCGACACCGGCGGGGTGACCGGCCCCCGGGCGAGGACGGCCGACGCGCCGAAGAGCGCCGCCATGACGCCGAGTACGGCGAACGTCGAGCCCCGCGTGGCGAGCGACAGCAGCGAGACGGTGAACGCCGACGCCAGGGCGCAGGCGAGCGCGGTCAGCGGCAGGGGCGCTCCGGGGCCCGCCGCGCCGGTGAGGGCCGGACGCACCGCCAGTGCGAGGAAGGCGGCGGTCAGCAGGGCGTAGACCGCCGTAGCCGCCGGGTGGCCGAGGTCCAGCGCGGCCGGGGCGGTGTACGCCGCCGACCAGGCCAGGGCCACGGCGGCGCAGGCGGCCGGGGTGCGCCAGGCGGGACCGGGCGAGGTCACTCGGTGCGCCGCCGCCGCGACGGCGGCCACGGTCAGCAGGACCAGCGGGCCGGTGGACGATCCGGGCCAGGGGTACGCGGGGGACAGCGCCTCGCGGACGCCGGCCGGCGCCCCGGACCACGCCCGCCCCGCCCAGGCGGCCGGGCCCAGCAGGGTGACGGCGGCCGGCGTCAGTGCCCACAGGGCGCCCAGGGCCAGTACCGCCCCGGCCGCGCCGGCCGCACCCCGGACCATGGGGCGCGGCAGGCTCAGGCGCACGACGGCCAGCAGGGCCACCGCGCCCAGCACGTACGCGGGCACGGCCCACACCTCCGGCAGGGCGGGCCGCAGCACGCCGGCGAAGGCGGCCAGTGCGGCGAGCCCGGCCGCGGCGGAGGACATCAGGGCGTGCGGGACGGGCGCCTGCGCGGCCGGCCGCGACGAGGCTGCCGGTCCCTGCGGCGCGGGCCCGCCGGCGTGCGGCGCCGGGGCTTCTTCGTCGGACGCCCGCACGGCGGACCGCGGCGGCGCGGTGCGCCAGGCGGCGAACACCGCCACTGCGGCGACCGCGAGCAGGGTCCCGCCCGGGCGCAGCGCCGCTGCGGAGCTCTGCGCCGTCAGCGACATCGCGCCGCCGCCGAGCAGCGCCGCCGTACCCGCGAGCCATGCCCCGGCGGCCGCCGTCGGCCGAACCGCGCGGCCCGGGCCCCACAGCGCCACGACGACGTCGAGAACGGCCGTCGCCAGCAGCGCCCAGGTGAGGCCGAGCGGACCCGCGCCCGCCGCCAGGGCCCAGAGCAGGAAGGGGAACTGAGCGGTGATCAGCGCCGCGGGCAGCGGCAGACGCAGGCGGCCCACCCCCAGGCCGTACGCCGCCCAGAGCGCCGCCAGCACCGCCGAGCAGCCCGCGGCGTACGCGAGGCCGTCCGTGTCCGGCAGCGCCACGCGGTGCAGGGCGTACGCGTCGAGCACCGTGAGGGCGAGTCCGAGCGCGCCCACCGACTCGGCGGTCGAGACGAGACCCCGGCGCAGCAGCACCGCCGGCGCGGCCAGCGCGAGCGCGGTGACGGCGGCCAGCACGGCGGAGCGGCCGCCGATGCCCAGGTAGCCCCAGCTGACCAGGGTGAAGGCGATCGCGGCGATCGTCAGCAGGATGCCGCCGAGCGTCAGCAGGACGTTCTGCGCGCCGCGCGGCGAGGCGTCCCGCGGGGCGGCCGGCAGGAAGGGGTTCGGCGGGTGCTGGGGGCCCTGCGCGGCGGCGGCCTGCTGCAGGACGCCGATCAGCCAGGCCCTGCGAGCCAGCAGTTGGGCGCGACGGGCTTCGATCTGTCCCAGTTCGCGGTCGAGGATCACCAGTTCCTCGGCGGGCGGTGGCGCGTTCTCCATGGTGAGGAGTGTGGCGGCCGACACACTCCACGCCATCGGTTCGGATACTCAGATCGGTGAGTGAGTACGCCGGGCGGGCAGACTGCACGCATGGACTGGAGCCACTACCGCTTCCACAGCGTCTGGGACCTGCCCGCCGCTCCCGGCGCGGTCTACACCGCCCTGGAACAGGTCGACGCGTACCCGCGCTGGTGGCCGCAGGTGCGCGGGGTCACCCGGCTCGACGACAGCACCGGCATCGTCCGGATTCGTTCGTTCCTGCCGTACGAACTGGTCGTCACCGTGCGCGAGAAGCGGCGGGCGCCGCAGGACGGCGTCCTGGAAGTGACCATGACCGGCGACATGGACGGCTGGGCGCGCTGGACCGTGCGGCCGCACGGCGCCGGTGGCGCCCGCGCCGTCTACGACCAGGAAGTGGACGTCCGCAAGACGCTGGTGCGCCGCCTCGCCGTGCCCGGGCGTCCCTTCCTCGTCGCCAACCACGCGCTGATGATGCGCGGCGGGCGGCGCGCGCTGGCGGCCGCCCTCGCGGTTTGAACCGAACCCGCGAGGGGTTGTATGGTTCAGTCCGTTCCCGGGCGATTAGCTCAGTGGGAGAGCGCTTCGTTCACACCGAAGAGGTCACTGGTTCGAAACCAGTATCGCCCACCCGGGGAAGGCCGGTCCGTCATCGACGGACCGGCTTTTTCGTGCTCCGGAGCTTCCGGTGCGCCTGGCGGCTCAGGCCGCCGCCGCCGGGACCTCGGGCCGCAGGGGCCAGGCCGTACTGACCGTCTCGTCCGAGCCGTTGCGCGCGAACCACGCCTGCAGGCCGCGTGCCTGGGCGCCGTGCCAGACCGCCTGCAGGGAGTGCAGCTCGGCGGGGGAGAGGCGCTCCAGACGCGTGGCGAAGCGGCGGCCGAGCGCGCGCACGACCTCCAGCGAGGCCGTCGCGTCGGCGGCCGCGTCGTGCGCGCCGTCCAGCTCCACCTCGTACTGCGCGCACAGATCGGTGAGCGTACGGCGGCCCTTGCGGTAGCGGTCCAGATGCTTGTCCAGGACGCGCGGGTCCAGCACGCACAGCGGGCGGCTGTCCAGATAGCGCGTCAGCGACGACGCGCGGTGGCGTCGCAGCTCACGGTCCAGCAGCGTCAGGTCGAACGGCGCGTTCATCACCACCAGCGGCCGGCGGGCGATGCTCTGCTCGGCGAGGCACCTGGCTATCTCCTCCATGACGGGCGCCGGCCAGCGGCCGTTGCGCTGAAGGTGATCGTCCGTCAGCCCGTGTATCGCGGCGGCCTCGGCGGGCACCGGGATCCCCGGATTCACCAGCCAGCGCGTCACCCGCACCCGCCCGCCCGGCGCGTCCTGCACGACCAGTGCGGCGGAGACGATGCGGTCCTCCTCGACGTCCACCCCCGTCGTCTCCGTGTCGAACGCGGCGAGGGGCCCTTCGTACCAGCACGTCATGTCGAACTCCTCTGGCTCCCGTGGCAGATGGCGTGCGTCCCCTGCCCGAAACGGTGATACCCGGGTCGTTTGCCCGGTACGCCGTTTGCGGGAGGGCGGGAGCGGAGACAACACAGGTGACGGGACGGGTGGTTGACGGGCCGTCGCGGGAACAGATCGGCACAGCCCGGAAGGCACCGTCAGCCATGGCGCTCACGCAGCCCGAACCGGGCGGGCTGCTGCCCGAGCGGATCGCTCCGCTGCGCGGCGGACTCGCCACCACCGCCTGCATGGAGACTCTCCAGGTGGGCTATCTGCACGCGGTCGCGGCGGCCGCGGGCTGCTCTCTCTCACAGCCGTTTCCGGACAACGGAATCGACTGGCACGTGAGCCACAGCGCTCCCGAGCACACGGTCGACGACGAAGTCACCATCAAGGTGCAGCTCAAGTGCACCTACCAGATCCCACCGCACCCGGCCGGGGGCGCCTTCTCCTTCACGCTCGACAACGCGCACCTGGAGAAGCTCGCCCGCAGCCCCGTGTCGGTGCACAAGATCCTGGTCGTGATGCTCGTGCCGCGGACGCGGGACGACTGGCTGCGCGCCGGTCACGACCGGCTCGACCTGCGGCACTGCTGCTACTGGACCAACCTGGCGGGACACCCGGTGACGGGCAGGCGCAGGACCACCGTGCGGATCCCGACCTCGCGGATATTCGACGACCGGGCGCTCTGCGAGATCATGACCCGGGTCGGGGCGGGAGGGAGACCCTGATGCAGCACCGGCCGAACGAGGAGCCCGTACGACCGCACCCGAGCACGGAGCCCGACGCCGGCTTCGCCACGGGCCCCGGCGTCTGGGACGCCACCGAGGTGCCCGACCCCGCGCAGGTCGACCCGGCGGTGCTCGCCGTGCTCCTCGCCCGGCACGGCTGGCGGCGGCGCGGGGGAGCGGCGGGGCGCTACGCGCGCTGGACCCCGCCCGCGCCCTCCGGTGGCGCCGTCAGCCTGCTCGTACCGGAGAGCAGGGCCTTCCCCGACAGCGACGACCTGCTCGGCGAGGCGCTGACCGCGCTCGCCCGCTGCGCCGCGCCGTCCGCCCGCGAGGTGCTGGTCTCGCTCGCCGTGCCGAGCGACGAGATCAGGTGGTGGCGCGACGTACCGGAGACCCCCTCGGGAGCCGCCCCGTGGACCGCGCAGGAGCAACTGCGCTCGGCGGCGCGCCAGATGCTGCTCGCGGCGGCGCTTGCCGCCCGGGGGCGGGCCGGGTACTACGGCGCGCGGCACCGGCGGCAGGCCCAGGCGTCTCTGGACGGCGTACTGGTGGGGCCGGCACCCGGCGGGCGCGCGCTCACCGCGTTCGTGCCGGTGGACGCGGGGCGCGGGGCCGTCGTACGGCTGCACCACGCGCTGCACGCCGCCCGCGAGGCCGTCGACTTCCAGCGGGCGACGGGCGGCATGGCGGCCTTCGACTCGGCTGTGGAGGCGGGGGTGAGCCGCGAGCTGACCGACGCGGTGATCGCGCTGGTGCACGGCTCGGAGGGCGCGCGGATAGGGCTGGAGTGGTCACCGGCCGCCGGAGTGCCGCAGGGGTGCGCGGCGCGTCCGGAGGAAGTGGAGTTCTCGCCGGGGGACCTGCCGGCGCTGCGCGCGGCGGCCGCCCGGTACACGCTCGACGAGCCGTCCGTCCCGGTGCGGATCACGGGCACGGTCGTACGGATGCGCCGCTCGGGGCCGCGCGGGCCCGGGACCGTGCGGCTGCGCGTCCTGGCCGGCGCGGAGGTGCCGCACGTACGGATGATGCTCGACGAGGAGGCGTACCGGATAGCGGGCCACGCCCACCTGGTCGGGCTGCCGATCAGGGTCCACGGGCAGTTGCAGAGCCGCGGCGGCTTCCGGCGGCTCACGGACGCGCGGAGCGTGGTGCCCGTGCAGGTGGACGACGCGGAGCGCGACCGGCTGATGAAGTCGCTCCAGGAGAACCTGGACTTTTTCGAGGAGGCGTGCGGCGGGGACTAACCGTTTCGCGGCGGGGGCCGGGGGCTCGGTACAGTAAGGCACTACGCGCGCTGCATCTTCGCGCGACCCCCTCAGTCAGGAGAGACCGGTGTCAGACGTCCGTGTGTTCGTCCAACGCGATTCCGAGCGGGAAGAGCGCGTGGTGACGACGGGCACTACGGCGGCCGAACTGTTCCCCGGCGAGCGCACCGTCGTCGCCGCGCGCGTGGCCGGCGAGCTTAAGGACCTGGCGTACGTCGTCGCCGACGGCGAGGAGATCGAGCCGGTCGAGATCTCCTCCGAGGACGGCCTGAACATCCTGCGCCACTCGACCGCGCACGTCATGGCGCAGGCCGTGCAGGAGCTCTTCCCCGAGGCGAAGCTCGGCATCGGCCCGCCGGTCAAGGACGGCTTCTACTACGACTTCGACGTCGAGAAGCCGTTCACCCCCGAGGATCTCAAGGCCATCGAGAAGAAGATGCAGGAGATCCAGAAGCGGGGGCAGCGGTTCTCGCGCCGCGTCGTCACCGACGAGGCCGCCCGCGAGGAGCTGGCCGACGAGCCGTACAAGCTGGAGCTCATCGGCATCAAGGGCTCCGCTTCCACTGACGACGGCGCGAACGTCGAGGTGGGCGGCGGCGAGCTGACCATCTACGACAACCTCGACGCCAAGACCGGCGACCTGTGCTGGAAGGACCTCTGCCGCGGTCCGCACCTGCCGACCACCCGCAACATCCCCGCCTTCAAGCTGATGCGCAACGCCGCCGCCTACTGGCGCGGCAGCGAGAAGAACCCGATGCTCCAGCGCATCTACGGCACCGCGTGGCCGTCGAAGGACGAGCTGAAGGCGCACCTGGAGTTCCTCGCCGAGGCCGAGAAGCGCGACCACCGCAAGCTCGGCAGCGAGCTGGACCTCTTCTCGATCCCCGAGCAGATCGGCTCCGGCCTGGCGGTCTTCCACCCCAAGGGCGGCATCGTCCGCCGGGTCATGGAGGACTACTCGCGCCGCCGGCACGAGGAGGAGGGATACGAGTTCGTCTACACCCCGCACGCGACCAAGGGGAAGCTCTTCGAGACCTCGGGCCACCTGGACTGGTACGCCGACGGCATGTACCCGCCCATGCAGCTCGACGAGGGCACGGACTACTACCTCAAGCCCATGAACTGCCCGATGCACAACCTGATCTTCGACGCGCGGGGCCGGTCCTACCGTGAACTGCCGCTGCGCCTCTTCGAGTTCGGGACCGTGTACCGGTACGAGAAGTCCGGCGTGGTGCACGGCCTGACCCGGGCCCGCGGCTTCACCCAGGACGACGCGCACATCTACTGCACCAAGGAGCAGATGGCGGAGGAGCTCGACCGTACGCTCACCTTCGTCCTCGGGCTGCTGCGCGACTACGGTCTGACCGACTTCTACCTGGAGCTGTCCACCAAGGACCCGGAGAAGTTCGTCGGCTCGGACGAGATCTGGGAAGAGGCCACCGAGACGCTGCGCCAGGTCGCCGAGAAGCAGGGTCTGCCCCTGGTCCCGGACCCGGGCGGCGCCGCGTTCTACGGCCCGAAGATCTCCGTCCAGTGCAAGGACGCCATCGGCCGCACCTGGCAGATGTCGACCGTCCAGCTCGACTTCAACCTGCCCGAGCGCTTCAACCTGGAGTACACCGGGCCGGACGGGTCCAAGCAGCGCCCGGTCATGATCCACCGAGCCCTGTTCGGTTCGATCGAGCGGTTCTTCGCCGTCCTGCTCGAGCACTACGCGGGTGCGTTCCCGGCGTGGCTGGCTCCCGTCCAGGCGGTCGGCATCCCGATCGGCGACGCCCACATCCCGTACCTCCAGGACTTCGCGGCGGACGCGAAGAAGAAGGGGCTGCGCGTCGAGGTGGACGCGTCCTCGGACCGGATGCAGAAGAAGATCCGCAACCAGCAGAAGCAGAAGGTCCCGTTCATGATCATCGTCGGTGACGAGGACATGAACGCCGGCACGGTCTCCTTCCGCTACCGCGACGGCTCGCAGGAGAACGGGATCCCCCGGGACGAGGCGCTGGCGAAGCTCGCCGACGTGGTGGAGCGCCGCGTACAGGTGTGACGCCGGCCCGCGCACGCGGAGGAGCGGCCCCCGGGGAGCATCGGCTCCCCGGGGGCCGCTCCTCGTCCCGGCCCGCGAACGTCTGGATCAGCCAGGAGGAGAACGAGCCGGTCACCGCCCCCAGCAGCGCCAGGCCGCTTGCCATCAGCCCGGCCGCGAGCAGCCGGCCCTGCCGGGTCACCGGCGCCACGTCGCCGTACCCCACCGTCGTGAGCGTCGAGCACGTCCACCACACCGCGTCCCCGAAGGTGCGGATCGTGGCGCCGGGGGCCGCGTGCTCGTGGTGGTAGACCCCCAGCGCCCCGGCGAAGCCGAGCAGCAGCGCCGACAGGCCCGCATACGTGATCACACGGCCGTGCAGGCTCAGCCGAGGCTCTCCGCGCCGACGCTGCACCGCTGAGTACAGCCGCACCACGCGCAGCGGGCGCAGCAGGGGCAGCACCAGGCGAAGCGTGTCGAGCCAGTGGGTGCGGACGAAGCGCGGGCCCTGGCCCGCCAGCCGCCACCGCACCGCGTAGTCGGTCACGAAAGCCGCCCAGGTCACGGCGGTCACCACCCGGCAGACCACCCGCCATGGCTCGGGCAGGTCGTGGGCCAGGACCCGCACCGCGTACGCCGTGAGGAACAGCAGCGAGGCGGCGAAGAGCGGGAGCTCGGTGCGCTGTTCCCAGGACGCGGGCGGACTGTCACGGTCGGCGTGCATCGGACCAGCATCGCCGGGCGGTCGCGGGACTCGCCCCGGCGACACGTTCGGCGGGTACCACGTCATATGCTGCACACCATGACGATTGAGCCGGAGCAGCAGATCGGAGTGGGGACGCCGGACGCGTTCCAGCGCCTGTGGACGCCCCACCGGATGGCGTACATCCAGGGGGAGAACAAGCCGACCGGCCCGGGGGCCGAGGACGGCTGCCCGTTCTGCTCGATTCCGGCGAAGTCCGACGAGGACGGGCTCGTCATCGCGCGCGGTGAGCACGTGTACGCGGTGCTGAACCTCTACCCGTACAACGGTGGCCACCTGATGGTCGTCCCGTACCGCCACGTCGCCGACTACACGGACCTCGACGACGCCGAGACCGCCGAGCTCGGCGCCTTCACCAAGCGCGCGATGACGGCGCTGCGCACGGCCTCCGGGGCGCAGGGATTCAACATCGGGATGAACCAGGGCGCGGTCGCCGGGGCCGGCATCGCGGCCCATCTGCACCAGCACGTGGTGCCGCGCTGGGGCGGGGACACGAACTTCATGCCGGTCGTCGGGCACACCAAGGTGCTGCCGCAGCTGCTGGGCGACACCCGCACGATGCTGGCCGACACCTGGCCGGCGGCGCACTGACCGGGGCCGGGGGCCGGGCCCCCGGCGCGTCACGCGTCGTACACGTCGGCCTTCCTCGGCGCCGCGTCCTGCACCAGGCCGCTGAGGACCAGGGAGCGGTTGGTGAAGCGCTCGGTGTCCACGCCGTGGTCGTCGAGCACGCGGATGGCCGCGGCGTGCACGACGCGCAGGACGGGGGTGGCCGCGCGCATCGCGTCGTCGGCCATGAAGCGGTGCCGCCAGGGCTTGTCGGCCCAGGCGTGCCGCAGGCCGAAGGGCTCGGGCAGCACGATCTTGCCGCCCAGGAAGTCGAGGACCGGCGGGAACCAGGTGAAGGGCGCCCGGACGGCCAGGCGGACCACCTCGTTGGCGTCGACGAGCGGCAGCGTCTTGTCGACCGTCTCCCAGAACCTGACCGGCTTGCTCACCGTCACCGTCTTGGCCGCGGGCTTGGTGGTGAAGAGCGAGTGGACCGGTCCCAGGGCGTGGCCGGTGACCTCGATGCGCAGCGTCTCGTGCAGCACGGTGACCGTGATCAGCATGGTGATGACCAGCTGACCGTCCCAGAGTGTGAACTGAACGCCCAGATAGTGGCGGTTCCCGGCGCCGAACTGCTGCTCGTTGCAGATCCGCTGTATCTCGTGGCCCTTGATCTGGAACGCGTCGACGTCCTGTCCGTCGGGCCTGGCGACCTCGGCCGCGTTCTCACCGATCGGGGCGACGATCCAGTGCCGTACGGAGGGCTTGGGGAAGCCGCCGGTGTGCAGCGGGCCGCGCTCCAGCATCCGCAGCTGGTCGTGGATGGCGCGGATGACGTCCCAGCTGCGGAACCCGTGGATCTCCTTGCCGGGGTCGCGGGGGACGAGCTCCTCGGCGAGCTGCCAGCTGCCCCAGCGGGTGCCCATGCCGAGTATCCCCTTGGGGCCGGCGTAGAAGACCGAGTTGCTGTACTGCTCGGCGGTGAGCTTGGCGAGCGACTGGCGAAGCTGCTCGGCGGCGGACTCGTTGGGGTCGCGGGGCACGGCCTCGGGGATCTTCGCGCCCACGCCGCCGCCGCCCAGCAGGCTCTCCCAGCGGGTCCGCATGTCCTTGGCCGTGGACTCGCTGATCCGCTTGGCCAGCATCCAGCCGACGACGGGAGCGACGATCATGGCCCGCAGGTAGAGCGAGAGGAAACCGTCGACGGGCAGCTTGACGAAGAGGATCAGCAGCAGCCCGCCGACCGCTACCAGGGCGGCGGTGCCGAAGGCCCCGGCCCGCTTGCCCTGCGCGCCCGCGATCGTACGGCGCAGCTGGAAGACGGCGAGCCAGATGAGCAGCCCCGGCAGGAAGAGCAGGCCGCAGAGCGCCATGACGCCGGTCAGCTTTGCGTCCCGTTCCCTGCGGATGCGGGTCGCGGCGAGGCAGTGCTCGACGACGGTCTGCGGTTCGGTGCCGAACGACTGGATGAGCGCCTTGCGGGCCCCGCCGAGCATGCGGACCTGGACCGCGCGGGAGAACGCCTCGCCCAGGTTCGGTTCGAGGAGGGAGAGCTTGCCCTTCTTCACCTCGGACTTGTGCCACTCGCTGTTGGCTTTGAGGATCTCGGTCACCGGGCTGTCGCGGTACGCCGCCGAGGCCAGGGCCTGCGTCGCGGCCGTCTGGCCCGCGGCGCCCTGGAGCGGGACCTGTGCCCCCGGTGAGAAGTCGAACCCGTCATCCGCCACTGCTGCCCCCATCGCCGCACGCAACCGCTCCTGCGGCCTCTTCCCAACTGCCCTGCCCCGCACACCTTCTGGGCGGGGGCGCCCCGGAGCGTCCAGCGTATCCGGCGCGGCCGGGCGAAGCCCCGGGATGACCCTGCCCGTCATGGGACAGTGAAATGCCGCCCGTCGCCATCGAATTGGACGGGCGGCCTGTCAACTATGATCCGTTTTCGGCCTGTTCGCGGATCTTGCCCGCCAGCTGGGGCGGCATCGGCTCGTGCCGGGCGTACGAGCGGTCGAACCGCCCCGCGCCGTGCGACAGCGACCTCAGGTCCACGGCGTACCGCTCCATCTCGATCTCCGGGACCTCGGCGCGCACGAGCGTGCGCCCCTGCCCCGTCTGCTCGGTTCCGACCACGCGCCCCCGCCGTCCCGACAGGTCGCTCATCACCGGCCCCACGTAGGCGTCGGGCACGAGGACCAGCACCTCGGCGAACGGTTCCAGCAGGTGGATCCTCGCCTCCGCCGCGGCCTCGCGCAGCGCCAGCGCGCCCGCCGTCTGGAACGCCGCGTCGGAGGAGTCGACCGAGTGCGACTTCCCGTCGGTCAGCGTCACCCGTACGTCGACGAGCGGGTAGCCGGCGGCGACGCCCCGCGCCGCCTGCGCGCGTACGCCCTTCTCGACGGACGGGATGAACTGGCGCGGCACCGCGCCGCCCACCACCTTGTCGACGAACTCGATGCCGCTCCCCGGCGGCAGCGGCTCGACCTCGATCTCGCAGATCGCGTACTGACCGTGGCCGCCGGACTGCTTCACGTGCCGCCCGCGCCCGAACGCCTTCGCCCCGAACGTCTCGCGCAGCGACACCTTGTGCGGCACGGCGTCCACCCGTACCCCGTACCGGCTGCGCAGCCGTTCCAGCGCCACGTCGCGGTGGGCCTCGCCCAGGCACCACAGCACCAGCTGCCGGGTGTCCTGGTTCTGCTCCAGGCGCATCGTCGGGTCCTCGGCGACCAGCCGCGCGAGTCCCTGGGAGAGCTTGTCCTCGTCCGCCTTGCTGTGCGCCTGGATGGCGAGCGGCAGCAGCGGATCGGGCATGGTCCACGGCTCCATCAGGAGCGGGTCGTCCTTCGCGGACAGGGTGTCCCCGGTCTCGGCCCGCATCAGCTTCCCGACGCTGGCGATGTCGCCGGCGATGCAGCGGTTGAGGGTGCGCTGCTGCTTGCCGAAGGGCGAGGACAGGGCGCCCACGCGCTCGTCCGCCTCGTGGAGGTCCAAGCCCTCGTGGCTCCGGTCCGTGAGTCCGTGCCCCGACACGTGCACGGTCTCGTCGGGCCGCAGCGTGCCGGAGAAGACCCGTACCAGGCTGACTCGTCCCACGTACGGGTCGGACGCCGTCCTGACCACCTCGGCGGCCAGCGGCCCGTCGGGGTCGCAGGTGAGCGGCGGGCGCGGACGGCCGTCCGGGGTGGTGACGGCGGGCACCTCGCGTTCGGCCGGCGTCGGGAAGCCGCCCGTGATCAGCTCCAGCAGTTCGACCGTGCCGATGCCCTCGCGGTTCCCCTCGGCCGCCGGGGCGGCGGCCAGCACCGGATGGAAGGTGCCGCGCGCCACGGCCCGCTCCAGGTCCTCGACGAGCGTCTTGTGGTCGATCTCCTCTCCACCGAGATAGCGGTCCATGAGGGTCTCGTCCTCGCTCTCGGCGATGATCCCCTCGATCAGCCGGTTGCGGGCCGTCTCGATCCTGGGCAGCTGCACGCCGTCCGGCGCGATCTCCTCGCGCTTGCCCGAGGAGTAGTCGAAGACCCGCTGCGACAGCAGGCCGACGAGCCCTTCGACCGGGGCGTGGCCGTCCGCTCCCGGGGGACCGTAGAGCGGCAGGTAGAGCGGCAGTACGGCGTCGGGGTCGTCGCCGCCGAACGCCTGCGCGCAGACCCGGGTCATCTCGTCGAAGTCGGACCTGGCGGCTTCGAGGTGGGTGAAGACGATCGCGCGCGGCATGCCGACCGCGGCGCACTCCTCCCACAGCATGCGGGTCGAGCCGTCCACGCCGTCCGAGGCCGAGACGACGAAGAGGGCGGCGTCGGCCGCCCGCAGACCGGCCCGCAGCTCCCCGACGAAGTCGGCGTACCCGGGGGTGTCGATCAGGTTGATCTTCACGCCGTCCCATACGACCGGGACCAGTGAGAGCTGTACCGAGCGCTGCTGGCGGTGCTCGATCTCGTCGTAGTCCGAGACGGTCGCGCCGTCCTCGACACGGCCCGCCCGGTTGACCGCTCCCGTCGCCAGCGCGAGAGCCTCGGTCAGGGTGGTCTTGCCCGATCCGCTGTGGCCGACCAGCACGACGTTGCGTATCGACGAGGGCCGGTCGGCCGCTGCCGCCCTGCCGGCGGCTCCGGGGTGGGTGTGCGTCTTGTCGCCCATGATCCTGCCTCCCAGTTCGAGCACGGTGAGGAGAGGGGGCGCGGACATGTGGGAGCCGCAGTGACGAGGCGACACCAGTGACGCCCGCGGTCATTCGAGCTTTCCACTCCCGCCACGGCGCGTCCATACGTAGTACGCGACCGGCAGGCGGCAGGAGCCCCCGTGAGGGCCCGGCGGTGCCCCGGCACTGCCGGAGGCCGGTCGTCGCTACGATGGGCCAGCCGGTGGCCATAGGGGCCGCACGGCGCACCGACCCTCGGGAAGGCCATGCTGAACAAGTACGCGCGTGCATTCTTTACGCGTGTCCTCACACCGTTCGCCGCGTTTCTGCTCCGTCGAGGGGTCAGCCCCGACGCGGTGACGCTCATCGGCACGGCCGGAGTGATGGCGGGTGCGCTGGTCTTCTTCCCCCGGGGAGAGTTCTTCTGGGGCACGATCGTCATCACGCTCTTCGTCTTCTCCGACCTCGTCGACGGCAACATGGCGCGGCAGGCGGGGGTGTCGAGCCGCTGGGGCGCCTTCCTGGACTCGACGCTCGACCGGGTCGCCGACTCGGCGGTCTTCGGCGGGATCGCGCTCTGGTACGCGGGCGGCGGGGACGACAACGTTCTCTGCGCGGTCGCCATCTTCTGCCTCGCCAGCGGCCAGGTCGTCTCGTACACCAAGGCCCGCGGCGAGTCCATCGGCCTGCCGGTGGCGGTCAACGGCCTGGTGGAGCGGGCCGAGCGGCTCGTCATCACCCTCGTCGCCGCCGGACTGGCCGGACTGCACGGCTTCGGCGTGCCCCACATCGACGTCCTGCTGCCCTTCGCGCTGTGGATCGTGGCCGTCGGCAGTCTCGTGACGCTCGGGCAGCGGGTCGTGACCGTACGCAGGGAGGCGGCCGAGGCGGACGCCGCCGCGCCGGGGACCGGGGCCACGCCGTGAGCGGAGCCCGGGACCGGCTGACGGACGGCCTGTACGGCCTCGGGTGGGCCGCCGTGAAGAAACTGCCCGAACCGGTGTCCGTGGCCCTGGGGCGGACCATCGCGGACACCGTGTGGAAGCGCCGCGGCCCCAGTGTGCTGCGGCTGGAGTCCAACCTCGCCCGGGTCGTCCCCGACGCGGGTCCCGAGCGCCTCGCCGAGCTGTCCAAGGCCGGCATGCGCTCGTACATGCGCTACTGGATGGAGTCCTTCCGGCTGCCCGCGTGGAGCGCCGAGCGCATCAGGGCCGGGGCAGAGATCGAGAACGTACACCTCCTGACGGACGTGCTGGGCGCCGGCCGGGGCGCCGTCGTCGCGCTGCCGCACCTGGCCAACTGGGACCTGGCCGGGGCGTGGGTCACCACCGAGCTGGGCGTCCCGTTCACCACGGTCGCCGAGCGCCTCAAGCCGGAGACGCTGTACGACCGGTTCGTCGCGTACCGCGAGAGCCTCGGGATGGAGGTCCTGCCCCATCAGGGCGGCAGCGCCTTCGGTACCCTCGCGCGGCGGCTGCGGGCCGGCGGCCTCGTCTGCCTGGTCGCCGACCGCGACCTGTCCGCGTCGGGCACCGAGGTGAAGTTCTTCGGCGACACGGCGCGGATGCCCGGCGGCCCGGCCCTGCTGGCGCAGCAGACCGGGGCCGCGCTGCTGCCCGCGACCCTCTGGTACGACGACTCGCCGGTGATGCGGGCACGCATCCACCCGCCGGTCGACGTACCGGAGACCGGTACGCGGGCCGAGAAGACGTCCGTCATGACGCAGGCGCTCGCGGACGCCTTCGCCGCCGGCATCGCCGAGCACCCCCAGGACTGGCACATGCTGCAACGGCTGTGGCTCGACGACCTCGAGCCGCGTCAGGAGACTTCGTGAAGATCGGCATTGTCTGCCCGTACTCGTGGGACGTGCCGGGCGGCGTCCAGTTCCACATCCGGGACCTGGCCGAACACCTCATCGGCCTCGGTCACGAGGTGTCGGTTCTCGCGCCGGCCGACGACGAGACGCCGCTGCCCCCGTACGTCGTGTCCGCGGGCCGCGCCGTGCCGGTGCCGTACAACGGCTCGGTCGCCCGCCTGAACTTCGGGTTCCTCTCCGCCGCGCGGGTACGGCGCTGGCTGCACGACGGCACCTTCGACGTGATCCACATCCACGAGCCGACCTCCCCCTCGCTCGGGCTGCTCGCGTGCTGGGCCGCGCAGGGGCCGATCGTCGCCACCTTCCACACCTCCAACCCCAAGTCCCGCGCGATGATCGCGGCCTACCCGATCCTGCAACCGGCGCTGGAGAAGATCAGCGCCCGCATCGCGGTGAGCGAGTACGCGCGGCGCACGCTGGTCGAGCACCTCGGCGGGGACGCGGTCGTCATCCCCAACGGCGTCGACGTCGACTTCTTCGCCGAGGCCGAGCCGAAGGCGCAGTGGCAGGGACGGACGATCGGCTTCATCGGCCGCATCGACGAGCCCCGCAAGGGCCTGCCCGTCCTGATGCGCGCCCTGCCGAAGATCCTCGCGGAGTGCCCGGACGCGCGGCTGCTGGTGGCGGGGCGGGGCGACGAGGACGAGGCGGTCGCCTCCCTGCCGAAGGAGATGCGCGAGCGCGTCGAGTTCCTCGGCATGGTCAGCGACGAGGACAAGGCGCGGCTGCTGCGCAGCGTCGACCTGTACGTCGCGCCGAACACCGGCGGCGAGAGCTTCGGCATCATCCTGGTCGAGGCGATGTCGGCGGGCGCGGCGGTACTGGCGAGCGACCTCGACGCGTTCGCACAGGTCCTCGACCAGGGCGCCGCGGGGGAGCTCTTCGCCAACGAGGACGCGGACGCGCTCGCGTCGGCGGCCGTCCGGCTGCTGGCGGATCCGGAGCGGCTGGCGGAGCTGCGGCTGAAGGGCTCGGCGCACGTACGGCGCTTCGACTGGTCGACGGTGGCCGCCGACATCCTGTCCGTGTACGAGACGGTGACGGACGGCGCGGCGTCGGTGGACACCGACGAACGCTCGGGGCTGCGGGCCCGGTTCGGGCTGGCCCGGGACTGACCGGGGCCGCGTCTCGCGGCCAGGCCGGCATGTCCCGGGACTGACTCCGGCCCGGCCCACGGGGCCGGCCGGCGCCCCGCCCGGCCCGGGTAACGTTGCCGCCCGTGACCGTAACCCTCATCTGGATCGTCGTAGCCCTCGTCGCGATCGGGCTGTACCTCAGCTGGACCGCGGGACGGCTGGACCGCCTGCACGCCCGTATCGACGCCTCCCGCGCCGCGCTCGACGCCCAGTTGCTGCGCCGCGCCTCGGTCACCCAGGAACTGGCGACCTCCGGGGTGCTCGACCCCGCCGCGTCGATCCTGCTGTACCAGGCCGCACACGCCGCCCGGCAGGCCGAGGAGGACCACCGTGAGGTGGCGGAGAGCGACCTCAGCCAGGCGCTGCGGGCGGTTTTCGGTGAGGCGGCGCAGGTCGAGGCGGTCAAACAGGCACCCGGCGGCGAGGACGCTACCGGGGAGCTGGCGGCGGCCGTACGCCGCGTGCCCATGGCGCGGCGCTTCCACAACGACTCCGTCCGCGCCGCACGGGCGCTGCGCCGCCACCGCAAGGTGCGCTGGTTCCGGCTGGCGGGCCACGCGCCGTTCCCGTTGGCCTTCGAGATGGACGACGAGCCCCCTGTGGCGCTGGCCGACCGCCCCGGCAGCCAGTAAAACGAGCCACCGACTGCACATTGGCCCTTGCGGTGGACTGATCCGCCGGGGTTCTCTCGTACAGAGCAAAAACCTTCTTTCTCCGAGTGAGGTCCATCCGTGTCCAGCACCAGCAACTTCCAGGCCCCCGAGACCGGCACCGCACGCGTGAAGCGCGGCATGGCGGAGCAGCTCAAGGGCGGCGTGATCATGGACGTCGTCAACGCCGAGCAGGCGAAGATCGCCGAGGACGCGGGCGCCGTGGCCGTCATGGCGCTGGAGCGCGTGCCCGCCGACATCCGCAAGGACGGCGGCGTGGCCCGGATGTCCGACCCCAACATGATCGAAGAGATCATCGAGGCCGTCTCCATCCCCGTCATGGCCAAGTCCCGCATCGGCCACTTCGTCGAGGCCCAGGTGCTCCAGTCCCTCGGCGTCGACTACATCGACGAGTCCGAGGTCCTGACCCCGGCCGACGAGGTCAACCACTCGGACAAGTGGGCCTTCACCACCCCCTTCGTCTGCGGCGCCACCAACCTGGGCGAGGCCCTGCGCCGCATCGCCGAGGGCGCGGCCATGATCCGCTCGAAGGGCGAGGCCGGCACCGGCAACGTCGTCGAGGCGGTGCGTCACCTGCGCCAGATCAAGAACGAGATCGCCAAGCTCCGCGGCTTCGACAACAACGAGCTGTACGCCGCCGCCAAGGAGCTCCGCGCCCCGTACGAGATCGTCAAGGAGGTCGCCGAGCTCGGCAAGCTCCCGGTGGTGCTGTTCTCCGCCGGTGGCGTCGCCACCCCCGCCGACGCCGCGCTGATGCGCCAGCTCGGCGCCGAGGGCGTCTTCGTCGGCTCCGGCATCTTCAAGTCCGGCGACCCGGCCGCCCGCGCCGCCGCCATCGTGAAGGCCACCACCTTCTACGACGACCCGAAGATCATCGCGGACGCGTCCCGGAACCTGGGCGAGGCCATGGTCGGCATCAACTGCGACACCCTCCCCGAGTCCGAGCGCTACGCCAACCGCGGCTGGTAGTGCCGGACATGAGCAACCCTGTGATCGGCGTCCTGGCTCTTCAGGGCGACGTACGGGAGCACCTGGTCGCCCTGGCCGTGGCGGACGCCACGGCCAGGCCGGTCCGGCGCCCCGAGGAACTCGCCGAGGTCGACGGCCTGGTCATCCCCGGCGGCGAGTCCACCACCATGTCCAAGCTGGCCGTGCTCTTCGGCATGCAGGAGCCGCTGCGCGCGCGCATCGCGGACGGCATGCCCGTCTACGGCACCTGCGCCGGCCTGATCATGCTGGCCGACAAGATCCTCGACCCGCGCTCGGGCCAGGAGACGTTCGGCGGCATCGACATGATCGTGCGCCGCAACGCCTTCGGGCGGCAGAACGAGTCGTTCGAGGCCGAGGTCGAGATCGCGGGCATCGAGGACGGCCCCGTGGAGGGCGTGTTCATCCGCGCCCCCTGGGTGGAGTCGGTCGGCGCCCGGACCGAGGTGCTCGCGGAGCACGACGGACACATCGTCGCCGTCCGCCAGGGCAACGCCCTCGCCACGTCGTTCCACCCCGAACTGACGGGCGACCACCGGGTGCACCGGCTCTTCACCGAGATGGTGCGCGCCGTACGCTGACGGGATCCCGGTAGGATCTCTGCCGAACGCAGCAGTATTTGGTGACGCGAAGGAGACAGGCGGATGTCCGGCCACTCTAAATGGGCTACGACGAAGCACAAGAAGGCCGTGATCGATGCCAAGCGCGGCAAGCTCTTCGCGAAGCTGATCAAGAACATCGAGGTCGCGGCGCGCACCGGCGGCGCCGACATCGACGGCAACCCGACCCTCTTCGACGCCATCCAGAAGGCGAAGAAGAGCTCCGTCCCCAACAAGAACATCGACTCCGCGGTCAAGCGCGGTGGCGGTCTCGAGGCGGGCGGCGTCGACTACGAGACCATCATGTACGAGGGTTACGGCCCCAACGGTGTCGCGGTGCTCATCGAGTGCCTCACCGACAACCGCAACCGTGCCGCCTCCGACGTGCGCGTCGCCATGACCCGCAACGGCGGCTCGATGGCCGACCCGGGCTCCGTCTCGTACCTCTTCCACCGCAAGGGCGTCGTGGTCGTCCCCAAGGGTGAGCTGTCCGAGGACGACGTGCTCGGCGCGGTGCTCGACGCGGGCGCCGAGGAGGTCAACGACCTCGGTGAGTCCTTCGAGGTCCTCAGCGAGGCCACCGACCTGGTCGCGGTCCGCACCGCGCTCCAGGACGCCGGCATCGACTACGACTCGGCGGACGCCAACTTCGTCCCGACCATGCAGGTCGAGCTCGACGAGGAAGGCGCGCGGAAGATCTTCAAGCTGATCGACGCGCTGGAGGACAGCGACGACGTGCAGAACGTCTTCGCCAACTTCGACGTGTCCGACGAGGTCATGGAGAAGGTCGACGCCTGACCCTCTGGTCAGTGGCGCGAAACAGCGGCGGGGGGGGGGGGGGGAACCCCCCCCCCCCCCCCCCCCCCTCCCACCCCCCCCCCCCCCCCCCCCCCACCCACCCCCCCCCCCCCCCCCCCCCCCCCCCCCCCCCCCCCCCCCCCCCCCCCCCT
>NZ_JBWKLQ010000011.1:40302-141134 GCF_056429965.1 Streptomyces sp. NPDC046122 | reverse complement strand
GGTCGGGGTTTTCCCACCCACCTGGTGTTGCCGGAGGGGGCAGGGGGAGAGGCATCCTCTCTCCTCGCGGCGAAGGAAAAAACGGGCGACCCCAACCCCCCCACCCCCCCCCCCCCCCCCGCCGCTGTTGTCACAGGTACCCGATAGCCTGCACAAACAGGTGATCGAAGGGGAGGGGCGTCGTGCGCGTACTGGGCGTGGACCCGGGGCTGACCCGGTGCGGTGTCGGCGTGGTCGAGGGCGTGGCAGGCCGTCCCCTGCGGATGCTCGGAGTCGGAGTCGTGCGTACGCCGGCGGACGCCGAGCTGGGGGACCGGCTGGTCGCCGTCGAGCGCGGCATAGAGGCGTGGCTCGACGAGCACCGGCCCGAATGCGTCGCCGTGGAGCGGGTGTTCAGCCAGCACAACGTCCGTACGGTCATGGGCACCGCCCAGGCCAGCGCGGTCGCGATGCTCTGCGCCGCGCGGCGCGGGCTGCCCGTCGCGCTGCACACCCCCAGTGAGGTCAAAGCGGCCGTCACCGGTAATGGCCGGGCCGAGAAGGACCAGGTCGGAGCCATGGTGACCCGGCTCCTGCGGCTCGACGCCCCGCCTAAACCGGCCGACGCCGCCGACGCCCTCGCGCTCGCCATCTGCCACATCTGGCGCGCCCCCGCGGTGAACCGCCTCCAGCAGGCGCACGCCGCGGCCCGCGCGCCCCGCATCCCCGTACGGAAGGTCACGCGATGATCGCGTTCGTCAGCGGCCCGGTCGCCGCACTCGCTCCCAGTACGGCGGTCATCGAGGTCGGCGGCATCGGCATGGCCGTGCAGTGCGCGCCGAACACGCTGTCCGCACTCCGCGTCGGCCAGGACGCGAAGCTCGCGACCTCGCTGGTCGTACGGGAGGACTCGCTGACCCTCTACGGCTTCGCCGACGACGACGAGCGGCAGGTCTTCGAGCTGCTCCAGACCGCCAGCGGCGTCGGCCCGCGGCTCGCCCAGGCCATGCTCGCCGTGCACTCGCCCGACGCGCTGCGCCTGGCGGTCTCCACGGGGGACGAGAAGGCGCTCACCGCCGTGCCCGGCATCGGCAAGAAGGGCGCCCAGAAGCTGCTCCTCGAACTCAAGGGCCGCCTCGGGGAGCCGCTGGGCGCCGGCGGCCACGTCGGCGCCCAGCGCGTCGCGTCCGGGCCCGCGCCCTGGGGCGAGCAGCTCCAGGCCGCGCTCATCGGCCTCGGTTACGCGTCGCGCGAGGCCGAGGAGGCGGTCGCGGCGGTCGCCCCGCAGGCCGAGGCGGCGCTCGCCGGCGGCAGCCAGCCGCCTGTGCCGCAGCTGCTGCGCGCCGCGCTCCAGACCCTCAACCGCGCCCGCTGACTCCGATTCGAGAGATCCGTACATGAACTGGGACGAGACCGGACCCGACACCGACCAGCGGCTGGTCGGCTCCGGCCCCGACGGCGAGGACCAGGCCGTCGAGGCCGCGCTGCGCCCCAAGGACCTCGACGAGTTCGTGGGCCAGGAGAAGGTCCGCGAGCAGCTCGACCTGGTCCTGCGGGCGGCCCGCGCGCGCGGCGCCACCGCCGACCACGTGCTGCTGTCCGGCGCCCCCGGCCTGGGCAAGACGACGCTGTCGATGATCATCGCGGCCGAGATGAACGCCCCGATCCGCATCACCTCGGGCCCCGCCATCCAGCACGCCGGGGACCTCGCCGCGATCCTCTCCTCCCTCCAGGAGGGCGAGGTCCTCTTCCTCGACGAGATTCACCGCATGTCGCGTCCGGCCGAAGAGATGCTCTACATGGCCATGGAGGACTTCCGCGTCGACGTGATCGTCGGCAAGGGCCCCGGAGCCACCGCCATCCCGCTGGAGCTTCCCCCCTTCACACTGGTCGGCGCCACCACCCGGGCCGGTCTGCTGCCGCCCCCGCTGCGCGACCGCTTCGGCTTCACCGGGCACATGGAGTTCTACGAGCCGGCCGAGCTGGAACGGGTCGTCCACCGCTCCGCGCGGCTCCTCGACCTCCAGATCGACACGGACGGCGCAGCCGAGATCGCCGGGCGCTCCCGCGGCACCCCGCGCATCGCCAACCGGCTGCTGCGCCGCGTCCGCGACTACGCCCAGGTCAAGGCCGACGGCGTGATCGACCGCGACATCGCCGCGGCGGCCCTCAAGGTGTACGAGGTCGACGCCCGCGGCCTCGACCGCCTCGACCGGGCCGTGCTCGGCGCGCTCCTCAAGCTGTTCGGCGGCGGCCCGGTGGGCCTGTCCACGCTGGCCGTGGCCGTGGGGGAGGAGCGGGAGACGGTGGAGGAGGTGGCCGAGCCCTTCCTCGTGCGGGAGGGACTGCTGGCCCGTACGCCGAGGGGCCGGGTGGCCACGCCCGCCGCGTGGGCCCACCTCGGGCTCGTACCGCCGCAACAGGGTACCGGAGGAAACGGACAACAGGGTCTCTTCGGGACGTGACGGACCTGACGGCGCGGAGGGTCGCCCTGTCAGGAACCCCGGTGCCATGCTGGGCGTTGTTCCATTGATGCGGACTCGCTTAGACTCCGCCGATGCCGCCCTTCCAGGGCCGGCGTGCCCACCCCCGTAGATCAGGCCGCTCCCCGGCGCGGTCGTGCGAAGGAATTTCCGTCCCGTGAATATCGTGACCCTCCTCCCCTTCATCGTGCTCATCGGGGCCATGTTCCTGATGACCCGGTCCGCCAAGAAGAAGCAGCAGGCGGCTGCCCAGATGCGCGACGAGATGCAGCCCGGCACCGGCGTCCGGACGATCGGGGGCATGTACGCGACCGTCAAGGAAGTTCACAACGACACGATTCTCCTCGAGGTCGCGCCGGGCGTGCACGCCGTCTACGCGAAGAACGCCGTCGGCGCCGTCCTCGAGGACGAGGAGTACAACCGCATCGTCCACGGTGAGGGCGACCTCAAGATCGACGCTCCGGTCGTCCCGGACGACGCCTCTTCGCTGACCGAGTCCACGGACTCCGACGACGTGGCGCGCATCGACCTCGGCAAGAAGGACGACGCCGGCGAGGCGGACAAGGCGGCCGACGTGGCCGCCGACGAGCCGAAGGACAAGAAGACCGACGGCGAGAGCGACGCGAAGTAGTCACGCACGGGGACCGCGGCGCGCCCACCGGCGCGGCCCGGTCCCCGGACCGTGTCGACTTCCGCGGGGCTGGGCCCCACATACTTCGTGGCCGCCTTGGCGCTCACCCGGCGCGGGGGCGGTTGGACAGGGAGAAACGAGAAGGTGGCAGCACCGAAGAAGGGCCGCAGGCCCGCGGGGGCTCCGGGCAGGCCAGGTCGAGCCCTGGCTCTGATCCTGATCGCCATGGTCGCGCTCACCAGCGGCATGTTCGCGACCGGTGAGCTCACACCGCGTCTGGGCATCGACCTGGCCGGCGGCACGAGCATCACGCTCAAGGCCAAGCCCGAGCCGGGCAAGCCGAACTCGATCAACAAGACCAACATGGACACGGCGGTCGGCATCATCGACCGCCGTGTCAATGGTCTTGGTGTGTCCGAGGCCGAGGTTCAGACCCAGGGCAACGACAACATCATTGTCAACATCCCCCGGGGCACGGACTCGAAGACGGCCCGGGAGCAGGTCGGCACGACCGCTCAGCTGTACTTCCGCCCGGTGGTGACGTACACGGCCGGTACCCCGACGCCCGACGCCTCCCCCTCCCCGAAGCCCTCCGCGAGCGGCAAGGACGGCGAGGACGGCAAGACCACGCCGTCCGCGACGCCCTCCGCCTCCGCCACCACGCAGGGCCGCGCCGTGACGGACGGGCTGAAGAAGGCCCCGACGCCGACGCCCACGGACGGCGCGTCGAAGAGCCCCGAGAAGAGCGGCAAGCCGTCGGCCACCCCGTCGCCGGACCCCGCCACCGCGGCGCTGGAGAAGAAGTTCACGGCTCTGGACTGCGAGAAGAAGACCGAGATCGTCCGGGCCAACCTCGGGGTCAAGCCCGAGGACCCGATGATCGCCTGCGGCAAGAACAACGCGGGCGAGTGGGAGAAGTACATCCTGGGTCCGGCCGAGGTCAACGGCAAGGACGTCGACGACGCCAGCGCCACGATCGACACCCAGCGCGGTGGCGGCTGGAAAGTCAACATGGAGTTCACGGACGCGGGCTCCAAGAAGTTCCAGAAGATCACCGGCAAGCTGTCGCAGCAGCAGCCCCCGCAGAACCAGTTCGCCATCGTGCTCGACGGCGAGGTCGTCTCGGCCCCCTCGGTCAACACGACCCTGAGCGCCAACGCGGAGATCTCCGGCAGCTTCACCCAGGAGTCGGCCCAGAATCTCGCCAACATCCTGTCGTACGGCGCGCTGCCCCTCACCTTCAGCGAGGAGACCGTCACCACCGTGACGGCCGCGCTCGGCGGCGAGCAGCTCAAGGCCGGCCTGATCGCCGGTGCGATCGGTCTCGCGCTGGTCGTCGTCTACCTGCTGGCGTACTACCGCGGTCTGGCGTTCGTCGCGATCGTGAGCCTCATCGTCTCCGCGATCCTGACGTACACGATCATGACGCTGCTCGGCCCGGGCATCGGATTCGCCCTGAACCTCCCCGCGGTGTGCGGTGCGATCGTCGCCATCGGCATCACCGCGGACTCGTTCATCGTGTACTTCGAACGCATCCGTGACGAGATCCGCGAGGGCCGTACGCTCAAGCCCGCCGTCGAGCGTGCCTGGCCGCGTGCGCGGCGCACCATCCTGGTCTCCGACTTCGTGTCGTTCCTCGCCGCCGCGGTGCTGTTCATCGTGACCGTCGGCAAGGTCCAGGGCTTCGCGTTCACGCTCGGCCTCACCACCCTGCTCGACGTGGTCGTGGTGTTCCTCTTCACCAAGCCCCTGATGACGCTGCTGGCGCGCACCAAGTTCTTCGGCCAGGGCCACCCGTGGTCCGGCCTGGACCCGAAGCGGCTCGGCGTGCAGCCTCCCCTGCGCCGTACCCGTCGCGTCTCCGCCCCCATCGACCCGAAGGAGGCCTGAGATGTCCCGACTCGGAAATCTCGGCGCCCGCCTCTACAACGGTGAGGTCGGCTACGACTTCGTCGGCAAGCGGATGATCTGGTACGGCCTCTCCATCCTGATCACCATCACGGCCATCGTGGGCCTGGCGGTGCGCGGGCTGGTCATGGGTATCGAGTTCGAGGGCGGCGCCGTCTTCACCACGGCGAAGACCGGCGTCTCCGTCGCCCAGGTCCAGGAGGACGCCGAGAAGGCGTCCGGCCACGACGCGATCGTGCAGGAGCTCGGCAACGGCGGCATGCGGATCCAGATCAGCGGTCTGGACACCTCCACCGCCAACCCGGTCAAGGACGAGCTCGCCAAGGACCTCGGCGTCGCGCCGGACGACATCACCTCCGAGCTGGTCGGTCCCAGCTGGGGCGAGCAGATCGCCAACAAGGCGTGGACCGGTCTTGCGATCTTCATGGTCCTGGTGGTCGTCTACCTCGCCATCGCCTTCGAGTGGCGCATGGCGCTGGCGGCCCTCATCGCCCTGATCCACGACCTCACCATCACCGTCGGTGTGTACGCGCTGGTCGGATTCGAGGTCACCCCGGGCACCGTGATCGGTCTGCTGACGATCCTCGGGTACTCCCTCTACGACACCGTCGTCGTCTTCGACGGTCTCAAGGAGGGGTCGAAGGACATCACCAAGCAGACGCGCTGGACGTACAGCGAGATCGCCAACCGCAGCCTCAACGGCACCCTGGTGCGTTCCATCAACACCACCGTCGTCGCGCTGCTGCCGGTGGCGGGCCTGCTGTTCATCGGCGGCGGTGTGCTGGGCGCGGGCATGCTCAACGACATCTCGCTCTCGCTCTTCGTCGGCCTCGCGGCCGGTGCGTACTCCTCGATCTTCATCGCCACTCCGCTCGTCGCCGACCTGAAGGAACGCGACCCGCAGATGAAGGCCCTGAAGAAGCGCGTCCTGGCCAAGCGGGCAGCCGCGACGGCCAAGGGCGAGTGGCCGGAGTCCGACGCCGCCGGCGAGCCGCAGGACGACGCCGCGCCGGCCGGCGCGGTCGTCGGCCAGCCCCGTGACCGCAGCGGCGGCCGGGGCCGGCCCTCGGGCAAGCGGCGATGACCACGACCACGCAGGACCTCCTGCTCAGCCGTATCCGGGACGTCGCGGACTACCCGAAGCCCGGAGTGATGTTCAAGGACATCACCCCGCTGCTCGCGGACCCGGCGGCGTTCACGGCGCTGACCGACGCCCTCGCCGAGCTGTGCGTCCGCTGCGGCGCCACGAAGATCGTCGGCCTGGAGGCCCGCGGCTTCATCCTGGCCGCGCCGGTCGCCGTCCGCGCCGGACTCGGCTTCATCCCCGTGCGCAAGGCGGGAAAGCTCCCCGGAGCGACGCTCAGCCAGGCGTACGAGCTGGAGTACGGCACCGCCGAGATCGAGATCCACGCCGAGGACCTGGTGGACGGTGACCGCGTCATCGTCATCGACGACGTCCTCGCCACCGGCGGCACCGCCGAGGCGTCGCTGGAGCTCATCCGGCGGGCCGGAGCCCAGGTCGCCGGAGTCGCCGTCCTGATGGAGCTCGGATTCCTGGGCGGCCGCGCCCGCCTGGAACCGGCCCTGCGGGGGGCTCCGCTGGAGGCCCTGATCACGGTCTGACCCGTACGGCCGCAGGCGAAAGGCGGGTCCCGGAGGAATTCCGGGACCCGCCTTTCACGTTGGTCCAGGTATCAGGCCGGGGGCGAACCGGAGGCCAGGCATCGTTACCATGGGCTTTCCGGGCCTGACCGGGGGACCCGGACCCGCACGAGGAGCGCTCTTGCCAGACGAGGCCCAGCCACTCTCCCCCAGCTCCCGTCCGGGGGACCCCGCAGCCGCGCAGCCCGACCAGCAGGCGGCCGAGGCCGCGGCGGGCCCGGCCACGCCTCCGGCGAGCCCGCCGGCCGCGCCCGAGAAGGGCGGCCCCCCGGCGAGCGGCGGCCCCCCGGCCAAGAGCGCGAGCGGCGGCTCCGCCGCCAAGAACCCCGAGCCCACGGGCAAGCCGAAGACCGCCCCCGAGCGCGCAGGCGGCGCCGCGGGTCCGCCGCCCGTTTCCGCCGCCAAACCCGCCCAGGGCTCCGCCCCCCGCTCCTCCGGTGGCTCCTCCAACCGCGTTCGGGCCAGGCTCGCCCGGCTGGGCGTCCAGCGTTCGAGCCCGTACAACCCGGTCCTCGAACCGCTGCTGCGGGCTGTCCGGAGCAACGACCCCAAGATCGAGACGTCCACGCTGCGCCAGATCGAGCGCGCCTACCAGGTCGCCGAGCGCTGGCACCGGGGCCAGAAGCGCAAGAGCGGCGACCCGTACATCACGCACCCCCTGGCCGTGACGACGATCCTCGCCGAGCTCGGCATGGACCCGGCCACCCTGATGGCGGGGCTGCTGCACGACACCGTCGAGGACACCGAGTACGGCCTGGACACCCTGCGCCGCGACTTCGGCGACCAGGTCGCCCTGCTCGTCGACGGCGTCACCAAGCTCGACAAGGTCAAGTTCGGCGAGGCCGCGCAGGCCGAGACCGTCCGCAAGATGGTCGTCGCCATGGCCAAGGACCCGCGCGTCCTGGTCATCAAGCTCGCCGACCGCCTGCACAACATGCGCACCATGCGCTATCTCAAGCGGGAGAAGCAGGAGAAGAAGGCCCGCGAGACCCTTGAGATCTACGCGCCCCTGGCCCACCGCCTGGGCATGAACACCATCAAGTGGGAGCTGGAGGACCTCGCCTTCGCGATCCTCTACCCCAAGATGTACGACGAGATCGTGCGGCTGGTCGCCGAGCGCGCCCCCAAGCGCGACGAGTACCTCGCCATAGTGACCGACGAGGTCCAGGCCGACCTGCGCGCCGCCCGCATCAAGGCGACCGTCACCGGCCGCCCGAAGCACTACTACAGCGTCTACCAGAAGATGATCGTCCGCGGCCGTGACTTCGCGGAGATCTACGACCTGGTGGGGATTCGTGTACTTGTCGACACGGTCCGCGACTGCTACGCCGCCCTCGGCACCGTCCACGCGCGATGGAACCCGGTGCCCGGCCGGTTCAAGGACTACATCGCGATGCCGAAGTTCAACATGTACCAGTCGCTGCACACGACGGTCATCGGGCCCAGCGGCAAGCCCGTCGAACTCCAGATCCGCACGTTCGACATGCACCGCCGCGCCGAGTACGGCATCGCCGCGCACTGGAAGTACAAGCAGGAGGCCGTCGCCGGCGCCTCCAAGGTCCGCACCGACGTACCCAAGAACACCGGGCGCGGCCAGGACACCGTCAACGACATGGCGTGGCTGCGCCAGCTCCTGGACTGGCAGAAGGAGACCGAGGACCCCAGCGAGTTCCTGGAGTCCCTGCGCTTCGACCTCTCCCGCAACGAGGTCTTCGTCTTCACTCCCAAGGGCGACGTCATAGCGCTGCCGGCCGGCGCCACACCCGTCGACTTCGCGTACGCCGTCCACACCGAGGTCGGCCACCGGACCATAGGGGCGCGGGTCAACGGGCGGCTCGTACCGCTCGAATCGACCCTCGACAACGGCGACCTGGTGGAGGTCTTCACCTCCAAGGCGGCCGGCGCGGGCCCGTCCCGCGACTGGCTCGGCTTCGTCAAGTCACCGCGCGCACGGAACAAGATCCGCGCCTGGTTCTCCAAGGAGCGCCGCGACGAGGCCATAGAGCAGGGCAAGGACGCCATCGCGCGGGCCATGCGCAAGCAGAACCTGCCAATCCAGCGCATCCTCACCGGCGACTCGCTCGTCACGCTCGCGCACGAGATGCGCTACAGCGACATCTCCTCGCTGTACGCGGCGATCGGCGAGGGCCACGTCACCGCGCAGTCCATCGTCCAGAAGCTCGTGCAGGCGCTCGGCGGCGAGGAGGCGGCCACCGAGGACATCGCGGAGAGCGCGCCGCCCTCACGCGGCCGCGGCAAGCGCCGTTCGAACGCGGACCCCGGCGTCGTGGTCAAGGGCGTCGACGACGTGTGGGTCAAGCTGGCCCGCTGCTGCACGCCCGTACCCGGCGACCCGATCATCGGCTTCGTCACGCGCGGCAGCGGCGTCTCGGTGCACCGCGCCGACTGCGTCAACGTCGACTCGCTGTCGCAGGAACCGGAGCGCATCCTCGACGTCGAGTGGGCCCCCACCCAGTCGTCCGTCTTCCTGGTCGCCATCCAGGTGGAGGCGCTGGACCGGTCCCGGCTGCTCTCGGACGTCACCCGCGTCCTGTCCGACCAGCACGTCAACATCCTGTCCGCGGCGGTCCAGACCTCCCGCGACCGGGTGGCCACCTCGCGCTTCACCTTCGAGATGGGCGACCCCAAGCACCTGGGACACGTCCTGAAGGCGGTACGCGGCGTGGAGGGCGTCTACGACGTCTACCGCGTCACCTCGGCCCGCCGGCCGTAGCGCGTCACGCGAAAGGCCCCGGTACGGATCTCCGTACCGGGGCCTTTCGCGTGGCTGCGTCAGCCGCCGAACTCCTGGAGGCCCTTGAGGGCCTGGTCCAGCAGCGCCTGCCGGCCTTCGAGCTCGCGGGCGAGCTTGTCGGCCCGGGCGTTGTTGCCCGCCGAGCGCGCCTGGTCGATCTGGCCGCGCAGCTTGTCGACGGCGTCCTGGAGCTGGCCCGTCAGACCCGCGGCGCGGGCGCGCGCCTCAGGGTTCGTACGGCGCCACTCGTTCTCCTCGGTCTCCTGGAGAGCCTTCTCCACGGCGTGCATCCGCCCCTCGACCTTCGGACGGGCGTCGCGCGGCACGTGGCCGATGGCCTCCCAGCGCTCGTTGATGGAGCGGAACGCGGCCCTGGCCGCCTTCAGGTCCTTCACCGGCACCAGCTTCTCGGCCTCGGTCGCGAGCTCCTCCTTGAGCTTGAGGTTCTCCGCCTGCTCGGCGTCGCGCTCGGCGAAGACCGCGCCGCGCGCCGCGAAGAAGACGTCCTGGGCGCCGCGGAAACGGTTCCACAGGTCGTCCTCGGCCTCGCGCTGGGCGCGGCCCGCGGCCTTCCACTCGCTCATCAGGTCGCGGTACCGCGCGGCCGTCGCGGCCCAGTCGGTGGAGCCCGAAAGGCTCTCCGCCTCCGCGACCAGCCTCTCCTTGGCCTTACGGGCCTCCTCGCGCTGGGCGTCCAGCGAGGCGAAGTGGGCCTTGCGCCGCTTGGAGAACGCCGAGCGGGCGTGCGAGAAGCGGTGCCACAGCTCGTCGTCGGACTTCCGGTCCAGCCTCGGCAGGCCCTTCCAGATGTCGACGAGCGCCCGAAGCCGCTCGCCGGCGGCCCGCCACTGCTCGCTCTGCGCCAGCTCCTCGGCCTCGACGACCAGCGCCTCCTTGGCGTGCTTCGCCTCGTCGGTCTGCTTCGCCTTCTCGGCCTTGCGCTCCTCGCGGCGCGCCTCGACCGTCGCCACCAGTGCGTCGAGGCGCTTGCTCAGCGCGTCGAGGTCACCGACCGCGTGGTGCTCGTCGATCTGCTGACGCAGGTGTCCGATCGCGGCCTGCGCGTCCTTGGCGGACAGGTCGGTGGTCTTCACCCGCCGCTCGAGGAGGCCGATCTCGACAACCAGGCCCTCGTACTTGCGCTCGAAGTAGGCCAGGGCCTCCTCGGGAGAGCCCGCCTGCCAGGAACCGACGACCTTCTCGCCGTCGGCCGTACGCACGTACACGGTGCCGGTCTCGTCGACACGGCCCCACGGGTCGCTGCTCACAGCGCCTCCTCCACATGATGCCTGCGAGGGGCTGTTCACCCCCGGGCATCCTCCACAGTTTCTTTCGCGGGGCTGCATGCGCCCTGCACACCGCCAACATAGGCGAACCGCAGGGCGGCTGTCCGCATCCCGCACTTCCGGATTTACTTGGTGACGGTCGCCTTGTCGATGACGACGGTGGCGTTGGGCGCGCCGTCGCCCTGACCGCTCGCCTCACCCGCGTCAGCGATCTTCTTGAGCACGTCCTGACCGCCCTTGATGGTTCCGAACGGTGTGTAGCTGGGAGGCAACTTGCTGTCCTGGTACACCAGGAAGAACTGGCTTCCACCGGTCCCCGGACCCGCGTTCGCCATGGCGACCGTGCCCGCCGGGTAGACGCCGCCCTTGAGCTTCGGGTCCTTCAGGTTCTCGTCCGGCAGCTTGTAGCCGGGCGTGCCGGAGCCCTGACCGGTCGGGTCGCCGCACTGGAGGACGTAGATGCCGCTCGTCGTCAGCCGGTGGCACTTCGTGTGGTCGAAGTACCCCTTGGAGGCGAGGAAGTTGAAGGAGTTCACCGTGCGCGGCGCCTTCGCCGGGTCCAGGGCCAGCGTGATGTCGCCGCAGGTGGTGTCGAGCTTCATCGTGTACGAAGCCGACTTGTCGACGGTGAGCGCCGGCTCCTTCTTGTACGACAGCTTCTTGACCGACCCCGGCGCGGGCTTGGCGCACGGGTCGGGCGCCTTCGAGGGCGTGGAGCTGGGCGTGGCGTCGGCGACGGTGTCGTCCTTGTCGCCGCCCAGCACGCCCGTCGCGTACGCCGTCGCCCCCGCCGCGACCACCACGGCGAGCGCCGAGGCGATCACCGCGTTGCGGCGGCGCGCCTTGCGCCGGGCCTCGGCGCGGCGCTGCTGCTGGCGTTCGAACTTCTCCCGGGCGAGCTGGCGCCGCCGCTGATCGCTGCTGACCACCGGTGTTCTCCTCGTACGTCTCGTCTGTCACTGCTGTCGCACTGCTGTCCGGCCGAGCCGAGCTTGCCCGTACCGTATATGGGTTCGCTGTGTGATGAGCGGCGCCGGTAGGCTCTGATCTGCTGCAATCGACAGCGGCATCTCCCGCCGGACGACATATTGAGGACGATCGTGCTTATTGCCGGGTTCCCCGCCGGGGCCTGGGGGACCAACTGTTACCTGGTCGCCCCCGCCGCCGGTGAGGAGTGCGTGATCATCGACCCGGGCCACCAGGCCGCCGCGGGCGTCGAGGAAGCACTCGCGAAGCATCGGCTGAAGCCCGTCGCCGTCGTTCTCACCCACGGCCACATCGACCACGTCGCCTCGGTCGTCCCGGTGTGCGGAGCGCACGACGTACCCGCGTGGATCCACCCCGCCGACCGGTACATGATGAGCGACCCCGAGAAGGCGCTCGGCCGCTCGATCGGCATGCCGCTGATGGGCGAGCTGACCGTGGGCGAGCCCGACGACGTCAAGGAGCTGGCGGACGGCGCCGAGCTGAAGCTGGCGGGCCTCGACTTCACCGTCTCGCACGCGCCGGGCCATACGAAGGGGTCGGTGACCTTCAGGATGCCCGAGCAGGCCGACATCCCGCCGGTCTTCTTCTCGGGCGACCTGCTGTTCGCCGGCTCCGTCGGACGCACCGACCTGCCGGGCGGCGACCAGGCCGAGATGCTCGAGTCGCTGGCCCGCGTGTGCCTGCCGCTCGACGACTCGACCGTGGTGCTGTCCGGCCACGGCCCCCAGACGACCATCGGCCGCGAGCGCGCCACCAACCCGTATCTCAACGGTCTGGCCGCCGCTCCCCGACGAGGAATGTGACGAGACTTCCTGTGAGCACCTTCAAGGCCCCCAAGGGCACGTACGACCTCATCCCGCCGGACTCCGCCACGTTCCTGGCCGTGCGCGAGGCCATCTCCGCGCCGCTGCGGAACTCCGGCTACGGCTACATCGAGACGCCCGGCTTCGAGGACGTCGCCCTCTTCTCGCGCGGCGTCGGTGAGTCCACCGACATCGTCTCCAAGGAGATGTACGCCTTCGAGACCAAGGGCGGCGACAAGCTGGCCCTGCGCCCCGAAGGCACCGCCTCCGTGCTGCGCGCGGCCCTCGAGGCCAACCTGCACAAGAGCGGCAACCTGCCGGTCAAGCTCTGGTACTCCGGTTCGTACTACCGCTACGAGCGCCCGCAGAAGGGCCGCTACCGCCACTTCTCGCAGGTCGGCGCCGAGGCGATCGGCGCCGAGGACCCGGCGCTCGACGCCGAGCTGATCATCCTCGCCGACCAGGCGTACCGCTCGCTGGGCCTGTCGCAGTTCCGCATCCTGCTGAACTCGCTGGGCGACAAGGAGTGCCGGCCCGTCTACCGGGAGGCCCTCCAGGGCTTCCTGCGCGACCTGGAACTGGACGAGGACACCCGCCGCCGCGTCGAGATCAACCCCCTGCGGGTGCTCGACGACAAGCGCGCCGAGGTGCAGAAGCAGCTCGTGGGCGCGCCCATGCTGCGCGACTACCTGTGCGACGCCTGCAAGGCGTACCACGAGCAGGTCCGCGAGCTGCTGAACGCGGCGGGCGTCGCCTACGAGGACGACGAGAAGCTGGTGCGCGGCCTCGACTACTACACCCGCACCACCTTCGAGTTCGTCCACGACGGCCTCGGCTCGCAGTCCGCGGTGGGCGGCGGCGGCCGCTACGACGGCCTGTCCGAGATGATCGGCGGCCCCGCGCTGCCCTCCGTCGGCTGGGCGCTCGGCGTGGACCGCACGGTGCTCGCGCTGGAGGCGGAGGGCGTCGAGCTCGACCTGCCCGCTACCACCAGCGTGTACGCGGTGCCGCTGGGCGAGGAGGCGCGCCGCGTCCTGTTCGCCGCGGTCACCGAACTGCGCCGGGCGGGAGTCGCGGCCGACTTCGCGTACGGCGGCAAGGGCCTCAAGGGCGCCATGAAGAACGCCAACCGCTCGGGCGCCCGCTACACGATCGTCGCCGGCGAGCGCGACCTGGCCGACGGCCAGGTGCAACTGAAGGACATGGAGACCGGGGAGCAGGTCCCGGTCGCCCTGGACGCGATCACCGGCGAACTCCGGAGCCGCCTGGCCTGAGCGCCGTCACGTGAGGAGGGGCCCGGCCGTCACCGCGACGGCCGGGCCCACGCGTGTGCGCGTCCGCTCGTACACGCGCTCGTACGGTCAACTCCGCGGCGGCGGATTAGTCCTGCCGGGCCGGCCGTGTTCCGGACAGACCCGCACGGGGCCTCCCGGCTCCGGCCGGGGCGTGAACCGTGGAGTTCGCGCCGGTCACAGCCCTGCCAGGGGGCGCGCGGCGGTGCGCCGGTCCGTATCTCCTTATGTCCAGCGAACGGTGGACCGGTGCCGTGGTGCGGCAGAATGAGCCTGTCCGGCAGCCCACTCAGCGACGGAACGGCGACATGACGACTGCAGCGGTAGACGACCGCCCCACCAACGGCACGCAGGAAGGCCCGAAGGGCACGACCGGCAGCGGCCGTCCCTTCGCCCTGATGCTGGTGATCACGGGTCTGGCCGGACTGCTGGCCTCCTGGGTCATCACGATCGACAAGATCAAGCTGCTCGAGGACCCGGGCTTCCAGCCGGGGTGCAGCCTCAACCCCGTGGTCGCGTGCGGCAACATCATGAAGAGCGAGCAGGCCGAGGCGTTCGGGTTCCCCAACCCGATGCTCGGCCTCGTCACCTACGCCATGGTCGTCTGCATCGGAGTCGGCCTGCTGGCCGGCGCGCGCTACCGCCGCTGGTTCTGGCTCGGCCTGAACGCGGGCACCCTCTTCGGCGTCGGCTTCTGCACCTGGCTCCAGTACCAGTCGCTGTACAACATCGGCTCGCTGTGCCTCTGGTGCTGCCTCGCGTGGGTCGCCACCATCGTGATGTTCTGCTACGTCACCACGCACAACGTCAAGCACCGCATTCTCCCCGCCCCGAGCGGCCTGCGCAGCGCGCTGACGGAGTTCCACTGGGTGCCGCCGTTCCTGTGGATCGGGATCATCGGCATGCTGATCCTGACCCGCTGGTGGACGTTCTGGACGAGCTGAGCCGACGGCGTTGTCAGTGGGCTGACATAGGCTTCATGCGTGGAGCCAGACCTGTTCACCGCAGCCGCCGAAGAGCGTCAGCTCAAGGACCCGTCCAGCAGCCCCCTCGCCGTACGGATGCGGCCGCGCACCCTCGACGAGGTCGTCGGCCAGCAGCATCTGCTGAAGCCGGGCGCCCCGCTGCGCCGGCTGGTCGGCGAGGGCAGCGGCGGTCCCGCCGGGCCCTCCTCGGTGATCCTCTGGGGCCCGCCCGGCACCGGCAAGACCACGCTGGCGTACGTCGTGAGCCAGGCCACCCAGAAGCGCTTCGTCGAGCTTTCCGCGATCACTGCGGGCGTCAAGGAAGTACGCGCGGTGATCGACGGCGCCCGCCGCGCCTCCGGGGGCTTCGGCAAGGAGACCGTCCTCTTCCTCGACGAGATCCACCGCTTCAGCAAGGCCCAGCAGGACTCACTGCTGCCCGCCGTGGAGAACCGCTGGGTCACGCTCATCGCCGCGACCACCGAGAACCCGTACTTCTCCGTCATCTCGCCCCTGCTCTCCCGCTCCCTGCTGCTCACGCTGGAGCCGCTGACCGACGACGACCTGCGCTCCCTGGTGCACCGGGCCCTCACCGAGGAACGCGGCCTCGGGGGAGCGGTCACGCTGGCCGACGACGCCGAGGCGCATCTGCTGCGGATCGCGGGCGGCGACGCCCGGCGCGTGCTCACCGCCCTGGAGGCGGCGGCGGGGGCGGCCATCGCCAAGGGCGAGGAGGAGATCACCCTCGAAACGGTCGAGGAGACGGTCGACCGCGCGGCGGTGAAGTACGACCGTGACGGCGACCAGCACTACGACGTGGCGAGCGCCCTCATCAAGTCCATCCGCGGTTCGGACGTGGACGCCGCACTGCACTACCTGGCGCGCATGATCGAGGCGGGGGAGGACCCCCGGTTCATCGCCCGCCGGCTCATGATCTCGGCCAGCGAGGACATCGGCCTCGCCGACCCGACCGCGCTGCCGACGGCGGTCGCCGCAGCCCAGGCCGTCGCCATGATCGGCTTCCCGGAAGCCGCCCTGACCCTCAGCCACGCCACGATCGCGCTGGCGCTGGCACCCAAGTCCAACGCCGCGACGAACGCGATCTTCGCCGCGCAGGCCGACGTACGCAAGGGCATGGCCGGTCCGGTCCCCGCGCACCTGCGCGACGGGCACTACAAGGGCGCGGCCAAGCTCGGCCATGCCCAGGGCTATGTCTATCCGCACGACGTGCCGGGCGCGATCGCCGCTCAGCAGTACGCGCCCGACGCCGTGCAGGGCCGTCATTACTACGAGCCCACGCGCTACGGAGCGGAAGCCCGTTACGCCGACGTCGTCGAGAAGGTGCGGGGCCGGCTGCGCGGTGACGGTCAGGCCGACGCCCGCTCCTGAGCCGTCGGCGGGTCAGGTCGGTGCGCGGCGGCCTCGAAGAGCTGGTGCATGGCCCGGCGCAGCCCCACGACGTCGCGCACCGGCTCGCGGAAGTCGAACCGCGCGTCGAAGACCCGGCCCGGCGCGCCACCGCTGAAGCGCACCCGCAGGCCGAACCGGTCCAGCGCCAGCGGCACGGCGACGGCCCCGGCGGCCTTGTCGCCCACCAGGCCGCACAGCCGGCTCACCTGGTCGGCGTGGGCTGCGTGCAGATGCTGGAGCAGCTCCGCCTCGTGCTCGACGAGCGGATCGGCGGCCGCCGCGGCGAACGCCTCGGGCTCGACCATGCCGGTGCCCCACAGATCGTCGACGCGCGCCTCGCCGACCTCCAGCCGCAGGAGCATGCGCCCGGGCTCCGCGACTCCGCGGACGCAGGTCAGCCAGCCCGAGACCCAGGCGCGGCCCCGGATACGGTTGGGCACGGACACCGGGGCGACGTCCGTGATCTCCAGCACCACCCGGAGCTCGTCGTCCTGGGCGTGCGTGGCGGCCCGTACGACCGGGGAATCCGCCGGGAAGACCAGCAGCACCTCGCCGTCGGGCCCCACGCTCCGCTCCTCGGGGACGAGCTGCTCGGGACGGGCCGACAGGGGACGCGGGAGAAGCACTACCGCGGAGCAGGTACTCTGTACGAGAGTTCGTGTGCGCTCGGCTGCTGACGGCATCCGCGCGATTTCAAGTCCGCTGGGACGCGGCTGACCACGATCTGATCGGACCTCCGTCGCGTCGACACTCGAGATGTCGGCCTTCTTTGTGTTGTCCGTGACGTGACTGGTGTTCCCCGGACGAGACATGCGATCTCCTTGAGTAAGGTGAGCCTAACCTAACCTACAACGGAGGTCTGGAGAACGTGCCTAACCAGTCGCGTCCCAAGGTCAAGAAGTCCCGTGCGCTCGGTATCGCGCTGACGCCGAAGGCTGTCAAGTACTTCGAGGCCCGCCCGTACCCGCCGGGCGAGCACGGCCGTGGGCGCAAGCAGAACTCGGACTACAAGGTCCGTCTGCTCGAGAAGCAGCGTCTGCGCGCGCAGTACGACATCAGCGAGAAGCAGATGGCCCGCGCCTACGACCGCGCCAAGAAGGCCGAAGGCAAGACCGGCGAGGCCCTGGTCATCGAGCTCGAGCGCCGCCTCGACGCCCTGATCCTGCGTTCGGGCATCGCCCGCACGATCTACCAGGCCCGTCAGATGGTCGTCCACGGCCACATCGAGGTCAACGGTGGCAAGGTCGACAAGCCGTCGTTCCGCGTCCGTCCCGACGACGTCGTGATGGTCCGCGAGCGCAGCCGCGAGAAGCACCCCTTCCAGGTTGCCCGCGAGGGTGGCTACGACACCGACGGTGAGACGCCGCGCTACCTCCAGGTGAACCTGAAGGCCCTGGCCTTCCGCCTGGACCGCGACCCGAACCGCAAGGAAATCCCGGTCATCTGCGACGAGCAGCTCGTCGTCGAGTACTACGCCCGCTGATCCAGCGGCCGTAGCCGGGCACGTGCCTCAGCCCGCCGTCTCCTCGTTCCGCACGGAACGAGGGGCGGCGGGCTCGCGCGTGTGCGGGGCGTTGTTCCGCGCCGCGCTCGCCGCGCGCGGCCGGGGCGGCGCGGGCGCGGGACGAGGGGGCCCCTCGATCGCCCTGGCCACCGCCGCGTCCAGGCGGAGCGAGGCCCCTTCGCACCGGAACGTCTCGTACCGGCCGTCACCGAGGCGCTCGCGCGCCTTCCGCTCGCACAACGCGTGCGGCGCGTTGTAGTACGCCGAACCGAACAGCGGCAGCCCCACGGACGGCCAGATCCGCTCGGCCGCCCCCTGGAGCACCGCCGCCTCCGCCGGATCGCCGGCGTCGAGGACGACCAGCGCCAGCAGTTCGAGGGCGAGCACCACGCCCAGCAGGTCGTTGAAGGCGTGGTCGATCGCCAGGCACTCCAGCAGCAGTTCGCGTGCCCGGTCCAGCCGTCCGTCGGTGTGCGCCGCGTACGCCAGGACGTACAGCGCGTACGCGAGGGCCCAGCGCTCCCCGTGGTCCTCGCAGACCTCGGTGACCGCCTCGCAGATCGCGACGGCCTGGGCGAGGTCGCCGCGGAAGGCCACCGCCATCGCCAGCTCGATCCGCGCCATCAGCACATTGCTGTTGAGCTCGCCCGTCTCCTCGTAGCGCACCAGGGCCTCGCGCAGCAGCTCCTCGGCACGCGCCATGTCGTCGGACACCAGCGCCAGGCAGCCCGAGCGGTGCACCGCGTAGGCCGCCGCCGACGCGTCGGCGCTCCGCTCCGCGCCCTCGCGGCACTCCTGGAGGGCGGCGAGCGCCCCGATGGCGTCGCCCTGGAGGACGGCCACGTAGCCGAGCACCCACAGTGCCTTGAGCCGGTGCGCCTCGTGCCCGCCCTGAAGCTCCAGCGCGTGGTCCAGCCAGTGCCGCCCCTCCGAGAGCCGGCCGCAGCCGACCCAGTAGAACCACAGTGTGCCCGCCAGGTACTGGCCCAGGTGCACGTCCCCCGGGTCTTCCAGCGAGAACTCCATCGCCCGGCGGAGATTGGGCAGTTCACTGTCGACGCGCGCCGCCACCTCGGCCTGCCGGGGGCTGAACCAGTCCAGCTCGCACCAGGTCGCCAGCCCCAGGTACCAGTCGCGGTGCCTGCGGCGCACGCGGGGCGCGTCACCCATGGCCGCCAGCCACTCGGCGCCGTACTCCCGGACGGTGTCGAGCATCCGGTAGCGGACGCCGGCCGCCGTGTCCTCGCGGATCACGACGGACTGCGCGATCAGGTCCGTGACCACGTCGAGTACGCCGAGCACCCGGTCGTCCAGGAGTTCCGGGCCGCCGCACACGTACTCGGCGGCCTCCAGGTCGAACTGCCCGGCGAACACGGAGAGCCGGGCCCACAGCAGCCGCTGCTCGGGCGTGCACAGCTCGTGACTCCAGCCGATCGCGGTACGCAGCGTCTGGTGGCGGGGCAGGGCTCCCCTGGCGGAGCCGGTCAGCAGGCGGAAGCGGTCGTCGAGCCGGTCCAGCACCTGCTCGACCGAGAGGGCCCTCAGGCGGCCCGCCGCCAGTTCCAGGGCGAGGGGGATTCCGTCCAGGCGGCGGCACAGCTCGTGCACGACGGCGCTGTTGGCGTCCGTCAGCCGGAATCCGGGCCGGCCGGCGGCGGCCCGGTCGGTGAAGAGCCGTACCGCTTCCGGGGCCGGCATCGGAGCCAGGGGGAAGCTCTGTTCGCCGTCGACGCACAGCGGCAGCCGTCCCGTCGCCAGCACGGTCAGTCCGGGAGCCCGGCGCAGCAGCTCCCTGACCAGCTCTGCGACGGCGTCGACGAGGTGCTCGAAGCCGTCGAGGACGAGCAGCAGCCGCCGCCCCGCGAGATGCTCCGCCAGCACCGCGCGCGGCGCCTTCCCGGAGTGGTCCGTCAGGCCCAGCGTCTCGGCGAGCGCGTGCTCCAGCAGGCCGGGGTCCGTGAGCGCGGACAGCTCCGCGAGGCGGACTCCGTCGGCGTACCGTTCCTGCGCGCCGTACGCGGCGCGCAGGGCGAACCGGGTCTTGCCGACGCCGCCGACGCCGGTCACGGTGACCAGCCGGGCCTCTTCCAGCAGGCGCTCCACTTCCGCGAGTTCCGCGGCGCGCCCGACGAAACGGTTCAACTCCGCCGGCAGGCCGCCGTGAACGGGGGAGAGGGGCGGGGGAGGGGTAGAGCGTCGCATGGAACACGGAGCGTACCGATCCGTACGCACTGCGTACAATCGGGCCGGTCGGCTCCCGCTCCCCGCGCCCTAATGCGGTACGGACCCGGAGCCCCGGCGCGATAGGCTCGCAAGACGACTTTTCTCAATGTCAGGGAGCGGTGCAACGTGTCCGGTGGAGAGGTGGCCGGCATCCTGGTGGCCGTCTTCTGGGCGATCCTGGTCTCCTTCCTCGCCGTGGTTCTGGTGAGGCTGGCCCAGACGCTCAGGGCGACGACCAAGCTTGTCGCGGACGTGACCGAACAGGCCGTCCCGCTGCTGGCGGACGCCTCCGCCACCGTACGGTCCGCGCAGACCCAGCTCGACCGGGTCGACGCCATCGCGACCGACGTCCAGGAAGTCACCTCGAACGCGTCCGCGCTCTCCACGACCGTCGCGTCCACCTTCGGCGGCCCGCTCGTCAAGGTCGCCGCCTTCGGGTACGGCGTCCGCCGGGCGATCGGCCGCGGCAAGGACGCTCCGGCGGAGCAGCCGTCGCGTCGCACTGTGATCGTCGGCCGGACCGTGCCGTCCGCCCGGCGCAGGAAGCGGAAGGGCTGAAGCCGCAATGTTCCGCCGTACGTTCTGGTTCACCGCCGGCGCCGCCGCCGGCGTGTGGGCCACCACCAAGGTCAACCGCAAACTCAAGCAGCTGACGCCCGAGAGCCTCGCGGCCCAGGCCGCCGACAAGGCGGTCGAAGCGGGCCACCGGCTCAAGGAGTTCGCACTCGACGTCAAGGCGGGCATGGCGCAGCGCGAAGCCGAACTCGGCGAAGCGCTCGGTCTCGAGGCGCCGAACGACCCCCTCGTCATCGAGCACCGACGCGTCGCCGCTCTCGACCACACCAAGCATTCGTACAACCGGAATGAGGACCACTGATGGAGTCGGCTGAAATCCGCCGCCGCTGGCTGCGCTTCTTCGAGGAGCGCGGACACAACGTCGTGCCTTCGGCGTCGCTCATCGCGGACGACCCGACCCTGTTGCTGGTCCCCGCGGGCATGGTGCCCTTCAAGCCGTACTTCCTCGGCGAGGTCAAGCCGCCCGCCCCGCGCGTCACCAGCGTGCAGAAGTGCGTGCGTACGCCGGACATCGAAGAGGTCGGCAAGACCACCCGCCACGGCACGTTCTTCCAGATGTGCGGCAACTTCTCGTTCGGCGACTACTTCAAGGAAGGCGCCATCCAGTACGCCTGGGAGCTGCTCACCAGCTCCGTGGCGGACGGCGGCTACGGCCTCGACCCCGAGCGGCTGTGGATCACGGTCTACCTCGACGACGACGAGGCCGAGCAGATCTGGCGCGACAAGATCGGCGTACCGGCCGAGCGCATCCAGCGTCTGGGCAAGAAGGACAACTTCTGGTCCATGGGCGTGCCCGGACCGTGCGGCCCGTGCTCGGAGATCAACTATGACCGTGGCCCCGAGTTCGGCGTCGAGGGCGGCCCGGCCGTCAACGACGAGCGGTACGTGGAGATCTGGAACCTGGTCTTCATGCAGTACGAGCGGGGCGCCGGCGACGGCAAGGAGGACTTCCCGATCCTCGGCGACCTGCCGTCGAAGAACATCGACACGGGCCTCGGCCTGGAGCGCCTGGCGATGATCCTCCAGGACGTGCGGAACCTGTACGAGATCGACACGTCGAAGGTCGTCATCGACAAGGCCACGGAGCTGACGGGCGTCCAGTACGGCGCCGACCACGCCTCGGACGTCTCGCTGCGCGTCGTCACCGACCACATGCGCACGTCGGTGATGCTCATCGGTGACGGCGTCACCCCCGGCAACGAGGGCCGCGGCTACGTGCTGCGCCGCATCATGCGCCGCGCCATCCGCAACATGCGTCTCCTGGGCGCCACGGGCCCCGTCGTCGCCGAGCTCGTCGAGACCGTGATCAATTCGATGGGCGCGCAGTACCCGGAGCTGCTCACCGAGCGCAAGCGCATCGAGACCGTCGCCCTCGCCGAGGAGGCCGCGTTCACCAAGGCCCTCAAGGGCGGCACGAACATCCTCGACACCGCCGTGACGGAGACCAAGGCCGCTGGCGGCACGGTCCTCTCCGGCGACAAGGCGTTCCTGCTCCACGACACCTGGGGCTTCCCGATCGACCTCACCCTGGAGATGGCCGCCGAACAGGGCCTGTCCGTGGACGAGGACGGCTTCCGCCGCCTGATGCAGAAGCAGAAGGACATGGCCAAGGCCGACGCCAAGGCCAAGAAGACAGGTCACGCCGACGTCTCCGCCTACCGCGAGGTCGCCGACACCTCCGGCGCCACCGAGTTCACCGGCTACACCCGCACCGAGGGCGAGTCGACCATCGTCGGCCTGCTCGTCGACGGGCTGCCGTCGCCGGCCGCCACCGAGGGCGACGAGGTCGAGGTCGTCCTCGACCGCACGCCGTTCTACGCCGAGGGCGGCGGCCAGCAGGCCGACACCGGCCGCATCAAGCTGGACTCCGGCGCCGTCATCCAGGTCCGCGACGTACAGCAGCCGGTCCCAGGCGTCTCCGTGCACAAGGGGTCGGTCCAGGTCGGTGAGGTGACCGTGGGCGCCTCCGCCTACGCCGCCATCGACCTGGGGCGCCGCCGCGCCATCGCCCGCGCCCACAGCGCCACGCACCTGACCCACCAGGCACTGCGTGACGCGCTCGGCCCGACGGCCGCCCAGGCCGGTTCGGAGAACGCCCCGGGCCGCTTCCGCTTCGACTTCGGCTCGCCGAACGCCGTGCCGGGCACGGTCATGACCGACGTCGAGCAGAAGATCAACGACGTGCTGGCCCGCGAACTCGACGTCCAGGCCGAGGTCATGTCGATCGACGAGGCCAAGAAGCAGGGCGCCATCGCGGAGTTCGGCGAGAAGTACGGCGAGCGGGTGCGCGTCGTGACCATCGGCGACTTCTCCAAGGAGCTGTGCGGCGGTACGCACGTCCACAACACCGCCCAGCTCGGCCTGGTGAAGCTGCTCGGCGAGTCGTCGATCGGCTCGGGCGTGCGGCGCATCGAGGCCCTGGTCGGCGTGGACGCGTACAACTTCCTCGCCCGTGAGCACACGGTCGTCGCCCAGCTCCAGGAGCTGGTCAAGGGCCGTCCGGAGGAGCTGCCGGAGAAGATCTCCGGGATGCTCGCCAAGCTCAAGGACGCCGAGAAGGAGATCGAGAAGTTCCGCGCGGAGAAGGTCCTCCAGGCCGCCGCCGGTCTCGCCTCGGGCGCCAAGGACGTGCGCGGCGTCGCGGTCGTCACCGGCCAGGTGCCGGACGGCACGTCGGCCGACGACCTGCGCAAGCTGGTCCTGGACGTACGCGGCCGGATCCCGGGTGACCGTCCGACGGTCGTCGCACTGTTCACCACCGCCAACGGCCGCCCGCTGACCGTCATCGCCACCAACGAGGCCGCCCGCGAGCGCGGTCTCAAGGCCGGCGACCTGGTCCGCACGGCGGCCAAGACCCTCGGTGGCGGCGGTGGCGGGAAGCCGGACGTCGCCCAGGGCGGCGGCCAGAACCCGGAGGCCATCGGTGACGCCGTGGCCGCCGTCGAGCGCGCGGTCGGCGAGAGCGCCTGATGAGACGCGGCCGCCGCCTCGCGATCGACGTCGGGGACGCCCGGATCGGGGTCGCCTCGTGCGACCCCGACGGGGTGCTGGCCACGCCGGTGGAGACCGTGCCGGGACGCGACGTCCCGGCCGCCCACCGGCGGCTGAGGCAGCTCGTCGAGGAGTACGAACCGATCGAGGTCGTGGTCGGCCTCCCTCGCTCCCTCAGCGGGGGCGAGGGGCCGGCGGCGGTAAAGGTCCGGGCGTTCGCCCAGGAGCTCGCTCGCGGCGTCGCACCCGTTCCGGTGCGACTGGTCGACGAGAGGATGACCACAGTGACGGCCAGTCAGGGACTGCGCGCTTCGGGCGTGAAGTCCAAGAAGGGCCGGTCTGTCATCGACCAGGCCGCGGCGATCGTCATCCTCCAGAACGCTCTGGAGGCCGAACGGGTATCGGGCAGTCCCCCGGGCGAGGGCGTCGAAGTGGTTGTCTGATCGCGATACGGTAACGTTCCGCGCGATGCGGCGGTGTTCGAACAGCTGCCGCACAAAGAAGAGGCGGACCGGATGCCGTGCCCCCACGCGCGAAGCAGCCACCGCCTCGCGGCACACTATGGGGTTTCATGACTGAGTATGGCCGGGGCGCAGGCCACGAACCGTGGCATCCCGAGGACCCGTTGTACGGGGACCAGGGATGGCAGGGGCAGCAGGCCGCACATGGCCAGCAGGGCCCGTACGGCGGTCAGCAGCAGGAGCCGCAGCAGCAACAGCCGTACTACGACGGCGGGCAGCACCAGCAGCAGCACGCCGGCTACCCGGACCAGCACCAGCAGCATCAGCAGCACTACAACGCTCAGCAGCAGTACGGCGACACCGGCGGCTGGGACAACGGCCAGCAACACCAGGACCAGCATCACCCGCATCAGGAACCGGTGCCGTACGGCATGAACCCGGCAGCCGACCCCTACGCGGGCCAGCAGCCCGCCTACGGCGCCGGTGAGGCGGACTACTACGCCGCCCCGGACGCGTACCCCCCGCCGCAGCCCCCGAACCAGCGCCGCACCCCCGAGGCGGAGCCGGCGGCCGAGTGGGACGCGGAGCAGGAGGCCCCCGAGGAGCACCCGTTCTTCACGGGCGGCGACGACGGCGACGAGCCCGACGAGCCGCGTGAGTCCCGGCGCGGCAGGGGCGGCGGCGACCGCCGGGGCGGAAAGCCCAAGAAGAAGAAGAGCCGCAACGGCACGGCCTGCCTGTTCGTCGCGGTGGTCCTGGTCGGCGGCATGGGCGGCATCGCCTACTTCGGGTACCAGTTCTACCAGGACCAGTTCGGGGCGCCCGAGGACTTCGCGGGCAGCGGTACGGGCTCCGTGGAGGTGGAGATCCCCAAGGGTGCGGGGCTCGGCGAGATCGGCAGCATCCTCGCCCGGAAGGGAGTGGTCAAGAGCTCGGGAGCCTTCGTGTCGGCGGCGACGGCGAACCCGAAGAGCCAGGGGATCCAGCCCGGCGTCTACCCGATGAAGAAGGAGATGTCGGGCAAGGCCGCCGTCGAGCTCATGATCAACCCGTCGAACGTGAATGCGCTGATCGTGGCCGAGGGCCAGCGGAACCGGTCGATCTACGAGCAGATCGACAAGAAGCTGAAGCTCGAGCGCGGCACCACGCAGGACGTGGCCGAGAAGGAGTTCAAGAATCTCGGGCTGCCCGAGTGGGCCGGCGACGACCCGGACATCAAGGACCCGCTGGAGGGCTTCCTCTACCCGTCGCGTTACGACATCGGCGGAAAGTCGACGCCGAAGTCGGTCCTCAAGGAAATGGTCGCCCGGGCCAACACCGAGTACGCCAAGCAGGACGTGGAGGGTTCCGCCCGCAAGCTGGGTCTCCAGTCGCCGATGGAACTGATCACGGTGGCGAGCCTCGTCCAGGTCGAGGGCAAGTACAAGCACGACTTCGACAAGGTGTCCCGGGTCGTCTACAACCGCCTCAAGCCCAACAACCTGGAGACGGTGGGGCGCCTGGAGTTCGACTCCACGATCAACTACATCAAGGCCGAGAGCAAGCTCGAGGTCGGAGCCGTCGACGACCTGCGGAAGATCCAGGACCCGTACAACACGTACAGCATCAAGGGCCTGCCGCCGGGTGCCATCAGCAACCCGGGTGCCGACGCCCTGCACTCGGCGATCAACCCGAAGCCCGGCCCCTGGTACTACTTCGTATCGGTCACGGCGGACAAGACCCTCTTCGCGGTGACCAACGCGGAGCACGAGAAGAACCGCCGCGAGTACGAGGCAGAGCTGGAGAAGTCCGGACAGTGAGCACCACCCGACGCGCGGCCGTACTGGGCTCGCCCATCGCCCACTCGCTCTCCCCGGTGCTCCACCGGGCCGCGTACGAGGAACTCGGCCTCACCCACTGGTCGTACGACCGCTTCGAGGTGGACGAGGCCGGGCTGCCCCGCTTCTTCGCGGAGCTCGACCCCTCCTGGGCCGGCCTGTCGCTGACCATGCCGCTCAAGCGGGCCGTCATCCCGCTGCTCGACGAGATCAGCGACACGGCGGCCTCCGTCGAGGCCGTCAACACCGTCGTCTTCACCGAGGACGGCCGGCGCCTCGGCGACAACACCGACATCCCCGGCATGATCGCCGCCCTGCACGAACGCGGCATCGAGAAGGTCGACTCCGCCGCCGTCCTTGGCGCAGGGGCGACCGCGTCGTCCGCCCTCGCCGCGCTCTCCCGTCTGTGCACGGGCCCGGTCACCGCGTACGTCCGCAGCTCCGCCCGCGCCGACGAGATGCGGCAGTGGGGCGCGCGGCTCGGAGTCGACGTACGCGTCGCGGACTGGGCGGAGGCGGGCCGGGCGTTCGACGCGCCGCTCGTCGTCGCCACCACCCCGGCCGGCACGACCGACGCGCTGGCCGAGGCCGTGCCGGAGCGCCCCGGCACGCTCTTCGACGTGCTGTACGAGCCGTGGCCCACCGCACTGGCCGCCGCCTGGTCCGCGCGCGGTGGCGCGGTCGTCGGCGGTCTGGACCTGCTCGTGCACCAGGCCGTGCTCCAGGTGCGGCAGCACACGGGCCGCCCCACCGCGCCGCTCTCCGTGATGCGGGCCGCCGGGGAGAAGGCGCTCGCCGCACCGTAGGGACACACGGCGGGCCGCCGGGCCGGGCCCATCGCCACGAGGGTTCGGCCCTGCTTCCGTACGCCCCCGTCGGCGGGCTCACGCGGGCCCCGCGGACCCGTGCCGCCTCCTCCGGGCGTCCCGCGGAGTGAGAAGCGCGTCCGCCTGATGGACCGACGGCCAGGTCGGCCCCCCGGTCGTGGGAGGATCAGGGGTGGCGGGCCAGGGCCGCGCACCCGGTCGCGCCGTCGCAGTTCCAGGCGCGAGCATGAGGAGCACCGTTGAGCAGGTTGCGCTGGCTGACCGCGGGGGAATCCCACGGCCCCGCACTCGTCGCGACGCTGGAGGGCCTTCCCTCCGGTGTCCCCGTCACCACGGAGATGGTGGCGGACGCGCTCGCCCGGCGGCGGCTCGGCTATGGGCGCGGCGCGCGGATGAAGTTCGAGAGGGATGAGGTCACGTTCCTCGGCGGCGTGCGGCACGGCCTGACCATGGGCGGCCCCGTCGCGATCATGGTGGGCAACACCGAGTGGCCCAAGTGGGAGCAGGTCATGTCGGCCGACCCCGTGGACACCGAGGAGCTGGCGAAGCTGGCGCGCAACGCGCCGCTGACCCGCCCGCGTCCCGGCCACGCCGATCTCGCCGGCATGCAGAAGTACGCGCTGGACGAGGCCCGGCCGGTCCTGGAGCGCGCGAGCGCCCGCGAGACCGCCGCCCGCGTCGCGCTGGGCACCGTCGCGCGGTCGTACCTGAAGGAGACCACCGGCGTCGAGATCGTGTCGCACGTCGTGGAGCTGGCCTCGGCCAAGGCGCCGTACGGCGTCCTGCCCGTGCCCGCCGACGAGGCGCGGCTCGACGAGGACCCGGTGCGCTGCCTGGACGCCGACGCGTCGAAGGCGATGGTCGCGGAGATCGACCAGGCCCACAAGGACGGCGACACGCTCGGCGGCGTCGTGGAGGTGCTGGCCTACGGCGTGCCCGTCGGGCTCGGCTCCTTCGTGCACTGGGACCGCCGGCTCGACGCACGGCTCGCCGCCGCCCTGATGGGCATCCAGGCGATCAAGGGCGTCGAGGTCGGCGACGGCTTCGACCTGGCCCGCGTGCCCGGCTCCAAGGCGCACGACGAGATCGTGCCCACCGCCGAGGGCGTACGCCGCACCTCCGGGCGCGCCGGCGGCACCGAGGGCGGCATGTCCACCGGCGAGCTGCTGCGCGTACGGGCCGCGATGAAGCCCATCGCCACCGTGCCGCGCGCGCTCGCCACCATCGACACCGCCACCGGCGAGGTCGCGGCCGCGCACCACCAGCGCTCCGACGTGTGCGCCGTCCCGGCGGCCGGCATCGTGGCCGAGGCCATGGTCGCGCTGGTCCTCGCGGACGCCGTCGCGGAGAAGTTCGGCGGCGACAGCGTCGGCGAGACCCGGCGCAACGTCCGCGGCTACCTCGACAACCTGGTCGTCCGGTGAGCGAGGCAGGCGGCCCCCTGGTCGTACTGGTCGGGCCCATGGGGGTCGGCAAGTCCACCGTCGGCCTGCTGCTCGCCGAGCGCCTGGACGTCGCGTACCGCGACACGGACGCCGACATCGTCGAGGCCGAGGGCCGGCCGATCTCCGAGATCTTCGTCGACGAGGGCGAGGCCCACTTCCGCGCGCTGGAGAGGGAGGCCGTACGGGCCGCCCTCGCCGAGCACCGGGGCGTCCTCGCACTCGGCGGCGGCGCGGTCCTCGACGACGGCACGCGGGCGGCCCTGGCCGGACTGCCCGTCGTCTACCTCTCCATGAACGTCACCGAGGCGATCAGGCGGGTGGGGCTGAACACGGCACGCCCGCTGCTGGCCGTCAATCCGCGCCAGCAGTGGAAGCAGCTGATGGAATCGCGCCGTCATCTGTACGCCGAGGTGGCCCACGCGGTGGTCGAGACGGACGACCGCACCCCCGAAGAGGTCGCCCAGGCGGTCCTCGACGCACTCGAATTGAAGGAAGCATGACGGAGCAGGCAGTCACCCGTATCCACGTCGGCGGCAGTGAGGGCGCGGAGCCGTACGAGGTGCTGGTCGGCCGGCAGCTGCTGGGTGAGCTGCCCGGGCTGATCGGCACCCGGGCCCAGCGCGTCGCCGTCCTGCACCCGGAGGCGCTCGCCGGCACCGGCGAGGCGATCCGCGAGGACCTGGCGGCCCAGGGCTACGAGGCCATCGCGATCCAGCTGCCCAACGCCGAGGAGTCCAAGACCGTCGAGGTGGCGGCGTACTGCTGGAAGGCGCTCGGGCAGACCAACTTCACGCGGACGGACGTCATCGTCGGCGTGGGCGGGGGAGCCACCACCGACGTGGCCGGCTTCGTGGCCGCGACCTGGCTGCGCGGGGTGCGCTGGATCGCCGTGCCGACGACCGTGCTCGGCATGGTCGACGCGGCCGTCGGCGGCAAGACGGGCATCAACACCGCCGAGGGCAAGAACCTCGTCGGCGCCTTCCACCCGCCCGCCGGTGTGCTCTGCGACCTGGCGGCGCTGGACTCGCTGCCGGTCAACGACTACATCAGCGGCCTCGCCGAGATCATCAAGGCGGGCTTCATCGCCGACCCGGTGATCCTCGACCTGATCGAGGAGGACCCGACGGCGGCCCGTACGCCCGAGGGCCCCCGCACGGCCGAGCTGATCGAGCGCGCCATCCGGGTCAAGGCCGACGTGGTGTCGAGCGACCTGAAGGAATCGGGCCTGCGCGAGATCCTCAACTACGGCCATACGCTCGCGCACGCCATCGAGAAGAACGAGCGCTACAACTGGCGTCACGGCGCCGCCGTCTCCATCGGCATGGTCTTCGCCGCCGAACTGGGCCGTCTCGCGGGCCGGCTCGACGACGAGACCGCCGACCGGCACCGCACGGTGCTGGAGTCGGTCGGGCTGCCCCTCGCCTACCGGGGCGACCAGTGGCCCAAGCTGCTGGAGACCATGAAGGTCGACAAGAAGTCGCGCGGCAACCTGCTGCGCTTCATCGTCCTGGACGGGCTCGCCAAGCCGACCGTCCTCGAAGGCCCCGACCCGGCGGTGCTGCTCGCCGCCTACGGCGAGGTGTCCAAGTGACCGCCGCCCGGCGCGTGTTCGTCCTGAACGGACCCAACCTGGGCAGGCTCGGCTCGCGCGAGCCCGACGTGTACGGCGCGACGTCGTACGCCGGGCTCGTCGCGGAGTGCGGACGGCTCGGCAAGGAGCTCGGCTTCGACGTCGAGGTGCGCGAGACCAACGACGAGGGCGAGCTGATCCGCTGGCTCCACGAGGCCGCCGACGGGGCGATTCCGGTCGTCCTCAACCCGGGAGCCTTCACGCACTACTCGTACGGAATGCGGGACGCGGCGGCCCAGCGCACCGCGCCGCTCATCGAGGTGCACATCTCGAACCCGTACACCCGTGAGGAATTCCGCCACACCTCGGTGGTCGCCGCGGTGGCCAGCGGTACGGTCGCCGGCTTCGGCATCGGCTCCTACCGGCTCGCCCTGCGCGCCCTCGCCGAGGAACTCGGCGGCTGACGGGGCACTCTGGACCCGCCCCCGCCGTTCACAGTAGAACGGCGGGGGCAGGTACCTTTCGGTAGGCCCGGGCCGTCCTGGCCCGCCAAGAGTCGCCTGTACGAGACGGAGTCGCACCGGATGCAGCACGCAGTGGGGGCTCCGCTGCCACCGCCCCAGAGGCCCGCCGCCGGGTGGGCACACGGCGCCCCGCACCCCGCCGGGCCCCATGCCGGGCCGCCTGCCGGGCCCGCCGGACCTCCCGCGCCCCACGGGCCCCCGCACCCGCCCCAGGCCCCGCAGGCCCCCGCTCCCGGCTGGAACGGGGCCGCCCAGCACGGTCCGCACGCTCCGATGCCGCCCTCACGGGAGAGCACCGGGCACATCCAGCTGCCGCCCGGCGGCCCGGTGCCCGTCCCGGCCCCGCCGCCGGCCGCCGCGCCCACCGACACCGGCGGCACGACGCTCGCGGTGCTGCTCATCGGCCCGGCGGGCGCGGGCAAGACGACCGTCGCCAAGCACTGGGCGCGGCACCGCCGGGTGCCGACCGCGCACATCAGCCTGGACGACGTACGCGAATGGGTGTGCTCGGGGTTCGCCGACCCGCAGTCCGGCTGGAACGACCAGTCCGAGGCCCAGTACCGCCTGGCCCGCCGCACGTGCGGCTTCGCCGCCCGCAACTTCCTCGCCAACGGCATCTCGTGCATCGTCGACGACGCGGTCTTCCCGGACCGTCCCGTCGTCGGGCTCGGTGGGTGGAAGCGCCACGTGGGGCCCGGGCTGCTGCCCGTGGTCATCCTCCCCGGCCTGGAGATCGTGCTGGAGCGCAACGCGCAGCGAAGCGGCAACCGGCGCCTCTCGGACGAGGAAGTCGCCCGTATCCACGGCCGGATGGCCGGGTGGTACGGGTCGGGGCTGCCGATCATCGACAACTCGCAGTACGACGTGCCGACCACGGCCCGCGTCCTGGACGAGGTGCTGGCCCGCTCCATAGCCAGCCCGCCCGCCTGGTAGCGACCCCGGACCGCTCGGCGGCGGCTGAGAACGCGCCGGACCGCGTGGCGGCTGAGAACGCGCCGCCGCGCGGCCGACGGGAGGCGCACCCCTGCTCCGTACCGGGGGGCCGCGCCGCCCGGTCGGACGCGCTGAACCGGCCGGACGGCGGCCGCGCTCGTACGCTCGAGACATGTCAGAGCTGTATGCGGTCCGCCGTGGACGGCTGCGCGACCGGTGCGCGGCTGCCGGCAGCGCCGCCGCACTGGTCTCCCGTCCCGCCAACGTCCGCTACCTCGCCGGCGGGGCGCCACCCGGCGCCGTACTGCTGCTCGGTCCGGACGAGGACGCGCTCATCTGCCCCGGTGCGTCGGTGACCGACGCAGCGCAGGGCCGCCCCGACGAACAGCTGCGGGTCACGGTGCTGCCCGCGCCCGGCGGCGACACCGTCGTCGCGGCGGCGCGCACGGCCTCGGCGGCCGGCGCCGAGTCGCTCGCCGTCGAGGAGAACCATCTGACCGTGGCCCGGCACCGGGCTCTGGGCTCCGTCGCGCCCCGGCTGCGCCTGGGCGACCTCTCCGGCGCCGTCGAGCAGCTGCGGATCGTCAAGGACGAGGAAGAGATCGCCTGCCTGCGGATCGCGGCGGAGATCACCGACCAGGCCCTCGGAGAGCTGCTCGAATCGATCCTGGTCGGTCGCACGGAGCGGCACCTGGCGCTGGAGCTGGAGCGCCGCCTGGTCGACCACGGCGCCGACGGGACCGCCTTCCCCACCTCCGTCGCCACCGGACCGAACGCGGGCCTCGGGCGGCACCGACCGTCGGACCGGCGGGTCGAGGAGGGTGATTTCCTCTCCGTCTGCCTGGGCGCGAACTACCGCGGCTACCGCTGCGAGATCGGCCGTACCTTCGTTATCGGCACGACGCCCGCCGACTGGCAGATCGAGCTGTACGACATCGTATTCGCCGCTCAGCGGGCGGGCCGGGAGGCGCTCGTGCCGGGCACGGAGTACCGGGAAGTCGACCGGGCGGCACGCCACGTACTCGCCGCCGCGGGCCATGGCGAGGTCCTGGCGCCGCGGACCGGACACGGTGTCGGGCTCGAAATCGAGGAGGACCCGCAGTTGGCACCTGCGGCCATGGGTAAACTGGACGCTTGTGTGCCGGTCACCGTCGAACCGGGGGTCCACCTCCCGGGCCGGGGCGGTGTCCGGATCGATGACACGCTCGTCGTGCGCCCCGATGCGGACGGCGGACCCGAGCTACTCACCATCACGACCAAGGAGCTGCTCGCGCTGTAGTTCAGCGCCACACTGCGACCTCCAGGTCACAGCAGCCCCACCAGCCTTCAGTCCAGGAGATTCCGCAACCGTGGCTTCCACGAACGACCTCAAGAACGGCATGGTGCTCAAGCTCGACGGGGGCCAGCTCTGGTCCGTCGTCGAGTTCCAGCACGTCAAGCCCGGCAAGGGCCCTGCCTTCGTGCGCACCAAGCTCAAGAACGTGCTCTCCGGCAAGGTCGTCGACAAGACCTTCAACGCCGGCGTGAAGGTCGAGACGGCCACCATCGACCGACGCGACATGCAGTTCTCGTACATGGACGGCGAGTACTTCGTCTTCATGGACATGGACACCTACGACCAGCTCATGGTCGACCGCAAGTCCGTCGGCGACGCCGCCAACTTCCTGATCGAGGGCTTCACCGCCTCCGTCGCCCAGCACGAGGGCGAGGTGCTGTACGTCGAGCTGCCCGCCGCGGTCGAGCTGACCGTCAAGCACACCGACCCGGGCGTCCAGGGCGACCGCTCCACCGGCGGCACCAAGCCGGCCACGCTGGAGACGGACCACGAGATCCAGGTCCCGCTCTTCATCACCACCGGTGAGAAGATCAAGGTCGACACCCGCACGAGCGATTACCTCGGCCGGGTGAACAGCTAACCGTGGCTGCCCGGAACACGGCGCGCAAGCGCGCCTTCCAGATCCTTTTCGAGGCCGACCAGCGCGGCGAGTCCGTGCAGACGGTCCTCGCGGACTGGATGCGGCACGCCAGGACCGACACCCGTCAGCCGCCGGTCAGCGAGTTCACGATGCAGCTCGTCGAGGGGTACGCGCAGTACGCGGACCGCATCGAGGAGCTCATGGCCACGTACGCGGTCGACTGGGAGATCGACAGGATGCCGGTCGTCGACCGGAACATCCTGCGGCTCGGCACGTACGAGCTGGTGTGGATGGACGAGACGCCCGACGCGGTGGTGATCGACGAGGCGGTGCAGCTCGCCAAGGAGTTCTCCACCGACGACTCACCGTCCTTCGTGAACGGCCTCCTCGGCCGTTTCAAGGACCTGAAGCCGAACCTGCGGCGCGAATAGTCCCCGCCCGGCTCCAAGGACGGCTGAAAGGGCCCGCGGTACGCCTCACGGCGCACCCCGGGCCCTTTCCCCTTGGGGGACCGGTGGAAAGAGGCGGTCTCCGGCGGGAGAACACGCGAAAACGCCGGGTCCTGCGAAGGCTCAAAAGCCTCCGCAGGACCCGGCGTTACGTTTCTGCTGGTGGTGCTCCGACCTAGATGTCGTCGTGGGCGACCGCGCGGCGCGCGTCCGCGTCCAGCACACCCCAGCTGATCAGCTGCTCGGTGAGGACCGAGGGCGACTGGTCGTAGATGACGGCGAGGGTGCGCAGGTCGTCCTGGCGGATCGACAGGACCTTGCCGTTGTAGTCGCCGCGCTGCGACTGGATCGTCGCGGCGTAGCGCTGGAGCGGGCCCGCCTTCTCGGCCGGCACGTGGGCCAGGCGCTCCAGGTCCAGGCGGAGCTTCGGCGGCGGCTCGGCGGCGCCGCCGGGCGTCGTGCCCGGCAGGAGCTCCTGCACCGGTACGCCGTAGAAGTCCGCGAGCTCGGCGAGGCGCTGCACGGTCACGGCGCGGTCGCCGCGCTCGTACGAGCCGACCACGACGGCCTTCCAGCGGCCCTGGGACTTCTCCTCGACACCGTGGAGGGAAAGGCCCTGCTGGGTGCGGATGGCGCGGAGCTTGGCCCCGAGCTGTTTTGCGTATTCGCTGGACATATGGCTCCCCGGACGCAGACTGGTAACTCACTGTGAGGTTACGCAGCGTTACTTGGGTGCGTCAAGCCGAATGGGGCCAGACCGCCTACTCGTGGGGTCTCGCAAGGGTTGCCGAATAGGCCTGGTACGGTGGTGACGCAATTCCGACGTCCTTTAAGGTCCGTCCCGTGAGGCGGAGAAGGAGGTCCGTTTCCAATGGACACGGTTGAATCCGATGCTCCGCGGCCCGTACTCGAGGGCCCTGACATCGAGCGGGTACTGACCCGCATCGCCCACGAGATCGTCGAGCGCGCCAAGGGCGCGGACGACGTGGTGCTCCTCGGCATCCCCACCCGCGGCGTGTTCCTGGCCCGCCGGCTGGCCGCCAGGCTCGAACAGATCACCGGCCGGAAGATGCCGGTCGGCTCCCTCGACATCACCATGTACCGCGACGACCTGCGCATGCGCCCCGCGCGGGCCCTCGCCCGCACCGAGATCCCCGGTGACGGCATCGAGGACCGGCTCGTCGTCCTCGTCGACGACGTACTGTTCTCCGGCCGTACGATCCGCGCCGCGCTCGACGCGCTCGGCGACATCGGCCGCCCGCGCGCCGTGCAGCTCGCGGTCCTCGTCGACCGCGGCCACCGCGAGCTGCCGATCCGGGCCGACTACGTCGGCAAGAACCTCCCCACGTCGCTGCGGGAGACGGTCAAGGTCCAGCTCTCCGAGGAGGACGGCCGCGACGCCGTGCTGCTCGGCCTCCAGCAGACCGCTCCGGCCGGCGAGCAGTAGCGCCTTCCCGTACGGACCCGGACCAGCGGGCCCGTGCGTCGGCCTGCCCTCCTGCCCGCCTCCACACACGCGCCCCTCACGAACCACGGAGCACCAGATGAAGCGTCACCTCATCTCGGCCGCCGACCTCACCCGCGACGACGCCGTGCTGATCCTCGACACCGCCGAGGAGATGGCCCGCGTCGCGGACCGGCCGATCAAGAAGCTGCCGACCCTGCGCGGCCGTACGGTCGTCAATCTCTTCTTCGAGGACTCGACCCGCACCCGCATCTCCTTCGAGGCCGCCGCCAAGCGCCTCTCCGCCGACGTCATCAACTTCTCCGCCAAGGGCTCGTCGGTCTCCAAGGGCGAGTCGCTCAAGGACACCGCGCTCACTCTTGAGGCGATGGGCGCCGACGCCGTCGTCATCCGGCACCACGCCTCCGGCGCGCCCTACCGCCTGGCGACCTCCGGCTGGATCGACGGCGCGGTCGTCAACGCGGGCGACGGCACGCACGAGCACCCCACGCAGGCGCTGCTCGACGCCTTCACGATGCGCCGCAGGCTCGTCGGCGCGGACGCGGGGATCGGGCGCGACCTCGACGGCCGCCGGATCACGATCGTGGGCGACGTACTGCACAGCCGCGTGGCGCGCTCCAACGTCCACCTGCTGCACACCCTCGGCGCCGAGGTCACCCTCGTCGCCCCGCCGACGCTGGTCCCGATCGGTGTCGAGCACTGGCCGTGCCAGGTCGCGTACAACCTCGACGAGGTGCTGCCGAAGTCCGACGCGGTGATGATGCTGCGTGTGCAGCGAGAGCGGATGAACGCCGCCTTCTTCCCGACCGAGCGCGAGTACTCGCGCCGCTACGGCCTGGACGGCGACCGGATGGCCCGGATGCCCGAGCACGCCATCGTCATGCACCCCGGCCCGATGAACCGGGGCATGGAGATCACCGCGCAGGTCGCGGACTCCGACCGCTGCACGGCTGTCGAGCAGGTCGCCAACGGCGTCTCGACCCGGATGGCCGTCCTGTACCTGCTTCTGGGCGGCAACGAATCCGCCATCAGCCCCACCCCCGCACGCACCGAGGAGAGCAAGTAAGCATGAGTGAGACGACGAAGATTCTGCTCCGCGGTGCGAAGGTACTGGGCGGCGAGCCGCAGGACGTCCTGATCGACGGCGAGACGATCGAGGCAGTCGGCACCGGCCTGAGCGCCGAGGGCGCGACCGTCGTCGAGGCCGAGGGCAAGATCCTGCTGCCCGGCCTCGTCGACCTGCACACCCACCTGCGCGAGCCCGGCCGCGAGGACTCCGAGACCGTCCTGACCGGTACGAAGGCGGCCGCGGTCGGCGGCTTCACCGCCGTCCACGCCATGGCCAACACCTTCCCGGTCGCCGACACCGCCGGCGTCGTCGAGCAGGTCTGGCGCCTCGGCAGGGAGTCCGGCTACTGCGACGTGCAGCCTGTCGGCGCCGTCACCGTCGGCCTGGAGGGCAAGAAGCTCGCCGAGCTCGGCGCCATGCACGACTCCGCCGCCGGGGTGAAGGTCTTCTCGGACGACGGCAAGTGCGTCGACGACGCCGTGATCATGCGCCGCGCGCTGGAGTACGTGAAGGCCTTCGACGGCGTCGTCGCCCAGCACGCCCAGGAGCCCCGCCTCACCGAGGGCGCACAGATGAACGAGGGCGTCGTCTCCTCGGAGCTGGGTCTCGGCGGCTGGCCGGCCGTCGCCGAGGAGTCGATCATCGCCCGCGACGTCCTCCTCGCCGCCCACGTCGGCTCGCGCGTGCACATCTGCCACCTCTCCACGGCCGGCTCGGTGGAGATCGTCCGCTGGGCCAAGTCCAAGGGCTGGAACGTCACCGCCGAGGTCACCCCGCACCACCTCCTGCTCACGGACGAGCTGGTCCGGACGTACAACCCCGTCTACAAGGTGAACCCGCCGCTGCGTACCGAGGCCGACGTCATGGCCCTGCGCGAGGCCCTCGCCGACGGCACGATCGACTGCGTGGCCACCGACCACGCCCCGCACCCGCACGAGGACAAGGACTGCGAGTGGGCCGCGGCGGCCATGGGCATGGTCGGTCTGGAGACCGCCCTGTCCGTCGTCCAGCAGACGATGGTCGACACCGGCCTGCTCGACTGGGCGGGCGTCGCGGACCGCATGTCGTTCCGCCCGGCCGCCATCGGACGGCTGGAGGGCCACGGCCGTCCCGTCTCGGCAGGCGAGCCCGCCAACCTCACCCTGGTCGATCCGGATTACCGTGGAGCCGTGGACCCCTCGAGCTTCGCCTCCCGCAGCCGCAACACCCCCTACGAGGGCCGTGAGCTGCCGGGACGCGTCACCCACACCTGGCTGCGGGGCCGCGCAACGGTCGTCGACGGGAATCTGGCGTGACACCTTTCATCCATCTGGCCGCCGGCACCGCGGAGCGGAAGTCGGCCGAAGTGACCGACTGGGCCGCCCGCATCGGCTGGGTCGTCGGACTGCTGCTGTTCATCGCGCTCCTGTACTGGCTGATGCGCCAGGGCTGGAAGTGGCGCGCCACGCTCCAGTCCGACCTGCCGGAACTCCCTACCGCGCCCGAGGCGCCCGGTGCGGCGAAGCTGAGCATGAGCGGCCGTTACCACGGCTCGACGACCGCCGGGCAGTGGCTCGACCGGATCGTGGCCCACGGTCTGGGGACGCGCAGCCGCGCCGAGCTGACGCTCACCGACGCGGGACTCGACGTCGTACGCCCCGGGGCGAGCGACTTCTTCGTCCCCGCCGGGCAGCTGCGCGAGGCCAGGCTCGACAAGGGCATCGCGGGCAAGGTCCTCGCCGAGGGCGGCCTGCTGGTCGTCACCTGGCAGCACGGCGACAAGCTCATCGACTCCGGTTTCCGCTCCGACCGCGCGGCCGAGCACACGGCCTGGGTCGAGGCCGTCAACTCCATGACAAGCAGTTCAAGCATTTCTACGGAAGGCACCGCACGATGACGATCTCCACCCGGGGAGCCGCAGCCAAGGCTCCCGCCGTACTCGTCCTGGAGGACGGCCGCAGCTTCCGCGGCCGTGCCTACGGGGCCGTGGGGGAGACCTTCGGCGAGGCGGTGTTCAACACCGGCATGACCGGATACCAGGAAACCCTCACCGACCCGTCGTACCACCGCCAGGTCGTCGTGATGACGGCCCCGCACGTCGGCAACACCGGTGTGAACGACGAGGACGACGAGTCGGCGAAGATCTGGGTCGCCGGTTACGTCGTACGCGACCCCGCGCGCGTCCCGTCCAACTGGCGCTCCAGCCGCTCGCTCGACGAGCAGCTCGTCGGCCAGGGCATCGTGGGCATCAGCGGCATCGACACCCGCGCCCTCACCCGCCACCTGCGCGAGCGCGGCGCGATGCGCGTCGGCATCTTCTCCGGCGAGGCGCTGGCCGACGAGGAGACGCTGCTCGCCCGTGTGCGGAAGGCCCCGCAGATGGCGGGCGCCTCGCTCGCCGCCGAGGTCGCCACCAAGGAGCCGTACGTCGTCCCCGCGATCGGCGAGAAGAAGTTCACCGTCGCCGCGATCGACCTCGGCATCAAGGGCATGACGCCGCACCGCATGGCCGAGCGCGGCATCGAGGTGCACGTCCTGCCGGCCACCGCCACGCCCGAGGAGGTGTACGCCGTCGCGCCCGACGGCGTATTCCTCTCCAACGGCCCCGGCGACCCGTCCACCGTCGACCTCACCGCCGTCAAGGCCGTCCTGGACCGCAAGACGCCGCTGTTCGGCATCTGCTTCGGCAACCAGATCCTGGGCCGCGCGCTCGGCTTCGGCACGTACAAGCTGAAGTACGGGCACCGCGGCATCAACCAGCCGGTGCAGGACCGTACGACCGGCAAGGTCGAGGTCACCGCGCACAACCACGGCTTCGCCGTCGACGCGCCGCTGGACCGGGTCTCCGAGACCCCGTACGGGCGCGCCCAGGTGTCCCACGTCTGCCTGAACGACGACGTGGTCGAGGGCCTCCAGCTGCTCGACCAGCCCGCGTTCAGCGTCCAGTACCACCCCGAGGCAGCAGCGGGTCCGCACGACGCCGCGTACCTGTTCGACCGCTTCGTACAGCTCATGGAGGGCCAGCGTGCCTAAGCGCACCGATATCCAGTCCGTCCTGGTCATCGGCTCCGGTCCGATCGTCATCGGCCAGGCCGCGGAGTTCGACTACTCCGGCACGCAGGCCTGCCGCGTCCTCAAGGCCGAGGGCCTGCGCGTCATCCTGGTCAACTCCAACCCGGCGACGATCATGACCGACCCGGAGATCGCCGACGCCACGTACGTCGAGCCGATCACCCCGGAGTTCGTCGAGAAGATCATCGCCAAGGAGCGCCCCGACGCGCTGCTGCCGACCCTCGGCGGCCAGACCGCGCTCAACACCGCGATCTCCATGCACGAGCAGGGTGTGCTGGAGAAGTACGGCGTCGAGCTCATCGGCGCCAACGTCGAGGCCATCCACAAGGGCGAGGACCGCGACCTCTTCAAGGGCGTCGTCGAGGCCGTCAAGGGGAAGATCGGGTACGGCGAGTCCGCCCGCTCGGTCATCTGCCACTCCATGGACGACGTCATCGCCGGCGTCGAGACGCTCGGCGGCTACCCCGTCGTCGTCCGCCCGTCCTTCACCATGGGCGGCGCCGGATCGGGCTTCGCGCACAACGAGGACGAACTGCGCCGCATCGCCGGGCAGGGCCTCACGCTCTCGCCGACCACCGAGGTGCTCCTCGAGGAGTCCATCCTCGGCTGGAAGGAGTACGAGCTGGAGCTGATGCGCGACAAGAACGACAACGTCGTGGTCGTCTGCTCCATCGAGAACTTCGACCCGATGGGCGTGCACACCGGCGACTCGATCACCGTGGCCCCCGCGATGACGCTCACCGACCGCGAGTACCAGCGGCTGCGCGACGTCGGCATCGCGATCATCCGCGAGGTCGGCGTCGACACCGGCGGCTGCAACATCCAGTTCGCCGTCAACCCCGACGACGGCCGGATCATCGTCATCGAGATGAACCCCCGCGTCTCCCGCTCCTCGGCGCTCGCCTCCAAGGCGACGGGCTTCCCGATCGCGAAGATCGCCGCCCGTCTCGCCGTCGGCTACACGCTTGACGAGATCCCGAACGACATCACCGAGAAGACCCCGGCCTCCTTCGAGCCCACGCTCGACTACGTCGTCGTCAAGGTGCCCCGCTTCGCGTTCGAGAAGTTCCCGCTCGCCGACGCGACCCTCACCACCACCATGAAGTCCGTGGGCGAGGCCATGGCGATCGGCCGCAACTTCACCGAGGCGCTCCAGAAGGCCCTGCGCTCGCTGGAGAAGAAGGGCAGCCAGTTCGCCTTCACCGGCGAGCCGGGCGACAAGGCCGACCTCCTGGAGATCGCGAAGGTCCCCACCGACGGCCGCATCAACACCGTCATGCAGGCCATCCGGGCCGGCGCCACCCCCGAGGAGATCTTCGACGCGACGAAGATCGACCCGTGGTTCGTGGACCAGATGTTCCTGATCAAGGAGCACGCGGACGACCTCGCCGCCGCCGACAAGCTCGACCCCGAGCTGCTCGCGGAAGCAAAGCGCCACGGGTTCTCCGACGCCCAGATCGCCGACATCCGCGGCCTGCGCGAGGACGTCGTACGCGAGGTCCGGCACGCGCTCGGGGTCCGCCCGGTCTACAAGACGGTCGACACCTGCGCCGCCGAGTTCGCCGCGAAGACGCCGTACTTCTACTCCTCGTACGACGAGGAGTCCGAGGTCGCGCCGCGCGAGAAGCCCGCCGTGATCATCCTGGGCTCGGGCCCGAACCGCATCGGCCAGGGCATCGAGTTCGACTACTCCTGCGTCCACGCCTCCTTCGCGCTCAGCGACGCCGGCTACGAGACCGTGATGGTCAACTGCAACCCCGAGACCGTCTCCACCGACTACGACACCTCCGACCGCCTGTACTTCGAGCCGCTGACGCTCGAGGACGTGCTGGAGATCGTCCACGCGGAGTCCCTCGCGGGCCCGATCGCGGGCGTCGTCGTGCAGCTCGGCGGCCAGACCCCGCTGGGCCTCGCCCAGGCGCTCAAGGACAACGGCGTCCCGGTCGTCGGCACCCCGCCGGAGGCCATCCACGCCGCCGAGGACCGCGGCGCGTTCGGCCGCGTGCTCGCCGAGGCCGGCCTGCCCGCGCCCAAGCACGGCACCGCGACGACGTTCGACGAGGCCAAGGCCATCGCCGACGAGATCGGCTACCCGGTCCTCGTGCGTCCGTCGTACGTGCTCGGCGGCCGCGGCATGGAGATCGTGTACGACGAGACGCGCCTGTCCTCGTACATCGCCGAATCCACCGAGATCAGCCCCACCCGGCCGGTCCTGGTCGACCGCTTCCTCGACGACGCGATCGAGATCGACGTCGACGCGCTCTACGACGGCACCGAGCTCTACCTCGGCGGCGTCATGGAGCACATCGAGGAGGCCGGCATCCACTCCGGCGACTCCGCCTGCGCGCTGCCCCCGATCACCCTCGGCGGCTTCGACATCAAGCGGCTGCGGGTCTCGACCGAGGCCATCGCCAAGGGCGTCGGCGTACGCGGACTGATCAACATCCAGTTCGCCATGGCGGGCGACATCCTGTACGTCCTGGAAGCCAACCCGCGCGCCTCGCGCACCGTCCCCTTCACCTCGAAGGCGACCGCGGTGCCGCTCGCGAAGGCCGCCGCCCGCATCTCGCTGGGCGCGACCGTCGCCGAACTGCGCGCGGAGGGCATGCTGCCGAAGACCGGCGACGGCGGCACGCTGCCGCTGGACGCGCCGATCTCCGTCAAGGAGGCCGTGATGCCGTGGAGCCGCTTCCGCGACATCCAGGGCCGCGGCGTGGACACCGTGCTCGGCCCGGAGATGCGCTCGACCGGCGAGGTCATGGGCATCGACTCGGTCTTCGGCACGGCGTACGCCAAATCGCAGGCCGGCGCGTACGGACCGCTGCCGACGAAGGGCCGCGCGTTCATCTCGGTCGCCAACCGGGACAAGCGCTCGATGATCTTCCCGGCGCGCGAGCTCGTCGCCCACGGCTTCGAGCTGCTCGCGACCTCCGGCACGGCCGAGGTGCTCCGGCGCAACGGCATCAACGCCACCGTCGTGCGCAAGCAGAGCGAGGGCGAGGGCCCGAACGGTGAGAAGACCGTCGTCGGGCTCATCCACGACGGCCAGATCGACCTCATCGTCAACACGCCCTACGGCACGGGCGGCCGCCTCGACGGCTACGAGATCCGTACGGCTGCCGTGTCGCGCGGCGTCCCCTGCCTCACGACGGTCCAGGCCCTCGCGGCCGCCGTCCAGGGCATCGACGCGCTCAAGCACGGCGACGTGGGCGTGCGCTCCCTCCAGGAACACGCGGAACACCTGACCGCGGCCCGCGAGGTCTAGCGGCACACGAGGGGGACACCGGCTGCGGTGTCCCCCTCGTCATGAGACCCGAGCCTTCATGAGCCCTGAGCCCTGAGTCCGGGCCGCCCTCGCCGGCCTCCTGAGGAAAGCACCCCATGTACAAACTCTTCTTCGACATCGTCTTCAAGCGCATGGACCCCGAGCGGGCCCACTACACGGCCTTCCGCTGGATCCGCCTCGCCGCCCGCGTCCCGGTCCTGCGCACCTTCGTCGCCGCCCTCCTCGCGCCGCGGTACACCGCGCTGCGCACCGAGGCGCTCGGTCTGCGCATGCACGGCCCGTTCGGCCTCGCCGCCGGCTTCGACAAGAACGCGGTGGCCATCGACGGCATGTCGATGCTCGGCTTCGACCACGTCGAGATCGGCACGGTCACCGCCCAGCCGCAGCCGGGCAACCCCAAGAAGCGCCTCTTCCGCCTTGTGAAGGACCGCGCGCTCATCAACCGCATGGGGTTCAACAACGAGGGCTCCGAAGCCGTCGCCGCCCGCCTGGCGGCCCGCAACCCGGTGTTCAAGACGGTCGTCGGCGTCAACATCGGCAAGACCAAGGTCGTTCCGGAGGAGGAGGCCGTCGCCGACTACGTCGCCTCCACCGAGCGCCTCGCCGCGCACGCCGACTACCTGGTCGTGAACGTCTCGTCCCCGAACACCCCGGGACTGCGCAACCTCCAGGCCACGGAGTCGCTGCGCCCGCTGCTGACCGCCGTCCGCGAGGCGGCCGACCGCACGGTCACCGGCCGCCGGGTGCCGCTGCTGGTGAAGATCGCGCCCGACCTGGCCGACGAGGACGTCGACGCCGTCGCCGACCTGGCGCTGGAACTCGGCCTGGACGGCATCATCGCCACCAACACCACCATCGCGCGCGAGGGCCTGGGCCTGAAGTCCGACCCGGCCCTGGTCAAGGAGACCGGCGGACTGTCCGGAGCGCCCGTCAAGGCGCGCTCCCTGGAGGTCCTGCGCCGGCTGTACGCCCGCGTGGGCGGCCGCCTCACCCTCATCGGGGTCGGAGGCATCGAGAACGCCGACGACGCGTGGCAGCGCATCCTGGCGGGCGCCACGCTCGTGCAGGGCTACAGCGCCTTCATCTACGAGGGCCCCTGCTGGGCCCGAGCGATCCACCGGGGCCTCGCGGAGCGCCTCGCCGCCAGCCCGTACGCCACCCTCGCCGACGCGGTCGGCGCCGAGACCCGGGAGAGCGCCAAGTGAGCGCAGCGACCGCAGCGACCCCCGAGCCCTTCGGCGCCCGTCTGCGCCGCGCCATGGACACCCGCGGTCCGCTCTGCGTCGGCATCGACCCGCACGCCTCGCTGCTCGACGCCTGGGGCCTGAACGACGACGTCGCGGGCCTGGAGACCTTCACCCGCACCGTCGTCGAGGCGCTGGCCGACCGGGTCGCCGTGCTGAAGCCCCAGTCGGCCTTCTTCGAGCGCTTCGGCTCGCGCGGCATCGCCGTACTGGAGAAGGCGGTCGAGGAGGCCAGGGCGGCCGGCGCGCTGGTGCTCATGGACGCCAAGCGCGGCGACATCGGCTCCACGATGGGCGCGTACGCCGAGACCTTCCTCCACCGGGACTCGCCGCTCTTCTCGGACGCCGTCACCGTGTCGCCGTACCTCGGCTTCGGCTCGCTGCGGCCGGCGCTGGACGCGGCCGTGATCAACGGCTGCGGCGTGTTCGTCCTCGGACTGACGTCCAACCCGGAGGGCGCCGAGGTGCAGCGCGCCACCGCCGCCGACGGCCGTTCGCTCGCACAGCTCATGCTCGACCACATGGCGGCCGAGAACGAGGGCGCCGAGCCGCTCGGATCGGTCGGCGCGGTGGTCGGCGCGACGCTCGGCGACGCAGGAGTCGACCTCGCCATCAACGGTCCGCTGCTCGCTCCGGGCATCGGCGCGCAGGGCGCGACGCCCGCCGATCTGCCGGGTGTCTTCGGGGCCGCCGTCGGCAACGTCGTCCCGAGCGTGAGCCGCGGTGTGCTGCGCTTCGGCCCCGACATAGCCGGACTGCGAGAGTCCGCTTCCCGCTTCGCCGACGAGGTCAGAGCGGCGGTCTCGGCGGCCTGACGGTGGACCGGCGATTCGAGTTGACGCAATCCTGACCGAAAAGCGGGGTGTTATGTCCGATATGCCTGGGTCGATGGAGGCTGACCAGGACTTTTCGCTGCTTCTCGCTGACTGGAGCGGTCCAGACCGCTAGTCTCCGTCGAGAGAAACGCGCAGCTCGTTGTTCGCAACCGGCTGTGCGTGGCTCCCCTGGTGTGGAGCGACAAGGTTCCTCACCGGTCCGTATCCGACAGTTCGACATCCGAGGTGACGTAGGCGTGGCTCTTCCGCCCCTTACCCCTGAACAGCGCGCAGCCGCGCTCGAAAAGGCCGCCGCGGCTCGCCGGGAGCGGGCCGAGGTCAAGAATCGACTCAAGCACTCCGGCGCCTCGCTCCACGAGGTCATCAAGCAGGGACAGGAGAATGACGTCGTCGGCAAGATGAAGGTCTCCGCCCTGCTCGAGTCCCTGCCGGGCGTGGGCAAGGTCCGTGCCAAGCAGATCATGGAGCGGCTCGGGATCTCCGAGAGCCGTCGTGTGCGCGGTCTCGGCTCCAACCAGATCGCCTCTTTGGAGCGCGAGTTCGGCGGCGGAGCCGCCTGACGTTCTCGGGCACCCCCGAGAACCTGGATAATCGCATCCATGGCTGCAACATCCCGGGGGACGACCCCCGTACCCCCGGACGTACGTCCGCGGCTGACCGTGCTCTCCGGCCCCTCGGGTGTCGGCAAGAGCACGGTCGTCGCCCATATGCGCAAGGTCCACCCCGAGGTATGGCTCTCGGTGTCGGCCACCACGCGCAAGCCGCGACCCGGCGAGCGCCACGGCGTCCAGTACTTCTTCGTGAGCGACGACGAGTTCGACAAGCTCGTCGCCAACGGTGAACTGCTGGAGTGGGCCGAGTTCGCCGGCAACCGTTACGGCACGCCCCGGCGTGCCGTGGCCGACCGGCTCGAAGCGGGCGAGCCCGTGCTCCTGGAGATCGATCTCCAGGGCGCGCGGCTGGTCCGCGAGTCGATGCCGGAGGCTCAACTGGTCTTCCTCGCCCCGCCCAGCTGGGACGAGCTGGTCCGCAGGCTGACCGGCCGCGGCACGGAGGCGCCCGATGTCATCGAGCGCCGCCTGGAGGCGGCGAAGATCGAACTCGCCGCGGAGGCGGAGTTCGACACCACCCTGGTCAACACCTCCGTCGAGGACGTGGCGCGCGAGCTGCTAGCCTTGATGGAAGTTGCTTGATCTCTGTTCACTTATCGGAAGGTAGAGCGTGTCCTCTTCCATTTCCACGCCCGAGGGCATCATCAACCCGCCGATCGACGAGCTGCTCGAGGCCACGGACTCGAAGTACAGCCTCGTGATCTACGCGGCGAAGCGTGCGCGTCAGATCAACGCGTACTACTCGCAGCTCGGTGAGGGTCTGCTCGAGTACGTCGGCCCTCTGGTGGACACCCACGTCCACGAGAAGCCGCTCTCGATCGCCCTGCGCGAGATCAACGCGGGTCTGCTGACCTCCGAGGCCATTGAGGGCCCGGCGCAGTAGTCAGCAGGCGCAGGAATCTTTTCCACCACAGGCCCGGCAGTGAGACTGCCGGGCCTGTGGTGTGTCATAGGGACGTGAATCGTGCCGGACAACCGGGTGAGCGGGGAGACGCAGTGGACAAGCCGAAGGTCGTGCTGGGAGTCAGCGGCGGCATCGCCGCGTACAAGGCGTGCGAGCTGCTGCGCCGGCTGACGGAATCCGGCCACGACGTACGGGTCGTGCCGACCGCGTCGTCGCTCCACTTCGTCGGCGCCGCCACCTGGTCGGCGCTCTCCGGCAACCCCGTCTCCGCCGAGGTGTGGGAGTCGGTGCACGAGGTGCCGCACGTACGGATCGGGCAGGCCGCGGACCTGGTCGTGGTGGCCCCCGCCACCGCCGACATGCTGGCGAAGGCGGCCCACGGGCTGGCCGACGACCTCCTCACGAACACCCTGCTCACCGCCCGGTGTCCGGTGATCTTCGCCCCCGCCATGCACACCGAGATGTGGGAGCACCCGGCCACCCAGGAGAACGTCGCCACGCTGCGCCGCCGGGGCGCGGTGGTCGTCGAGCCGGCGGTCGGCCGGCTGACCGGCGCCGACACCGGCAAGGGCCGGCTGCCCGACCCGGACGAGATCTTCGAGGTCTGCCGGCGCGTCCTCGCACGGGGCGCGGCCGAGCCCGACCTCGCGGGCCGGCACGTGGTGATCAGCGCGGGAGGCACCCGCGAACCGCTCGACCCGGTCCGCTACCTCGGCAACCGCTCCTCCGGCAAGCAGGGATACGCCCTGGCCCGCACCGCCGTCGCGCGCGGCGCCCGGGTCACGCTCGTGGAGGCCAACACCGGGCTGCCGGACCCGGCGGGCGCGGACGTCGTCCGCGTCGGCACGGCGGTGCAGCTGCGGGAGGCCGTACTGAAGGCCGCGGCGGACGCGGACGTGGTGGTGATGGCGGCGGCCGTGGCCGACTTCCGGCCAGCCGCGTACGCCGCGGGGAAGATCAAGAAGAAGGACGGCCACGAGCCGGCCCCCGTCGGGCTGGTGCGCAACCCCGACATCCTCGCCGAGATCTCCACCGAGCGGCCCGGACCTCCCGGACAGGTGGTCGTCGGCTTCGCCGCCGAGACCAACGACGTCCTCGCCAACGGCCGGGACAAGCTCCGCCGCAAGGGCTGCGACCTGCTGGTCGTCAACGAGGTGGGGGAGCGCAAGACGTTCGGCTCGGAGGAGAACGAGGCCGTCGTGCTCGACGCCGACGGCGGCGAGACGCCGGTGCCGTACGGCCCCAAGGAAGCCCTCGCGGACACGGTCTGGGACCTGGTCACCCGCCGGCTCGGGTGACCGCCGCCGTACGCGCCGCGGCGCGCCCGGCGGCCACAGCCCTTGGGAATCGGGCCTTTCGCCCTCTGGCGGAGGGCCTCGGCCGTGCTGCACAATGCAGTGCCGCTGGTCACAGGGCTCCCAAGAAGCGAGACGCGTGGTCCGCCGACCGGAAGCGACCGATAAACTGATGCCGGACCGACGCCGGGCGCAGCTCCCGGTCCGTTCCATCAATGCTCAGCCAGCAGCCGCTGCAACCCCAGGGAGCGATGTGTCCCGCCGCCTGTTCACCTCGGAGTCCGTGACCGAGGGCCACCCCGACAAGATCGCTGACCAGATCAGCGACACGATCCTCGACGCGCTCCTGCGGGAGGACCCGGCTTCCCGGGTCGCCGTGGAGACCTTGATCACCACCGGCCTGGTGCACGTCGCCGGCGAGGTGACCACCAAGGCCTACGCCGACATCCCCACCCTCGTACGCAACAAGATCCTCGAGATCGGGTACGACTCCTCGAAGAAGGGCTTCGACGGCGCCTCCTGCGGCGTCTCGGTGTCCATCGGCGCGCAGTCCCCGGACATCGCGCAGGGTGTCGACACGGCGTACGAGACCCGTGTCGAAGGCGATGAGGACGAGCTCGACAAGCAGGGCGCGGGCGACCAGGGCCTGATGTTCGGATACGCCTGCGACGAGACGCCCGAGCTGATGCCGCTGCCGATCCACCTGGCGCACCAGCTCTCGCGCCGGCTGTCCGAGGTCCGCAAGAACGGGACGATCCCGTACCTGCGTCCCGACGGCAAGACCCAGGTCACCATCGAGTACGACGGCGACAAGGCCGTCCGCCTCGACACGGTCGTCGTCTCCTCGCAGCACGCCTCGGACATCGACCTCGACTCGCTGCTCGCTCCCGACATCCGCGAGTTCGTCGTCGAGCACGTCCTGAGCGGACTGCTCGAGGACGGCATCAAGCTGGACACCGAGGGCTACCGCCTGCTGGTCAACCCGACCGGGCGCTTCGAGATCGGCGGCCCGATGGGCGACGCCGGCCTCACCGGCCGCAAGATCATCATCGACACGTACGGCGGCATGGCCCGCCACGGCGGCGGCGCCTTCTCCGGCAAGGACCCGTCCAAGGTCGACCGCTCGGCCGCGTACGCGATGCGCTGGGTCGCCAAGAATGTCGTGGCCGCGGGTCTCGCCGCGCGCTGCGAGGTCCAGGTCGCCTACGCGATCGGCAAGGCCGAGCCGGTGGGCCTGTTCGTCGAGACCTTCGGCACCGCCACGGTCGCCACCGAGAAGATCGAGAACGCGATCGCGGAGGTCTTCGACCTCCGTCCGGCCGCGATCATCCGCGACCTCGACCTGCTGCGCCCGATCTACGCCCAGACGGCGGCGTACGGTCACTTCGGCCGCGAGCTTCCCGACTTCACCTGGGAGCGCACGGACCGCGTGGACGCACTGCGCGCGGCGGCGGGTATCTGACCGCCCTGATCACCGCACGAGCGCGAAGGCCCCGGACCGCTGTGGTCCGGGGCCTTCGCGCTGGTCGCGCTGTCAGTGGCGTCTGGTAGGAATTTGGCTGTGAGCAGGAACGACGAGCGGCCCGAAGAGCCCGGGGGTGGGGTGCCGGAGCAGCTTGCGCTCATTCGGGAGACCGTGCGGAAGGCGAACGTCCCGAAGGCCAAGCCGCGGACCTGGCGCGGGGCGCCGCTGGCGAAGGAGCTGCCGGTCGCGCGGGTCCTGGTCGACAAGGGAGTGCTGCACCTCGACAAGTACTTCGACTATGCCGTGACCGAGGAGCTGGACGCCGTCGCCCAGCCGGGAGTGCGGGTACGGGTGCGGTTCGGCGCCGGGGCGCACAACGTGCAGGGCGGCCGCCGTGAGGGCGGCGGGATGATCGACGGGTTCCTCGTCGAGCGGCGGGCCGAGTCCGACTACGCGGGGCCGCTGGCGGCGCTCGCCTATGTGGTGTCGCCGGAGCCCGTGCTGAGCCCCGACCTGCTGGCCCTGTCGCGGGCGATCGCCGACCGCTACGCGGGGAGCCTCGCCGACGTACTGCAGCTCGCCGTGCCGCCCAGGAACGGTCCGGCCGAGGCGAAGCCCTCGCCCGACCCGCTGCCGCCGCCCGAGGCGCCGGCGGCCGGCACCTGGGAGCGGTACGCCCACGGGCCCGCCTTCCTGCGCGAACTGGCGGCGGGCCGGGCGCCGCGGGCCGTGTGGAACGCCCTGCCGGGGCCGCACTGGCCCGAGGAGCTGGCCCGCGCCGTGGTGGCGACGCTCGCCTCGGGCAGGGGCGCGCTCGTCGTGCTTCCGGACGGGCGCAGCGCGGCCCGGGTGGACGCCGCACTCGACGCGCTGGTGGGCAAGGGGCACCACACGCTGCTGACCGCCGACGCCGGGCCCCAGAAGCGGTACCGGCAGTGGCTGGCCGCGCGGCGGGGGTCGGTGCGGGCGGTGATCGGGACGCGGGCCGCGATGTTCGCTCCCGTGACGGACCTGGGCCTCGTGGCGGTGTGGGACGACGGGGACTCCAGCCACAGCGACGACCACGCGCCGTTCCCGCACGTGCGGGAGGTGCTGGAGCTGCGGGCGCAGCACAGCCGGTGCGGATTCCTGCTCGGGGCCACGAGCTGCACGGTGGAGGCGGCCCAGCTGGTGGAGAGCAAGTGGGCCGCTCCGCTGCGGGCCGGCCGCGAACAGGTGCGGGCCGCCGCCCCGCTGATCCGCACCGTCGGCGACGAGGAGGTGGCCCGGGACGGGGCCGCCCGGGCGGCGCGGCTGCCCAGCCTGGCATGGCAGACGGTGCGGGACGGGCTCAGGTCCGGGCCGGTGCTGGTGCAGGTGCCCCGGCGCGGATACGTCCCGAGCCTGGCCTGCGAGCGGTGCCGTACCCCCGCAAGGTGCCGGCACTGCGCCGGGCCGCTGGAGGCGGCCGACCAGCAGGAGCTGCACTGCGGGTGGTGCGGCCGGGACGCGGCCGGCTGGCGGTGCGGTGAGTGCGGCGGTGTGCGGCTGCGGGCGCAGGTCGTCGGGGCGCGCCGCACGGCGGAGGAACTGGGACGGGCGTTTCCCGCTGTGCCGGTGCGTACGTCGGGGCGCGACCATGTGCTGGAGAGCGTGCCGGGGGCGCCGGCGCTGGTGGTCAGTACGCCGGGTGCCGAGCCGGTGGCCGAGGGCGGTTACGCGGCGGCGCTGCTGCTCGACGGCTGGGCCATGCTCGGGCGGCCGGACCTGCGGGCGGGGGAGGAGGCGCTGCGGCGCTGGATCAGTGCATCGGCGCTGGTCAGGGGCCAGGCTGAGGGCGGCACTGTGGTCGTCGTCGCGGAGCCGTCGCTGCGGCCGGTGCAGGCGCTGGTGCGGTGGGACCCGGTGGGACACGCCCAGCGGGAGCTGGCGGAGCGCGCGGAGCTGGGCTTTCCACCGGTGTCGCGGATGGCGGCGGTGAGCGGCCGGCCGGAGGCGATCGCGGCGTTCCTCGCGGCGGCGGAACTGCCGGGGGACGCCGAGGTGCTGGGGCCCGTGCCGCTGCCCGTGGTGGAGCCCGGCAGGCCCCGCAGGCCCGGCGACCCGCCGGTCGGCGAGGTGTGGGAGCGGGCGCTGCTGCGGGTGCCGCCGGGGAGCGGGGCCGCGCTCGCAGCGGCGCTGAAGGCGGCGCAGGCGGCGCGGCTGGCCCGGGGAGGCGGCGATCCGGTGCGGATCAGGATCGATCCGCCGGACATCGGCTGACGGGCGGCGGCGACGGGATGGCGGGCCGTTGGGGCGGGTGCCCTGCCCGGGGGCACCGGTCGCGGAACAGGTCCGGCCCTGCCGTGTCGGGGGGCCTTCGCGGGCCGGGGCCGCGCTGAGTGTCGCGGAGCAGGCCGGCCCCTGTCCCCGCCGTCCGCAGTCTGTGGGGTGGTGCCGCGGGAGGCGTCTCCCCGGGTGCCGAACGTGTCGGGGCGACGAGCTGTTCGGGACGGTTGCGTTCGGCACCTGCGGGGGAGCGCCCGGCATGTCCCCTCCCTGCACCGTGGAGGTGAGGCGCGGCTCCGCACGCGCGCGCCCTCGCCGGGCGGAGCCGGAACGGTCGGTGCCGGGAGGGCGTGGGGCGGCAGGCTCGGGGCCCGGCAGTGGAGACGGGAGGGGCCGGGGAGCCCGACCGTCCCGCCGGGTGCGCCGGGGCGGCGTACGGCGGACGGCCGGGGCGGGGGAAGACGGTCAGCCGTTGCGGGGGCCCGGGAAGGCGGTCGGGCGCAGTTCGTCGCGCAGCGACTGGCTCGCGGCCGTCGGCTGCGGCGGCATGGAACGGGCCGCCGGCACGGACGGCACGGGCGGCGGGGCCGGCAGGGTCCGGGTGGCGGTCGCCGCCTCGGCGGCGAGCTCCGCCTCGGCCGGCGCGGCGGTCTGCGCCGCGGCCCGCCGCGCGCCGTAACGCCGGTGCACGGCCTGCTTCGTGACTCCGAGCGCCGAGCCGACCGCGTCCCAGGAGAAGCCGAGCGAACGGTCGAAGTCGACCGCGGCGGTGACCAGCGTCTCGACGCTGTCCCGCAGTTCCTGCGCGAGGCGGACGGTGGGCGCCGGGGCCCGGCCGTAGACGACGAAGCCCGTGGACGGGCCGGAGCGGCGCGGGCGGTAGACGTTGCCGAGCTGGGCGGTGAGGGTGCGCAGTGCGTCCACCTGCCGGCGGACCCGCTCGATGTCCCGTACCAACAGATGCAGGCTGGCCCGTGCTTGGGCGTCGTGGGTTGCGTGGTCGGCCATGAACAAGCCTCTCGAACCGGCGTGAAAGAAAGGGCGGAAGAAGGACGGAAAGGGGGTGCGTGACGAGGGTCGGGGCCGCTCGCGCGGGCCGTTTCGGTCAATCTCACTTGACCAACGCGTCACCCGTCGCCGGGGTCACGCTGGTGGGGGCGTACGCACATGCGCGCGGGGCGCGCGGATGTGCGTACGCCCCCTGGGGCCACAGTCCCTGGCGGCCCATAGACTGGTGCGTCCCTTGACGCCGCACCCGTTCCGCCCTTCCTGCCCGAGAGGCCCGCGCCACCGATGAAGCTCGTCTTCGCAGGCACCCCCGAGGTCGCCGTACCCGCCCTGGACGCCCTGATCGCCTCCGACCGGCACGAGGTCGCCGCCGTCGTCACCCGGCCGGACGCCCCCGCGGGACGCGGTCGCAGGCTCGTGGCCAGCCCCGTCGCGGTGCGCGCGGAGGAGGCCGGGATCGAGGTGCTCAAGCCGGCCCATCCGCGCGACGAGGAGTTCCTCGCGCGGCTGCGCGAGATCGCCCCGGACTGCTGCCCCGTCGTCGCGTACGGCGCGCTGCTGCCCAAGGCAGCCCTCGACATCCCGGCCAAGGGGTGGGTGAACCTGCACTTCTCGCTCCTGCCGGCGTGGCGCGGCGCCGCCCCCGTGCAGCACGCCGTCCTCGCGGGCGACGAGGTCACGGGCGCGTCGACGTTCCTCATCGAGGAAGGGCTCGACTCCGGGCCGGTGTACGGCGTCCTCACCGAGCAGGTGCGTCCCACCGACACCAGCGGCGACCTGCTCACCCGGCTCGCCTTCGCGGGCTCCGGCCTGCTCGCCGCCACCATGGACGGCATCGAGGACGGCACCCTGCAGGCCGTGCCCCAGCCCGCCGAGGGCATCACGCTGGCTCCCAAGATCACCGTCGAGGACGCGCAGATCGACTGGACCGCGCCCGCGCTGCGTGTCGACCGCGTCGTGCGCGGCTGCACGCCGGCCCCCGGCGCCTGGACGGTGTTCCGGGGCGAGCGGCTCAAGCTCGTCGCGGTGAAGCCGCTGCCGGACCGGACCGACCTGGCCCTGGCCCCCGGCGAGCTGTCGGCGGGAAAGAAGAACGTGTACGCCGGGACCGGTTCGCATCCGGTCGAGCTCCTGTGGGTGCAGCCGCAGGGCAAGAAGCCGATGCTCGCGGCCGACTGGGCGCGCGGCGTGCGGATCGCCCCGGGCGAACACGTCGGGCCGGCGGACGTACGCTGAGAGGGTTCGTCCCCCTCTCAAGCGGAGCACCTTTTTCGTGAGTGACCAGCCAAGCAGCAGTCCCGCCAAGCGCGCCGCCAAGCGTCCCGCCAAGCCGCACCGGCGTCCGCAGAAGGACCCGGTCCGCTTCCTCGCGTTCGAGGCGCTGCGCGCCGTCGACGAGCGGGACGCGTACGCGAACCTCGTCCTGCCGCCGCTGCTGAAGAAGGCCCGCGCAAAGGGCGGCTTCGACGAACGCGACGCCGCGCTCGCGACCGAGCTGGTGTACGGGACGCTGCGCCGCCAGGGGACGTACGACGCGGTCGTCGCGGCGTGCATCGACCGGCCGCTGCGCGAGGTCGACCCGCCGGTACTCGACGTACTGGCGCTCGGCGCGCACCAGCTCCTGGGCACCCGCATCCCGACGCACGCCGCCGTGTCGGCGAGCGTGGAGCTGGCGCGCGTGGTGCTCGGCGAGGGGCGCGCGAAGTTCGTCAACGCGGTGCTGCGGAAGATCTCCAAGCAGGACCTCGACGCCTGGGTGGAGCAGGTCGCCCCGCCGTACGACGACGACGCCGAGCAGCACCTGGCAGTCGTCCACTCGCATCCGCGCTGGATCGTCAGCGCGCTCTGGGACGCCCTCGGCGGCGGCCGCGCCGGCATCGAGGACCTGCTGGAGGCCGACAACGAGCGGCCCGAGGTGACGCTCGTCGCCCGTCCCGGCCGCTCCACCGCCGACGAGCTGCTCGACGTGCTGGGCGAGGAGTCCGCGCTGCCGGGCCGCTGGTCCCCGTACGCCGTACGGCTGGCCGAGGGCGGCGAGCCGGGGGCGATCGCGGCCGTCCACGAGGGGCGGGCCGGTGTCCAGGACGAGGGCAGCCAGCTGGTCGCCGTCGCCCTCGCCAACGCGCCCGTCGAGGGCCGGGACGAGCGCTGGCTCGACGGCTGCGCCGGCCCCGGCGGCAAGGCCGCCATGCTGGCCGGACTCGCCGCCGGGCGCGGCGCCGCGCTCCTGGCCGCCGAGAAGCAGCCGCACCGCGCCCGTCTCGTGGAGCGCGCGCTGGCCGGCAACCCCGGCCCGTACCAGGTCGTCGCCGCCGACGGCACGCGGCCGCCGTGGCTCCCGGGCTCCTTCGACCGCGTCCTGGTGGACGTGCCGTGCTCCGGGCTCGGCGCGCTGCGCCGCCGCCCCGAGGCGCGCTGGCGTCGCCGCGCCGAGGACCTGGAGGGGTTCGCCCCGCTCCAGCGCGGGCTGCTGCGCGAGGCGCTGGGCGCGGTACGCGTGGGCGGTGTCGTGGGTTACGCGACCTGCTCGCCGCACCTGGCCGAGACCCGGGTCGTCGTCGACGACGTGCTCAAGGGGCGCGGCGGTCACACGCCGGCCGCTGCGGAGTGGATCGACGCCAGGCCGCTGCTGCCCGGCGTTCCGGCGCTGGGCGACGGGCCCGACGTACAGCTGTGGCCGCACCTGCACGGTACGGACGCGATGTACCTGGCGCTGCTGCGCCGGACCGCCTGAGCCTCGTCCGGCCGATCGTGCCGGCCCGTGCGCCGCGGCCGCGCATCGGCGGCCGCGACCGGCCCGGCCGACCGGACAGGACCCGAGCGACTCGTTTCCGAGTGGGACGATCGCCGGCTTTCGGGAACCCTGAGGCGTATGGGAAAGACCGCGCTCATCGTCATCGATATGATCAACACATATGACCACGACGACGCGGACCTGCTGCTTCCCTCGGCGCGCGAGGCCGTACCGGCGATCGTCCGGCTGCTCAAGCGCGCCAGGGAGAGCGGCGTTCCGGTCATCTACGTCAACGACAACTTCGGCGAATGGCGCTCGCACCACGGCGAGATCGTCGACACCGCGCTCGCGGGGCCGCACGCGGATCTGGTGCGGCCCCTCCAGCCGGACGACGACTCGCTGTTCGTGGTCAAGGCGCGCCACTCGATCTTCTTCGAGACGCCGCTCGGCTATCTGCTGAGTTCGCTCGGGGCCGACCACGTGGTGCTGTGCGGCCAGGTCACGGAGCAGTGCGTGCTGTACTCGGCGCTCGACGCGCACATCCGGCACCTGCGGGTGACCGTCCCGCGGGACGCCGTGGCGCACATCCATCCGCCGCTGGCCGAGGCCGCGCTGGAGATGATGCGGCGCAACATGCACGCCGCGATCGTGGCCGGCGACGACGTCGAGTGGTGAACCGGTGGCCGCGCCTACCGGCCCTCGCGGGCCATGCGGTGCGGCCACCACACCGTGGGACCGGCGTCGAGGAACAGTGCGGGCACCAGGACGGACCGTACGACGAAGGTGTCCAGCAGCACACCCAGCGCGACCGCGAAGCCGATCTCGGCGAAGGCCACCAGCGGCAGGGTGCCGAGGGCGGCGAACGTGCCCGCCAGGACCAGGCCGGCCGAGGTGATGACCGCTCCGGTGGCCGCCAGCCCGGCGACCACGCCGGCTGCGGTGCCCTGGCGGCGGGCCTCCTCGCGGATCCGGGTGGACAGGAAGATGTTGTAGTCGATGCCCAGGGCCACCAGGAACACGAAGACGAACAGCGGGAAGTCCGTCGTCTCGCCCGCGTAGTCGAAGAGGTACCGGAAGGCGAGCGCGCTCAGGCCCAGGGCGGCGGCGAACGACAGGACGACCGTGCCGATCAGCAGCAGCGGCGCTACCAGCGAGCGCAGCAGCACCATGAGCACCAGCAGGACCACGACCAGCACCAGCGGAATGATCAGGACGTTGTCGTGCGTGGTGGCCCGGTCCATGTCGAGCAGCGCCGCGGTGCCGCCGCCGACCGCCGCGTCGGCGTCCGGCACGGCGTGCACCGCCGCCCGTACCCGCTCCACCGTGTTCTTGGCGGCCGCGCTGTCGGCGCGGTCCGTCATCGTCGCCTCGATCAGTACCCGGCCCTCGTGCACCGGTTTCGTGCCCGGCGGCACGCCGATGGAGGCGGGCACGACCCCGCCCGTCCGCGCCACGGTCTCGCCGACCTGCCTCGCCTGCTCCGCGTTGCTCACGATCACCAGCGGATCGCCGCTGCCCGCCGGGAAGTACCTGGCCTGTACCTCCTGCCCGGTGATCGCGGCGGGTCTGCCCGTGAAGGCGTCCGCGTTGCCGACGCCCTCGGCCCGCAGTTGGGTCAGCCCCAGCGCGAAGGCGGCTAGCACGAGAGCGGTGACGCCCCAGACCGCCCTCGGGCGACGCGCGATGCGCCGGCCCGTACGGGCCCAGAGGCCCCGCTCGGTGGGCTCGGGGGAGCCGAGATGGGGGATCACCGGCCAGAAGATCCAGCGGCCGAAGATCACCAGGAGCGCGGGGAAGAGCGTGAGCATCGCCAGCAGGGCGACCGCGACGCCGATCGCGGCGACCGGACCGAGCCCGCTGGTCGAGTTCATCTCCGCGAACATCAGCACCAGCATGCCGAGCACCACCGTGGCCCCGCTGGCCAGCACGGCGGGTCCCGCCCGGTGCAGGGCGAGCGCCATCGCCTCGTGCCGGTCCTCGTGGCGGCGCAGTTCCTCCCGGTAGCGGGCGACCAGCAGCAGGGCGTAGTCCGTCCCCGCGCCGAAGACGAGCACCGTGAGGATGCCGGCGCTCTGCCCGTTGACGGTCAGGTCGGCGTGTTCGGCCAGGAGGTAGATGAGCGCCTGCGCGGCGACCAGCGCGCCGATCACCGCGATCACTGGGACCACCAGGAGGGTCGGACTGCGGTAGGTGATCAGCAGCATCACGATCACCACGCCGAGCGCCGCGAGCAGCAGGGTGGAGTCGATGCCCTCGAAGGCCTCGGAGAACGCGGCGGAGGTGCCGCCCGGTCCCGTGACGTACACCGCGAGGCCGCCTTCGCCGTCGCCCGTCTGCGCGTGCAGCGAGTCGACGGCGGGCGCGAGCCGCTCCCACCCCTGCTCGTCCATCGTGATCGGTACGAAGACCTGGGCCGCGCGCGGGTCCTCCGGCCGGTCCAGGACGGGGCCGCGCGTCTCGGCGCCGCGCACCCCGTGGTCCCGCAGCTCCTTGAACGCCGCGACGTCCTCGGCGACGCGGGCCCGGTCGGCGGGAGTGAGGCCGCTCTCGCGGGCGTACACGACGATCGCCGGAATCACCTGCGGCCTGAACTCCTCGGCCTCGTGGAGCACTTGGGTGGACTCGGCCTTGCCGGGGAGCCAGGAGGCGGCGTCGTTGTCCTGGGCGTCCGTGAGCTTCGCCGCCAGGGGGAAGGCCAGCACGATCACCACCAGCCACAGCACCACCACGACCCACTTGCCGCGCCGCCCGCAGACCGGCCGGGCGGCCCCTCGGTACGGCGGCGTCGGAAGCTCGTGCGTCTCGGGCATGGCGCCCCCTGACCCTCTGTCGTGGGCCGAATCGCCAGTATTGCGAGGACTGTGCCGGTCGCGGGCGCCTCTGGTCCGTAGCGAGGGGCCCACCGGGGCGAGGAAGCGCCCCGGAACATGGCAGGCTTGGCCCATGGCTGTTCAGATCAATCCCAGTATCCTCTCCGCAGACTTCTCCCGCCTGGCGGAGGAGGCGAAGGCCGTCGAGGGCGCCGACTGGCTCCATGTCGACGTGATGGACAACCACTTCGTTCCCAACCTCACGCTGGGCGTCCCGATCGTGGAGTCCCTCAGCCGGGCGACGGACATCCCGCTCGACTGCCACCTGATGATCGAGGACGCCGATCGCTGGGCCCCGCAGTACGTCGAGGCGGGCGCCGGATCGGTCACCTTCCACGCCGAGGCGTGCGCCGCCCCCGTCCGCACGGCGCGCGAGATCCGGGCCAAGGGGGCCCGCGCCTCCATGGCGCTGAAGCCGGCCACGCCCATCGAGCCGTACGAGGACCTGCTCCCCGAGCTGGACATGCTGCTGATCATGACCGTGGAACCGGGCTTCGGCGGCCAGGCGTTCCTCGACATCATGCTGCCGAAGATCCGCCGCACCCGTGAGCTGATCTCCAAGCACGGACTGGAGCTGTGGCTCCAGGTGGACGGCGGCGTATCGGCGTCGACGATCGAGCGCTGCGCGGAGGCCGGCGCGGACGTCTTCGTCGCGGGTTCGGCCGTGTACGGCACGGACGACCCGGCCGCCGCGGTGCGCATGCTGCGCAACCAGGCGGCCGAGACCACGGCTACGGCCGGCTGGGCATGCGGACACTGAGCCACGGCTCGGTGAACGCCGCCCTTCGGGGCTGATCAAGGTCTCGCTGATCTGACAGGATGAACAGCGAGCCCAGAGTGTGAACAGCAGTGAGGAGATCGCGGTGTCTGCAATGTCGGCGGGCCGGTCAGCCCTGCGGATGGGACCCGCAGAGCTGGTCCAGGCGGCGGCCATGGCCCGCCGCTTCTATCTGGAGGGCAAGTCCAAGATCCAGATCGCCGAGGAGTTCGGCGTCAGCCGCTTCAAGGTGGCCCGGGTCCTGGAGACCGCCCTCGAGCGCGATCTGGTGCGGATCGAGATCAGGGTGCCCGCCGAGCTGGACGCGGAGCGCTCCGACGCCCTGCGCGCCCGCTACGGCCTGCGGCACGCGGTCGTGGTCGAGTCCCCGGCCGACGCCACCGAGGACGCCCTCCCCGGATCCCCGGGCTTCGCCGGCAGCGCGCCCACCGACCCGGAGAACCTGGGCGAGGTGGCGGCCGACCTGCTCGGCGAGCTGGTGAACGAGGGCGACGTGCTCGGCCTCGCCTGGGGCCGCTCCACGATCCACATGGCGGCGGCCCTGCACCAGCTGCCGCCGTGCACGGTCGTCCAGCTGACCGGCGTGTACGACGCGGGGACGGCGGAGCGCGGCTCGGTCGAGGCCGTACGCCGTGCCGCCCAGGTCTCCGGCGGCGAGGCGCACCCGATCTACGCGCCGATGCTGCTGCCCGACCCGGCGACCGCGGCGGCCCTGCGCAGCCAGACCGGCATCGCGCGCGCCTTCGAGTACTTCGACAAGGTCACCGTCGCGGCCGTGTCCATCGGCTCCTGGGAGCCGGGCATCTCGACCGTCCACGACATGCTCTCCGACGAGGAGCGCGCCCACTACGCCTCGCTGGGCGTCGCCGCCGAGATGTCGGCGCACCTGTTCGACGCCCAGGGCCGCCGGGTGGGGCGCGACCTCGGCGAGCGGTGCATCACCGTCGAGGCCGACCGGCTGCGGCGGATTCCCGAGGTGGTGGCCATCGCGGGCGGGCTGCGCAAGGCGGCCGCCATCGACGCGGTGCTCAGATCGGGCCTGGTCACGAGCCTGGTCACGGACACCGCCGCGGCCGACTTCCTGCTGAGCGAGACCGGCACGGCGCCCCGGCCCGCGCTGGACCGGGCGGACCCGGACGACTGAGGACACGGGCAGCGGATCGGAGGATCCTACGAGCGCACCCCCTGCGGCCTGGACGTTCGGCCCGGAGGGAGTTCCGGCATGGGCATGGGACACTGAAGTACGTGCGTTTTTCCCCGGCTGAAATGCCCGGGGGCCAACTCCGAACGACTGGGATGTTCAGCACGTGCGTTTCCTCAACGATCTGAAGCCGCCGTACGACCTCACGTACGACGACGTATTCATGGTGCCGAGCCGCTCGGCCGTCGGTTCCCGCCAGGGCGTGGACCTCGCCGCCCCCGACGGCACCGGCACCACCATCCCGCTGGTCGTGGCGAACATGACCGCGATCGCCGGCCGTCGGATGGCCGAGACCGTGGCCCGCCGCGGCGGACTCGTCGTCATCCCGCAGGACATCCCGATCGAGGTCGTCACCGAGGTCGTCTCCTGGGTGAAGACGCGCCACCTGGTGCTCGACACCCCGATCGTCCTGGCCCCCTCGCAGACCGTCGCCGACGCGCTGTCGCTGCTGCCCAAGCGGGCGCACGGCGCGGGCGTCGTCGTGGACGCCGAGCGCCGCCCCGTCGGCGTCGTCACCGACCACGACCTCACCGGCGTCGACCGGTTCACGCAGCTGTCCGAGGTCATGTCCCGCGACCTGGTCCTGCTGGACGCCGGCATCGACCCGCGCGAGGCCTTCAACCGGCTCGACCACGCCAACCGCAAGTACGCGCCCGCCGTGGACAAGGACGGCCGCCTCGCCGGCGTCCTGACCCGCAAGGGCGCCCTGCGCGCGACGCTCTACACGCCCGCCACCGACGCCAACGGCCGGCTGCGCATCGCCGCCGCCGTAGGCATCAACGGCGACGTCGCCGGCAAGGCCAAGCAGCTGCTCGACGCCGGCGTGGACACGCTCGTCGTGGACACCGCGCACGGCCACCAGGAGTCGATGATCGCCGCGGTCAAGGCCGTGCGCGCGCTCGACCCGCAGGTCCCGATCGTGGCCGGCAACATCGTCGCCGCCGAGGGCGTGCGCGACCTCATCGAGGCCGGTGCGGACATCATCAAGGTCGGTGTGGGCCCCGGCGCCATGTGCACCACCCGCATGATGACCGGCGTGGGCCGGCCGCAGTTCTCCGCCGTCCTGGAGTGCGCGGCCGAGGCGAAGAAGTTTGGCAAGCACGTCTGGGCCGACGGTGGCATCCGCCACCCGCGTGACGTCGCGATGGCGCTCGCCGCGGGCGCGTCCAACGTCATGGTGGGCTCCTGGTTCGCCGGTACCTACGAGTCGCCCGGCGACCTCCAGCACTCGGCCGACGGCCGCGCGTACAAGGAGTCGTTCGGCATGGCATCCGCCCGCGCCGTGCGCAACCGTACGAGCGAGGAGTCGGCGTACGACCGTGCCCGCAAGGCACTGTTCGAGGAGGGCATCTCCACCTCGCGCATGTTCCTCGACCCGGCCCGTCCCGGCGTCGAGGACCTGATCGACTCGATCATCGCGGGCGTCCGCTCCTCCTGCACGTACGCGGGCGCGAGCTCGCTGGAGGAGTTCGCCGAGAAGGCGATCGTGGGGGTGCAGAGCGCCGCCGGCTACGCCGAGGGCAAGCCGCTGCACGCCAGCTGGAGCTGACGCCTCCGGATTTCCGTGGGCACCACCGGCCGGTCCCCGCTTCCGCGGGGACCGGCCGGTGGTGCGTGGGCCCTCAGTACGCCTCGGCGGGGCGCGGCCAGCTCGCCCGTACGCGCTTGCCCTCGGACAGGGGCCGGACCTCGACGCGGCCCGCGAGCCGCTGCACCATGTGCCAGCCGAACCCGCCGCCGCCGCCGAAGTCCGGCTCGCGGGGCACGGGGGGCTGGTCGCTGGAGTCGTCGATCTCCACCACCAGTTCCTCCCGGCCGGCGTGGAGGGTGAGGCGCCACCAGCCCGCGGTGTGCCGCACCGCGTTGGTCACGAGCTCGCTGACGACGAGCAGTACGGCGTCGAGGTCGGCCCAGGGGCAGTGGCGGGCCACGTAGTCGGCGGCGGCCTCCCGGGCCGTCGCGGTGTTTTGCATGGGTGAGTCCAGGACAACCATGAGCGGCTCCTCAGTCATCTAGGGCTCGTCTACCCGCCCCTCACCGACCCATGACCCGCTGGCCCCTCCCGTACTCACGCCGTGGGCGAACACCTCGCCCCCGTCACGAGCCCTGCGCCGGGACGAAGCCCGCCTCACGCAGCGCGGCGGCGACCACCCGGGCCAGCAGAGCGTGACCCGCGTCGTTCGGGTGGAGCCCGTCCGCCAGGTGCTCGGGGCCGAGGATGTCGCGTCCGGGGAGCAGCGCCAGCCGGTCGTCGCCGCCGGCGACGCGGTCGCGTGCGGCCTCCTCCAGGGCGGTGCGCAGCTCGCCGAGGGTGGCACCGAGGTCATTGGGGGTCCGCTCCGCCTCCGGGCGCAGGACCGGGGAGAGGACGAGCAGCGGGGTGTCGGGGTGACCCCGGCGTACGAGGCCGACGAAAGCGCGTGCCGTCTCGTACAGCAGGGGCGCCGAGAAGGGGGTGCGGGACCAGCAGTTGGTGCCGAAGGCGAGGGTCAGGAGGCCGGCGGGCAGCCCCGCGATCTGCTGGGCGACGGCGAGCTCGCCGCGGCCGGCGCCCGCGTGGCCGAGGTTCACGGCGTCCAGGCCGAGCGCGCGGCCGGCCACCGCGGGCCAGGCGTGGGCGGGACGGGTGGACCACCAGCCCTCGGTGATGGAGTCGCCGTGCACCAGCCAGCGGGGCTGGGCGGGGGCCGGGTCGACGGCGCCGCCGACCGGGCGCAGGCCGAGGATCTCGGGCGACCGGCTCTCCGGCGGATACACCGTGAACCGTCCGCCCCGCTCCGGCAGCCCGATCCGTACGACGGCCTCCCGGTCCGGGCCGCCGGTGACCTCGGTCACGAGGGCGCCGTCGTGCCAGAGGGCGAAGGTGTGCGCGAGGTCCCCCAGCGCGTCGGCGGGTTCGGGTGGTGCGGTGCGGTAGCGGACGTCGAGCGCACGGGCGCCCCGCGCGGTGAACTCCAGCCGTACGCCGACCGGAACGGCGGCCCGCGCGGCGGTGTCCCACGGCAGCCGGTCGAGGTCGCCGGGGTCGGCGCGCACGGCGCGGCGGCCGTCGCGCCAGGCGACGCCGCGCTGGTAGGGGGCGGGGTCCAGCCATCCCTCGGGGTCCGCTTGGCCGGCCCGGGCGGCCCGGTCCGTCGTCGTCATGATCGCCTCCGGTCGTCGGCGTGCGCAGGGCGGTCGCGGGACGTCCGCCGTATCGGACAAAAGGGATTTCGAAAGGTGAGGCGCAACAAAGAGCCATGTGTCGCAGTCGTGCGCAATGATCCTCCGTCGGTACGCAAGGTTGCTGCATTACGGATGTGAACACACACCTCGTAGGCTTCGCGCTGTACGTGGAGTGGCGGGGACCGCCTGCTCGGCGGTTCCCGAGCTCCGGGCTGATTTCCGACGCCCCGAGCGGACCGCTGCGGTCGCCGTCTTCCCGATCGGCAGCGATAAGGAGCCACCCCAGTGTTGGACGCAGCGCCACCCGTCACCCCCCAACCGGAATCCGGGCGTCCGCAGCTCGGCCACCGGCTGATGCGGCGCAAGCCCGTCGAGCAGCTCGTCGCGGAAGGCGGCCAGGGCGACGGCGGCTCGCTCCGCCGCTCGCTCACCATGTGGCAGCTGACCATGATCAGCATCGGCGCCACGCTCGGCACCGGAATCTTCGTCGTGCTCGGCGAGGCCACCCCGCTGGCCGGCCCCGCTGTTGCGATCTCGTTCGTCATCGCCGGACTCACCGCCCTCTTCTCCGCCCTCTCCTACGCGGAGCTCGCGGGTTCCATACCGGTGTCCGGTTCCTCGTACTCGTACTCCTACGCGACCATGGGCGAAGTCATCGCCTGGATCTGCGGCTGGTGTCTGGTCCTGGAGTACGGCGTGTCCGTCGCGGCCGTCGCCGTCGGCTGGGGCGAGTACCTCAACGAGCTGCTCGACGGCACGATCGGGATCACCATCCCGGCCTCCGTCTCCGCGCCGCTCGGCGAGGGCGGTTACATCAACCTGCCGGCGCTCGTCGTCATCCTGCTCGCCATGGTCTTCCTGATGGGCGGCGCCAAGGAGAGCGCCCGCGTCAACACGATCATGGTCGTCATCAAGATCGCCACGCTGGTCCTCTTCTGCGCGATCGGCTTCATGGGCATCAAGGCCGGCAACTACGCCCCCCTCGCCCCGCTCGGCGTCACCGGCATCAGCGCCGCCGCGGCCACCCTGTTCTTCTCGTACATCGGCTTCGACGCGGCCTCCACCGCGGGTGAGGAAGCCAAGAACCCGAAGAAGGACCTGCCGCGCGCGATCATGCTGTCGCTGCTGATCGTCACCGTGCTCTACTGCCTCGTCGCCCTGGTCGCCGTCGGCGCCATGCCGTGGCAGGACTTCGAGGGCACCGAGGCGGCTCTCGCGCAGATCATGAAGGACGTCACGGGTCACAGCTTCTGGGGCGTCGTCCTGGCCGCCGGCGCGGTCGTGGCCATCGCCAGCGTCGTCTTCGCCGTCCTGTACGGCCAGACCCGCATCCTCTTCGCGATGTCCCGCGACGGCCTCGTCCCCAAGGTGTTCGCCAAGATCGACGAGCGCACCGGCACGCCGAAGGCCAACGTGGTGATCGTGTCGCTCTTCTGCGGCGTCCTGGCGGCCTTCATCCCGCTCGGCGAGCTCGCCAACGCGACCAGCATCGGCACGCTCTTCGCCTTCGCTCTCGTGAACGTCGCCGTCGTCATCCTGCGGTACAAGCGCCCGGACATGCCGCGCACCTTCCGGGTGGCGCTGTTCCCGGTCACGCCGATCCTGGGCTTCGCCTTCTGCGCGTACATGATGTACAGCCTGCCCGGCAAGACGTGGGCCTACTTCGGTGGCTGGATGGTCGCAGGGCTCGTGTTCTACTTCTTCTACGGCTTGCGCCGCTCCAGTCTGGCCACCGCAGAGAAGTGATCCACCCGTAGTGCGACTGAACGATCTCGACGAACGCATCGTCCACGCCCTCGCCGAGGACGCCCGCCGCAGTTACGCGGACATCGGCTCCGAGGTCGGCCTGTCCGCGCCCGCCGTGAAGCGGCGCGTGGACAGGCTGCGCGCGGAGGGAGCCATCACCGGCTTCACCGTCCGCGTCGACCCGGCCGCGCTGGGCTGGGAGACCGAGGGCTTCATCGAGATGTACTGCCGCCACAACACGTCCCCCGAGGACATCCGTCGTGGCCTGTCGCGCTACCCGGAGGTGGTGTCCGCGTCGACCGTCACCGGCGACGCGGACGCCGTCGTCCAGATCTTCGCCTCCGACATGCGCCACTTCGAGCGCGTGCTGGAGCGGATCGCGGGGGAGCCGTTCGTGGAGCGCACCAAGTCGGTCCTGGTGCTCTCCCCGCTGCTCAGGCGTTTCTCGTCGGGCTCGCCCGCCTAGCCCTTCGCCGGCGCCTGCTCGTACACCGGCTGCCACGGCAGCACCTCGAAGTCGCCCGAGCCCGCCCTGATCTTCTCGAACGGGGCCGAACTCATGCACTTGGGCAGGCTGTGCGTCTCCGCGTCCCGGCCGACCCAGCTGTAACCCAGGCGGTCCTTCCGCCCCCGGTCGTGCACCGTGATCCCGACGCGCCGGCCCTTGCCGGGCCGGTCGGTCGCGGTGATGACGCCCGTGACCACGGCGACGGGCCCGCCCGTCAGCAGGCAGTCGACCTTCCCCTCGGCCCAGCCCGAGGTCCCGTCCGGGAAGACGTGCTTGAAGCGGAAGGTGCCGTACGCCTTCTCCGGGTCCATGGTGTCCTTCGCCGCCAGGTGCGCGTCGAAGGTGAACGTGATGTCGTCCCCGGCCGGCCGGTACAGCTTCGCCGTGCCGGTCAGCGCCGCCGCCTCGCGCGGCTTGCCTCGCGGTACGCCGTCACCGGAGGCGAGCGCGGTGCCGGCGGCCCCGGCGGTGATCAGCAGTGCGGCGCCGAGTGCGGCGATCTTCGTACGGCGGTGCGTGACGCGGTTCATCAGGGCTCCTTCGGCAGTGGTCCGGCTGTGGTCCGGACGGTGATCACTCTTCCGTCGGTGCACCGCGCGCACATCGCACCGGAGGACGGACCGGCCTCCCGCCGGGCGGCGGGAACCGCTGTTCCGGCTACCTCCGGGGGCGTAGGGACCGTACGACCTCAGCTCCACCGGCGCACGCGCAACGAATCACCGGGTACCGCCTCCTATGCGCAACGGATCGGCCGTCGGTCCGCAACGCTCGCGCCTTGTCCGGGCGTGAGCGCGGAACGTACCGTCATTACGTCTCCCGCACACCTTTCCCACCAGCCCGAGGGTCAGCCATGCCGCCGCTGCGCACCGCACTGCTCCAGAGCTCCGGCCGTCCCGGCTCCGTCGAGGCGAACCTCAAGGTCCTCGACGAGGCCGCGGGCCGCGCGGCCGCCGCGGGCGCCGGACTGCTGGTGTCCCCGGAGATGTTCCTGACCGGCTACGCCATCGGTGAGGACGTGCACCGGCTGGCCGAGTCCGCCGACGGGGACGCCGCCGACGCCGTCGCGGACATCGCCGTACGCCACGGACTGGCCGTCCACTACGGCTACCCGGAGCGCGACGGGGACGTCGTGTACAACTCCGCGCAGCTCATCGGCCCCGACGGCGCGCGCCTGGCGAACTACCGCAAGACCCACCTCTTCGGCTGTTTCGAGCAGGAGTGGTTCACGCCGGGCGAGGACGCCGTCGTCCAGGCGCAGCTCGGCGGCCTGACCGTCGGCCTCATGATCTGCTACGACGTCGAGTTCCCGGAGAACGTCCGCGCCCACGCGCTCGCGGGCACCGACCTGCTGCTGGTGCCGACCGCACAGATGCACCCGTTCCAGTTCGTCGCCGAGTCGGTCGTCCCGGTGCGGGCCTTCGAGAACCAGATGTACGTCGCCTACGTGAACCGGACCGGCCCCGAGGGCGAGTTCGAGTTCGTCGGGCTGAGCTGCCTGGCCGGTCCCGACGGGGCCTCCCGGGCCCGTGCCGGGCGCGGCGAGGAGCTGGTGTTCGGCGATGCCGACCCCGAGTTCCTGCGGGCGTCGCGGGAGAACAACCCGTACCTGCGCGACCGCCGCCCCGGCCTCTACGCGTCGCTGGCCTGACGCCCGCCCCGCCTCGTCACCTTCTGTTCCGCTTTGCAAGGAGTCCGTACCCCATGACGTCCACGGTGCCCACAGCCGTCCAGCACACCGACGCGCAGCCGCCGATCACCATGTTCGGGCCGGACTTCCCCTACGCGTACGACGACTTCCTCGCCCACCCGGCCGGTCTCGGCCAGGTACCGGCGACCGAGCACGGCACCGAGGTCGCGGTCATCGGCGGCGGCCTGTCCGGCATCATCGCGGCGTACGAGCTGATGAAGATGGGCCTCAAGCCCGTCGTCTACGAGGCCGACCAGATCGGCGGCCGGCTGCGCACCGTCGGCTTCGAGGGCTGCGACGAGTCCCTGACCGCCGAGATGGGCGCGATGCGCTTCCCGCCGTCCTCCACGGCGCTCCAGCACTACATCGACCTGGTGGGCCTGGAGACGAAGGCGTTCCCCAACCCGCTGGCCCCCGAGACGCCGTCGACCGTCGTCGACCTCAAGGGCGAGTCGCACTACGCCGTCACCGTCGACGACCTGCCGCAGGTCTACCGCGACGTCATGAACGCCTGGAACGCCTGCCTCGAAGAGGGCGCCGACTTCTCCGACATGAACCAGGCCATGCGGGAGCGCGACGTGCCGCGCATCCGCGAGATCTGGGCCAAGCTCGTCGAGAAGCTCGACAACCAGACCTTCTACGGCTTCCTCTGCGAGTCCGAGTCGTTCAAGTCCTTCCGGCACCGCGAGATCTTCGGCCAGGTCGGCTTCGGTACCGGCGGCTGGGACACCGACTTCCCGAACTCCATCCTGGAGATCCTGCGCGTCGTCTACACCGAGGCGGACGACCACCACCGCGGCATCGTCGGCGGCAGCCAGCAGCTCCCCGTCCGCCTCTGGGAGCGCGAGCCCCAGAAGCTCGTGCACTGGCCGCTCGGCACGTCGCTGAAGTCTCTCCACGAGGGCGAGCCGAAGCCCGCCGTCACGCGCCTGCACCGTACGGCCGGCAACCGGATCACCGTCACCGACGCCTCCGGCGACATCCGCACCTACCAGGCGGCGATCTTCACCGCGCAGTCCTGGATGCTGCTGTCCAAGATCACGTGCGACGACTCGCTGTTCCCCATCGACCACTGGACGGCGATGGAGCGCACCCACTACATGGAGAGCTCCAAGCTCTTCGTCCCCGTCGACCGGCCGTTCTGGCTGGACAAGGACGAGGAGACCGGCCGTGACGTCATGTCGATGACGCTCACCGACCGCATGACGCGCGGCACGTACCTGCTGGACGACGGCCCGGACAAGCCCGCCACCATCTGCCTCTCGTACACCTGGTGCGACGACAGCCTCAAGTGGCTGCCGCTGTCCGCCAACGAGCGGATGGAGGTCATGCTGAAGTCGCTGGGCGAGATCTACCCGAAGGTCGACATCCGCCGTCACATCATCGGCAACCCGGTGACCGTGTCGTGGGAGAACGAGCCGTACTTCATGGGCGCGTTCAAGGCGAACCTGCCCGGCCACTACCGCTACCAGCGCCGCCTGTTCACCCACTTCATGCAGGACCGTCTCCCCGAGGACAAGCGCGGCATCTTCCTCGCGGGCGACGACATCTCCTGGACGGCGGGCTGGGCCGAGGGCGCCGTGCAGACCGCGCTGAACGCGGTGTGGGGCGTCATGCACCACTTCGGCGGGACGACCGACCCGACGAACCCGGGCCCCGGCGACCTCTACGACGAGATCGCCCCGGTCGAGCTGCCCGAGGACTGACCCCGGCCACCTCCGGGCACGTCCTGGTCACCCAGAAACGTGCCGCTCGGGCCGGCCGCGATCCGGCCGGCCCGAGCGGCCAGCAACAGCCCTGTGCCCACCCCCGGCCCAGGGCTTCGCCGTTTCCGGGCGGCGCACGGCGGGCCCGGGCCGGGCAGCCCGGCGGACGGTGTCCGCCGGGGTCTCACCGGCGCACGCTCCGGGCCCGGTCGCCACAGGGCAGCGGCGTCAGCAGCATCCGCCCGACCAGGCCCACCCCCGCGTCCAGCCGCTCGGTGAAGTCCTCGGCCAGGTCGGGCAGCCCCCGCAGCCGCCACAGGAGGCGGGCGGCGGACCAGGCGGCGTCGCGGGCCCGTTCCAGGCTCCACGACCCGAGCAGATGCGTCAGCGGATCGGCGATCTCCAGCAGGTCGGGCCCCGGCATCAGCTCCTCGCGGATGCGCTCCTCCAGCGCCACCAGCGTGTCGCCGACCCGGTCGAAGTCGCCCTCCAGATCGGCCGGCCGGCAGTCGAGCACGTCGCACGCGTCGACCACGGCCAGCGCCAGATCGTGCCCGATGTGCGCGTTGATCCCGGCGAGCGCGAACTGCAGCGGCCGTACGCCCGGATGGCGCCGGTACATCAGCAGCGGCCGCCAGCAGGCGGGCCCGCGCTGGCCGGCCGCCGACGCGTCGACGGCCGTCAGGTAGCGCTCGGCGAAGAGCACGTCGAGGGTGGCGGCCGTGCGGGCGTCGGGGAACAGGCCGCCGTCGATGCGCCGGTCGATCTCCTCGGTGACCGCCAGATAGACCCGGTTGAAGACGGCGAGGCCGTCCGACGGCGGCCAGTCGCAGCGGAAGGAACGCATCCGCGCCACCACCGCGTCGACCGAGGTCCGGGAGCGGTCCGTCTGAGCTGGGAAGTGCTCGATCTGCGCCATACGGGCAGCGTCGCAGCCCTAGGCTTTTCCCCGGGCGCCCTAGACGCGGGCTTCCCCAGAACGGGGGAACGTACCGTGTCGCGGGCGGCGGGGGACGGCTGACCGGGGGGAGAGCCAGGGTGCCGGGTGCACGTACACAGCGCAGGATGGAGCGCGCCGAGCGGCGGCGTGCGCAGCGCCGCCACGCGATGGCCCTCGCGGCGTCGGCGGTCGTCGCCGTGGCCGCGGTGACGGGGGTGGTGTCCGCGTCGGCGGGCGAGGGGGACCGCCGGACCACCGCACGGCCTGAAACGAGCGGAACGCCGGCGCCGCTGCCGGCGCGGCCCAGCCCTTCGGCCGCCCCCTCCGTCAAGGCGTCGGCCGCGGCCTCGCGTCCGGCGGCGCTCCCGTCCCTGCAGCCGTCCGCGCCCGCGCGGTCCGCGCCGCCGCCGGCCCCCGCGCCGTCGCGACCCACGGGGAAGCCGCCGGCGCCCTCGCGGCACGGGCTCAGGGGCACGGCCCTCTACCGGCACCCGGAGTCCCAGGTGCTCGACTGGGTCAGGGCCAACGGCGACGACCCGAGGCGCCCGCTCATCGCCTCCCGGATCGCCGACCGGCCCGCCGCCGTGTGGTTCGCGGCGTACAACCCGGGCGCCGTGACCGCGCAGGTGAGGGCGGTGACCTCGGCCGCCGAGGCGGCCGGCCGGGTCCCCGTCCTCGTTCCGTACGCGATCCCCGACCGGGACTGCGGCGGCGCGTCCCAGGGCGGCGCGCCGGACCTCGGGGCGTACGACGACTGGATCGCGGACTTCGCGGCGGGACTCGGCGGCGCCGAGGTCGTCGTCGTACTGGAGCCCGACTCGATCGCCCTCTCCGACTGCCTGTCCGACGGTGAACGGCAGGCACGGTTCGCCTCGCTGGCCCGCGCGGGACGCGCCCTGCACGCCGCGAACCCCCGGGCACGGGTCTACTTCGACGCGGGGCACTCCGGCTGGCACTCCGCCGAGAAGCAGGCGTCCGCCCTGCGCGCGGCGGGCGCCAGGTCGAACAGCGACGGGGTCTTCACCAACGTCGCCAACTTCCACCGCACCGCCGACGAGGCCGCCTACGCCCGGCGCGTCCTCGCCGCGCTCGGCGGCCCCCCGGGGCTCGGCGCGGTCGTCGACACCAGCAGGAACGGCAACGGCCCGCCGGCCGAGGGGCAGTGGTGCGACCCGGCGGGCCGGGCGCTCGGCCGGGCGCCGACGACGCGGACCGGCGAGGCCCGGATCGACGCCTATCTGTGGATCAAGCTGCCGGGGGAGTCCGACGGCTGCAAGGGGGCGGCGGGCGCCTTCACCCCGGACTACGCGCATCAGCTGGCGCAGGGCGGCTGAGGCGGCACCGCCCGCAGGCGGCCGTCCGGCCGGACCGTACCGACCGCACCCGGACGCGCCGGCCGCTCGCCTCCGCGGCGCGTCACCGGGGCACGGCGGGGCCCTGCTCCTCGTTCGCCGGGACCCGCGCCGGAGAGGGCCCGGCGGCCGGAAGCCGGCCCGCCCCGCGCAGTACCCCCGCCCCCACCACGAGCCCGAACGCGAGCACCGTCACGACGCCGAACGACACCACCAGCGACGTCACGTCCGCCACCGCCCCGATCGCCGACGGCGCGATGAGACCGGACGTGTACGTGATCGTCGCGACGCCCGCGATCGCCTGGCTGGGGCTGGGGCCGGAGCGGCCCGCCGCGGCGAAGGCCAGCGGTACGACCACCGCGATGCCGAGCCCGATCAGTGCGAAGCCGGCCATGGCCGGCGCAGGGCCGGGCGCCGTCACGACCAGCACGCCGCCGGCCGTCGCCGCGACCCCGCCCACCCGGACCGTACGCACCGGCCCGAACCGGTCGATCACCCGGTCGCCGACCAGTCGCGCTACCGTCATCGTCAGCGCGAACGCGGTCGTCGAGGCGGCCGCGACGCCCGGCGAGGTGTGCAGTACGTCGCGCAGGTAGACCGCCGACCAGTCCAGGCTCGCCCCCTCCGCGAAGACCGCGCAGAACCCGATCGCACCGATCACCAGCGCCGACTTCGGCGGCAGCGCGAAACGCGGCGGGGCCTGCGTGTCCCGCTCGCCGCGCAGGTCGAGCACGCCCTGGCAGGCGAGGAGTCCCAGCACGGTCAGCGCGGCGGCGGCCACCGCGTGGTGCAGCCGCGCGTCGCCGCCCAGGTGGGCGGCGACCGTTCCCGCCGCCGAGCCGATCAGCGCGCCCGCGCTCCACAGGCCGTGCAGCCCGGACATGATCGACCTGTCGAGCCTGTTCTCGACCTCGACGCCCAGCGCGTTCATGGCCACGTCCGACATCCCCGCCGTCGCGCCGTACACGAACAGCGCGGCGCACAGCGCCAGGAGGTTCGGCGCCAGCGCGGGCAGAGCGAGCGAGAGCGTCCACAGCGCCAGCAGCCCGCGCAGCGCGGTCCGCGATCCGTACCGGTGGCTGATCGCGCCGGCCAGCGGCATCGCCAGCGAGGCGCCGATCGCGGGGAAGGCCAGCGCCAGGCCGAGCTGTCCCGCGCTGACCCCGGTGTGGTCCGCGATCCACGGAATACGGGTCGCGAAGCTGCCCGTCACCGCTCCGTGCACACAGAAGACAGCGGCCACGGCGTACCGCGCCCGCTTCAACCGCGGCCGGCTGAAGACCGTTTCGCCCGACATGTGGCGTGCCTCCCGTAGCCCGTTCCTCCAGCGTGCCGGAGTAAACTATAAGGGACCCTGCCTGATAAATAGACGGCAGCGTCTGAGAGGATCCGGGGCATGCCCGCATCACCGAGCACCGCCCGGGCCATCAACGACCGGGTCGCCCTCACACTGCTCCAGGACGAGGGCCCGTTGACGGCCGGGCAGCTGAAGACGCTGACCGGACTCTCCCGCCCCTCCGTCGCCGACCTGGTCGAACGGCTCCAGGGCGCGGGCCTCATCGCCGTCGTGGGGGAGGCCGGCGAGCGCCGCCGGGGCCCGAACGCCCGGTTGTACGGAATCGTCGCCGACCGCGCCCACCTCGCCGCGCTCGACGTACGGACCGGGGGCGTCTCCGTGGTCGTGGCCGACCTGGTCGGCAGGACCCTGGCGGAGGCGACGCTGCCGATCGACGGCGACGCGACCGGCACCGAACCGGCCGTCGAGCAGGCGGTGGCCCTGCTGGAACGCACCGCCCGCGAAGCCGGCGCCGGCCGGCTGCACAGCGTCGGCGTCGGTGCGCCGGGCCTGATCGACCCGGCCACCGGGGAACTGCGCCGCACCGCCGCGCTCCCCGCCTGGCACCGCAGGCTGGTCGCCGCTCTGCAGGAGCGCCTGCCCGCCACCGTGCTCGTGGAGAACGAGACCAACCTGGCCGCCGTCGCAGAGCAGCGGCTCGGAGCGGCCCGCGACCGCGACACCTTCGTACTGCTGTGGCTCGGCCAGGGGGTCGGAGCCGCGCTGGTGCTCGACGGCACGCTGCGCCGGGGCGCGTCGGGCGGCGCGGGCGAGGTCGGCTTCCTGCCGGTGCCGGGAACGGTGGGCCTGCCCTCGGCCACGGACTGCGGCGGCGGGTTCCACTCGCTGGTCGGCGGCGCCGCGATCGCCGCACTCGCCGCGCGGCACGGCATCGCGACCGCCGGGGACCCCTCGGCCGCCGCCGGTGTACGGGCGGGCGTCGCGGCGGGAGCGCGCGGCGAGCCGTTCCTGGACGCCCTCGCCGCGCGCCTGGCCGTCGGTGCGGCCGCCGTCACCGCCGTCCTGGACCCGGGCTGTGTCGTGCTCGGCGGCGAGAGCGGCCACGCGGGCGGCGCGGCCCTCGCCACGCGCGTCGCCGCCAGGCTTGCAGCGATGTCACCGCTGCGCACGGAGGTGCGGGCGGGGGAGCTGGGCGACGCGGCGGTGCTCCAGGGCGCGCTGCTCGCGGCGCGGGACGCGGCCCAGGACGACGTGTTCGCACCCCGGAGCTGAGCCCGCGCCGCCCCGCACCCGGAGGTGAAAGCCCCGAGCTGAGCCCGCGCCGCCCCGCACCCGGAACGGAAAGCCCCGGAACCGAAGGCCCGAACCGCAACGGCGCCAACCCTCACCCGCAGTTGAGATCGCGCCGCCCCCGCACCCGACGGCACCGCACCCGACGGCACCGCACCTGCGCGCGCGGGCCCGGGCGCCGAGGCCCGTCACCCCGGCAGGCCCCGGAGCCGAGGCTCCGGGGCCTGCCGGGTTCGTCGCGAAAGGGGGACCCGGCGGCGGGAAGGGCCGGTCACCGCCGCCGGGAGTTCGGACCGGGGATCAGCAGGCGCCCAGGTCCTGCCAGACGCCCCACTCGCCGGTGGTGCCCGGCTCCTCGCCCTTGGTCCACCACTTGGACTTCCAGTGGTGGGACTTGTGGGCCACGGTCGTACCGCCGCCGTACTCGGACGTGGCGCTCCACGCGGGCGAGGTGCACGCCCCGCCCGGGCTCGGCGCGGGGCTCGGGTCCGGCCCCGGGCCGGTGCCGGTCCCCGGCTCCGTCAGGGTGGTACCGCGTGCCAGGTCGCCGGCCAGGGCGTAGGACTGGCCGCCGAAGGCCACCGTCCAGTTGGACGGCGTGGAGGTCGGCAGGTAGTAGACGAAGTCCAGCTCCACCGAGGCGCCCGGCGCGAGCGTCTGCCAGGCCGGCAGCTTCAGCGAGACGCGGTTGTAGTCGCCCTTCAGGCCGCCGATGTTGTGGGCGGCGGTGTGGTCGCTGCGCACGATCTTCGTGTTGAAGCCGGACTGGTCCTTGGCGTTGGCCGGCGCGGAGGTCGCGTAGTCGAACTGGAACTCCGTGCCGCCGGGCAGCGTCGTCTTCGAGTTGTTCGTGATCTTCAGTTTGGGGCTGATGGGGTAGTTGGAGTCCCCGAGCGGGAACTGCCCGAAGTCCACGCCGATGTCGAGCGCCTTCGTCGGAAGCCCGATGGTGGAGCGCTTCGCGCCGTACGGGGAGGCCGACTTGAACGCGTCGTACATCGCCGTCGTCAGCGTGTCACCGATCTCGTACTGGCCCTTCGCCGCGTTCCAGTCGTAGTCGCCCGCGAGCTCCCAGACCATCGTGCCGCCGATGCCCTTGTCCACGACGTAGTCGGCCTTGGCCTTGACGGACTGCTCGTCCTCGGTCGAGAGGAAGACCTTCTTCTCCGCGTTCCACAGCCAGGGAGCGACGAGCGTCGAGTCGTACTTGCGGGCGTAGGTGCCGGTCAGCCTGGTGTCGGCCGGGAAGCCGTACTGCGTGACGTAGTCCCCGACGACGCCCTTCTCCAGGTTCTTCGCGTGCCACATCGGGTTGGACCCGGCCGGCGACTCCTTGCCCGCGGTGTCCTTGTCGTGCCACAGGTTGTCGATTCCCGTGGCGCCCGCGCCGCACTTGGTCAGTCCCGCGCCCGCCGGGCAGTCGGTCGAGGGGGCCTTGCCCCACAGTCCGTCCGTGCCGCCCTGCACGTTCTTGTGCCCGCGGGTGTAGTAGGGCAGGCCGATGTTGATGCGCCCGGCCGGCATCGAGCCGCGGAAGTAGTGGTACGCCCAGTCTGTGTTCAGATAGCCCACCCCGCCGTACTGCGCGGTGGAGTACACGCCCGCGGCGGCCAGTTCGGCGTCCTTGCCGTCGTCGAACAGCGAGGCGTTGGGGCCGACGTACTCGTTCCAGGCGCCGTGGAGGTCGTACGACATGATGTTGACGTAGTCCAGGTACTTCTGGACCTGGAACGTCTCCATGCCGCGCAGCAGGTATCCCGACGAGGGCGCGGCCACGGTCAGCAGGTAGTGCTTCCCGTCCGCGGCGCCCGCCCGGTCCAGCTTCTCGCGCAGCGACTTCATCAGCGCCGCGTAGCCCTTGACCAGCCCGGCCCGCCGGCCGTTGGAGTACGAGAAGTCCAGCGGATTGCCCGCGTCCTTCATGGTCGTCGGGTACTCGTAGTCGATGTCGACGCCGTTGAAGCCGTACTTCTTGATGAACGCGACGGTGGAATCGGCGAAGGTGTCGATGGCCGCCTGGTTGACCGAGCCGTCCGCGTTCGTCGCCGTCGAGTAGAAGCCGCCGGAGTCCACCCGGTCGCCGTTCTCCGCGAAATAGCCGCCGGTCTCCGCCCAGCCGCCCACCGACACGAGCGTCTTGACGTCCGGGTGCTGCTTCTTGAACTTGCCGAGCAGGTTGAAGTGGCCCTTGTAGCCGTACGCCGGATCCATCTCCGCACCGGCCACGCCGGGCCAGGTCATCCCCGTCGCCGCGTTCTTCTCGCCGTCGGGGCCGACCGAGATCTTGTGGTCGCTGCCGATGTGCGCGAAGGCGTAGTTGAGGTGGGTGACCTTCTCCCAGGGGATGTCGGAGGCGAGGTAGGCGGGCTCGCCGTTCTTGCCCGTACGCCAGCCGGTGAAGTAGCCGATGACGCGGCGCTTGTGGTCGGCGCCCATCTTCTCGCGGCCCTCGGTGTCGTAGACCGAGCAGTACGGGACGTCGACGCCCGGGGTCTTGTAGAGGCCGTCGGGGCGACAGGACTCGTTGTCGGCGGCGTGCGAGACGCCTCCGGCGAGCGAACTGAGCAGGAGTCCGGCGACGGCCGCGCCGGCGGCGAGCAGGGAGGTTCTCGCTCGGGTGGGGGACAGCACGGTCTGTTCCTCCTGGGGAGGGTCGGCCTGGCACGACGAACGGTGGGTGATCGCTTGTGGCGCAGACGTTAAGAGGACTAGACCAGCGCGTCAATAGGTATGGACCAATTCTCTGTGAGCCGGGCCACAGGGCATCGCCTGCGTGCCCCGCCGCCCGGCGTGGCACACTGACCCTGTACCAGCAGCAGCGCACTCCGGGGTCGGTGTAATTCCGAACCGGCGGTTACAGTCCGCGACCCGGTCACCTCCAGTGACCGGTTGAACAGGTGAAATTCCTGTACCGACGGTGAAAGTCCGGATGGGAGGCAGTGCGCGGCGGGCCGTCACAGGTCATCGGTACGCCGCTGTCGGCGGTTCGGTTCGTCCCACGGGCGACCCCTCTTTTCCGGCTACGGCGTCCCGTCGTACCCGTCGGCGTTCCCGCTCTCTGTCGTCGTCGACAGCCCCGGAGTCCGTGCCCGAAGAGGCAGGAGGACCCGGTGGCCACCGCAGCCGAAGCAGCCACGACCGACGCGAACGCCATGCGCCGGGCCATCGCGCTGGCCGCCCGCGGACTCGGCTCCACCAGCCCCAACCCGGTCGTCGGGTGCGTCGTCCTCGACGCCCGGGGCGAACTCGCCGGCACCGGTTTCCACCAGCGCGCCGGGGGCCCGCACGCCGAGGTGCACGCCCTGCGCGAAGCGGAGGAGCGGGCACGCGGCGGTACGGCGTACGTCACCCTGGAACCCTGCAACCACACCGGTCGCACCGGCCCCTGCGCCCAGGCGCTCGTGGCCGCCGGGATCACCCGCGTCGTCTACGCCGTCGCCGACCCGAACCCACAGGCCACCGGCGGCGCCGGCACCCTGCGCGCGGCCGGCGTCCAGGTCGGGCAGGGCCTGCTCGCGGACGAGGCCGAGGCGGGCAACATCGCCTGGCTCACCGCCGTGCGCCTGGGCCGCCCGTACGTCCGCTGGAAGTACGCCGCGACGCTCGACGGCCGCATCGCCGCCGCCGACTCCACCAGCCGCTGGATCTCCTCCGCCGCGTCCCGCGCCGACGTCCACCGGCTGCGCGCCGAGGCGGACGCCGTCGTTGTCGGCTCCGGCACGATGCGCGCCGACGACCCCCACCTCGCCGTGCGCGGCGCCGAAGGCGTCACCCAGCCGCTGCGCGTCGTCGTCGACACCCGCGCCGCCGCGGTCAGGCCCGGCGCCCGCGTCCTCGACGACGCCGCGCCCACGCTGATCGCCGTCGCCGAGGACGCCGACGCCGATCACCTGGCCGCCACCGGGGCGGAGGTCGTACGGCTGCCCCGCACGGCCGCCGGCCTCGACGTCCACGCCCTGCTCGCCGCCCTGCACGCCCGCGGCGTGCGGTCCGTACTCCTCGAAGGCGGCCCCACGCTCGCCGGCGCCTTCGTCGCCGCGCGCGCCGTGGACGCCGTCACCGGCTACCTCGCCCCCGTACTGCTCGGCGCGGGCCCCGCCGCCCTCGCCGACGCCGGAATCACCACCCTCACCGAGGCGTTGCGGCTCGACGTCACCGAGACCGTCCGCGTCGGCCCCGATCTGCGCATCACCGCCGTCCCCGCCACTCCCGCATCGAAGGAGCACTGAGTGTTCACCGGAATCGTCGAAGAGCTGGGCGAGGTCACCGCCGTCGAGAACCTCGGTGACGCCTCCCGTTTCCGACTGCGCGGCCCGCTCGTCACCGAGGACGCGAAGCACGGCGACTCCATCGCCGTCAACGGCGTCTGCCTCACCGTCGTCGAGTGCGGGAACGGCGAGTTCACCGCCGACGTGATGGCCGAGACGCTGAAGCGCTCCAGCCTCGGCGCACTCACCACCGGCTCCCGCGTGAACCTGGAGCGCCCCATGGCGCTGGGCGGCCGCCTCGGCGGACACCTCGTGCAGGGGCACGTCGACGGCACCGGAACGATCATCGGCCGCGAGCCGTCCGAGCACTGGGAGATCGTCAAGGTCTCGCTCCCCGCCGACCTCGCGCGTTACGTCGTCGAGAAGGGCTCCATCACCGTCGACGGCGTGAGCCTCACCGTCGTCGAGGCGGCGGACGACTACTTCACCATCAGCCTCATCCCCACCACCCTCGACCTCACCACGCTCGGCATCAAGCAGGCCGGCGACCGGGTCAACCTGGAAGTGGACGTACTCGCGAAGTACGTCGAGCGACTGCTGGGCGCCGGCAGCACCGACAGCGGGGAGACCGTGAAGTGAGCGCCCTGTCCTGGCTGAACAGCGAAGCGTTCTCGGTCCTCGACCAGAAAATCATCTGGTCGGACATGATCGGCAACACGATAGGTCTGATCGCCCTCACCCTCGGCTGGCGCCGCTCGATATGGACCTGGCCCGCCCAGCTCCTCTCCGGCGTCGTGCTCGTCTCGGCGAACGTCTCGGTCGAGCAGGCGGGCGGAGTCGGCAAGCAGGTGATCGTCATCGCCGTGGCCGTATGGGGCTGGCAGCAGTGGAGCCGCGGCCGCGGGCAGGCCCAGGACGGCTCCATCGCGGTCCGCTTCGCCACTTGGCGCGAACGCGGTTGCCTCGCGGGCGGCGCCCTCCTCGGCACCCTCGCGGTCGGCGGACTGTTCACCGCCTTCCCCTGGCTGTCCTGGAGTCCGTGGGCGGACGCGTACATCTTCGTCGGCACAGTGGTCGCCATGGTCGCCCAGGCCCGCGGCATGGTCGAGTTCTGGTTCGCCTGGCTGCTCGTCGACCTGGTCGGCGTACCGCTCAACTTCGCCGGCGGCCTCGCCTTCTCCGGTCTCATCTACGTCGTCTACGGCGCGCTCGTCCTGTGGGGCATGCGCGACTGGTGGCAGCGCACGCGTACGAGCGTGCAGCCCGCCATGGAAGGAGCAGCAGCATGAGCGCCCGTCCGTCATCCGCAGCCACCGCCCGGTCCGAGGCGCTCGGCGCCGACCGGCCCACACCCACGTGGTACAGCACCGACAACGCCGAGGACCTGGCCCTCGACCCCGTCGAGCAGGCGATCCGCGACATCGCGGCCGGCCGTCCCGTGGTCGTCGTCGACGACGAGAACCGGGAGAACGAGGGCGACCTCGTCATCGCCGCCGAGATGGCGACGCCCGAGATCGTCGCGTTCATGATGAGCGAGTGCCGCGGCCTGATCTGCGCGCCCATGGAGGGCGACGAGCTGGAGCGGCTCGAACTCCCGCAGATGGTCGAGAACAACACCGAGTCGATGAGCACGGCGTTCACCGTCTCCGTCGACGCCTCCGCCGCGCACGGCGTCACCACCGGTATCTCGGCCGCCGACCGCGCCGCCACGCTCCGGCTCCTGGCGAGCGGACGCTCCACCGCGTCCGACTTCGTCCGCCCCGGTCACATCTTCCCGCTGCGCGCCAAGCCCGGCGGCGTACTCGTCCGCAACGGCCACACCGAGGCCGCCGTGGACCTGGCGCGTCTCGCGGGACTGCGCCCGGCCGGCGCGATCGTCGAGATCGCGGGCGAGGACGGCGTCATGCTGCGACTGCCCGAGCTGATCCCGTTCGCCCGCAAGCACGGCCTGACGATCATCTCCATCGAGGACCTGATCGCCTACCGCCGAACCTCCGACCCCAAGGTCCGCCGAGAGGCCACCGTGCAGCTCCCGACCGCCTTCGGGGACTTCACGGCGTACGGCTACCGCTCGACCGTCGACGGCGTCGAGCACGTCGCGCTCGTCCACGGCGAGATCGGCGACGGCGCGGACGTCCTCGTCCGGGTCCACTCCGAGTGCCTGACCGGAGACATCTTCCACTCGCAGCGCTGCGACTGCGGTCCCCAGCTCGAAGCGTCCATGCGGCGCATCACCGACACCGGCCGGGGCGTGGTCGTCTACCTGCGCGGCCACGAGGGGCGCGGCATCGGGCTGCTGTCCAAGCTGCGCGCGTACGAACTCCAGGAGCTCGGCCGCGACACCCTCGACGCCAATCTGGAGCTCGGCCTGCCCGCCGACGCCCGCGACTACGCGGCCGGCGCGCAGATCCTCGAAGACCTCGGCGTCCGCAGCCTCCGGCTGATGACGAACAACCCCGAGAAGACCGACGCGCTCGTACGCCACGGCCTGACCGTCCTCGAACGCGAGCCCATGCCCGTCAAGGCGGGCGAGCACAACCTCCACTACCTGCGCACCAAGCGGGACCGGATGGGACACGACCTTCCGTGGCTGGACGGCTCCTCCGCCTCCACCTGCGGCAACCAGTAACCCCGTACCAAACCTCTGAGGAGAGAACGCGTGAGCGGCAAGGGCGCACCCGAACTGAGTGTGAAGAACTGCGGCGACCTGCGGGTGGCGGTGATCGCGGCCCAGTGGCACGAGAAGGTCATGGACGGCCTCGTCGACGGCGCGCTGCGCGCGCTGCGCGAGCTGGGCATCGACGAGCCGACCGTCCTGCGGGTGCCGGGCAGCTTCGAGCTCCCCGTCGTCGCGAAGGTCCTCGCGGGCCGCGGGTACGACGCGATCGTCGCGCTCGGCGTCGTCATCCGCGGCGGCACCCCCCACTTCGAGTACGTGTGCCAGGGCGTCACCAACGGCCTCGTGCAGGTCTCCGTCGACACCGGCGTCCCCGTCGGCTTCGGCGTCCTGACCTGCGACACCGAGGAGCAGGCGCTGGACCGCGCGGGCATCGAGGGCTCCCACGAGGACAAGGGCCACGAGGCGGTCACCGCCGCCCTCGCCACCGCGACCACGCTGCGCACGGTCTCCGAACCCTGGCGCTGAGCGCCCCGCGCAGGCCTCCGCCGCCCGTCGGCGGAGGCGCTGCGCGCCCGTCTCGTCGCACCCCGTACTCTTAGGACCATCATGGCGAACAAACCCACCAAGAGCTTCGAAGAGCTCTTCACCGAGCTCCAGCTCAAGGCCGCCAACGGCGACCCCTCCACCTCCCGCACCGCCGAGCTGGTGGGCAAGGGCGTGCATGCCATCGGCAAGAAGGTCGTCGAGGAGGCCGCCGAGGTGTGGATGGCCGCCGAGTACGAGGGCAAGGAAGCCGCCGCCGAGGAGATCTCCCAGCTGCTGTACCACGTCCAGGTGATGATGGTCGCCCGCGGGATCTCGCTCGACGACGTCTACGCCCACCTCTGAGCCGCACCTCCTCCCCGACCCACGCACCACCACGACTCCCACCGCACAGAAGGACCTGACCTCATGCTGCGCATCGCCATCCCCAACAAGGGCTCCCTCTCCGGACCTGCGTCGGAGATGCTCCATGAGGCCGGTTACCAGCAGCGCAAGGAGTCGAAGGAACTGCGCCTCGTCGACCCCGAGAACGAGGTCGAGTTCTTCTACCTGCGGCCCCGCGACATCGCGATCTACGTGAGCTCCGGCCGTCTCGACATCGGCATCACCGGGCGCGACCTGCTGCTGGACTCCGGCGCCAACGCCGAGGAGATCCTCCAGCTCGGCTTCGCCCGCTCGACCTTCCGCTACGCCACGAAGCCCGGCACCGCGACCGGCGTCAAGGACTTCGGCGGCATGACGGTGGCCACCTCGTACGAGGGCATCGTCGCCAAGCACCTCGCGGACGAGGGCATCGACGCCGCCGTCGTGCACCTGGACGGCGCGGTCGAGACCGCCATCGAGCTGGGCGTCGCCCAGGTGATCGCCGACGTCGTCGAGACCGGCACGAGCCTGCGCAACGCGGGCCTCGAAGTGATCGGTGAGCCGATCATGAAGTCCGAGGCCGTCGTGATCCGCCGCACCGGCGTCTCCGCCGAAGAGGCCGTCGACCCGAAGGTCGCCCAGTTCCTGCGCCGCCTCCAGGGCGTCCTGGTCGCCCGCAGCTACGTGATGATGGACTACGACTGCCGCGCCGAGCACCTCGAAGCGGCAGTCGCCCTCACCCCGGGGCTGGAGTCGCCGACCATCTCGCCGCTGCACAACGAGGGCTGGGTCGCCGTCCGCTCCATGGTCCCGGCCAAGGAGTCCCAGCGCGTCATGGACGACCTGTACGAGCTCGGCGCCCGCGCCATCCTCACGACGGCCATCCACGCCTGCCGTCTCTGACCGCCGTACAGCCGCCCCGCACCCCGAAGGAAACGCGACCGCCGTGTCACAGTCCGAACTCCCCGCCCTGCCGGTCACGTTCCGGCCGACCCGCACCCGGGCCGTCCTCCTGACCGTCGGGGCGGCGATGTTCGCCGTCATCACCGCCGTCGCCCTGCTCCTCGAAACGCTCAGCGGCGCCGAGCGGGTGGCGTTCGTCTTCACCGCGACGCTGCTCTTCGGCGTACTGCTCCTGCTGAGCCGCCCGAAGGTGGTCGCCGACGAGGCCGGGGTGACCGTGGTCAACCTGACCACCCGGCGCCGGCTGGAGTGGGCCGAGATCGTACGGGTCAACCTGCGCCCCGGTGACGCCTGGGTCTTCCTCGACCTCAGCGACGGCACCAGCCTCCCCGCCCTCGGCATCCAGCCCGGCGTCGCCAAGCAGCAGGCCATCCGGGACGCCGGCGCCCTGCGCGCCCTGGCCGAATCCCGCGGCACCGGCACGCACGGCGGCTGAGCTCCTGCCCGGGGCGGCCAGGTCGCGTCTACTCTGGTGCCGGCGGCGCCGGGTGCGCCGCGCTCCGCGTCACAGGGCGCGCCACCGGCCCGCGGAGCACCCCCTACCCGAGGAGTGACTCCCTCCGGCAATGGACGGATCGTCCGGCAGTACGTGCGCCGCCCCTTCCCCCGAGGCGGCGGCATGACCATCCCCCTCCTGCTGCTCACCGCGGCATTCCTCCTGATCCTCGCCAACGGCTTCTTCGTGGCCGCCGAATTCGGCCTGGTCACCGTCGAGAAGCAGGACGCCGAGCGCGCCGCCGCCGAGGGCGACCGGCGGGCCCGTACCGTCGTCGCGGCCCTGCGCGAGCTGTCCTTCCAGCTCTCCGGCACCCAGCTCGGCATCACCCTCACCTCGCTGGTCGTCGGCATGCTCGCGCAGCCCGCGCTCGCCCAGCTGCTGGCCGGCCCCTTCACCGCCGCGGGCATACCGCGCGGAGCCGTTCCCGGCGTCTCCGTCGTCGTCGGCATGCTGCTCGCCTCGGCCGTCCAGATGGTGATCGGCGAGCTGGTGCCGAAGAACTGGGCGGTCTCCCGGCCGCTGCAGGTCGCACGGTTCGTCGCCGGACCGCAGCACCTCTTCTCCACTGTCTTCCGGCCCGTGATCTCCCTGCTGAACGCGGTCGCCAACCGGCTCGTACGCATGCTCGGCGTGGAACCGACCGACGAGCTGGCGTCCGCCCGCACTCCGGGCGAACTCGTCTCGCTCGCCCGGCACTCGGCGCGGGCCGGCGCCCTCGAACAGGACACGGCCGATCTGTTCGTACGGACGCTGTCGCTCGGCGGGCTCACCGCCCAGCACGTGATGACCCCGCGCGTGAGGGTCAGCGCCCTCCAGTCCTCCGCGACGGCGGCGGACGTACTGAACCTCACCCGCGCCACCGGCCTCTCGCGCTTCCCCGTCTACCGGGAGCGCATCGACGAGATCGTCGGCATGGTCCACCTCAAGGACGCCCTCGCCGTGCCCGTCCACGAGCGGCTGCGCACCCCGGTGGCCCGGGTCGCCGTACCGCCGCTGCTGGTCCCAAAGACGCTCCCGGTGCAGCAGCTCCTCGTGCGGCTGCGCGGCGAACAGCCCATCGCCGTCGTCGTCGACGAGTACGGCGGCACGGCCGGCGTCGTCACCCTGGAGGACATCGTCGAGGAACTGGTCGGCGAGGTCAGGGACGAGCACGACGACGAGGGCGCCGAACCGCCCGAGCTGGCCGCCGCCCCCGCCGAGGACGGCCGGCCGGCCTGGGAGGCGGACGGCAGCTGCCGGGTGCCCACCCTGCGGCGGATCGGTCTCGACGTGCCCGAGGGGCCGTACGAGACCGTGGCCGGCCTGGTCGCGGACCTGCTGGGGCGCATCCCCGCCCCCGGCGACCGGGCCGAACTGCCCGGCTGGCGGCTCTCCGTGCGGCAGGTGGACCGCTACCGCGCCACGCGGGTGCGGTTCGTCCGTACCGCGCAGGTTCCGGAGGCCGTGCGATGAGCGTGGTGCAACTGATCTTCGCGGGGCTCCTGGTGCTCGCGAACGGATTCTTCGTCGGCGCCGAGTTCGCGCTCGTGTCCGTACGCCGCAGCCAGATGGAACCGCTCGCGGCCGCGGGCTCGGCCCGTGCGCGGCAGGTCGTGCACGGGCTGGAGAACCTGCCGCAGATGATGGCGGCGGCGCAGTTCGGGATCACCATCTGCTCCCTGACGCTCGGCGCGGTCGCCGAGCCGACCGTGGCGCACCTGCTGGAGCCGGTGTTCCACGCCGTGCGCCTGCCGCAGGGGCTGATCCATCCGCTGGGCTACGTGATCGCGCTCGCAGCGGTCGTGTTCCTGCACCTGGTCGTCGGCGAGATGGTCCCCAAGAACCTCGCCATGGCCGCGCCGGAGAGGACCGCGCTGTGGCTGAGCCCCGGCCTCGTCGGCTTCGCCCGGCTGTGCCGCCCGGTGACGGCCGGGCTCGGCGCGTGCGCCCGGGCGGTGCTGCGGCTGTTCGGCGTCGAGGCCAGGGACGAGGTGGAGGCGGTGTTCACCAGTGAGCAGCTCAACCGCCTCGTCGAGGACTCGGGCCAGGCGGGGCTCCTCGAACCGGGGGAGCAGGAGCGGCTGGAGGACGCGCTGGAGCTGGGCAGCCTGCCGGTCACCGACGTGCTGCTCGACCGGGCGTCGCTGGTGACCGTGGCGCCCGCCGTCACGCCCCGGGAGATCGAGGACCTGACGGTGCGCACCGGCTACTCGCGCTTCCCGGTGTGCGTCGGCGGCGGCGCCTTCATGGGATACGTGCACGTCAAGGACGTACTCGACCTGGAGGACCGGGAGCGGGCCGTGCCGCAGCACGTGTGGCGCCCGATGGCGACGCTGAGCGCCGAACTGCCCCTGGACGACGTCCTGTCCGTGATGCGCCGCGCCGCGACGCATCTGGCGCAGGTGGCGGACGGGTCGGGCCGGGTGCTCGGCCTGGTGGCGCTGGAGGACGTGCTGGAGATGCTGGTGGGCGAGGTGCGCGACCCCGCCCACCGGGTCGCGGCGCCCCGGCCGTCCCACGACGCGGCGACGGCGGCGGGGGAACCGGCGGCCCTGGTGGGCTGACCCGGGGAAGCCGTCCGCGCCGTCAGAGCGCGGGCGGCTCCTGGCGCCCCCGGTTCGCCGGGCCGCGCCCCGACAGCACCTCGCCGTACGCCTGCATCAGGTCGGGCAGGCGCAGCGTCGCCAGGTCGTCGCGGGTCGGCGTGGCGGCGTAACCCGAGAGCCTGAGGTCGCGGTACGCGCAGCTCTTCTCGTACAGGGTGCGCAGGAACCGTCCGTTGCCCAGCTCGTCGATCCAGCCCTGGTCGACGACGTGCCCGCTGATGCTGCGCAGTTCCTCCAGCGCCTCCTCGTCCCACGCGTCGCCGTTCTCGGCGGCCAGCACCTCGCCGATGGCGGTGAGCTCCAGCGGACGGTAGCTGGGGAAGTCCACGCGGGTGGTGAAGCGTGAGGACAGGCCGGGGTTGACGGCGAGCAGGCGGTCCATGCCCTCCGGGTAGCCGGCGAGGATCACGACGAGATGGTCGCGGTTGTCCTCGGCGCGCTTGAGGAGCACCTGCAGGGCCTCGTCGCCGTACGCGTCGCCCTTGCTGTAACCGGAGTTGGAGAGCGAGTACGCCTCGTCGACGAAGAGGACCCCGCCGATCGCCGAGTCGATCAGCTCATTGGCCTTGACGGCCGTCTGGCCCAGGAACTCCCCTACCAGATCAGCTCGTTGGGCCTCCACCAGATGGTCCCCGCCGAGCAGCCCGAGCGCGTAGAACACCCGGCCGAGAATGCGCGCGACGGTGGTCTTGCCGGTGCCGGAAGGGCCCGAGAACACGAAGTGGCGCTTGGGAGGCTGTACGGGCAGGCCCTGCCCCGCGCGCAACCTGGCCATGTTCAGCTGCGCGGACAACGCCTTCACCTGGCGTTTCACCGGTTCGAGGCCGACCATGCGCTCCAGCTCCGCCAGCGCCTCGGCGAGCATCGCGGAATCGGAGGGGCCGGCCGGGAAGGACCGCACCGTCCCCGGCCTGGGCGGCACCCGGTCCTTCTCCCGTACGCCGGCGTCCCCGGCCACGGCCACCGGGCCGCCGCCGCGCGGTGGCTGCCCGTCCCCGAGCAGGAAGTCCCGGCCCTCCGGAACCTCGGGGCCCGGCAGGCTCTCGCTGTCGCCGGCGGCGTCCGCCGCGTCCTGGCCGATCCCGGCCAGCGACACGGCGGCGAAGCCCGCGGAGTCCTCGTAACCGTCCCCCTCGGCGATCGCGGCGAGCCGCGCCGCGGTGTCCATGAAGGCGGGATCCACCCGGTGCACGGCCCGGTACAGCGGCAGGGCCGCCGCGCTGCGCCCGGTGCCCTCGTGCGCGCGGGCCAGCCAGTACCGCAGCTCCTTGCGCTGCGGCTGCTCGCTGCGGCAGCGCATCAGGGCGGCCGACAGCATCGGCTCGGCCTGCCCGTACATCTCCAGCCGCACCCGCGCCATGCCGCCGAAGAGTCCGGTCTCGATGCCGAGCAGGGGGTCGTCGACGAGCGGATCGGTGTGGCGTACGAGCTGCTCCCAGTCCTTGACCAGGTACGCGCGGCAGGCGTGCAGGAACCGCACCTGTGGATCGGCGTCCACCGGCGGCAGCCCCGCCAGCGCCCGGTCGAGCTCGGGCACATGGCGGCCGTCGAGCCAGTGGGAGGCGTGCGCGAGCAGCAGGTCGCGTGGCTTCTCCAGGACGGGCTGCACCCACCACCCCAGCCAGTACCAGGAGTTGAGCGTCCGGCGGTGGCGGGCGCGCTGCTCGCCGAAGCGCTCGCGATGGCGGTACATGCGCAGCAGCGCCGTGGTGGTGTCGACGCGCAGCGCGTGGAGACCGAGCCAGCCGTCGGCCATGCCGGGGTCCATCCGTACGGCGGACCTGAACTCCTCCTCGGCCTGCGGGTACGCGCCCATCGTGTACGCGTCGACGCCCCGGAGCCAGGCGAGCTCGGCCGGGGCGTTGACGCCCTGCGAGCCGAAATCCGTCACATCCCCCACGAACCGTGCCCCCCGTGATGTGCCGCCGGGCGCGGGCCCGCCGGCAGGTCTCAGAACCGCTGTGCCGCGGAAGGGAATTGACCGCACCAAGCAGCATCGTACCCGTGCGGGCGGGACTGGACTAAGGGGTGGCGCAGGCCCGGAAGCGACGGTGACCGAGGGTGAGCGAAGGGGGTCGTCAGGGGGTCGTGAAGGGGCCTGTGGGCAGAACGAAGCCCCCGATCACGGGGGAACAACCGGGGGCTTCGCGTCTGCGGCGACTTCGAAAAGCCGCACATTGAGAACGTAAGACCTGTACGCCCCCCGGGTCAAGCGGAGTTGAGGCACTCAGGGGGGAGGTTTTCAGACCGTTTCCGAGGGCGGGGCGCGGCGGTCACCCACGGTGACGGAATGGTTCGGCAACGCTGTCGCGTAAGGTCCCGGGAGCCACTCGTACCCCTCCTGGCGCTGCCGTACCAACAGGTCCGCGTAAGGCCGCGACGGGTCCGCGGCGAAATGGCGCGTCTCCGCCGCCGTCCATCCGTCCCAGAAGTCCGCCTGCGCCGGCCCGTCCCTGAGCCGCCCGCGCGCCCACGACTCCGGTGCGCCCAGGTCCATCCAGAGCAGCCGGGCGAGATCCGGCCGGACGGCGGCCCGCCCGGCCCCCACCCCTTCGACCAGGACCACGGGCGCGGCCTCCAGCGGGCGCGCGGGCCCGAAGCGGCGCAGGTTCCAGTCGTACGTCGCGTACCGCGCGCTCTGCCCGCGCGAGAAGGGGCCCGTCACCTGCTCGCGCAGCCGGCCCGTCCACGCGAAGAGCTCGTCGTGCGTCGCCAGATCGTCCAGGTGCAGCACGGGCGCCCCGCCCAGCGCCGCCGCCAACCGGGCGGCGAAGGTGCTCTTGCCCGAGCCGGCGTGCCCGTCGACGGCGACCAGGCGCACGGGGCCGCAGGAGGGCAGCAGCGTGCGCAGCGAGGCGGCGAGCTGATCGAGACGTTCCACGCTCCCACCCTAGGCGGCGTGCGCGGCGTGCGGTTTCCGCCATTGGCCTGTACCCATATTGGTCACGCGACGCGGTCCGAAGTGCTGGCCCAAGCCCGTCGCCGGCGGCCATAGTGGGCGCACTGTCGTGCACCTGCCCGCGCATCCGCATCCGACTCGGGGGCCATGACCATGACCAGACCCACCTCCCGCCGTACCGTCCTGACCGCCGCGATCGCCGCGGCGGCGGGCGCCGTCGCGGCGTCCACGTCCCCGGCCGGCGCGGCGGGCGCCGCCCCGGCCCGGCTCGTCGACAACCGTTTCTGGTCCTCGGCCAAGGACTGGCGCTCCGGCACGGCCGACGGCACCCGGGTGGTGGGGGGCCGCAGGCCGGGCGTGGTCATCGGCAGTCCGTCCGGCCGCACCGACTACACCGACCCGCACACCGGCGCCACGTCCACGTGGGAGAGCGCCACCTGGACCTCCCCGGTCCACCGCTGCGCCGTCCCGGCGAGCGAGGTCATCGCCTCCTGGAACGCCCACACCCCGCCCGGCACCTGGATCGGGATCGAGCTGCGCGGCGCCTACGCGGACGGCGCCCCCACTCCCTGGTACGTCATGGGCCGCTGGGCGGCTGGCGACGCCGACATCAAGCGGACCTCCGTCGACGACCAGAGCGACGGCCGCAGCAGCATCTGGACCGACACGTTCGCCATGAACAGCTCCGCCGGCGACCTGCGCCTCGCCTCGTACCGGCTCAGGCTGACCCTCCACCGCAGGCCCGGCACCGGGCTGACCCCCATGGTGTGGCGTGCCGGTGCGATGGCCTCGGACATCCCCGACCGCTTCGCCGTGCCGGCCGCGCCGCCCCGGGTGGCCCGGGAGCTGGCCGTGCCGCGCTATTCGCAGAACACGCACATCGGCCAGTACCCCGAGTACGACAACGGCGGTGAGGCGTGGTGCAGCCCCACCTCGTCGCAGATGATCATCGAATACTGGGGCCGCGGGCCCACCGCGGAGGACCTGGCCTGGGTCGATCCGGCCTTCGAGGACCCGCAGGTCTGCCACGCGGCGCGGTTCACCTTCGACTACCAGTACAGCGGGTGCGGCAACTGGCCCTTCAACGCCGCCTACGCCGCCACGTACGAGGACATGAGCGCCGTCGTCACCCGCCTGCACTCGCTCACCGAGCTGGAGACGCTGATCCGCGCGGGCATCCCGGCCATGACGTCGCAGTCCTTCCTCAAGGAGGAGCTGACGGGCGCGGGCTACGGCACCGCGGGCCACCTCATGACCGTCATCGGCTTCACCCCGGACGGCGACGTGATCGCGAACGACCCCGCCTCCGCGGACAACCAGGCCGTACGCCGCGTCTACAAGCGCCGCGAATGGGAGAACATCTGGCTGCGCACCAAGCGCTACAACGCGAGCGGGAAGGTGGTGTCCGGCACAGGAGGCGTCTGCTACCTCTACTGGCCCGCCCGCCCCACAGCCGCGCAGCAGCGGGCTCTCGCGGCCGTCGGAGTCCGCTGATCGCGGGGGCCGGTCCCGGGGCGTGACGAACGTCATCTTCCCCGGGGGCGGCCCCGGTGGGCACTGTGGATGCCATGACAGCGACCACTGCCGACATCACCCGCACCGAGTCCAGGGCCGGCACCGGCGGCCCCACGGACGACGGCCCCAAGATCCTCGAGCACGTCATGGGCTGGACCCTCGTCGTGGTCCTCGCCATGTTCGTCACGCAGGCCGGCCTCATGTAACGGGCGTCGGATCACGGCGCCCGCAGGGTCAGCCCGTCGGTGACGATCGAGTCCGAGGTGACCAGCGCCTGTTCGGCGCGCACGTCCGTCATGAAGACGAACGGCGGCACCACGGGCGGCACCGGAAGGCCGTCCGGGGTGAAGGTGAGGCACAGGACGCCCTCCAGGCACCCGCTGAACCGGGTGAGGTAGAGCGTCACATCGCCGCTCAGGTCCAGGGTGTCGGCCCCGAGCGTCAGTTCCTCGCGGCCGTCGCGGGTCCGGAGACGGTAGTCGGTGAGCGAGGCGGACCGCATCCTGAGCACCATCGCCCGCACCGGGCCGTCGGCGGTCGGCACCTCCCGCACCCCGGCCACCAGGAACCCGTGGGGCGCGAACAGCGTCGTGGTCACCGTCGGCGGCGTGCGGGCCGCGACGACCGCCCCGGGGGCCGGCGCCTCCCGCACCGGGCTCTGGCCGAGCGCCGCCAGCAGGACGACCGGCAGCGCCGCTGCGAACGTCCGCGGACCCTGCCCGCCGGTGGGCGGCGGAACGGCCGCCTCCTCCGGCTCCCGTACGGCCTCCTCCGGCTTCCGCACGGGCGTCCAGCCGAACCCCATCGCGCTGCCCGCGATGCTCAGCGCCGTCCCCACCACGAAACCGCCGAGGTTCGTCGCGGCGAACGACAGGACGGACAGCAGCAGCGCGTTGACGCTCACGTAATGGCGGGTGTGCGGCAGGAACCACAGGAACAGACCGGCCGCGACGAGGGTCAGCCCGATCCCGATCGCCGCGAGCCCGCCGAGCCCCAGGCTCACCAGCACCGTCAGCGGCGACAGGGGCACCAGCAGCAGCTCGGTTCCGCCGAGGATCAGCAGCAGTCCGCCCCAGAACGGGCGGGTCCGCCGCCAGGCGCGCAGCGCGCGCCGCGCGTCCGGGTGCGAAAGCCGCTGCGCCGGCCGGCCATTCGCCGCGCGGCGGATCAGAAGCACTTCTTGCCGTCCAGGCTCACGTCGATGCTGAGCCCCTTCAGCCGGAAGTTCCCGCCGGTCGCCGACCAGGCGTGCGACTTCACGCCCGCCACCTCGATGTCCCCGGCCTGGAGCCCGAACTTCCCGGCCTCGCCCTTGACCCCGGGCACCTGGTCCAGCGTCGAGGCGTCCCGGCCGATCTGCGCCGTGCCGAAGCGGGCGTCGCCGACGAGGTCCTCGGCGTCGATGATCAGACTGCTGGCCGTCACCTCACCGGCCTTGCCGCCGGCCGTCAGTTTGAAGACGACCGTGCCGACGGGGGTGTCGATCTCGGCGGCCTGGCAGATGTCGCTGAGCCTGGCGTCCCCGATGCCGAGCAGCGCGACCGGGTGGCCCTTGCCGTCCGCCGACCGGTCCGTCTGCACGTAACTGGACAGTCCCCGGCTCGTCAGTTTCCCCGACGCCACCTGGAAGCTCGTCCCGGACACGGCGAACGACGCGGCCAGCGCTCCCTGGCCCATCATCGACGTCATCACCGCGACCGCGAGGACCGCCGGCGTCGCGAGGACCGCTGTCTTCTTCCATGCCGTCCTGCCCTCGGCGGGCGGCCGTTCGGATGCGCTCACTTGGTTCCTCCCGTACGTCGTCGCGGTGCGCGGGGGAAGTGCCTGGAGGTGCTGTGGAGCAGGGTGCGAGTGCGCGGAATATCCGTCGACAGGCCGACGCGGAAAGGGAGTCGGCGCAGCTCTGCCATACTGCGGACATCCTGTGGCAGTGGGAGACTAGGGCCGGTATTGAATATTAGTCAACAGCGTGGCTCCAGCGAGCGATCGCAGGTGCGCCGCGCCGAACTCATCGCGACCGGGCGGAAGTTGTTCGCCGACACGTCGTACGACGCCCTGTCGATGGACGACATCGCCCGGCACGCGGGCGTCGCCAAGGGCTTGATCTACTACTACTTCAAGAGCAAACGCGGCTACTACCTCGCCATCGTCGAGGAGTCGGTCGCCGAACTGGTCGCCCGGGCCGGCAGCGACCGTGACCTGCCGACCGCCGAACGCGTTCAGCGCACCATCGACGGCTATCTGCGCTACGCCGAGCACCACCAGGCGGCGTTCCGCACGATCGTCACCGGCGGCGTCGGCTTCGACACCGAGGTGCAGGCCATCCGCGAGGCGGTCCGCGAGGAGCTGATCGCCACCGTCGCGGAGGGCGCGTACGGCCGCCGCGACATCCCGCCGACCGCCCGGTTGGCCCTCATCGGCTGGATGGCCGGGGCCGAAGGGGTCACGCTGGACTGGCTGAGCCACCAGGAGCTCGGCCGCGACGCCGTGCGCGAGCTGCTCACAAGGCTGCTGCGCGCCACGCTCCGCACGATCGAGGAACTGGAGCCGAGCTGCCCGGCGCCTCCGGCGACCCCGTGACGTACGTCGATCCATCGGGCATACTCAACGCGCCACAGCCGCTGGCCAGCGACTTCCGTGATCCGGAGGGGTGCCGGCGGCCAGGCAGAGAGACCGGCGGCGCGGCCACACCCTGCGCGCGCGACCGCCGCAGCGCCCGACAGGGAGGAGAGCGCCCCCATGCCCGACCGCGCCCCGCAGCCGGTGGAACGACAGCTGCCCACCGAGGAGTCCCGGGATCTGCTCGCGCTCGTGCGCGACATGATCCAGCGGGAGATCGCCCCCCGGGCCGCAGCCGAGGAGGACGCCGGGCACTTCCCGCGCGAGATCTTCGCCCTGCTCTCCGATTCCGGTCTGCTCGGTCTGCCGTACGACGCCGAGCACGGCGGCGGAGACCAGCCGTACGAGGTCTACCTCCAGGTACTCGAAGAGCTCGCCGCCGCCCGCCTCACGGTCGGCCTCGGCGTCAGCGTCCACAGCCTCGCCTGTCACGCGCTGGCGGGCTACGGCACCAAGGAACAGCAGTCCGCGCACCTGCCCGCCATGCTCGGCGGCGGCCTGCTCGGTGCCTACTGCCTCTCGGAGCCCGCCTCCGGTTCCGACGCCGCCTCGCTGCGCACCAAGGCCGTGCGCGACGGCGACGACTGGGTCATCACCGGCACGAAGGCGTGGATCACCCACGGGGGGATCGCCGACTTCTACACCGTGCTCGCCCGTACGGGTGAAGAGGGCCCCCGGGGCATCACGGCCTTCCTGGTCCCCGGCGACGCCGAGGGGCTGAACGCCGCGGCGCCCGAGAAGAAGATGGGCATGAAGGGCTCGCCCACGGCCCAGCTCAACTTCGACGGCGTACGGGTCCCGGACTCCCGCCGCATCGGCGAGGAGGGCCAGGGCTTCGCGATCGCGCTGTCCGCGCTCGATTCGGGGCGCCTCGGCATCGCCGCCTGCGCGATCGGCGTCGCCCAGGCGGCCCTGGACGAGGCGGTCTCGTACGCCACCGGCCGGCAGCAGTTCGGCCGGCCGATCTCCGACTTCCAGGGCCTGCGCTTCATGCTCGCCGACATGGCCACCCAGATCGAGGCGGGCCGGTCGCTCTACCTCGCGGCGGCGCGCCTGCGGGACGCCGGGCAGCCGTTCTCGCGGGAGGCCGCGATGGCGAAGCTGTTCTGCACCGACGCGGCGATGCGCGTGACGACCGACGCCGTCCAGGTGCTCGGCGGCTACGGCTACACGCTGGACTTCCCCGTCGAGCGCTTCATGCGCGAGGCGAAGGTCCTCCAGATCGTCGAGGGTACGAACCAGATTCAGCGCATGGTCATCGCCCGCCGTCTCGTAGGTCCCGAGACGCGCTGATCCGCGCCGCGTCCGGCCAGGCCGGGGACGCCACGAGCCGGACCCACTCCGGGTCGCGGCGTCCCGGAAGGGTGCGGCCGTGGCTGTGCCACTGGCGCAGGAGCGCGCGGAACAGGGGCGGGTCCGTGGGATGCGGAACCGATTCTGCGGTAGCGGAGGGCGGAGGAACGAAACGCCGGCGTCCGTCGCCGACCTGGGTGTACTGCAGGGTCATATCGGGCCAACAGTCACAAGGCGTCCCGGGTTATCGCCCACGCCATTCGGGTTTCCGTTCGCGCGGTGAACGACCCGGACCCCCGGGCGACGGACGGCGCCGCCCCACCGGGCGGCCGGCGCCGCCCCGGAGCGGCTGACCGGGGCCGGCCCGGAGCGACGAACGAGCCCTCGCGCGGTGACATGCGTATGGCCCCCGGCAGGGTTTCTGACGTACCGTCAAGTCCGCCGCCGGGGACCGCGCCTCCGGGCGACGCGTACGCCGTATTCCGCTACGTCCGCGCCCAGGAGGACCGCCGTGGCCGAGGACCGACCCATCGCGCTCGACGAATACCCGATCCACCAGGCCCCGTTGTCGATGAAGCACGTCGCCACCGGCGACCGCAACGCCTACGACCGCTGCATCTTCCACCTCGTCGACCACACCGGCCGCGCCCTGCTCATCGCGGGGCTCGGCGTCTACCCGAACACCGGAGTGATCGACGCCTACGCCACCCTGCGCATCGGCGGCCGACTGCACGCCGTGCGCGCCTCGGACGCCCTCACCGACGACCGCATGAATCTCTGCGTCGGCCCCCTGCGGATCACCGTCGACGAGCCGCTGCGCCGCTTCACGCTCCACTGCGACGCCGATCCCGCCGACCCGGACGCCCTCGCGTACGACGTCACGTGGACGGCGCACTTCCCCGCCGTCTGGGAGCCGCACCACGTCCAGCGGCGCGGCGGCCGCCTGATGCTCGAAGGCCGCCGCTTCGTCCAGGCGGGCGGCTGTACGGGCGTGATCCGCGCCGGGGGAGAGGAGATACCCCTGACTGCGGGGGAGTGGACCGGCACCCGCGACCGGAGCTGGGGCGTACGGCCGATCCCGGGTGAGGACGGCGGCCGGGCCGCCGAGGAGCACCCGCCCGAGGGCCTCCACTGGATCTGGGCGCCGGCGCGCTTCGACGACCGGTTCCTGATGGTGATCGCCCAGGAGGACGCCGACGGCCACCGGACCCTGAACGAGGCGCTGCTCGTGCGCGAGGGCGAGCGCGACGTCCAGCTGGGCTGGCCCCACGCGGACATCACGTACCGCCCGGGCACCCGCCACCCCGAGCGCGCCGTCGTCCACCTCACCGGACCCGACCGCAAGCCGCTGCAGCTCGGCGTCGAGATCCTCAACTCCTCGCCGCTGGCCGTCGGCGCCGGCTACCCGCCCGCGACGGACTGGCAGCACGGCAGCTGGCAGGGGCGCGGCTGGACGGACCGCCGCACGTACGACCTCTCCGACCCCGCCGCGCACCCCATGGCCGCGTACGGCGTCACCGACCACGCCGCCCGCTTCACCCTCGACGGGCGGACCGGTTACGGGATCTTCGAGCACGGCACCTTCGGCCGCCACGATCCGAGCGGCTTCACCGGCTTCGAATCGGTGGCCCCCTGAGCGTCACCCTCCCGACAGGAGTACGGCATGGCAACCGCACCCCGGCCCCGCACCACCACCCGCGACCCGGAGGAACTCGCCCGCCGCCTGACCGCGTGGCTCGGCACGCGGCTGCCCGGCGCCCGGATCGGCGGCGTCGAGGCGCCCGCCGCCAACGGCATGTCGAGCGAGACGCTGCTCTTCGACCTCGACCACCCGTCCGCCCCGGTGTCCTCCTGCGCCCTGCGCCTGGCCGCCGACCCCGGCGCGTACAGCGTCTTCCCCGTCTACGACATGGCCCGCCAGCACCGCGTCATGAGCCTCGTCGCGCGGCACACGGGCGTCCCCGTGCCGCGCGTCCTGTGGCTGGAGGAGGACCCCGGGCCGCTCGGCGCGCCTTTCTTCGTCATGGAACGCGCCGCGGGCCGCGTCCCGCCGGACGTGATGCCCTACACGTACGAGGGCAACTGGCTGCACTCGGCCACCGACGCGGAGCGGGCCCGCCTCCAGGACGCGACGCTGACCGTCCTCGCCCGCCTGCACGACCAGTTCCCCGCGAAGGAGGCGGAGTTCCTGATGCCGCCGGGCACGGGCAGCCCCCTGCGGCGCCATGTCGAGGCGCAACGGGCGTACTACGCCTGGGTGGTGGACGGCGTCGCCCGGTCACCGCTCATCGAGTCGGCCTTCGACTGGCTGGAGGCGCACTGGCCCGACGACACCGCTCCTGCCGTGCTCAGCTGGGGCGACGCCCGCATCGGCAACATCGTCTACGACGGCTTCGAGCCCGCCGCCGTACTCGACTGGGAGATGGCCTCCTACGGGCCGCGCGAACTCGACCTGGGCTGGACGGTCTACCTCCACCGCTTCTTCCAGGACCTCACGGTGAGCTTCGGCCTGCCCGGCCTGCCGGGCTTCCTGCGGCGCGACGACGTCGAGTCGCGGTACGCCGAACTCACCGGCCACACGCCGCGGGACATGGAGTTCCACACGCTGTACGCCGCCCTGCGGCACGCCGTGGTGATGCTGCGCATCGCCCACCGGCAGGTGCACTTCGGAGAGATCCGGGTCCCCGCGGACCCGGACACGATGATCCTGCACCGCGCGTCGCTGGAGGCGATGGTGCGCGGAACCTACTGGGAGACGCCCTGAGGGCGGAAGAGTCGCTAGGCGGCGCGGCGCAACTGCGACGCCTTCAGCGGGCGCGAGCCCGGCCCCCCGACGTGCGAGAACGGCTGCGTCCGCCAGTCGAGCCCCTGAGGGAGCGTCAACAGCAGGGCCGTTTCCTGCTCCTGGACCTCCAGCGTCGCGTCTGCGGGCTCGGCGTCCGCCGCCGGGCGGCCGGTGCCCTCGCAGGCCGTGAGCCCGAACGGGTTCCACGGGGTCGGGCACTTCGCGTGCTCGGGCAGGACGTTCTCGTCCGCCAGCAACGCGATCGGCTGGGCACAGTCCGGGCAGATCACCCGGAACATCTCAAAGGTGTCGTACGCGTCGAGATCGTCGATCTCATCCTCGTCGACGCGATCAACGGGCTCCGGTTCGGTACGTCCGGTGCGCTTCTGGTTCTGCATGGAGACACTCCCCCTCGGGTGGGCCGACAAGGCGCTGCGGCCTCGACCACAGCAAGCACTTCCCTTCGCGCACGCGCGGTAATCGCGCTTGCGCGAAGGACACGGCTCCAGACCTGTGGCGTTCGTCACATGCCGCCCGCAGGTGCCCCTCCCGTGAGACTCCGGCTGTGCGTGAGGGCCTCCGGGGCATAGGTTGACCCGCTATGGAGGAGCTGGATCGTCAGATCGTGGATTTGCTCGTCAAGGACGGGCGGATGAGCTATACCGACCTGGGCAAGGCCACGGGCCTGTCCACGTCAGCCGTGCACCAGCGGGTGCGCAGGCTGGAGCAGCGGGGCGTCATCCGGGGCTACGCCGCGGTGGTCGACCCCGAGGCCGTCGGGCTGCCGCTCACCGCTTTCATCTCGGTGAAACCGTTCGACCCCAGCGCCCCCGACGACATCTCGGAACGGCTGGCGGGCGTTCCCGAGATCGAGGCGTGCCACAGCGTCGCGGGGGACGAGAACTACATCCTCAAGGTGCGGGTCGCGACCCCGCTCGAACTGGAGCACCTGCTGACGCGGATCCGGTCCCTGGCCGGCGTGTCCACCCGTACGACGGTCGTCCTCTCCACCCCCTACGAAGCCCGCCCGCCGCAGGTCTGACCACCGGGCCCGGCCGCCGCCCACGCCCCCCGCGCACGGCTCGTCCCGCGCGAGGGGCGAGACTGTTCACCATGACCGAGCGCGACGCCCCCACCCTCCAGGCCGACCACCGCACCGTGCTGCTGCGCGGCGGCGAGGTCCACAGCCCCGCCGACCCCTTCGCCACCGCGATGGTCGTCGAACGCGGACACGTCGCCTGGGTGGGCTCCGAAGGGGCCGCCGACGCGTTCGCCCCGGGCGTCGACGAGGTGATCGACCTCGAAGGGGCGCTGGTCACCCCCGCGTTCACGGACGCGCACGTGCACACCACCTCCACCGGCCTCGCGCTCACCGGCCTCGACGTCTCCGGCGCGCGGAGTCTCGCCGAGGCGCTGGAGCTCGTACGGGCGCACGCCGCCTCGGCGCCGGCGGGCCGGATCCTCCTCGGGCACGGCTGGGACGCCACGCGCTGGCCCGAACAGCGGCCTCCGACGCGCGCCGAACTCGACGAGGCGGCCGGCGGCCGGCCGCTGTACCTGCCCCGGATCGACGTCCACTCCGCCGTCGTCACCACCGCCCTCCTCGACCTGGTCCCGGGCGTGACCGGCCTGGCCGGCTACCACCCGGACGCCCCGCTCACCGCCGCCGCCCACCACGCGGTGCGCGCGGCGGCGCACGGCGCCGTCACCCCCCGGCAGCGCGCCGAGGCGCAGCGCGCGGCGCTCGCCCACGCCGCCTCGCTCGGCATCGGCACGGTGCACGAGTGCGCGGGTCCCGAGATCTCCTCCGAGGAGGACTTCGCCGCCCTGCTGAAGCTGGCGGCCGACGAGCCCGGCCCCCGCGTCTTCGGTTACTGGGCGGAGCAGGTCACGGGCGCGAAGGACGCCCGGCGCGTCCGGGAGCTCGGCGCGGCCGGCGCGGCGGGCGACCTCTTCGTCGACGGGTCCCTCGGCTCGCACACCGCCTGCCTGCACACCCCGTACGCCGACGCGTCCCACACCGGCTCCGCCTTCCTCGACACGGCGGCCGTGGCCGCCCACGTCACCGCCTGCACCGAGGCCGGGCTCCAGGCCGGCTTCCACGCCATCGGCGACGCCGCGCTCACCTCGGTGGTCGACGGGGTGCGCGCGGCGGCCGACAAGCTCGGCCTGGCCCGCGTCCGCGCCGCCCGCCACCGGATCGAGCACGCGGAGATGCTGACCCCGGCCACCATCGCCGCCTTCGCCGAGTTCGCCCTCACCGCGTCGGTGCAGCCCGCCTTCGACGCCGCCTGGGGCGGCGAGGACGGGATGTACGCCCGCCGCCTGGGCGCCGGGCGGGCCCGTACGCTCAACCCGTACGCGGCGCTGCTGCGCGCCGGCGTGCCGCTGGCCTTCGGCTCCGACAGCCCCGTCACCCCGCTCGACCCGTGGGGCACGGTTCGCGCCGCGGCCTTCCACCGGACGCCCGAGCACCGCGTCTCCGTACGCGCGGCCTTCACCGCCCACACGCGCGGCGGCTGGCGCGCCGTCGGCCGCGACGACGCGGGCACCCTGGTCCCCGGGGCGCTCGCCGACTACGCGGTCTGGCGCGCCGACGCACTCGTGGTGCAGGCGCCCGACGACCGGGTCGCCCGCTGGTCGACCGACCCGCGCTCGGGCACGCCCGGCCTGCCGGACCTCACGCCCGGCGCCCAACTCCCCGTCTGCCTGCGGACCGTGGTCTTCGGACAAACTGTTTACGAGCGGCCGAACGGGTGATGTGCGCCGACCGCGTACGGCCGATCGGTGATCCACCGGGGTTCCATGGCAAGTCCGTACCTTCCGCACTGACCTGGTGATTTGGGCAATAACCCCAGGTCAAACGACTGTTGACAGAAAGCGGCCACCGGCGGGTAGGTTCGGCGGAGTCCACCGCAGGACGTCCGGCCGGCAAACCTCCACGCAGTCGTCGAACGCCGCTGGGTCATGGGGCGGTGCGCCGCACCGGCGCGCCAGTACTCGGAGCCAGGTTCAGCGCCCGCGCCTCGGGGGCGAGGGAAGGTTTCGGCCGACCGGCAGGTGGGACCCGGGTGGGGCCCGGACGTTCAGTAGACAACGGCTCTCGGCCGACCCGCAGCCGGCGGGCCCGGGGCCGGCCCGAAGGACACCGGGCCCCGACCCGCAGAAACCGGTGCGCTTCCTCCGGCCGCCTTCCGTGCGGACCCGCCGACCACGCTCGCTATGGTGGGGCAACGGTGTACGGACATTAAGGGGAAGCAGTGAACGACGGCGGTCAGAGGCGTTACGGCCCGCTCGGCAGAGCCTTGGTGATCATTCCGACCTACAACGAGGCCGAGAACATCAAGCCGATCGTCTCCCGGGTGCGTGCCGCGGTGCCCGACGCGCACGTCCTGGTCGCCGACGACAACAGCCCCGACGGCACCGGCAAGACCGCCGACGAGATCGCGGCCTCGGACGACCAGGTCCACGTCCTGCACCGCAAGGGCAAGGAGGGCCTGGGCGCGGCCTATCTGGCAGGCTTCAACTGGGGCGTCGAGCACGGCTACGGCGTACTCGTCGAAATGGACGCGGACGGCTCGCACCAGCCCGAGGAACTGCCCCGGCTGCTGACCGCGCTCAAGGGGGCCGACCTGGTGCTCGGCTCGCGCTGGGTGCCGGGCGGACGCGTCGTCAACTGGCCCAAGCACCGTGAGGTTCTCTCGCGCGGCGGCAGCACGTACTCGCGGGTGCTCCTCGGCGTGCCGATCCGGGACGTGACGGGCGGCTTCCGCGCCTTCCGCGCCGAGACCCTGGAAGGTCTCGGCCTCGAAGACGTCGCCTCCCAGGGGTACTGCTTCCAGGTCGACCTCGCCCGGCGCGCGGTCGAGGCCGGCTACAACGTCGTCGAGGTGCCGATCACCTTCGTCGAGCGGGAGCTGGGCGACAGCAAGATGAGCCGGGACATCGTCGTCGAGGCGCTGTGGCGCGTCACGGCCTGGGGCGTCGGCTCCCGGGCGAACAAGCTGCTGGGGCGCAAGCCCTCCTGATCCCCCCCTTACGCCGTCCAGGCGCCCGCCCAGGCACACTGGGGGCATGACGACCGGCTCACCGCCCCCTACCGCTCCCCGGCGCTCTCGCGCGCGCACCTTCGTACCGCTCGGCGTCGTCGCCTGGCTGGTGCTCGAGATCTGGCTCCTGACATTGCTGGCCGACGCCGCCGGCGGCTTCACGGTCCTGCTGCTGCTGGTCGCGGGGGCCCTGCTCGGCGCGGTGGTCGTCAAGCGGGCGGGACGGCGGGCCTTCAAGAACCTCACCGAGACGCTCCAGCGGCAGCAGGCGGGCGAGACGCCCGCGCAGCGCCGCCTGGGCAGCGGCAGCGGCTTCCTGATGCTCGGCGGCCTGCTGCTGACGCTGCCCGGGATGATCTCGGACGTGGCGGGACTGCTGCTCCTCGTACCGCCCGTGCGGACGTTCCTCGGACGGCGCGCAGAGCGTTCCCTGGAACGCCGGATGAGCGCGGCGGGCGGCGGCCGCCTGGGCGACGCCTTCCAGCAGGCCCGGATGCACCGCCCGGACGGCAAGGTCGTGCAGGGCGAGGTCATCCGGCAGGACGGATCGCCCGCTCCCCGGCGCGACGAGCACGGACCGCGACCGCCGCTGACCCCCTGACCCGGCGCCGCGCACCGGGGAACGACAAGAGCCGCGGGGGGGGGGGGGGGGGGGGGGGGGGGGGGGGGGGGGGGGGGGGTGGTGGGGGGGGGGGTGTTTTTTTTCTCTTTCGCACTGCGCTATGGTGTTCCGATGGGG